>NZ_JBOCUM010000013.1:0-240104 GCF_050606005.1 Rahnella sp. PAMC25617
CATGACCAGCTTTAAATCGGCGCAGTTGATTGCACAATCCAAAGATGCCGATAAAGTGATTTTTTTAATGGACAGGATTGAGCTGGGTACCCAGTCGCTGACTGAATATCGCAATTTTGCTAGCGATGGCGAAGACGTTCAAGCCACCGAAAATACTCATGTACTGATTACCACATTAAAAAGCACCGCCCCCGCCGATACTTTAATTGTTAGCTCCATTCAAAAAATGAGTAATATTTTTGAAGAAGTTGATGATGAGGGGGCCGCAACAAATTCTGCAGACATAGAAAAAATCCGAGCTAAGCGCTTGGTATTTATTATTGATGAAGCGCACCGTTCGACGATGAGTGGTGGTAAAGAAAATAAACTAGGTATGTTAGTAAGCATTAAAAAAACATTCCCTAAGGCACTATTTTTTGGGTTTACCGGCACGCCGATTCATGATGAAAATAAAATCAATAGCAATACTACTGCTGATGTTTTTGGTAACGAGCTGCATCGCTATAGCATAGCGGATGGTATACGTGATGGTAACGTTTTGGGCTTTGATCCTTATAAAGTGCCTACCTTTAAAGATAGTGATTTAAGGAAAGAAGTTGCATTAGAACAAGCCAAGGCTGGGTCGGTTGCTGATGCGATGGCGGATCCAGCTAAAAAGAAAAAGTTTAATCACTACATAAACGATGTACCTATGGCTGGTTATAAAGATGCCACAGGAAAATATCACAAAGGTATTGAAGACTATGTACCTAAAAGCCAATATTCAACTGTCACCCACCAGGAAAACGTCGTCAGTGACATCTTAGATAAATGGGATGTTCTCAGCCAAGGCAATAAGTTTCACGCCATTTTAGCCACGAATAGTATCGCTGAAGCCATTGACTATTACCGGCTTTTAAAAGCGGCTAAACCTGAGCTGAAAATCACAGCCTTATTTGATCCTAATATTGATAACGACGACAGTGGTGACCGTGGCCCCACTTTTAAAGGGGATGGCTTAGACGAAATTATGGCCGACTACAACGCGCGTTACGGTCAGGATTATGATTTTGCGCACCATGCAGGTTTTAAAAAAGATGTAGCCAAGCGGCTTGCCCATAAAAAGCCTTACGAGCGTATTCATACCGAGCCTTCGAAGCAATTGGATTTACTGATTGTTGTAGATCAAATGCTCACTGGTTTTGACTCGAAATGGCTTAATACCTTGTATTTAGATAAGGTAATTAAGTATCAGAATATTATTCAAGCCTTCTCTCGCACCAATCGCTTATTTGGCCCCGACAAACCCCACGGCATCATTCGTTATTATCGCTATCCACATACCATGGAGCAGCACATTAATGCCGCGGTAAAACTTTACTCCGGCGATAAGCCTATCGGCTTGTTTGTTGATAAGTTAGAAAGCAATTTAAAAGCCATGAATGAATCAGTGGCTGACATTACCGAGCTATTTGTTAGCGCCGGTATTGAGAACTTTGAAAAACTGCCAGACGATATAGAAACCTGTGCCCAATTTGCCAAGTTGTTTAACACCTTTAGCCAGCATCAGGAAGCGGCTAAAGTACAAGGTTTGCACTGGGAACAGTCGGTCTATTCTTTTACTGAAAATGATGTAGAACATGAGATAACGCTGACCATAGACGAACAAACTTACCTGAGCCTTGCCCTCCGCTATAAAGAGTTGGTAGGCAAAGGTGATCACGACGGTGCTGGTGGCGGCGATGTGCCTTTTGATATCAGTGGTTATTTAACTGAAATAGATACCGGCAAAATCGATGCCGACTATATGAACAGCCGCTTTGATAAATTTTTAAAAGAGTTGAACAAACATCAAGACCCAGAGAGTATTGAATCCACATTAAATGAGCTGCACAAGTCGTTTGCAACGCTCACCCAAATTGAGCAAAAGTACGCCAAACTCTTCTTGCACGACTTGCAGCGCGGCGATGCGCAACTACTTGAAGGCTATACTTTTAGAGACTACATCAACACCTACAAAGATAACGCTGAAAATGCCCAATTAAACACAGTTGTTAATGCTCTTGGTTTAGATAAAGGACTACTCATCGCATTAATGGCTGATAGTGTTAATGATAAGAATCTCAACGAGTTTGGTCGCTTCGACGCATTAAAAGATTCGGTAGATAAGGCAAAAGCTAAGATCTATTTTGAAAAACAAGACGGCGTAACCATACCTCCATTTAAGTTGAATATACGCATTGATCAATTTTTAAAGCAGTTTATTTTTGCACAAACGGATGATTTCTTGAGTGATAGTGATGTTGTTGGTGAAGTGATGTAATGTAATGGACGTGCTTCCCTCAGCGTAAGTCCTGACACGCTTATGCTGAGTGTTCTTTATTAGAGGTACTGCATCATGACCTCGATAAAAGTCGTTGCCTTCCGTCAGCTTATATTGCTTATCCGTTGGTTTGGCTGTTCTGACTTTGATATCTGTTAGAGCCATGCTTATCCCCTCCCTGTTGGTACAAGCATTATCGAACCGGAAATACCATCATCTGTACCAACATGTGTGGGTAGATGTACGTTGAAGTCGGTTGACCTTGAGAGAGTTAATATAGCGAGAAAGGCAGGTAAATGATGGATTTTAGGCATAAAAAAAGACCTCAGTTGAGGTCTATTTACATACTAATGGTGCCGAAGGCCGGACTCGAACCGGCACACCTTGCGGCGGTTGATTTTGAATCAACTGCGTCTACCGATTTCGCCACTTCGGCACTGAAAGTAGTATGCGGAAAACGTGGGCATTATACCCAGCCCAGCGGGTCACGCAATAGTTATCCCGTGTTGTTCGGTTTAAGTGTTGAAAAAACAGTCATACACCGCAACGCAGTGAGGATTTACTGACAAAAATCTTCGTTTTGCCCGCGTTTTTCCGGTGCCGTTTTTCAAACTTCGCATTAGTATACAAATCACGAATAGATCTTGCCCTGTTGATGGATACCAGCTTGTTGAAAAAACTCTCACTTTCGCTCCTCGCGCTGGCCTTCGCCAGTACGCCTTTATGGAGCCACGCGCAGACTACTGCGCGTCTGGCGTCGCAGGTCGTGGATGACCATGCAGAACACATCTTTTACGGCAGTGGCGCAATGGGAATGGCGCTGGTGGTCGTTGATAATAATCAGCAGGTTTTCCGCAGCTTCGGGGAAACAAAACCGGGCTCCGATTTACGTCCGCGTGAAGACTCCGTGGTGCGTATCGCCTCGCTGACTAAGCTCATTACCAGCGAAGTGCTGGTGAAAATGGCGCAGCAGGGAAAAGTCAGCATTAATGACCCGCTGCGTAAATATGCTCCGGCCGGTGCGCGCGTGCCGGCTTACAGCGGCACAAATCCGATTACGCTGCTGAATCTGGCTACGCACACCAGTGGCCTGCCGCGTGAGCAGCCGGGCGGTGCGGCGCATCGTGCCGTCTTTACCTGGCCGACGAAAAGCGATCGCTGGACCTGGCTGAGCGTCGCAAAACTCACTGTGCCACCGGGCGCCCGCGCGTCTTACTCCAATCTGGCGTTTGACCTGCTTTCCGATGCGCTGTCAAAAGCCGCTAATCAGCCTTATACACAACTGCTGCGCGATCAAATCACTAAGCCGCTGGGCATGATCGATACCACGCTGACGCCAAACGCCAGCCAGTGTTCGCGCCTGATGGAAGGCCTGCGTCCGAGTCCCTGCATCAATACGATTGCAGCAGCGGGCAGTGGCGGTCTTTATTCAACGCCTGCCGATATGGGCCGCTGGATGCGTCAGTTCCTCGGACAACGCACCACAACCGCCGATATGGCGCAGAAGATGTATTACAAACGATCAGATCTGGTGTCGCTCAAAGGGATGGATGTGCCGGGCATGGCGGACTCGCTGGGAATGGGCTGGGTAACCATGGCGCCAACGCCGTTGCTGCCGCGCATCATTCAGAAAACCGGCGGTGGCGGCGGCTTTATCACGTATGTCGCGATGGTGCCGCAGCGCGGTGTTGGCGTGTTCGTGGTGGTTACCCGCAGCGAACTGACCAAGTTTAAGAACATGAGTGATGGCGTGAACGATCTGGTCGCCGATCTGGTGCGTAATAACGAGATCTGACGCTCCGGCAGACAATCTTCAGACGTAAAAAAAGCAGGCTTATGAAGCCTGCTTTTTGTTTATCTGCACTGCGGAGTTATCGTTTTTTCAGCAGTAAGAACATGCTGATGACGAAGAACAGTCCGCTTGGTAACAGTGCGCCCAGTATCGGCGGAATGTTGTAAACCAGGCTTAACGGGCCGAAGATCTGGTCAAGTACGTAGAACAGGAAACCGAAGCAAATCCCGGTCACCACACGCACGCCCATCGGCACGCTGCGCAGAGGTCCGAAGATGAACGACAGCGCCATCAGCATCATCACCGCAACAGACAGTGGTGAGAAGATTTTGCTCCACATATTCAGCTGATAACGTTTTGCTTCCTGCCCGCTCTGCTTGAGATATTTCACATAGTTGTGCAGGCCGCTGATCGACAATGCATCAGGGTCGAGCGCCACCACGCCCAGCTTGTCCGGCGTCAGGTTAGTTTTCCAGACACCGGTCAGGGTCTGAGAACCGGTGATCTGCAGGTTGTCCGTCAGGTCAGATTCATCTACCTGAGAGAGTTTCCACTCACCGCCGTCAAACGTTGCCGAAGAGGCATAACGGACTGACTGCAATTTGTTCTGATCATTGAAATGATAGATGTTGACGCCTGTCAGCTCTTTCTCACCTGCCACACGTTCAATATAGATAAAGTCGTGCCCGTCTTTCGCCCACAAACCGTTTTGCGTGGAAAGTAATGAACCGCCGTACATCTGCTGCGCACGGTAGTTACGGGCCATTTGTTCGCCCTGCGGCGCAACCCATTCACCAATCGCCATGGTCAGTAGCACCAGCGGGATCGCCGTTTTCATTACGGAAGCAGCAATCTGCATACGGGTGAAACCGGAGGCTTGCATAACCACCAGTTCACTGCGTGTTGCCAGTGTACCGAGGCCAAGCAATGCGCCCAGCAGCGCCGCCATCGGGAAGAAAATCTCGATATCTTTTGGCACGCTAAGCAAGGTGTATAACCCGGCACCGGCGGCAGAATATCCGCCCTGCCCGACTTTACGCAGCTGATCGACAAATTTGATGATGCCGGAGAGTGACACCAGCATGAACAACGTCATCATGATGGTGTTGAAAATAGTGCGACCAATGTAACGGTCTAATACGCCAAACATCAGGCAACTCCTCTCAGACGCGCCCGGATCTTGCGAACCGGCAAGGTATCCCACGCATTAAGCACCAATGCCAGTGCAAAGTAGAGCAGGTTCGTTCCCCACATCCAGAGGAACGGATCCAGCTTGCCTTTCGCGCCGTTAGAGCGCAGCGAGGTTTGCAGCAGGAAGAAAATCAGATACAGCAGGATAGCCGGCAGCATGCTGAGAACGCGGCCCTGACGCGGGTTAACCACGCTGAGCGGAACCACCAGCAACGCCATAATAAACACGGATACGATCAGCGTTAAACGCCAGTTCAGCTCTGCGCTGGCTTCCGGTTCGTTAGAGTTCCAGAGTTGCGTCATGGACATCTGATCAGACTGATTCGGGTCAAGCTGCACGGTCTGATGGCCGATAACCGCCAGATAATCGGTGAAGTCCGTGACACGGAAATCACGCAACAATGCGGTGCCTTCATAACGCGTGCCTTTGTCCAGCATCACTTGTTGTGAGCCGTCAGCACGCTGCAGCATGTGCCCTTTATCTGCCACAACGACAGAAGGACGCTGATTGCCGTTCGGACGTAGCTGAGCCAGGAACACGTTATGGAATTCTTTGCCTTTCACGCTGCCGACGAACAGAACCGCATTGCCGTTTTGTGCCTGCTGGAACTGGCCTTCGACCATCGCGGCCATGCTTGGGTTGGCTTTCGCCTCCGCCAGCACTTCGTCCTGATGTTTGGACGACCACGGACTCAACCAGATAGCGTTCGCGCCAGCAAAGATTGACGTAAATAGCGCCAGAACCATTGCAGCGATGACCAGTGAGCGTTTTCCGAGACCACAGGCATGCATGACCGTGATTTCACTGTCGGTATAAAGTTTACCGAGCGTCATCAGCAGGCCAAGGAACAGGCTGAGCGGCAGAATAAGCTGCGCCATTTCCGGAACGCCAAGGCCCAGAAGAGAGAGGACTAAATTTGTTGGGATATCGCCATCAACCGCTGCTCCGAGCACTCTTACCAGCTTCTGACAGAAGAAGATAAGAAGCAAAATGAACAGAATGGCAAATTGGCTCTTGAAGGTTTCCCTAACCAGATATCTAATGATGATCACGCTTAATACGCCTGTGAAAACTTGTCTTTTTGAAGGAAAATCGCTAGTTTCATCGCTAATCCGTCATTTATTCTCATCATATGGCAACCTTCGCAGCTAAAATAGTATTACAACACCGAGAATTGGGGTGTCCTATAGGAACTTGCTTATAGCCGCCAAAATAAAAACTAACGCCGTTTAGGTTAACACAGGTCGTTAACACAATGACGGGAGAGTGTCTCCGGCGACTCATTCTAGCCGTACCTCCCGCCCTTGTCTTTAAGATTCAGGAGAGTGCATGGAGTTCAGCGTAAAAAGCGGTAGCCCGGAAAAACAACGCAGTGCCTGTATTGTAGTCGGCGTTTTCGAACCGCGCCGCCTGTCACCGATTGCCGAACAACTCGATAAAATCAGTGATGGCTACATCAGCGCCCTGCTCCGCCGTGGCGAACTTGAAGGCAAAGTGGGCCAGACCCTCTTGCTGCATCATGTACCGAATATTCTTTCAGAACGCATTTTGCTGATTGGTTGCGGCAAAGAGCGCGAGCTGGATGAGCGCCAGTACAAACAGGTGATCCAGAAAACTATCAACACCCTCAACGACACCGGTTCGATGGAAGCCGTTTGCTTCCTCACCGAGCTGCACGTGAAAGGACGTAATACTTACTGGAAAGTACGTCAGGCCGTCGAAACCTCGAAAGAATCGCTTTATACCTTCGATCAGCTGAAAAGCAATAAAACCGAACCGCGCCGTCCGCTGCGTAAAATGGTCTTCAACGTGCCAACCCGCCGTGAACTGACCAGCGGTGAGCGCGCCATTCAGCACGGTCTGGCGGTTTCAGCCGGTATCAAAGCGGCGAAAGATCTCGGCAATATGCCACCGAACATCTGTAACGCCGCTTATCTGGCGTCACAGGCCCGTCAGCTGGCAGATGCGTTCAGCACCAACATCACTACCCGCGTAATCGGCGAGCAGCAGATGAAAGAGCTGGGGATGAATGCGTATCTGGCGGTAGGTCAGGGTTCTAAGAACGAATCACTGATGTCGGTGATGGAATATAAAGGAAATCCTAATCCGGACGCTAAGCCTATCGTGCTCGTCGGTAAAGGTCTGACCTTCGATTCCGGCGGTATTTCCATTAAGCCAGCGGCTGATATGGATGAAATGAAGTACGACATGTGTGGTGCTGCGGCCGTTTACGGTGCGATGCGTGTGGTGGCTGAACTGAATCTGCCGCTGAACGTGATTGGCGTGCTGGCAGGCTGTGAAAACATGCCTGGCGGTCAGGCGTTCCGTCCGGGCGATATCCTGACTACCATGTCAGGCCAGACGGTGGAAGTGCTCAATACCGACGCCGAAGGCCGTCTGGTACTGTGCGATGCGCTGACCTACGTTGAACGTTTCGATCCTGAGCTGGTGATTGACGTTGCCACGCTGACCGGCGCCTGCGTGATTGCCCTTGGCCATCACATCACCGGTTTGCTGTCGAATCACAATCCGCTGGCGCACGAACTGATCGGCGCGTCCGAACAGGCGGGCGACCGCGCATGGCGTCTGCCGCTGGCTGATGAATATCAGGACCAGCTGGATTCGAATTTTGCGGATATGGCGAACATCGGTGGCCGTCCGGGTGGTGCTATCACCGCCGGTTGCTTCCTGTCGCGCTTTACCCGTAAATACAGCTGGGCACATCTGGATATCGCCGGTACCGCATGGCGTTCAGGTAAAAATAAAGGGGCGACCGGTCGTCCGGTTGCGCTGCTGTCACAGTTCCTGCTGAACCGCGCAGGGCTTGATGGCGATGAGTGATTCCCCGGCTAAATAAGTTATAATCTTCGGTATCAGGGTCTGGTTCGCCAGGCCTCTTACAGGCGGGCGCACCAGTTGCGCCCCTGTTTTTTTCTCAGCAGCACAGTGAACTCATCATGAAACAGGCAACCTTCTTTCTTCTCGATGCGCCCGACGCCAGTGGCGAGCTTAGCTCACACGAAGCGCTGGCCTGTCTGGTCGCCGCTGAACGTTACCGGATGGGCAAACGTGTTCTGCTGGCCTGTGAAGATCAGAAACAGGCCGAGCGTCTGGATGAAGCGCTCTGGCAGCGCGATCCCAGCCACTTTGTCCCGCACAATCTGGCCGGAGAAGGCCCGCGCTTTGGTGCGCCGGTCGAGTTATGCTGGCCGGGCAAACGCGGCAATGCGCCGCGCGACCTGCTGATCAGCCTGATGCCCGAATTTGCAGATTTTGCTACTGCTTTCCATGAAGTGGTAGACTTCGTTCCTTACGAAGATTCCCTTAAACAGCTTGCGCGCGAACGCTACAAAGCCTATCGCAGCGTGGGTTTCTCTTTGACGACGGCCACGCCGCCCTCAGTCACCACATCGACCGACGAAAATACGAAGCGAAATGGATAAGACATATAACCCGCAAGACATCGAGCAGCCGCTTTACGAGCACTGGGAACAACAGGGCTATTTCAAGCCGCATGGTGATACCAGTAAAGAAAGCTTTGCCATCATGATCCCGCCGCCGAACGTTACCGGCAGCTTGCACATGGGTCATGCTTTCCAGCAAACCATCATGGACGCCATGATCCGCTATCAGCGCATGCAGGGTAAAAATACGCTGTGGCAGGCGGGTACCGACCATGCGGGTATCGCAACGCAGATGGTGGTTGAGCGTAAAATCGCGGCTGAAGAAGGCAAAACCCGTCACGACTATGGCCGTGAAGCGTTCATCGACAAAATCTGGGACTGGAAAGCAGAATCCGGCGGCACGATCACCCGTCAGATGCGCCGTCTGGGCGATTCCGTGGACTGGGAGCGCGAGCGCTTCACCATGGATGAAGGCTTGTCCAACGCCGTGCGCGAAGTGTTTGTACGTCTGTACAAAGAAGATCTGATTTACCGCGGCAAACGCCTGGTGAACTGGGATCCGAAACTGCGTACCGCTATCTCTGATCTGGAAGTCGAAAACCGCGAATCCAAAGGTTCCATGTGGCACCTGCGTTATCCGCTGGCTGACGGCGCGAAAACCGCTGAAGGCAAAGATTATCTGGTAGTCGCCACTACCCGTCCGGAAACCGTGCTCGGTGATACCGGCGTGGCGGTTAACCCGGAAGACCCGCGTTATAAAGATCTGATCGGCAAAGAAATCATTCTGCCGCTGGTGGGACGTCGTATTCCGATTGTTGGCGATGAACACGCCGACATGGAAAAAGGCACCGGCTGCGTGAAGATCACCCCTGCGCATGACTTTAACGACTATGAAGTCGGTAAACGTCACGGCCTGCCGATGATCAACATCCTGACTTTCGATGGCGATATCCGCCAGACCGCTGAAGTATTTGATACTAATGGCGAAGAAAGCGATGCATGTGCCAACGATATTCCTGAGCAGTTCCGTGGCCTGGAGCGCTTTGCTGCGCGTAAAGCCGTGGTCGCTGCGTTTGACGAAGCCGGCCTGCTGGAAGAAATCAAACCTCACGATCTGACCGTACCTTACGGCGACCGTGGCGGCGTGGTGATTGAGCCAATGCTGACTGACCAGTGGTACGTGCGTACTGCGCCGCTGGCAAAAGTGGCGGTAGAAGCCGTTGAGCAAGGTGAAATCCAGTTCGTGCCTAAACAGTACGAAAACATGTATTTCAGCTGGATGCGCGACATTCAGGACTGGTGTATTTCCCGTCAGCTGTGGTGGGGACACCGCATTCCTGCGTGGTATGACGCCGAAGGCAACGTGTTTGTTGGCCGTGACGAAGCGGAAGTGCGCAGCGAAAACAATCTGGGCGCAGACGTTGTGCTGACTCAGGATGAAGACGTGCTCGACACCTGGTTCTCTTCCGGTCTGTGGACATTCTCCACGCTGGGCTGGCCGGAACAAACGCCTGACCTGAAAGCATTCCACCCTTCAAGCGTGGTCGTCAGCGGCTTCGATATCATCTTCTTCTGGATCGCGCGCATGATCATGATGACCATGCACTTTGTGAAAGACGAAAACGGCAAGCCACAGGTTCCGTTTAACACCGTCTACATGACCGGTCTTATCCGCGACGACGAAGGGCAGAAAATGTCCAAGTCCAAAGGCAACGTTATCGATCCACTGGATATGATCGACGGTATCTCGCTGGAAGACCTGCTGGAAAAACGTACCGGCAACATGATGCAGCCGCAGCTGGCAGAGAAAATCCGCAAGCGCACCGAGAAGCAATTCCCGAACGGCATCGAACCACACGGCACCGATGCCCTGCGCTTCACGCTGGCCGCGCTGGCGTCTACCGGTCGTGACATCAACTGGGACATGAAGCGCCTTGAAGGCTACCGCAACTTCTGTAACAAGCTGTGGAACGCCAGCCGCTTCGTGCTGATGAACACGGAAGATCAGGATTGTGGCCTGAACGGCGGCGAACTTGAGCTGTCACTGGCTGACCGCTGGATCCTCGCGGAATATAACCGCACGGTGAAATCGTACCGTGAAGCGATGGATAACTACCGCTTCGATCTGGCTGCCAGCATTCTGTATGAATTCACCTGGAACCAGTTCTGCGACTGGTATCTGGAGCTGACCAAGCCGGTCATGAACGGTGGCAACGAAGCGCAACTGCGCGGCACCCGCCATACGCTGGTAGAAGTGCTGGAAGGTCTGCTGCGTCTTGCGCATCCGATCATCCCGTTCATCACCGAAACCATCTGGCAGCGTGTCAAATCACTGAAAGGCATCACGGCAGAAACGATTATGCTGCAACCTTTCCCTGAGTTTGATGCAGCGAAAGCGGACGAACTGGCGCTGGCCGATCTCGAGTGGATCAAGCAGGCGATCATCGCTATCCGTAACGTGCGTGCCGAGATGAACCTGTCTCCGGCCAAGCCGCTGGAACTGCTGTTACGTGGCGCAAGTGCCGATGCACAGCGTCGTGTGGAACAGAACCTGAGCTTCATTAAGTCTCTGGCGCGTCTGGAATCCATCACCATTCTGCCTGCTGGCGACAAAGGCCCGGTGTCTGTCACCAAGCTGGTGGAAGGCGCAGAGCTGCTGATCCCAATGGCCGGTCTGATTGATAAAGATGCCGAGCTGGCGCGTCTGGACAAAGAGATGGCGAAACTGGATGGTGAGATTGCGTCCATCGAAGGCAAGCTGTCTAACGAAGGTTTTGTGGCACGTGCGCCTGAAGCCGTAGTCGCCAAAGAGCGCGAACGTCTTGCTGCCTGCGGTGATGCAAAAGTGAAACTGGCAGAACAGAAAGCCACGATCGCGGCGCTGTAATCTCAGTCTGATATAAGCGTTAAACCTTATATACACAAATGCCAGTCAGGGAAACCTGACTGGCATTTTTTATTCCTGACACAAACTGATTAACGCAGAGCGTTATTCTGAAATTCTTGCAAAAATATATCGGACATCTTTCTCACCAGTGTCGAGAAAAACTGGTTATTCAGTGCGGCTTTATTATAAATCATGTAGACAGGTTGAGAGGGCAATGTGACATCAATCGACAACTTCTGAATATCAAAAGAGTCTTTCATTTTCTGATAGAAACGCTCCGTGATAAAACCCACCATGTCGGATGATTCAACCATCGAAATAATAGAGAGCAGTGAAGGGCTGATAAATCGGCACTTTCTGTCAAGTTGCAGAAGAGCATTCACATCCAACCGGTTAGACAAAAGACTGGCGCTCTCGGAATCCACGAAAATATGGCTCTCTTCTGCGGCCTGCTCCCGTGTCAGACTACCGGTCAGCCGCGGATGAAATTTCCGGCAAATCATCACCGGTACTTCACTGGCAATATGCTGGCTTACACGCGAGTGGCTGATATGAGGATGTGCATCGAAAATGATGTCAGCCTTACGGAAAATAAGCGCATCTTCCGTTTCAGCAATAGAATTACCGCTGGTGCTGTGCACTATCTCACAGTCGGGTGCAATTTCATCCAGCACCTTGCGCATTACGTTAATCGTAAACATAGAGATATACGGCGAGCAGTGAACCACAAGCCGGGTCGGCAGAGAATCAAATGAGATATTCTGCAGCTTGGCGATCATGTTGTCATAAGCTTCAGCCAGCCCTTCATGTATACCAATCGCGACGGTGGTCGGTGCCAGTGCCTTTCCGTCCCTGATAAACAACGCATCATTATAATGAATACGTAAACGCCCCAGTGCCTGGCTGACAGCTGAAGGGGTGATGCCCAGTGCATCTGCAGCTTTAGTCCCGCTGCGATGAATAAAAACCGCCTCGAAGGTGGTTAATAGATTGAGATCAAAATTCTTCACCATCTTAAAACGATCGGTGAGCGTGTTTTCTTTCATGCTGTCCAGTCCTCTGATCTCTGGTGAAATGCGTGAGTTCGCATCCTCACCATCTATCATAGTCAAGATACTCAATTTTGGTCTCCTTACCTGTACTTAAATTTCTTATAATTTGATGAGTAAAAGATGGGGATTCATTATTAATAGTCTCTTAAGAATAAAACTAATAACAACAAACAAATGGATATATCCGGTATTAAATACACTTTACTGAACTATACCTTTAACTAACTTAAATTTAAATCCGCCGTATTTTTTAAAAAATAAAAATATCATATAAATCCACCATGATTCATACAGATATATCCATTTTTAAGTTTACTGAATAGTACATTCAGCGAATGCCATGGTGATTCATACGACAACTAGGAATAATGCGCTCCAACGATAAGGGGTACCGGCTTATAAAATCTCTTTATCATCCACCACCCGCTCTTATGAAGGGCGTGTTTGTTAAAATAAAGGAATAGTAATGAAAATGACTTCGTTTTTTAAAATGAGTGTACTGGCTGCCGGTATGGTTGCAGCAATGGGCGCAAACGCTGGTGATACTGGTACTTTGAATGTTACTGGTACTCTTATTGCAACTTCATGCACAGTTGATGCAAGCAGCACCACTGACGTGCCATTTGATACCCTGTCCGCTGAAAGCTTTGCAGACGTTGGCGCAATTTCAGAGAAAAAAGACATCGTCCTGAACCTGACTGAATGCCCTATTTCTCAGACTGGCGTAATGTTTACTGCGAACGGTGCATCTGATGCAACTAACAACCAGTTGCTGGCACTGGCTTCCGATTCAACGGCAAGCGGCCTGGGTATTGCGATTTACAACAAAGGCGGCGAACTGATCCCAATGCATTCTGCTTCTGCAGCTGCACCGATCAATGCTGAAACCGGCGTTGCAACCATTAATCTGGAAGCAGCAGCAATGTCTACCTCTACAGACGTTACCGGTGGTGCATTCAACGCAACAACTACTTTTGTTCTGTCTTACAACTAATATTTCCCGATTTATTAGCTTGCTGAAAATTAAACACCAAGTTAATAGAATTTGGTTAAAAGGATTAAACCGATCATGAATATGAAAAAATTAAGTGCTGCTGTAGTTGTTATGTTGGGTCTGGGTGTTTCAGCTGCTCAGGCAGATGATGGTTCCCTGAACTTCACCGGTGAAGTGAGCGCAAGCTCTTGTTCAGTTGCTGCAACCAGCACTGTCGTGCCAGTGAATTTTGATAGCTACGCTGCATCATCATTAAATACTTTGGCTGCTGGTAGTACTTCAGCAGGCTTGCAGCAACCATTCAGCATCACGCTGGCTGGCTGCCCGGAAGGTTTGTCTGTTGCTAAAATTAAGCTTGATGGCAAAACTTCTGGCATTACCCCAAGTGTATTTGTTGGTAACTCAACTGCACGTTACGTGGGTATTGTGATTTCCGATGCTGCAACCAACACTGTGATTACACCAAAAGAATTCGGTGGTGATCAAGCTATCGTTCCTGGTGCAACAAATACCCTGAACTACCTGGTTGGTTTAACTAAAACCACCACTGAAAGTGCTGCTGTTGCAGGTACTATTGATGTGCCAGTAACTTTCACTATGTCTTACGAGTAATACCCTCTGTAATACGTGTGTTTTTTAATAAAATGGCTGAGGTACCCCTCAGCCATTTCATCTAACTCCCTCAAAATTACAGTGAGATCATTACCTTCAACTATTAAGGTTAATTATGTCATTTTATAAAAAGTCAATTTTATCTTTATTGCTGATCGCATTATCTGCACCTTCATTTGCTGGTTTTTCTGTCGGTGCTACCCGCGTTATTTATAACGGCAATATGAAAGAGGCTTCACTCTCTGTTAAAAATACCGAAGACTCGAATGTTTATCTTATTCGCTCCTGGGTAAGTTCTGACAAAGCAGGTGAGAAGGTACCTTTTATTATCACTCCGCCTCTGTTCCGCATCGAACCAGGTCAGGATAATGCCGTGCGTATTACCCAAACTTCGTCGTCATTAGCGCAGGACAAAGAGTCTGTTTACTGGATCAACACGCTGGCTATTCCTCCTGCATCTAAAGAAAAGAATTCCCTTCAGTTCTCTATCAATACCCGCATCAAACTGATCTATCGCCCGACGGCATTGAACAATAAAGACGCGATTGCCAAAGCGTATCAGCAACTGACCTTCACACGCTCAGGCAGCGCAATCACTGCCAGTAACCCGACGCCTTATTACGTCAACATGACTAAAATCAGCATCAATGGCAAAGAGTTAAAAGAAGGTTATATGGTGCCACCAAAATCCTCGCTAAAAATTGACAATACTCCGATGGGAAACAGCATCGTCTGGCAGGCTATTAATGACTTCGGCGGATTAACAGAAAAAGCCAAAGCATCAATTTAATTAAGTTGAAAAATTAAAATCGGGAATGTCTGTTTATTATGGAAAATAACAATATTAAAAATCGTCAGGACAAAGACAACACCAGAATAAAAGGTGATAAAAGAAAGAGCAGCGCATTTAACGGTAACGCTGCTGCCCGCTCTTTTTTATTAAAACCCTTATCCTTTTTCATATTGTTATCTCTTCCCGGGTTGGCTTTTTCTGCAGAAACGTTTAACGCGGAAATGCTTAAGGCTGTCGGTGATGGCGGCGATATGGAAAACGTCAATCTGGATTATTTCGCTGAAAAGGGCGGGCAGATGCCCGGCACTTATCAGGTGGATATCTACCTGAATAACCAGCAGGTTGACTCACGCAACGTCGAGTTCGTCAGCCTGCCGGATGCGCCGGGTAAACTCTATGGCGCGATTACGCCGGCCGAGATGGCAGAGTACGGCGTCAAGCTGGACGTATTCCCTGATTTGAAAGCCGTTGCACCTGATGCACAGCTGACCAAACCACTGAGTGCCTATGTGCCGCAGGCCACTGAAAATCTGGATTTAAACCGTAAGCGCTATGACATTACCGTACCGCAAATCGGTGTAAATATGCGCCCGCGCAACTCGGTTGACCCGAAGCGCTGGGATAACGGTATCGCCGCCTTTATGCTCAATTACAGCTATTCCGGCTCTACCACGCAGCGCGACGACAGCGGTCAGTCAAAGAGTAACTTCGTTAACCTGCGCAGCGGCGCCAACCTCGGCGCGTGGCGTCTGCGTAACTACTCGACCTACAGCAATCAGCAAAGCGAAGGTTCGCACGGGGGAGACGACACTAACACCAGTAAGTTTGAGTCGATTAATACCTACGTGCAGCGTGACGTGCGTTTCCTGCAGGGCGGGCAACTGACGCTGGGTGAATATTCCACGCCAGCCGACGTGTTTGACAGCGTCCAGTTTACCGGTGCGCAACTGGCCTCCGACGACCAGATGCTGCCGGACTCCATGAGTCAGTTTGCACCGACGGTGCGCGGCATTGCCAAGTCTAATGCGCAGGTCACTATCAAACAGAATGGCTATGTGATCTACCAGTCCAACGTTTCGCCGGGGCCTTTCGCCATCACGGATCTCTATCCGTCCGGTAACGGCGGCGATATGGAAGTGACGGTGACGGAATCTGACGGCTCTACCACCAAATTCAACATTGCCACCAGTTCCGTGCCGATTTTACAACGTGAAGGCCGCTTCAAATACAACCTGGCGCTGGGTAAATACCGCTCAGGTAATGACGATACCGAGACGCCGAACTTTATTCAGGTTTCTAATATTTACGGTCTGACGGCGCGCACCACTGTTTACGGTGGCGTGCAGTATGCCGAAAACTATCGTGCGGCGAACGTCGGCGTTGGTTTTGACTTAGGTTCCGTGGGTGCCGTGTCATTTGATGCCACCCAGGCCACCAGCGAGTTTGATGATGCGCTGGGCACCAAAAAAGGTCAGTCCTACCGGGCGATGTATGCCAAGAACTTCGAGGCAACGGACACTAACCTGCAAATCGCCGGTTACCGTTACTCCACCGAAGGCTACTACGCCTTCAGTGACGTGCAGGATTACCAGAAAGACACCGATAACGATTTCGACAACTACAACCGCTCGCACAACCAGCGCAGCAAAATGCAGTTATCCGTCAACCAGTCAATCGGCGACTACGGGTCGATTTATGTCAGCGGCAGCCAGCAGGATTACTGGGGCGGCGACGGTAAAGAGAAGCTGTTACAGCTCGGTTACAACACCAGCATTTACGGCATCTCCTACGGCTTTAACTACAACTACTCGAAAAACCCGGGCATGACCGAGGCGGATCAGGTGTTTGCCTTCAACATGTCGGTGCCGCTCGATAAGTTCATGGGGCCATCCGGCACCTGGGCAACCTACAACATGAGCACCAAACGTCATGGTTCCACCGTTCAGCAGGCCGGTATCAGCGGCACCTTGCTGGATGATAAAAACCTGAGTTATTCCGCACAGCAGGGATATGAAAATCAGGGCAGCGGCGCGTCCGGTAATGCCAGCATGGATTACAAAGGCGGCTCCGGCGAAGGCAGCCTCGGTTACAGCTATGACCAGGATACCCGCCAGTGGAGCTACGGCCTTCAGGGCGGCGTACTGATCCACGAAAACGGCATCACGCTGTCACAGCCGCTGGGTGACACCATTGCGCTGGTGAAAGCGCCGGGAGCCGATGATGTTGATGTCGAAAACAACAGCGGCGTGCACACCGACTGGCGTGGCTATGCGGTCGTGCCTTATGCCCAGCCATACCGTAAAAACAGCGTGACGCTGGAAACCGAAAGCTTTGCTGACGACGTGGATATGGACATGAACACCCAGACGGTGATCCCAACCCGCGGCGCGGTAGTGCGTGCAGACTTCAAAACCCGCGTCGGTCAGCGTGCTTTGGTGCAGATGTTGTTCATGGGTAAACCGGTGCCATTTGGTGCCACCGTCAGCCTGCTGGACAACGACAGCACCGTCACCGGCATTGTCAGTGACAACGGCGAAGTGTACCTGACCGGCCTGCCGGAAACCGGCAACATCATGGCGAAATGGGGCAACGGCAGCAACGAGCAGTGTAAAGGTGCTTACACGCTGGCCGGCAGCAATGCCAGTGACCCGTCTGCGCTGATTAAACAAATTACGGCGCAATGCCACTAAGGCATGAGGAAGTAACATGAAGAATTTTATCGCTATTTTGAAGAAAAGTGTCTCTGCAAAAAACAGTCTGCGATCGTTGCTGGCCGTGCTGCTATTGACCTGCGGCGTGCATAATGCCATGGCACTGGGCCGTTGCGACTATCCTTCCACATTTGGGAAAGTGACCGTGGATCGCCAGATTACGGCCATACAAAGCCAGCCAGTAGGCACCATACTCGGAAGTTACACCTATAACCAGCAGGTTGTACTGGCCAACAACTGTGCCGGTGAATACAATAAAGCCAATATTGCAAATACCTCTGCTTATTTACCCTTATCAGATAGCATGACGTATGAAAGCGGGATCGAGGGGGTCGGAATACGAGTCGCAATAGATGGTTTGTCCGTTTTCCGAGGATTTATTTACAATACCGTTGAAGGGGATGGTACCTCGCCAATTTATCTTACTAACGTAAAAGTTGATTTCGTTAAAACGGGCAATATCGTTCCCGGCAACGCGATATCGGGTAACCTGGTTTATGTTCGCATGAAGGACAGTACAGGCGAAAGAAATGTCTTTGACGTGAACATTGGCACCGTCGTGGTTAAGCAGGCATCCTGCGAAATCACGGGCAACAGTGCGATCCCTGTACCGATGGGGATTGCGAAGAAAGAAGATTTTACGGGCAAAAATTCCACGCTCAAGCCGGTGAATGTACAGATCCCTTTGCAATGTTACGCTGACACCACGGTGAATATCAGTTTCGATGCGGCCTCGACACTGGGCAATGGCATTATTGATCTGACTAAAGGCGGGGCTGAAGGCGTAGGCATCCAGCTTAAGATGAATGATAAAGTAGTCGTTTTCGATCAGAAAACCTTTGTCACCAAGACCACGCAAGAGGGGGCATTCAATATTCCACTGACCGCCGCCTATATACAAACCGCCGATACCATCAAAACGGGTATTGCTAACGCCGTAGCGAACTTTACCGTCACCTACGAGTAAGCGTTAACGTCTGACGGGTTCTATTGCCAGAGTCCGTCAGACACTTTTACTGATAAATCCTATTCTCTCTCAGCCTTCCTGATATGTTCTATTCGCGACGTCATAGCAGGGTGCGTACTCAGCCAGTCAGGGAGATATTCATTCGCTTTTTCATTCTGCGCCTCTGCGGACAAACGACGGTAAATCTCAGCCATTTTTTCCAGCGAGCGCCCTTCCCGCTTCATTTCCACAATCGCCCAGTCATCCGCCTCACGCTCCATCCCGCGCGAAAACTGCAATTCATTCGCCAGTGATGCAGTCTGCAATAACGTATCCCCGATACCGCTGACATCACCGGTCATCCACAACAACGTCAGTGATACCAGCGAAGAACGCACCAGAATGCGCATCGGATGCCGGTAAGCGTGATGACCCATTTCGTGCAGCATAACACCCGCCAGGGCATCATCTCCGGGGCTCAATGTCACCAGTTTGTCGCTGAGGATCAGCGTGCCGTCCGCCAGCATAAACGCGTTGGCGACGTCCGGAATATTCATCAGTTTCAGTCTGACCGGGGTACGGTCATGGCGTAATGAAGGTGGCGTCACCTGTTGAAAGAGCTGCTGAAGGGCTTTCTGCTTTTCTTCAGGCAACGTCGAATCCTGGAAATCACTGGCTCTCAAAAGTGTCAGCGTGTGATGCCCGAGATTTTGTTCAATCGTCGTCGGTATTCGCTGCGCAATGACATTGCTTACCCACGGCAGCACGCCCCAGATATAAAAGGCCACCAGCACGCAGGTCGCTGCCAGTGTGAGAAGCACACCGCGTTTATGGCTTTCCATGCGGTATATCCAGCCCGGCCTGCGATGCTGCCGCAGCCAGCGCCGGAACGCACTGTCATCGGCAGGCACAAAACGGCTTCCGTCGGGAAAAGTCAGAAACAGGGGAATGGAACCCAGCGCGTCAGAAACCTCGATATCGCGCAGAGAAAAAACCTGAATTGCAGGTGGCGCATCAAGAGTCAGACGCTGATCGTCGTCCAAAAAAAGGCGGGCAGCCTCACGTGCTGCCCGTCCCGCAGGCTGATAAAAGCCTTCGATGATCATGTTTTACATACCGATGCCGAGGTCAAACGCCTGCGCGACTTCTTCTGCTAGCGCTGTATTGGCCGCGTCATGATGAGCGTTGATGTCAGGTAAGGACAGATCACCTACCACCGCAGTGCGCTCCGCCATATATCGCGCCGCACGAACATGCGCCACCGGCGTTGCCAGACCCAGCGAGAAGACCACAATCAGCGCATTGGTGAAAAGCAGTCCCAGATAAGAGGCCGTTTTCATGGATGAACGCAGTTTTACGCGCTCACCGATTTGCGTCTGATTTAAGACATAATTGCGCACAGCGACCACCTGATAGCTGGCCACGACCAATGCACCGACGATAAGCACGACGAAAGCCATGAGGAAGCTGAACAAGTTACTTAACAGCATTGCACCGGCCATATCATCAGACATCGCCCCCATCGCAACCATCTGGTACATCGTGGTGAAGAACGAGCCCATCAGCCAGAACGCCACAATCAGGAAAGGCAGGAATAATACGATGGCTAATAAGCTGTACTTAATAAAGGTCGACTTTTTCAGCTCTGCGCGGAAAGCAGTATTTCCGAAAAAGTGATTATTGATGTACAAGTCATGCGTCATCGCGCTGATAATACCCTGAACCGCCGCAACGCCCGGAACCAATGCCACGACAACTATTACGACGCTTATTAATATGGCGCTAATACTGGCCATCTGAACTGCAATCAACACCACGGCAGTAATCGGAATATACAACGCCAGCATTAATAAAATCGGGCACAGATACATTGTCCAGTAAGCACGCCCCACTTTGCAGTGATAGTTGAAACGCACACCGCGGAAGCTGGTCATGATCGCGTTATAGCGCCAGCTGCGGATAACCACCCACGGCAGTAACGCCAGAAAAGCCAGCGCAATCAACAATGCTAACTGAGGGAGTATCGCCGCCAGAATATAGAAAACAATAATGCCGCCGATCACCAGCAGACGCCCTTTCAATATTTGAATGGGCTTTGCGTGATAGTCAAAACGATCTCCGTTAATTTCGGTATTACCTAAAAAATAACGGCGACGACGAACGGTCGCCCAGGCAGAATAAATCCCCAGAGTAATGATGGTTAATAATGCATTAACCAGCCATATTGCGAAATATTCCCCGCCCTTGCCATGAAAACGCACCTGATGCAGGTTATCGTTGTAGTGATTATTATCTGACATTTATATCTTTCGTCCTGAAAGGAATGAGAAACACCCTCCTTAAAAAAAGAAGGTTGCGTAGCACGATATATAACGCCGAAGATTTAATCACGCCCCTGACCTTGCAGGCAACGAATTATTGCCTCTGCCAATGAAAAAAATTCTCATTTGAGATAAGTAAAATCAGCGGGACACGCCTGCGGCGTTGCATCGGCACGCCCTAAGATGGTATTAAAACGGTCTGTTTGATTATTCATTGTGGGAACTAAGTGAGCAACATGACGACCACCTTTCCTGTCAGCGTGCTGGTGCGCCCGATCCGTCCCGAAGATAATGCCGCCATCGCTAACGTAATCCGCCACGTATCAGCCGAATTTGGCCTGACTGCCGATAAAGGCTATACCGTCGCTGATCCGAATTTAGATCATCTGTATGAAAGCTACAGCCAGCCGCGTTGTGCTTACTGGGTGGTGGAACTGGATGGTGTGGTCGCCGGTGGCGGCGGTGTTGCTCCGCTCTCAGGCGCAGAACACGATTTGTGTGAATTACAGAAGATGTATTTCATGCCTTCCCTGCGCGGTCAGGGGCTGGCGAAACGTCTGGCGCTTCAGGCCATTGAACATGCGCGCTCACAGGGTTTTGCCCGCTGCTATCTGGAAACCACCGCCAGTCTTACACAGGCTATCGCGCTGTATGAGCGTCTGGGTTTTCAACACATTGACGGCGCAATGGGCAATACCGGCCATGTCGACTGTGAAGTGACGATGTTAAAACATCTCTGACACCGTTTCTTTCTTTATCAGCTCTTTGCAAACAGGCATCACATGTTCACACACAAAGCCATTTCAGCGTTAAACGAACTGGAACTGACGGTCTATAACTACATCGTCAAAAATGGCGATAAGGTCATGTACATGACCATACGTGAACTGGCTGATGCGGCGGGCGTCTCAACGACAACCGTTCTGCGCTTTTGCAAGAAAATGGATTGCGACGGTTACTCTGAGTTTCGTATCCGTTTTAAACTGTTTTTAGAACATGAAGAAAAGCCGCCTGTTTCATTTGGAATTAGCGAGATCATCAGCTATTTCAAAAGTATTAATAACAGCGAGTTCGATGAGTTATTAGATGAGGCGGCAAAACAAATAGCGAATGCCCAGCGTATTATATTTGTTGGCGTGGGAACATCCGGTTCACTGGGAAAATACAGCGCACGCTTTTTCTCGAATGTCGGGAAATTCAGCACTTTTATTGACGACCCTTATTTTCCGATCAACAGCGATATGTATAAAGATGCTATCGCCATTATTCTCTCTGTCTCCGGTGAAACGGAAGAAGTCCTGCGTTTTGCCACGCAGTTCAGCCAGCATAACTGCAAGATCATCAGCCTGACTAACAGCGAAACCTCAACGCTGGCGCGGATGGCAGACCTCAACATTTCCTACCACATGCCGCAAATCGTGCTCGAAGGGCAATATAATATTACTACTCAGATCCCCGTACTTTATATTATTGAAACCATCGGAAAGAAATTACCTTTAATAAAACGTGACTCAGCGCAATGAAAAAACAGGGTGTTTTTAAGATGTAACAAATCACCCGAATTGTTTTTTGTTATATCGTGACAATACCCTTTCTTTTGCTACACTCCTGCCAACGAGTAAAAAAACAAAAAAGCTCACCTCTGTATACCCGCAGGAGAATAATAAATAATGGCTATTGATTACGCTCAGACAGCTCAGGATATTGTTAAATATATTGGCGGCGATAATAATGTGATTAGCATCACACATTGCGCCACCCGCTTACGCTTTGTTCTGAAAGATAATAACGCCGTCGATAAAGAAGAATTAAAACGCGTGAAAGGCGTGATTACAGTTATCGAGGCCGGCGGCCAGATGCAGGTAGTGATCGGCAACCACGTGAGCGACGCGTATAAACAGGTTCTGAAACTGATTGAGATTGACGAAAACGCACCGGTTTCCGCGCCCAATGTGGGCATCGTCAGCCGCGTAATGGATGTTATCTCCAGCATCTTTACACCGTTTCTTTATCAGCTTGCGGCGTGCGGTATTTTGCAGGGAATTATCTCCTTCTTCGCTGCCGTCGGCATTATGGACGCGAACAGCGGCACCTACCGTATTCTCAACTTTGTGTCCTGGACAGCGTTTACCTTCCTGCCGGTGATGATTGCGTTTACCGCAGCCAAAAAATTCAACGTCAATCCGTTTACCGCAGTGATTACGGCCTGCGCGCTGATCAGCCCTGATTACATGAATATGGTGACGGCATTTAAAATTACGTCGATCAACTCCGCCGATCCGGCCATGCAACAGCTGATGCGTGAAGCAGTCAGCAATCCTGATATGGCGAATATCCTGCAGAATGTAGTCGGTATTCCGGTTTCCGCACCGACGCTCGATTTCCTCGGCATTCCGGTGAAATACCTGAGCTATACCGCGTCTGTTATCCCGATCATTCTGATGGTCTGGGCAATGTCGTATATCGAGCACTTCTTTAATAAAGTGCTGCCAGTGGTGATCCGCAATCTGTTCACACCGATGTTCTGTATCGCGATTATGGTACCGATGACGCTGCTGGTGTTTGGCCCGGTCGGAAACCTGATTGGTGGCGCGATTGGCGGCGTTTATAACACCCTTTATCACCTCAGCCCGACCATTGCCGGTTTCGTGGTAGGTGCATTCTGGCAGCCGCTGGTAACGCTGGGCGTTCACTGGGGTATTACGCCGGTCACCGTCGGCAACTACGCTACGCTGGGTTATGACACCTTTACCGGTCTGCAGGCTTCCGCGGTCTTCGCGATGACCGGCAGTATGTTTGGCGTGTACCTGAAAACCCGCAGCCGCGAAATGAAAGGTATCTCGCTGTCCGCTGGCGTCACCGGCCTGTTTGGTATCACTGAACCTGCAATTTACGGTGTGGCACTGCGCCTGAAAAAACCATTTCTGTGCAGCTGTGTCGCGGGCGGTATCGGCGGCGCGATCGCCGGTTCCTTTAACGCCGTGTCATGGAGCTACTGTCTGCCGGGTATCGCCGTACTGCCGGTGTTCTTCAAAGAAGGCCACATGCCGCAGTTTCTCGGTTTCCTGCTGTCGATTACCGTCGCCTTTGTGCTCGGTGCGCTGTTTACCTGGCTGGTCGGATTTAAAGATGAACCCGACGTTGCCGCGACCAAAAAAGTACAGGCAGAAACCCGACGTGCCACTCAGGCAGAAATGAATTAAATCTGAAATTACGATCTACAGGGCAGAAGCAATCTGCCCTCAATAAGTATCCAGGGAGAATCAAATGAGTCATCAGTTACCGAAAGATTTCTTATGGGGCGGCGCAGTCGCAGCACATCAGGTGGAAGGCGGCTGGAACAAAGGCGGCAAAGGCATCAGCATCTGTGACGTCCTTTCCGGCGGCGCGCACGGTGTTGACCGTGTAATGACCGACGGCGTGCTTGACGGCTACAGCTATCCGAATCATGAAGCTGTCGATTTTTACTCGCATTACAAAGAAGACATCGCTCTGTTCGCAGAAATGGGCTTCAAATGTTTCCGTACCTCGATTGCCTGGACGCGCATCTTCCCGAACGGTGACGAATTACAGCCAAATGAAGCCGGTCTGCAATTCTATGACGACATGTTTGATGAACTGCTCAAACACAATATCGAGCCGGTGATCACCCTTTCCCACTTCGAAATGCCGTGGCATCTGGTGAAGGAATACGGTGGCTGGAAAAACCGCCAGGTAGTGGATTTCTTTGTGCGTTTCAGCCAGGTGGTAATGGAACGCTACAAAGGCAAAGTGAAATACTGGATGACCTTCAACGAGATCAATAACCAGCGTAACTGGAAATATCCGTTGTTCGGTTATTGCTGCTCCGGTGTGGTATTTACCGGGGAGGAAAATCCGGAAGAAACGATGTATCAGGTGCTGCATCATCAGTTCGTGGCCAGCGCCCAAGTGGTCAGGCTCGGTCATGAAATCAACCCTGATTTCCAGATTGGCTGCATGATCGCCATGGTGCCGCTGTATCCGTTCTCCTGCCATCCGGACGACGTGATGTATTCCGTTGAGGCGATGCACGAACGCTTCCTGTTCAGCGATGTCCATATGCGCGGTTATTACCCGGCGTATGCCCTGAAAGAGTGGGAACGCCGTGGCTTCAACATCAAAATGGAAGACGGCGATTTGCAGGCGCTGCGCGACGGCTGCGCGGATTACATCGGCCTGAGCTATTACATGAGCAACGCGATTTCAGCGCACAATCCGAGTGATGATAATGGCTTGTCAGGCTTTGCGGGCAGCGTGCCAAATCCGCATGTGAAAGCGTCTGACTGGGGCTGGCAGATTGATCCGGTCGGACTGCGTTACACCCTGAATATCTTGTACGAGCGTTATCAGAAGCCGCTGTTTATTGTCGAGAATGGCTTTGGTGCTATCGACAAAGCGGGTGATGACGGCGTCATTCACGACGATTACCGTATCGCTTATCTGAAAGCACATATCGAGCAGATGAAAAAAGCCGTGCTGGAAGATGGTGTGGATCTGATGGGTTATACGCCGTGGGGCTGCATCGACTGCGTGTCGTTTACCACCGGTCAGTACAGCAAACGCTATGGCTTTATCCACGTGGATAAAAATGACGATGGCACCGGCACCATGGCTCGCTCGAAAAAAGAGAGCTTCGGCTGGTATCAGAAAGTGATTGAGAGCAGCGGGGAAGTGCTTTAATTAACTCCTCCCCCTGCGAAGGGGGAGGTCGGGAGGGGGTTTAGCTGACAACATCAAATGTAGAGTTATCATCAATACCCCACCCCAGCCCTCCCCTTCGCAGGGGAGGGAGCCAGATTAATGACGTTTCCCGTCATCATCTTCATCAACGAAATCTTCGTCTTCGCCTTCTTCACCTTCTTCGTCGTCATCGCCTTCGAAGTAAGTGCCCCAGCCGTCGTAGTTAACGCCGTTGGCTTCAGCCAGGTTCATCAGCTGTTCAACCTGAGCGTCGATCAGTTCCGCTTTCAGCGCGATTTCGCTGATCACGTCACAGCACATCACAACAGAACCGTCTTCTACTTCCAGTTCTTCAGGGTCAGTCACTTCGTAACCCAGCTTGAAAGCTTCGACTGCTGCTTTCTCCAGAACTTCAAACTTTTCTGAAGATAAGTGGTGTTCGATAGTGTAAAGCGCGTCAGGATCACTGCCATCATCCAGCAGTTCTTCGATGATTAAGCGAGTCTCTTCACGTTGTTCTTCCAGCAATTCACGGTTTGCCATATCTCTGTCCTCAATCAATGTGACGTTTGTACGCTATTTTCACACACCGCAGGGCGCGTCTCCACTATTAAAGAGAAAGTTTTCTCGGCGGGGTTGTAATTGCATATTCATCCAGTTAAATTGAATTTTAATTCAATCCGAAATGCTTACGCGCTATGGAGCGACATCATGAGTTTGTTGAGTAAACGTCATTTTCTCAGGTTACTGGATTTTACCCCGTCAGAGATTTCGTCACTGCTGAAACTCTCCGCAGAATTAAAAGCCGCTAAAAAGAACGGCACCGAAAAAGCCAGTCTGCAAGGCAAAAACATCGCGCTCATCTTCGAAAAAGACTCAACCCGCACCCGATGCTCTTTCGAAGTTGCCGCTTATGATCAGGGGGCGAAAGTCACCTATCTCGGCCCTAGTGGCAGCCAGATCGGCCATAAAGAATCGATGAAAGATACCGCCCGCGTCCTCGGCCGCATGTATGACGGTATTCAGTATCGCGGTTTCGGTCAGGATAAAGTCGAAATTCTGGCGCAATACGCCGGTGTACCGGTCTGGAATGGCTTAACCAACGAATTCCATCCCACCCAGTTGCTGGCTGATCTGCTGACCATGCAGGAGCATTTACCGGGCCAGCCGCTGCAAGGTATGCGTCTGGCGTATCTGGGCGACACCCGTAACAATATGGGCAATTCACTGCTGGAAGCCGCCGCGTTATGCGGTCTGGATTTGCGTCTGGTCGCGCCTTCAGCCTGCTGGCCGGAAGCTGAACTGGTCGCCACCTGCACGCATCTGGCACAAGAAAATGGCGGCAATATCACCCTGACCGAAGATATTGCGGCTGGCGTGAAAGACGCTGATTTCCTGTATACCGACGTGTGGGTTTCCATGGGCGAGCCGAAAGAAGTCTGGAAAGAGCGTATTAATTTGCTGCGCGCTTATCAGGTCAACAGCGCGATGCTGGCGCTGACCGGTAATCCGCAGGTGAAATTCCTGCATTGTCTGCCTGCATTCCATGACGACCAGACCACGCTCGGCAAGCAAATGGCGGAAGAATACGGCCTGCAAGGCGGCATGGAAGTCACGGATGACGTCTTTGAGTCCAGCCACAGCGTGGTGTTTGATCAGGCGGAAAACCGTCTGCACACCATCAAAGCGGTGATGGTCGCTACGCTCAGCAACGCCTGATTTATCCCCGACGTGCAGTAAGGATGAACTTTCTGCACGTCGCAATATTTACAACGTTTTGCACTTTATCCCGCCCGTTCCCGTCAGAAGACCTCAATTTCAACTACCCTTTTTAAAGCGCTTTGGTTTTAACCTGTTCAATAGAAAAACAGAAACGCAGTAAGAAGGAACCGATATGAGCTCAGTTAATCTTGAGTATGTCCTGCGGCTGGAAAGCCTGTTAAGCAGGATTTACCCCAGGGAACACATCGCCGACCTGCTGAAAAAAATCCTGCATCTCGCCGACAAATGGAATTACGGCAAGCACCGCACCACCGATTGGGTGGATGGCACCAACATTTATCTGATTACTTATGGCGACAATATTCGTCACGGCGAACAACCGCCGCTGGCGACGCTGAATCACTTCGCCAATACCTATCTGCGCGAGATTATAAGCGACATCCATATTCTGCCGATGTATCCGTACAGCTCCGACGACGGCTTCAGCGTCATCGACTACCGGCGTATCGACGAACATCTCGGCGGATGGTCGGATATTCATCACCTTTCCGCTAATTTCAACCTGATGTTTGACTGCGTGATCAACCATATCTCCCGCTCAAGCGAATGGATGAAAGGCTATCTGCATGACGATCCTTATTACAAAGATTACTTTATTGCCTCGAATCCTGAGCTGGATTATAGCCGCGTTGTGCGCCCCCGCGCCTCGCCGCTGCTGACGCCGTTTATCAAAGCCGACGGCAATGAGTTATACCTGTGGACCACGTTCAGTGAAGATCAGGTGGATATCAATTTCAAAAACCCGCAGGTTTTGCTGGAAAGTATTGATGTGCTGTTGCAGTACGCCGCCAGTGGCGGGCAGTCGATCCGCCTCGATGCGATTGGGTATATCTGGAAGGAGGCCGGGACGCGCTGCATTCACATGCCGCAGGCGCATAACATCATCAAAGTCTGGCGGACCATCCTTGATGAAGTGATCCCCGGCACGCGGATCATCACCGAAACCAACGTGCCGCATCACGAAAATATCAGTTATTTCGGAGAAGGCGATGAGGCACACATGGTGTATCAGTTCCCGCTGCCGCCGCTCACGCTGCACGCCTTTCTACGACAGGACACCACCACGCTCACCCAGTGGGCGCAAAGCCTGAATGCCGAAGCACGTTACCCTGACACCACCTATTTCAACTTTTTAGCCAGTCACGACGGCATCGGTCTGCGTCCGACAGAAACCTTCCTCAGCGATGACGAACGCAAATACATGGCGCAGGAAACCCTGCGTAAAGAAGGCCGCGTCTCTTATAAAGACAACGGCGATGGCACGCATTCGCCTTATGAACTGAACATTAATTACCTCAGCGCGCTGACCGAACCGGATGACGATACCGGACTGAAAGCGCGCAAATTTCTCGCGGCACAGGCGCTGTTGCTGTCGTTTATCGGCGTACCGGCGATTTATATCCATAGCCTGCTGGGCAGCGAGAACGATCTTGACGGTATGCATCAGTCCGGGATCAACCGCCGTATCAACCGTAAAAAGCTGGAGCTGGTAAAAGTTGAGGCAGAACTGGAGAAAAAGGACAGTCTGAGCGCCCGCGTATTTTACGGTTTACAGGCACTGATTAAGCACCGCCGCGAACATCCGGCATTTTCGCCCCAGGCGGGGCAACGGGTGTTTGATCTGGGTAAATCGCTGTTTGCGATGGAACGTTATGATCCCAAAACTGAGGATCGGATCAGCTGCGTATTCAATATCAGCGATCATTCGCAGGTATTAAAACTGGCAGTGGAAGGGAAAGATCTGATTAGCGGGGAAGCGTTTAACGGCCAGATGCGACTCCAGCCGTGGCAGGTAGTGTGGATCAAACACAAACTTAAAGCCCCGGAACGCCTCGGCAGACTGCGCCGCTGGCGGATGAAGCTGATCAAACGCACGAAGCGCTACACGATAAGCATTAAGCGGACAATGCGCTGACGTTCATCTTAACCACCGCTTTACGCACATGGGCCGGTTCGCCCACCGCGCACAGCGGTTTATGCACTTCACCCGGATAGAACACCACAAAATCGCCGGTCTGCATGATCATGGTTTTTTCCTGCTCACCGGCGGCCAGAAACGCGATGTCTTTATCTTCCAGCCAGTCAGTATCCACATAACCTGCCGGTAAGTTACTGAATGTCATGCCTTCGGTGCCGTTCAGCACAATCTGGATATCCAGATTACGGGCGTGGAATTCGGCACGGCGGTCGGCCTGTGGCGCGGTTGAATCATTGGAAATCAGCACAAACACATCGTCGCCACGGATATCGTGTTTGCCCAGCGGCGTGTCCGCCGTGATGTGTTGCTTAACGTATTCAATGGCCTCGCGCAATTCAGCGGGCAGATAAGGAACGAGATGCAGCGCGTGGATGTTTCCTGTGATCATCATAACCTCGGGTTTGTAATGCATGAGTGAAACAGCGTTTCATAAATACTAATCCTGTTTGCTGTCCGGTTGCCAGAGCGGGATCAAGATTTTAACTTCATGGGAAATATTTTTGCGGCTGAACGTCACCCGCAGCCGGGAAACAATGGTTATGCAGTCAGATTGCATAAACCCTGAGAACATATTCAGTATGCCGCTTTCATCCTGTTGGTCTTACGAACTATTTCTAAAAACTCACCCGCCGGTCACATATTTAATTAAATCCAAAGCAGCAAAAACAGATAATAGTTATTTAGGATTTTTGAGAAGTTATAAATCTTTAATCACAAAAAAAGCTATTCTATGCAAATTCAGAATAAATCCCTTATTTTTTAGCGAATTAGGATTGAATAAATATTATCTCATACGGTCACGCACTGTCAGAAGGAATAATTACCCTCATATTCCGGTGATTATTCACTTTACTGAATATGCTAATAAATAAAACAATGATGTTTATCAATCAACAGGTAACCATCACCATCGGTTTATTCTGATGCGATCGAAGTCACATATTAAATGTCTGCGCGGAATATTATTCACTCCGTTCCGGGCGCACTTCCTTCCAGGCTGAATAACGCGTTTTATTCTCCACGGGATTTCTTTATCTGAAATTCAGCTGAAATTTAGCTGAAATTGACCGGAACATTATTTCGTCTTCTAAAAGGGATAAATATGAAACGGCATTATGTAGGATCCGAAATAGGCCAACTTCGCAGCGTGATGCTTCACCGGCCAAATTTAAGTTTGCAGCGACTGACCCCCTCCAACTGTCAGGAATTATTATTCGATGATGTGTTGTCTGTTGAGCGGGCCGGGAAAGAACATGACATTTTCAGCCAGACCCTGCGCCAGCAAGGCGTGGAAGTTTTATTGCTGACTGACCTGCTGACTGAAACCCTCGACAACCGCGAGGCCAAAGACTGGCTGCTCAGCCGGCAAATCTCGGATTACCGGCTGGGGCCACAATTTGCCGAAGAAATCCGCGGCTGGCTGGCAGATTTACCCCACCGGCAAACGGCCCGGTTTATGAGCGGCGGATTAACTTACAGCGAAATCCCCGATACTTTTCATAATATGGTCACGGATACACATCAGTTAAATGACTTTGTGATTAAGCCATTACCCAATCATTTATTTACCCGCGACACTTCCTGCTGGATATATAACGGCGTATCGGTGAATCCGATGGCAAAAGAGGCGCGTAAACGGGAAACCAATAATCTGCGAGCCATATATCGCTGGCATCCTCACTTTGCCGATAACGAATTTATTACTTACTTTGGCGATGATGAATTTAATTATGACCACGCGACACTGGAAGGCGGTGACGTATTAGTCATTGGTCGTGGCGCGGTATTAATTGGCTTATCCGAACGTACGACGCCGCAGGGTGTGGAGTTCCTCGCCCGTTCGCTGTTCAAACATCAGCAAGCCACCAAAGTGATTGCACTGGAATTACCCAAACATCGCTCCTGCATGCACCTCGATACCGTCATGACCCATATCGACTTCGACACCTTCTCCGTTTACCCGGAAGTCGTGCGCGACACCACCCAGTGCTGGACGCTGACCGACGACGGCCACGGCGGCCTGCGCCGCACCGAAGAACCGCAGTTCGTGCGGGCAATCGGTAAAGCGCTGGGCATTGATGACATCAAACTCATCACCACCGGCGGCGACAGTTTCGAGGCCGAACGCGAACAATGGAACGATGCCAATAACGTCCTGACCGTGCGCCCCGGCGTGGTGATCGGCTACGAGCGCAACACCTGGACTAACGAAAAATACGATAAAGCCGGGATCACCGTTCTCCCCATTCCGGGCGATGAACTGGGAAGAGGCCGCGGCGGCGCGCGCTGCATGAGCTGCCCGCTTGAACGCGACGACATCTGATCACTGACTCCGGGGAAATCTCATGAACAAACCTGTTCTGGTTGTCGCTCTGGGCGGCAACGCATTACTGCGCCGTGGCGAGCCGCTCGAGGCCGAACTGCAACGCAAAAACATCTGTGTGGCGGCAAAAACGCTGGCTGCGCTATGCCAGAAATGGCGGGTGGTGCTGGTACACGGCAACGGCCCGCAGGTCGGATTGCTGGCGCTGCAAAACAGCGCCTATCCGGCAGTCGCGCCCTACCCGCTCGATATTCTGGTAGCACAAACTCAGGGGATGATCGGCTATCTGCTGCAACAGGCGCTGAAAAATTGTCTGCCGGAAAGTCGCGTCTGCACCCTGCTGACGCAGGTGGAAGTCAGCCTGCTCGATCCGGCCTTTGATAACCCGACGAAATACATCGGCCCGGTTTATACGCAGGCGCAATCGGAAAATCTGGCTGCCGAAAAAGGCTGGGCGATGAAAGCCGACGGACAGCATTTTCGCCGCGTGGTCGCGTCACCCCAACCACAGCGCATCCTCGAGATTGATGCCATTCGTGCCTTGCTGGATCAGCACTATCTGGTCATCTGCAATGGCGGCGGCGGCGTGCCGGTTCATCAGACCAATGACGGGCTGAAAGGCGTGGAAGCCGTCATCGACAAAGACCTCTCGGCGGCGCTGCTGGCGCGTCAGTTACAGGCCGACGCGCTGTTGATCCTGACCGATGCCGATGCGGTGTACCTCGGCTGGGGCACGCCGGAGCAGCGTCCGCTGCATCACATCACGCCGCGGGATCTCGCCGCCATGACCTTCGATGCCGGATCCATGGGGCCGAAAGTCAATGCCGCCTGCCAGTTTGTCGATGCCTGTCACGGGCTGGCGGGGATCGGCGCACTGGAAGATGGCGAAGCCATTCTGGCCGGTCTCAAAGGCACCTGTATCCGCGCGGAATAACCCGTCCCCACTTCATTATTTCAGGATAATTTTATGACTACTACATTGAAAAACCGTCATTTCCTTAAGCTTCTTGATTTCACGCCGGAAGAAATTCAGCAACTGATCACCCTGGCGCTGGCGCTGAAAGACGATAAGAAATCGGGTCATGAACGCCCTTGCCTGCGCGGGAAAAATATTGCGCTGATTTTTGAGAAAACCTCCACCCGCACCCGCTGTGCGTTTGAAGTCGCCGCGTTTGATCAGGGCGCACACGTGACCTATCTCGGCCCTGGCGGCAGCCAGATCGGACACAAGGAGTCGATGAAAGATACCGCCCGTGTGCTGGGCAGAATGTACGACGGCATCGAATACCGGGGTTTTGCGCAGAAGATTGTGGAAGAGCTGGCGGAATTCTCCGGCGTACCGGTATGGAACGGGCTGACCGACGAGTTTCATCCGACCCAAATCCTGGCCGACCTGATGACCATGCTTGAACACTCGCCGGGCAAAGAACTCAGTCAGATCAGCTTCGCTTATCTGGGCGATGCCCGAAACAATATGGGCAATTCCCTGATGGTCGGCGCGGCGAAAATGGGGATGGACATCCGTCTGGTCGCGCCAAAATCCTTCTGGCCGGAAGAGACGCTGGTCGCTGTCTGCCGCGATATTGCCCGCACTACCGGCGCAAGGATCCTGCTGACTGAACACGTTGATGAAGGTGTACAGGGCGTCGATTTTCTTTACACCGATGTCTGGGTGTCGATGGGCGAAGCCAAAACCGCCTGGGCAGAACGTATCAGCCTGATGACCCCGTATCAGGTTAACGCCGCGGTGCTTAACGCCACCGGCAATCCTGACGTCAAATTTATGCACTGCCTGCCCGCTTTCCATAACGAAGAAACCACGCTCGGAAAGGAGCTGGAAATCGCTTACGGCATGAAAGGGCTGGAAGTGACGGATGACGTTTTTGAGTCCCCGCATTCCATCGTTTTTGATGAAGCCGAAAACCGTATGCACACCATAAAAGCGGTCATGGTCGCCACGCTTGGCGACGACTAAGCCCCTTGCGTGAAGGCGTTTTGCCTTCACGCCTTTTTTAAGGATTACGTTTATGCGTACATTCAAATTCCCTTCTGCCTACACCATTTTATTTGTGCTTATCGCGCTGGTTGCAGGCCTGAGCTGGATTATCCCCGCCGGTCAGTACGACATGGCGATGAATGCCGGACTGGGTAAAGAAGTCCCCGTCTCAGGCACCTATCACGCCGTGACCGGCAATCCGCAGGGGCTGGTGGATATTTTCCTCGCGCCCATTGATGGCCTGTACAACCACACCACCGGTCAGGCCGGCGCGATTGATGTCGCCTTATTTATTCTGATCATCGGCGGTTTTCTGGGCATCGTGACCAAAACCGGAGCCATCGACGCCGGAATAGAGCGGGTTACCGTCCGGCTGAAGGGCAAAGAAGAGTGGATGATCCCCATTCTGATGGCGCTGTTTGCCGCCGGTGGCACCATTTACGGCATGGCCGAAGAGTCATTGCCGTTTTATACCCTGCTGGTGCCGGTGATGATGGCGGCACGTTTCGATCCGCTGGTGGCTGCGGCTACCGTGCTGCTCGGTGCAGGCATCGGCACGCTCGGTTCGACGATCAATCCTTTCGCGACGGTGATTGCCGCCAACGCCGCCGGGATCCCATTCACCAGCGGGATCGGCCTGCGCGTGGCGATCCTGATCGTCGGCTGGCTGATCTGCGTGATCTGGGTAATGCGCTATGCCCGTAAAGTGCGCCGCGATCCCTCACTCTCCATCGTGGCGGATCAGCAGGAAAGCAACCGCGCCCACTTTCTCGGTAACCGCAGTGATGAACTGCTGCCCTTTACCGGCGTGCGCAAAATCATCCTGCTGATCTTCGCACTGGCTTTTGTGGTGATGATTTATGGCGTATCGGTACAAGGCTGGTGGATGGGGGAAATCTCCGGCGTTTTCCTGGCTGCGGCGATCCTGGTGGGGCTGGTTGCGCGGATGAGTGAAGAGGAGCTGACTTCCACCTTTATCGATGGCGCACGCGACCTGCTCGGCGTGGCGCTGATCATCGGTATTGCCCGTGGCATTGTGGTGATCATGGACAACGGCATGATTACCCACACTATTTTGCACAGCGCCGAAGGCATCGTTTCCGGATTATCCAACGTGATCTTCATCAACGTCATGTTCCTGCTCGAAGTGGTGCTGTCTTTTCTGGTGCCCTCTTCTTCCGGTCTGGCGGTGATGACCATGCCGATTATGGCGCCGCTGGCCGATTTCGCGCATATCGGCCGTGAACTGGTGGTCACTGCGTATCAGTCCGCCTCCGGCCTGGTCAATCTGGTCACACCGACTTCCGCCGTGGTGATGGGCGGTCTGGCCATCGCGCGGGTGCCTTATGTCCGCTGGCTGAAATGGGTCGCACCTTTACTGGGGATATTACTGGTATTACTGATGTTAGCGTTAAGTCTCGGTTCTTTGATTTAAGTCTTTGTAGAAAATGATTTTTTTGCCATGTTGACGTCCTTTTATTTACCAGGAATATAACCATGAAAAGAACGTTGTCTGCACTTGAAAAAGAACACCAGCAACTGATCCTCTGCCATCAGCTGATTGCCAGCCGGAGTTTTTCATCACAGGAAGAATTGCGGCAGGAATTCCAGCGGGCGGGATACCGGAATATCGGCCAGTCCACCATTTCACAATTACTGAAAACGCTGGGTGTGATGAAGGTGCAGAATGCCAAAGGCAAAAAGATTTATGCCCTGAATGAGCAGTCTCAGCTTGTTCCTGATGCCCTGAGGTCAGTAAGTGAAATGGTCACCGATGTGGATCACAACCCTCAGTTTGTGGTGGTCCATGTCATGTCGGGTTATGGCCGCGCCGTGGGACGGATTATCGATCAGCACCGTTTGCCGGAGGTGCTCGGGGTGATCGCGTCGAGCACTTCCGTGCTGGTAGCACCACGGGAAACGACAGCGCTGGACAGAGTTTGCAGGACAATCAGGCGGATACTGGCGATAAAGGAAAACCACAGCAGCAACCGATTGCCCTAGGCCATTTTTCCGCTTGACGCCGTCAGTGAGCCGCCTATAATGCGCCACAATTTGCCGGGAGAACCCATGAACAATCGCCACGTTTTGTGCTCAGATGATCGACCAAACGCCGTGCCATCAGGCAGCCCGCTGCCGTTGTTCTTCCGTGGTATTACCGTTTTATTGAAAGCCCCTCATTGAGGGGCTTTTTTTTGTCCGGAATTTGAGTGCCCCACTTTTTACGCGTAAAGAACAGGAGAATGACTATGGCCAATCCGCTGTATCAGAAAGACATCATTTCGATCAACGATCTCAGTCGCGAAGAGCTGGAGCTGGTTCTCGATACCGCTGCCAGCCTGAAAGCCAACCCGCAGCCTGAATTGCTGAAACACAAAGTGATCGCCAGTTGTTTCTTCGAAGCCTCAACCCGCACCCGCTTGTCGTTTGAAACCTCAATGCATCGTCTGGGTGCCTCGGTGGTCGGTTTCTCCGACAGCAGCAACACGTCGCTGGGTAAAAAAGGCGAGACGCTGGCCGACACCATTTCGGTCATCAGCACGTATGTCGATGCGATTGTGATGCGTCACCCGCAGGAAGGCGCGGCACGTCTGGCAACCGAATTCTCCGGCGGTATTCCGGTGCTCAACGCCGGTGACGGCGCGAACCAGCATCCGACCCAAACCCTGCTGGATTTGTTCACCATTCAGGAAACGCAGGGGCGTCTCGACAACATCAAAATCGCCATGGTCGGTGACCTGAAATATGGCCGCACGGTACATTCCCTGGCGCAGGCGCTGGCGAAATTTAACGGTAACCGCTTCTACTTTATCGCCCCGGATGCGCTGGCAATGCCGGGCTATATCCTGAGCCTGCTGGAAGAGAAAGGCATCGAATACAGCCTGCACAGCAGCATTGATGAAGTGGTTTCTGAAATCGACATCCTGTACATGACCCGCGTACAGAAAGAGCGTCTGGATCCGTCGGAATATGCCAACGTGAAAGCCCAGTTTGTGCTGCGCGCCGCCGACCTGACGAATGCCCAACCGCACCTGAAAGTGCTGCATCCGCTGCCGCGTATCGATGAAATCACGCCGGATGTGGATAAGACGCCATACGCCTGGTATTTCCAGCAGGCCGGAAACGGGATTTTTGCGCGTCAGGCTTTACTGGCGCTGGTTCTGAACGCAGACACTGCACAGTAAACTTGAGGAGAAAACTTTATGACGCACGACAATAAACTTCAGGTTGAAGCGATCAAATGCGGTACCGTTATCGACCATATTCCGGCACAGGTCGGGTTTAAATTGCTGTCTCTGTTCAAGTTCACCCAGACTGAACAACGTGTGACCGTCGGCCTGAACCTGCCGTCCGGCGAACTTGGCCGCAAAGACATTATCAAAATCGAAAACACCTTCCTGACCGACGAACAGGTCAATCAGCTGGCGGTATATGCCCCGCGTGCGACGGTGAACCGCATCGACAATTACGACGTGGTGAAGAAGCTGATGCCGACGCTGCCGGACCGTATTGTCGGCGTGCTGCGCTGCCCGAACGGCAATTGCATCAGCCGTTTTGAACCGGTGGATTCCAGCTTTGCAGTCAAGCAGCGTGCGGACGGCGTGCACCTGAAATGCAAATACTGCGAGAAAGAGTTTGAGCATCAGGTGGTGCTGAACAATGATTAACCCTTTATACTGAGGGATAATTTTTTATTCACTTTAACTCAAATCAGGAGACATTATGTCCCGCGAAATCAGCACTGAAAACGCCCCTGCCGCTATCGGTCCTTACGTTCAGGGCGTGGATCTGGGCAGCATGATCATCACTTCCGGCCAGATCCCTGTGGATCCTAAAACCGGCGCGGTCGCCGACGACATCGCTGCGCAGGCACGTCAGTCACTGGAAAACGTGCAGGCGATCGTTGAAGCCGCTGGCCTGAAAGTTTCAGACATCGTGAAAACCACCGTTTTCGTGAAAGATCTGAATGACTTCGCCACCGTTAACGCCACGTACGAAGCGTTCTTCACTGAACACAACGCTCCGTTCCCGGCGCGTTCTTGCGTTGAAGTTGCCCGTCTGCCAAAAGACGTAAAAATCGAAATCGAAGCCATCGCCGTCCGCCGTTAATTCGCGCCAGCCATGCACCAGACCAGCCTGCGGGCTGGTTTTTTTTGCCCCATTTTCAGGCAAGGAAACCCTTTCACGCTCTATAATTAAGCAGTCCCGTCTGTTTTTCCCCGATTTTCAGCCCGTTTTGCACGCTGGCACACTTTATGCCTGATCTTCATTGTTATTGAACGATTCAATTGCAGCCTGTCCAGTTTGTGAGGTGATGATGATCAAGATTGACCTTTCCGATTCACCCTTTTTTGATGAGATGTTAATGGCGGATGGCAAACATCGCAGCCATTATCAGGCCTACTGGCAGTGGTTGCAGCAAGCTGATCAACAGGCAGTCCAGCGCAAAAAAGAGGAAGCTGCGCTGTTATTCCATCGGGTGGGAATTACCTTTAACGTTTACGGCGAAGATGATGGTGCGGAACGGCTGATCCCATTCGACAGCGTGCCGCGCATTATTCCGGCCAGCGAATGGCAAATGCTCGATCGCGGGATCTGCCAGCGGGTTCAGGCGCTGAATGCTTTTCTGCACGATATTTACCACGACCAGAAGATCCTCAAAGCGGGGATCGTCCCGGCGGAACAGGTGCTGGCCAACGATCAGTATCAGCCGTGCATGCAGGGCATTGATCTTCATCGCGATACCTACGCCCACATTGCCGGAACCGACATGGTGCGCGGCGGTGATGGCGAATATTACGTGCTGGAGGACAACCTGCGTACACCGTCCGGCGTGTCGTACATGATGGAAAACCGCAAGATGATGATGCGGTTATACCCCGAACTGTTTGCCGAACAGCGTATCGCGCCGGTGTCCCGCTACCCATCCCACTTACTGCAAACCCTGCGCGAAAGCACGCCTGTCAACGATCCGACCGTTGTGGTACTGACGCCGGGCCGCTTTAACAGCGCCTATTTCGAGCACAGTTTCCTCGCCCAGCAAATGGGCGTTGAACTGGTGGAAAGCGTCGATTTGTTCGTCAAAGACGGCGCGGTGTTTATGCGCACCACCGCCGGCCCCTGCAAAATTGACGTGATTTACCGGCGTATCGACGATGCGTTCCTCGATCCGCTGGCCTTCCGCGCCGATTCCATGCTCGGCGTTCCCGGCCTGCTTTCAGTTTATCGATCCGGTGGCGTGGTGCTGGCGAATGCGATCGGCACCGGCGTAGCGGATGACAAATCGATCTACCCGTATGTGCCGGAGATGATCCGCTACTATCTCGCGGAAGATCCGATCCTCAATAACGTGCCGACCTGGCAATGCCGCAAGGAAAGCGATCTGTCTTTCGTGCTGGCGAATCTGGAAAAAATGGTGGTGAAGGAGGTTCATGGCGCAGGCGGTTACGGCATGCTGATTGGCCCGACCGCCAGCAAGGCGGAAATTGAACGCTTCCGCGATTTACTGCGTACCCGCCCGGAAAACTACATCGCCCAGGAAACACTGGCGCTTTCCACCTGCCCGACGTTTGTCGGCAATGGACTGGCACCGCGACATATCGACCTGCGGCCTTTTGCCCTGACCGGCGCGGAAATCCGTCTGGTACCGGGCGGCTTAACCCGCGTGGCGCTGGCAGAAGGTTCGCTGGTAGTGAATTCGTCTCAGGGCGGCGGCACCAAAGACACCTGGGTGCTGGAAGAAAATCCAACGGAGGATGACGCATGCTAAGCAGAACAGCCAGCGAACTGTACTGGATGGCGCGTTATCTGGAACGCGCCGAAAATATCGCACGCCTGCTGGACGTGACCAATAAGCTGTCGATGATGTCGATCCGTGACGTCAACGCCCGCGATGAAAACAATGATCTGCTGGTGCCGCTCACCATGACCGGCACGCGCACGTTATTCAGTGAACATTATCCGCAGGAGACGATGAGCAATCTGCTCAACTTTTTCGCACTGGACAGTTTCAACCACAGCAGCATTTTCAGTTGCCTGCAAATGGCCTGGAACAATGCGCATGCCGTGCGCGGCAGCCTGTCGTCTGAAGTCTGGGAAAGCATCAATGCCACCTGGATTGAGATGAAACTGATCCGCCGTCAGGGCGTCGGTTCTGCCGGTGCAGACTCTTTCTTCGACTGGGTTAAGGAACGCTCACATCTGTTTCGCGGCGCGATGTTCGGTACCTTACTGCGCAGTGATGCGATGAACTTTATCCGCCTCGGCACCATGCTGGAACGCGCAGACAGCACCGCGCGCCTGCTTGATGCCAAAAATCAGTTGCTGAATGCCGATGAAGATCCGGTGCGCGAATACTACCGGATGGACACGTTGCTGCGTGCCGTCAGCGCCCGCGAAGCGTTCCACACGTTATACAAGCAACAACTCAGCCAGAAGCACATTGCCGAACTGCTGGTGCTGCGCCGCGAGCTACCACGCTCACTGCTTTCCTGTGTCGAAATCATGGCCGAACAGCTGGAGGAAATCGGTGGCACGGCGGGTAATCTGCCCCGCCGCCGTGTTCATACCCTTCATGCACAACTTCGTTTCACCGAAATGGAAGAAATTGTTGAGATGGGCCTCAGTCCCTGGTTAATGCAATTCCTTGACCAGACCAATGCCATCGCTGAGAGCATTCATCAAACCTATCTGGAGGCTCAATAATGAAACTGAATGTCACGCATCAGACGCATTACAGCTATGCGCAGCAGGTTAAACACAGCACGCAATATCTGCGCCTTACGCCGCAGGATTCCAGCCATCAGAAGATTTTGTCATGGGATCTGACGTTACCGGAATACGCCACCCGCACGCTGGATGCCTACGGCAATGTGCTGCATGTCCTGACACTGGATCAGCCGCATCAGGCGATCACCATCGTCGCCAACGGCGTGGTCGAGATTGAAGACAATACGGAGGATGACAACTGCGGGCATCTTTCACCGCTGGTGTTTTTACGCACCAGCCCGCTGACGCTGGCTGACGGCGCGATCCGCGATTTCGCCAGCCGTTATTACCGTCCGCAGGCGCAGCACGAAAGTCTGTGCAGTCTGATGGGCGAACTGCTGCTGAAAATGCCCTATAACCCCGGCACTACCACGGTCAAAGACAGCGCCTCTCAGGCGTTTTCGGCACAAACCGGCGTGTGTCAGGATCACACCCACGTGTTCCTCGCCTGTTGCCGCAGTCTGGGCATTCCGGCGCGCTACGTCAGCGGCTATCTTTACTCGGAAGATTCGACACACGTGGCCATGCACGCCTGGGCAGAAGCCTGGCTGGATGACCGCTGGCAGAGCTTTGATGTCACCAATAACACCTGTAAACCGAATCAGCATTTGAAACTGGCTATCGGCATAGATTATCTTGATGCATGCCCGGTCCGTGGTATCCGGTTGGGTGGAGGAAGCGAAGACATGCGCACTGTCGCCGCCGTTGCCATGCTCGACGTACCACAATAAACCTGACGCCTGAGGAAAATTTTTATGACTTACTGTGTGGCCATGCGCTTGTCCTCAGGCCTGGTGTTTGTGTCAGACTCACGCACCAATGCCGGAGTGGACCATATTTCCACCTTCCGTAAACTGCATGTTTTTCATCAAAGTGATGAACGCGTGCTGGTGATCCAGAGCGCCGGAAATCTGGCGACCACGCAAAGCATTATCAGCCTGCTGCATCGCCGCTGCTTAGACGATGAGCGGGAGAACCTGCTGAACGTGGCGTCGCTGTACGATGCCGCCAGCCTGCTGGGTGAAACGGTACGTGAAGTGATTGCACGGGACAGCGGCGCGAATCAGGGCGGCAATACGGATTTCAGCTGCAACCTGCTGCTCGGCGGCCAGATTAAGGGCGAAGGCCTGCGGCTGTTCCACATTTATCCGCAGGGGAATTTCATCGAAGCCACACACGACACGCCGTATTTTCAGATCGGTGAAAGTAAGTACGGCAAGCCGATTATTGATCGCGTGCTGAGCTACGACACCGCGCTGGATCAGGCGATGCAATGTGCGCTGATTTCGATGGATTCGACGCTGCGCAGTAATCTTTCCGTCGGCCTGCCACTGGATGTGATGACCTATCCGACCGACAGTTTCAGCGCCGCGCAACAGCACCGCATCACCGAAACGCACCCGTATTTCGACATGATCCGCAAAGGCTGGGGCGAAGGGCTGCTGAGCATTTTTGGTCAGTTACCGCCGCTGAAACTGGACGAGTAAATCCGCTTCTGGCGGAGTGATATCTCACTCCGCTGCTTTATTTTCATCCATCTTCTGAACTATCTTCTTCTCGACCTCGAACGGGTCGATACCGCGCAGTTGCAGGCGGCGGAAGCGGATGATATTAAAGCCGTTCATGACCAGAAAACTGCCTTCGATAAGCGATCCGCCAATCGAACCGAGCCAGATGTTGTGCACTACCCAGCAGCAGGTTGAGCACCACATAATGCAGCGCGTGGTCAGCCCGCTGGTGCGAAACAGCGCCCAGGTACTGACCACTGTCGCGCCGACCGGCAATAATTCTACCCAGTGATGTGCGCGGCTAAGCCCTAACACCAGCGTCAGCACAATGAAAACTACCATGATCCACTGGTTACGGGTGCGCAGTGAAATCAGCGTGCGCAGGGAATTTAGTAAGGCGCTCATGCCTGCAGGGGCTGCGCCCATCATCAGGAAATGCACGCCGATAATGGCGCTGTAGGCAGAAAGCTGTTGTTTGAAGCGTCGGTCGCTGCGGTTGAAAAACATCGTGATGCCGACCACGAAGGCCACAACACCAACTGACTGGGCAAACCAGTAATACGTCATTTGTCAGGAGTCTCATACGTGGAGGTCTTGCGCTGCAAAAGCAAACGGCGCTTCATAACTGAAACGCCGTTTCATCCTAACGATAAACCTGAGCGGTTACAATGTGACACCGCTTTTAAAGATGGCTAATTCACGGAAATCATTGAGTTCATTTTTGGCCTTGCGGCCATCGGCGATCGCCACGATCAGATTCACAAATTCACCCAGCAGCTGATCCATGCTCACATCGTGGATCAGTTGTCCGGCATCGAAATCGATCCAGTGCGGTTTTTTCGCCGCCAGTTCGCTGTTGGTTGCCAGTTTCACCGTCGGAACAAAACCACCGTATGGCGTACCGCGGCCGGTACTGAACAGCACCATATGGCAACCGGCACCCGCCAGCGCACTGGTGGCAACGGCATCGTTACCCGGCGCACTCAGCAGGTTCAGCCCCGGCGTGGTGAGACGTTCGCCGTATTTCAGCACGTCCATCACCGGGCTTTGACCGGCTTTCTGCGTACAGCCCAGCGATTTTTCTTCCAGCGTGGTGATACCACCCGCTTTGTTACCCGGAGACGGATTCTCGTAAATTGGCTGATTGTGTTCGATGAAGTACTGTTTGAAATCATTCACCATGTGAACGGTTTTCTCAAACGTATCTTCATCGCGGCAACGGCTCATCAGAATGCGTTCCGCACCAAACATTTCAGGCACTTCTGTCAGCACCGAAGTCCCGCCGTTGGCGATCACGTAATCAGAGAAACGTCCCAGCAGCGGGTTAGCGGTGATGCCTGACAAGCCGTCAGAACCGCCGCATTCCAGGCCAAATTTCAGCTCGCTGAGTTTGCCCGGCTCGCGTTTATCGTCACGCATCACGGCATACAACTCGCGCAGACGTTCCAGTCCGGCTTCCACTTCGTCGTCGAATTTTTGCAGCGTCATGAAACGCACACGCTCTTCGTCAACGTCGCCCAGCGTTTCACGGAACACATCCACCTGATTGTTTTCACAACCGAGGCCGATCACCAGCACTGCGCCCGCATTCGGGTGGCGCACCATGTTTTGCAGCATGGTACGGGTGTTCACATGGTCGTCGCCCAGTTGCGAGCAACCAAACGGATGCGTAAACAGGTAAACACCGTCGGTGCCTTCCGCGTCATTGGTTTCTTTCAGGAAACGTGTCTGGATCTGACGGGCGATCCCGTTGACGCAACCAACGGTCGGGATCAGCCACAGTTCATTACGGATCCCGACCTGACCGTTTTTACGGCGGTAGATCTGCACATCACGATCCGCCATCTGTTCAGGTACAGTGGCGAAATCAGGCTGATACTGGTATTCGTCCAGATCGCTGAGATTGGTTTTGCCATTTTGCGAGTGAATATGCACGCCCGCCTCAATGTCCGCCAGCGCATGCCCGATCGGCAAACCGTATTTAACAATGTTTTCCCCGGCCGCAATCGGGCGCAGGGCAAACTTGTGACCACGCGCCACAGGCTGAGCCAGAACAACGGAATACCCGCCCGCTTCAACCTGCTCGCCCGCGTCGATATCGCGTAAGGCCACAGCGACATTATCAGCGGTATGAATTTGAATGATACTTTGCATAGTTGCTCTCTTAGCTGTAAGCCGCCAACGCATCACGCATGCCGCGATCATCAATCGCCTGCAATTGCTCGGTCACTTTTGCCGTCAGACCCGGCACGGTATTCAGGTCACGTCCCCAGTGTTCTTCATCCGCCAGCACAGTTTCGACCAGCCCGATTAACGGCAGGCTGCCGTTACGCACATCACTCCACAGGCCGGAGAAACGGCTCAGCCAGTGTGCATCGTCCTGCAGCGGATAAACTTCACCGTTACGCTCACCCCGGTAAAACGCCAGTAACGCCGCCAGCGCAAAGGTCAGCCGCGGAGGCAGAAGCTGATTCTTTTCCTGACTCGCCAGCAGTTGCGGCAAAATACGGGTGCGGTATTTGGTCATGCCATTCAGGGCAATCGACAGCAACTGATGCTGAATGAACGGATTACGGAAACGGCTGAGCACCGCCTGTGCAAACGACGTCAGTTCATCCTGCGGCAGGTTCAGCACCGGCGAGATTTCCTCGGCGATCGCCAGTTCGACGAAGCGGCTGATTTGCGCGTCATTCATCGACTCGCCCACAGTATTCAGTCCTGCCAGGAAGGCCACCGGCACCAGCGCAGTGTGCGCGCCGTTGAGGATCGCCACTTTGCGTTCTTTGTACGGTTTGATGTCATCAACCAGACGGATATTCAGCGGCAATTTGTCCAGACGCAGTTCCTGCGCCAGACTTTTTGGCCCCTGAATGACGAACAGGTAGAAGTGCTCCGCGCTGTCAAAGAAGCTGTCCTGATAGCCCAGTTCTTCCTGCAGGCTGTCGACCTCACTGCGTGGATAACCGGTGACGATGCGGTCAACCAGCGTTGAGCAGAATGTATTGCTGTTTTCCAGCCACTGGGTGAATGCCGCCGGAAGCGACCATTGTTGCGCGTAACGCAGCACCAGTTCCTGCAATGCCTCGCCGTTGTAGTCGATCAGTTCGCAAGGCAGCAGAACCCAGCCTTTATCAGTCGCACCGGAGAAATGCGTGAAACGCTCGAACAGCAAACGGGTCAGCTTGGCCGGGAAACTTGCCGGAGGCGCGTCTTCCAGACGATCGCTCTCGACATAGCTGATACCGGCTTCGGTGGTGTTGGAGAACACGAAGCGGATATTCGGGTCGCGGGCCAGCGCCAGATATTCATCAAACTGATGGTAGATATTAATTTCGCGATTAACGGAACGGATGATGCGGGTATCACGCACTGTTTCACCCTGCTCGTTCAGACCGCTGATGATGGTCGTATACAGACCATCCTGAGTGCTCAGTGAAGGCGGAAAATCAGTATCAATCGGGCGCACCACTACGATACCGGCATCGAGATCAGTATGTTCATTCAGCAGGTCGATTTGCCAGTCAACAAACGCACGTAAGAAGTTACCTTCACCAAATTGAATAATTTTGTCCGGGTGCTGACGGCCAGGGAAGTCACGGCGATTTAACCTTTGCATCTCACATTCACCTTAATTTGCTCAGACTCCGGTCTTTGAGGGCGGAAAAATCGCCCCGTGGCCGTCGTTCTCTGTTGGGATAATTATTTGTTATTTATGATTTTGTTTCAGGAGCGCAGGGATCTGCGCTCCGTTACTGTCTAGTGATGACTGCTTAGTTCATGCAGATCAGTTCAGTTCGATCTGGAAATACTGTTTGGCGTTGTCGAAGCAGATGTTTTTCACCATATTGCCCAGCAGTTCGATGTCTGCCGGTGCTTCGCCATCTTCCACCCAGCGACCGATCATCTGGCACAGGATGCGACGGAAATATTCATGACGCGTATAGGACAGGAAGCTGCGGCTATCGGTCAGCATGCCGACAAAGCGGCTCAGTAAGCCCAGGTTGGCAAGCTGTGTCATCTGACGTTGCATGCCGTCTTTCTGGTCGTTAAACCACCAGCCGGAACCGAATTGCATTTTGCCCGGCATCCCTTCGCCCTGGAAGTTACCGACCATGGTGCCGATCACTTCGTTATCACGCGGGTTCAGACAGTACAGAATGGTTTTTGGCAGGCCACCGGCCAGACCCTGCGCGCCCAGCAGTTTTGACAGCGGTTCTGCCAGCGGCTGGTCGTTAATGGAGTCGAAACCGACATCTGCCCCAATCAACTGGAACATACGGGTGTTGTTATTGCGCAGCGCGCCAATGTGATACTGCTGTACCCATTCACGACGCTGATATTCAGAAGCCAGATACAGCAAAACACCGGTTTTGAACTGAGCAATTTCTTGCGCTGTCGGCGTTTCACCGTTCAGACGACGGGACAAAATACCGTCCAGCGTCGCGTCGTCCGCTTCGCCGTAAACGACTACGTCCAGCGCATGGTCAGAGACTTTGCAACCGTGCGCCGCAAAGTGATCCATTCGTTTTTTCAGGGCATCACGCAGATCGCTGAAACGGGTAATGGAGACATCTGCCGCCGCTTCCAGTTTCTTCATGTAATCGACGAACGTGCCCGCTTCAATGTTGAAGGCTTTGTCCGGGCGCCAGCTTGGCAGCACTTTGACATCAAAGCTGGAATCTTGTGCCACCGCTTTATGATGTTCCAGAGAATCGATCGGGTCATCAGTAGTGCCGACCATTTTCACGTTCATCTGTTTCATGATGCCGCGGGCAGAGAAGTCATCCTGCGCCAGCAGTTCGTTACCGCGTTCCCAGATTTCACCCGCGGTAGACGGGGAAAGCAGTTTGCCGGTGATACCAAACGGACGGCGCAATTCAAGGTGCGTCCAGTGGTAAAGCGGGTTACCGATAGTGTGAGGAACCGTTGCAGCCCAGGCGTCAAATTTCTCGCGATCGCTGGCATCACCTGTACACATACGCTCAGGCACACCGTTGGTACGCATCGCGCGCCATTTGTAGTGATCGCCTTTCAGCCAAATGTCATACAGGTTTTTAAATTTGTAGTCCTGTGCAATCAGCTCAGGCGGCAAATGGCAGTGGTAGTCGAAAATTGGCTCATCTTTCGCATAGTCGTGATACAGGCGACGTGCGAATTCTGTGTCGAGAAGGAAGTCTTCCGTTAAAAACTGCGCCATCTTAGGTTCCTCATCATGAATTCTGTAGAGTTATCACTCAATGGTGCGAAGTTATCACACCAATTTAGATTGTCGTCCAGCTCTTTTTAGGGGGTTAACCCTGCAGAAGCGGGCGATCCGAGACCATAAAAACCCACTAACTCTCTGTAAAATAATAGCGTTAAAGCTATAAACCGCTGTGACCTATTATCCTCACAATCAGAGTGTCATTTTGTGATGTCACTCAAACTTTAAATCTGTATGACAAGTTAATTCGCACCAGATATGACAAAACAGCGTTTTGCCCCTTACTCATTTCCCGTCTGCGTTTCATATCGCGCCAGAAGCCTGCTGCTCAGGGCTTTGTTAATGCATTTTTACTCTTACCGACAACTTATCAGTCATTTTGGAAAAATAATCCTGTTCATTAACTGTTCAGATTAAATGTGATCATTCGGTAAAGTTGTTACACCAATTACGTTTCGATAATTTCGGTATCTTTGTTAATCACTTTCTGAAAAATGTGAAGCTCATCATGTTAAATGCACTTTTCATTGTAAAATCAAGTAAATAACTCTGTAGTTAAAAAAGTTAAGTAACCACACAATATAAATGTGGTTTTGTGATGTCATTCAAATTTTAAATCTGTATGACAAGTTATCTTTGCTTCGCCCGGACAAGAGCGTCAGAGATTACCTGCCACGTCCTTTCGCTGTTGCCCGGGCAAATCACTTCCCGGGCTCAATCAGACCATGGCGAAGCAATCTTTCTGGTGTCCAGGACGTTCATCGGATCCAAACGCACAAATAACAATAAAGCAGTGCGTTAAGCATCGGGCAGCTCCCAGTGAAATCTTCTGGCGGCGTGGTACCCGGAAAACGTTAAGGAAAGCCAGAACCCCACGCTTATTCAGGTGGTGCGAAAAACGCCCTGACAGCCTGTCGCTGTCATCGCCGGATTATTTACTGGGAGAGAGTTAAATGGCTAAGATTAAAGGGTTACGCTGGTACATGATCGCGCTGGTTACCTGCGGCACGATACTGGGTTATCTGACACGTAACGCTATTGCCGCCGCAGCACCTACGCTGATGAGCCAGTTGAACATCAGCACACAGCAATATTCTTATATTATCGCCGCCTATTCTGCCTGTTATACCCTGATGCAGCCGGTGGCGGGTTACGTGCTCGACGTAATGGGCACCAAAGTCGGTTACGCGATGTTCGCTATCATGTGGGCCATTTTCTGTATGGCAACCGCGCTGGCAAGCAGCTGGGGTGGCCTGGCTATCGCCCGTGGTGCGGTCGGTATGGCCGAAGCCGCCATGATCCCTGCCGGTCTGAAAGCCAGCAGCGAATGGTTCCCGGCCAAAGAGCGTTCAATTGCCGTCGGTTACTTCAACGTCGGTTCCTCAATCGGCGGGATGATTGCGCCACCACTGGTCGTCTGGTGTATCGTGATGCACAGCTGGCAGCTGGCCTTCATCATTACCGGTGCGTTAAGCCTGGTCTGGGCACTGGGCTGGCTGGTGTTTTATAAGCATCCTAAAGATCAGAAGAAACTCAGCACTGAAGAACGTGATTACATTCTGGAAGGTCAGGAAGCACAGCATCAGACTGACAACGGCAAGAAAATGTCTGCCATGCAGATCCTGCGTAACCGTCAGTTCTGGGGCATCGCGCTGCCACGTTTCCTGGCTGAACCCGCCTGGGGGACATTCAACGCCTGGATCCCGCTGTTCATGTTCAAAGTGTATGGCTTCAACCTGAAAGAAATCGCGATGTTTGCCTGGATGCCGATGCTGTTTGCTGACCTCGGCTGTATCCTGGGCGGCTATCTGCCACCGTTATTCCAGAAATACTTCAAAGTTAACCTGATCGTTTCCCGTAAAATGGTGGTCACCATGGGTGCGGTTCTGATGATTGGCCCTGGCATGATCGGCCTGTTCACCAGCCCTTACGCAGCCATCGCTTTACTGTGTATCGGTGGATTTGCTCACCAGTCACTGTCCGGTGCGCTGATCACCTTGTCTTCTGACGTGTTCGGTCGTAACGAAGTGGCGACAGCCAACGGCCTGACCGGGATGGCGGCCTGGATGGCAAGTACCATGTTTGCTCTGGTGGTGGGTGCGCTGGCCGATACCATTGGTTTCAGCCCGCTGTTTGCAGCGCTCGCGGTCTTTGACCTGCTCGGTGCAATCATCATCTGGACTGTGCTGCAAAACCGCTCAGCAGCAGAAGTGGCTCCGGCTCCGCTCAAAACCGCAAAAGCCTGATCCATCGAATTAAAGCCCGGTAATGCTTTTACCGGGCTTTGCTGTTTTCTGACATTTCTCCAAAGCCTTTCTGCCCAATGCACGGTGCAACAGCCTTTCGTAAATCGTATACTGGCACTTGTATAATAAGTTCACAGGTCTGTCCGACACTTACTTCTTACAGGTTTCACTACTTTAAAGAGCACTCATATGGAATCCACAGACACCAGACGCCTTTATCAACAACTGGCTGCTACGCTCAAGGAACGCATCGAAACAGGTTTGTACCCGGTTGGTGAGAAGTTACCGGCCGAACGACTGATTTCTGATGAAATGGATGTCAGCCGCACCGTGGTGCGTGAAGCGATTATCATGCTCGAAGTTGAAGGTTACGTGGAAGTGCGTAAAGGGTCGGGCATTCATGTCATGTCAAACCAGCAGCGCCATCTGGTGGTGCCGGATTGTGGTAGTGAGTTTGGAACCTCCGGTCCGTTTGAGCTTTTACAGGCGCGTCAGCTGATAGAAAGTAACATCGCTGAATTCGCCGCGACTCAGGTGACGAAACAAGACATCATGCGTCTGATGGAAATTCAGGAACATGCGCGGCAGGAAGACCGTTTTCGTGATTCTGAGTGGGACTTGAAATTCCATGTGCAGGTTGCACAGGCGACACAAAACAGCGCACTGGCGACCATTGTTGAGAAGATGTGGAGCCAGCGGTTACACAATCCTTACTGGCGCAAACTGCATGAGCACATCGACGAGAAGTCGATTGAAAGCTGGTGCGAAGATCATGACCTGATCCTGAAAGCGCTGATCCGCCGTGATCCGCACGCGGCGAAACTGGCGATGTGGCAGCATCTGGAAAACACCAAGCAAATGCTTTTCCGCGCCACAAGTGATGATTTCGAGTTCAACGTAGACCGTTATCTGTACTCAGAAAACCCGGTCGTGCATCTCGATCCGCCGTTGCTCAACACCAAATAATTCCCTTTAAGGCAGGTTAATTCCCCCAACCTGCCGTTTTACACTTTCTCCCCGCTCGCCCGCAGAACCTGTCAGACACTGTCGAGTAGTGTCAGCCAATGTAAAACCCTTTCCCAAACGCGCTTCAGACTTAAATGATCGGCCTCAACGCGCTATATTTACCTGTCTGAGCTATTGGTATTTTGTTACAGTTAGACCACTTTTTTTACCCGTTTGGGTCACGTTTCAGAAAGCAAAATGGCGCGTAAATACAATGCCATCAAAACTAATGGGATCAGAAACAACGGCATCAGAACAAATAACCCGCCAGGGACTTGGCTACCCTATCAGCCAGGCAGGCAGCGTCGAGACATTTTCTCCGCTGATGCTTTTGCTGACTCACTGAAAATGATGGAGTTTCACAAGACAGATGGAAATTATCACCTCACTCATCGATGCCCTCTGGCAACAAGATTATAAAACCCTCGCGGACCCTTCACTGGTCTGGGCGCTGTACCTGATTTTATTCATGATTATTTTTTTGGAAAACGGCCTGCTTCCTGCGGCATTTTTGCCCGGTGACAGCCTGCTGATCCTGGTCGGTGTTCTGATAGCCAAAGACGCGATGAATTTCCCGTTAACGCTGTTCCTGCTCACCAGTGCGGCGAGCCTGGGTTGCTGGCTCAGTTACGCGCAGGGAAAATGGCTGGGGAATACGCGAATAGTACAAAGCTGGCTGGCACATCTCCCCGTGCATTATCACGAACGCGCGCATGCTCTTTTCCATAAGCACGGCCTTTCGGCGCTGTTAGTGGGCCGTTTTCTGGCCTTTGTCCGCACACTCTTGCCAACGATTGCCGGCCTGTCAGGACTGAGCAACAGTCGTTTTCAGTTTTTCAACTGGGTCAGCGGCTTGCTGTGGATCCTGATCCTGACCTCGCTGGGATATTTCCTCGGTAAAACGCCGCTGTTCCTCAAGTATGAAGATCAGGTCATGAATTGCCTGATGCTGTTACCAGTGCTGTTGTTAATCGGCGGACTGGTGGGATCAATCGTCGTGTTGTGGCGGAAAAAACATGCAGACCGTCAGAACAAAGGTAAGAGCACATCATGAGCCAGAGGCTGAAAAGCCGGTCATTCATCTGGCCGGGGATGCTGATGCTGGTCGCGATTGTGGCCATGTTCGGACTGGCATTATGGCACCTGCCGGTGCCTGCCAGCGCACTGCAAATTCGCCCTGCCAGAACCGGGACGTCACTGCCTGACGGCTTTTATGTTTACCAGAGCCTCAGTCAGCGGGGCATCCATATCAAAAGCATTACGCCGCTCAATGACGGGCTGGTGGTTCAGCTTGATTCTTCATCTGAGCGCAAACTGGCAGAAGAAGCCTTGCAGGATATTCTGCCGCCGGGATTTATGATTCAGTACTTCGAACAGCCGACCGCAAAAGCGTGGATCCATAAACTGGATCGCGACCGTCTGAAATTTGGATAATTCCCTTAGCGACAAAAGGGGATTCATCTGATATCACCGCCCATTCAGCGGTGATATCATTCAAAGCGAGTTATTCACTCAACTAATCATTTAGGAAATTAAGTGCCACACTCACTTAATCATTAAAAGGAAGCTACAAGATGAAACTGACATTAACTGCCCTCGTTTTCGCCCCTGCCCTGTTGTTCACCACGGCCAGCTTTGCGGCATCGCAGCCAGAAACCTGCGCCACTAAGCAAAATGAAATCCAGAAGCAAATCGACGAAGCTCGTGCGCACAACAATCAGAACCGTGTCGACGGACTGGAGAAAGCGCTGCGCGAGAATAAAGAACATTGCACCGAAGCCGGTCTGCAAGCTGAAAAGCAGAAAAAAATTGAAGAAAAACGTGAAAAAGTCGCAGAACGTGAGCAGGAGCTGAAAGAAGCTCAGGCGAAAGGCGATCATGACAAAGTCATCAAAAAGCAGCATAAACTGGACGAAGCGAAGTCTGAACTGAAAGAAGCTGAAGCGAAGTAATCCTTTCTGCCAGAGTCGATTTCCGTAGTTAGATTTACCGCGATATAGCGGATTTTTCAGGGTTTCTGTGGGTGTTAACAGATAATTCGTATTTGCGATAACCTGAATATCCGCTATGTTAAAAGTTCGAATCAGTTAACGTATGGAGTGACTTACACATGGCTAGTAATACATCAGAACAACTGCGCGCTGAACTCAAGTCATTGGCAGATACGCTGGAAGAAGTTCTTCAGACCTCTACCGATAAGCCGAAAGCTGAACTCGATAAACTGCGTGGCAAAGCAGAATCCCTGCTTAAAGATACCCGCGAACGTCTGAGCGATACGGGCGATAAGATTGCCTATCAGACTAAAGAAATTGCCGGTAAAGCCGACGATTACGTACATGAAAAACCCTGGACTGGCGTTGGTATTGGTGCCGCAGTCGGCGTTGTCATCGGCGTTCTGTTAGCCCGCCGCTAATTATGGCTGAGCCAATTAAACCTGCACCACAAGGACCAGGAAAAGGGTTGTTTGACATCGTTTCACGCATCGCTACTGTCATGGTGAGCATTGTTGAATCGCGTGTCAGGCTGGCCGTTATCGAGCTGGAAGAGGAAAAGGCCAATATTTTCCAATTACTGCTCATGGTCGGGATTACCCTGATACTTACCGCTTTTGGTCTGATGAGTTTGCTGGTGGTGTTGTTCTGGGCCATCGATCCGGCCTATCGTCTTACGGCGATAGCCACGACGACGGGCGTATTGCTGCTTCTGGCAGTGATCCTTGGCGCAATGACGCTGGCGAAAGCCAAACGCTCCACGTTGCTCAGCCTCACCCGCAAGCAACTGGACGTTGATCGCGCCCTGTTAGAAAAGGATGACCAGCAATGAGTATTCCGGACCGCGCTATCGAAAAAGTCAGACTGCTGCGCAAAATCGAGCGTCAGCGTGGCGAGCTTTCTCAGGCCGGTTCTGACTGGCTGGAGGCCACCGCGAAAGTAGACCATTACTGGGTAAAACTGGTAGATATGCGTAAATATCTGGTCGTGGGCTCAAGCCTGCTGGCAGTTTATGGTATCCGCCATCCCAGTGCGGTCGTCCGCTGGTCACGGCGTGCTTTTGGCATCTGGGGCACCGTCAGGTTGTTCCGTAAAACCATCGGCAACAAATAGCCTCAACCTCCTCCTGTTAAAAGGGCTGATTGGAAAACAATCAGCCCTTTTCTTTTTGAATAACAATCTCTCAGCTGTTCAATTTATTTGAAGCATTCCAACAGTTTTACTTGCTAACAAAGCGTAACCATCCGACTTATTATCTCGTCATCAACTGATGCGGTAACGGCATGAAACATTTTCTGACCGGACCGGTAACATTTTAGCCCGCCTTGGGCATATTAATCTGGAGTAGAAAATGAACAAGTTACAAGACACTGCTTTGCTGGTTGCCCGTATTCTGATGCCAATCCTGTTCATCGTTGCAGGCTGGGGCAAAATCAACGGTTACACCGCGACTGCGGGTTACATGACGTCTATGGGCGTGCCAAGCTTCTTCCTGCCACTGACTATCCTGCTTGAATTCGGCGGCGGTCTGGCGATTCTGTTTGGTTTCTTCACCCGTACTACGGCGCTGATCACTGCAATCTTCACCATTCTGACTGCACTGATTTTCCACACTGATTTCGCACAGGGCGTGAACCAGATGATGTTCATGAAAAACCTGTCCATCGCCGGTGGTTTCTTCGTACTGTTCGCTTCCGGCCCGGGCGCATTCAGCATCGACCGTCTGATCAAGAAAAACTGGTAATTGCCCCGGCACCAGGGAGCAACATCCACGCTATAATTAAATAAGACAAAAGAGTGACCTGCAGGGCGATGTGATTTATCACCTCGCCCTTTTTTATTAGTTATCTGTAAATCTCGCCTGAATCATTCGGGTTACGGCTCGAAGGATGACGGGGAAGGAGGAAATATGGGACAACTCGTCAATGGCGTTTGGCAGGACACCTGGTACGACACCAAGTCGACCGGCGGTCATTTCAAACGTTCAGCAGCACAGTTTCGCAACTGGATAACGCCGGATGGCACTCCTGGCGAGCACGGCGTGGGCGGTTTTGCCGCAGAGCGCGACCGCTACCATTTGTATGTTTCACTGGCCTGTCCGTGGGCGCACCGCACATTATTGATGCGTACGCTGAAAGGGCTGGAAGAGTTTATTCCGGTTTCTGTCGTTCATCCGCTGATGCTGGAACATGGCTGGACTTTCGGCACTGATTTCCCGGCCGCAACCGGCGATGATTTGTATCATCTCAACTACGCCTATGAGATCTATCTGCGGGCGCAGAATGATTATACGGGTCGCGTTACCGTGCCGATCCTGTGGGATAAAAAACAGCAAACCATCGTCAGCAATGAGTCCGCCGATATCATCCGCATGTTTAACAGCGCGTTTGATGCCGTGGGTGCAAAAGCCGGAGATTATTATCCCGAGGCGTTACGTCCGGCGATTGATGAAATTAATGAGTGGGTCTATCCGCAGATCAACAATGGTGTGTATAAGGCGGGTTTCGCGACGTCTCAGGACGCTTACGATGAAGCGGTTGACGGTGTTTTCGCGGCGCTGGAACGGGCCGAGGAACTGCTGAGTAAACACCGTTATCTGACCGGTAATCAGCTGACTGAAGCCGATCTCCGTTTGTGGACCACGCTGGTGCGGTTTGATCCGGTGTACGTCACGCACTTCAAGTGTGACCGCTACCGGATCAGCGATTACCCGAATCTGTACGGTTTCCTGCGCGATATCTACCAGATGCCGGGCATTCGTGACACGGTGGATTTTGCCCATATCCGTAATCACTATTACCGCAGCCACGCGACCATCAATCCTTACGGCATAATCTCGACCGGACCGGCACAGGATTTAGAGTCTGAACACGGCCGCAATACGCGTTTTTGATTGAGTTCTGCGCCTTCCCCTTTCACAAAAGGGGAAGGAAAATTTACTTCACTTCCCGCGTCGCCAGTAACTTTGGAATTTCACGCAGGAACCAGGCTTTTGCCTCGCCCATGCTGTCACGGCGCCACGCCATGATAATATCCGTCTCACGGTTATATTCCGCGCTGACCACCCGCAGACGCCCTTCCTCGATGTCTTTCTCGACCATCGGATAAGGCATCGTCGCCACGCCTAATCCTGCCAGCAAGGCTTTGCGTTTCTCTTCGATGGTACTGACGGTCAGGCGCTGCTGTTTATCCAGCAACTGAACGGTTAACACCGGACGCTCACGGGCGGTATCCGCCACGGCAATGCCACGGTATTTCACCCGGCTGACGTCAGATAATGGCTCGGCTTCGAGATGGATCGGATGGTCCGGCGCAGCAACATACACGCTGACCAGTTTGTAGAGCTTGCGGCTGTTAATTTCAGTGGAAGAGCGGAAATGCATATCGGGCGCGATAACGATATCCGCACGCCCCTGCTCGAGACGCTCCCATGCACCGGCCAGCACTTCCGTTATCAATGACACCTGTGTATTGGCTTTCAGCGCCAGCTTTTCAATCAGCGGGAACAATTGCGCAGCAGGCGATAAAGCCTCACACACGATGGTGATGTGAGTTTCCCAGCCGCGCGCTAAGGCTTCGGCATCGACCGTCAGCTTGTCGGCCGCTTCCAGCAACACACGTCCGCGTTCGAGCAGCATCCGGCCAACGTTGGTGAATTTTGTCCGATGACCTGAACGGTCAAACAGCACCACATCCAGCTCCTCTTCCAGCTTCTGCATGGTATAGCTCAATGCAGACGGGACGCGGCCCAGCTCGTCGGCGGCAGCAGCAAAACTTCCCCGGCGGTCAATGGCATCCATGACCCGTAAGGCTTCCAGTGTGAGTGCGCGATCCTTAGCCATTCTCTTCTCTTTCAGGAAATTTGAATATAGCGACCAGATTAACTGGCTAACAATCACACGTCCAGACGCTTACCATTTATACATCGAAATTTTTAAGAGAGGCGACCGCCATGATCACCAGCAGAACGGCAAAAGAGTGCGGTACCGCTGACTTTGGCTGGCTCCAGGCACGGTATACATTTTCCTTTGGCCATTACTTTGATCCGAAGCTCATGGGCTATGCGTCATTGCGCGTCCTGAACCAGGAAGTGCTGGCGCCGGGTGCCAGTTTCCAGCCACGTACCTATCCGCGAGTTGATGTGCTGAATATTATCCTGCAAGGCGCAGCGGAATATCGCGACAGCGCAGGCAACAGTGTCCGGGCGCAAGCCGGGGAAGCGGCATTATTATCGGCCCAGCCCAATGTCAGTTACAGCGAACTGAACACCAGCGCCAGTCAGCCGCTAACGCGAATGCAGTTGTGGCTGGATGCCTGTCCTGAGCATGAAAACGCACTCACCCAGAAAATGACGCTGCCAGAAACCACGCATTTCCTGCTCGCCTCACCGGACGGTGAAAAGGGCAGCCTGCAACTGCGGCAAAACGTGTGGATCCATCATCTGGATTTAGGAGCGGGTGAACAAATCACGCTGCCGGTGCGCGGACCGCGCGCCTATTTGCAATCGATTCACGGACAGATAGATGCACAGGGTTCGGCCAGCCGCGAGCTACAAAAACTGGCCTGTGGTGATGGCGCGTTTATCCATCAGGAAAACAGTCTGACGGTTTCCGCCATTACACCGTTACGCGCACTGCTAATTGATATGCCGGTATGAATTTTGAGGAACACGAAGAAAATAAAACGCCGCGCAGGGCAACCTGTCCGGCGTTTTTTAAATGCTCAAATAACATTATTCCATAAAAAGAGTGATGAAAATACGTAATAAATGAGTCATCTGACAGCAGTCGTTACCCGATAGACTCACTGGTTCAAACGGAATGAGAAAACGAATCAAAAACCCTCTATCCCATTGATAATACCGCACAAAAAAACCTTGCCCTCATGTGAAGGCCAACCCTGAATGATCACTCAAATTTATATTTGAAAGTCAGGCAATGACTATATATATAATATTCATCAAAATGATCTTATTATTAACACCTCCTAATAGTTCATATGAATTACATTTAATTCGTTTGATCTGATTTATTATCTATACGCATTCTTTTTTTTGCTCTATGATTTCCGGCGCTGGTTAATGGGATTGATTTTTTATAAAGGGAATGGCCATGAACTACTGCCTTTAAAACGTTAGTAATAACATTAAGACGTTAGTGTATATATTTCTTCTTTATAAGAATCTTGCTCTATTCCAGCGGGATCGTATTACTACGTGATTTATAAAATTTATTTCAAGCCTAAGGATTAAGGTATGAAAAATGCAATTACTGCATTAAAGCGTAAAGCAAATCAGTATCAGGAACTTAAAAAACAGCGTGGTGTTACCTTACTGGAAATCATCATCGTTCTGGGCATTATCGGTATTATTGCAGCCGGTGTAGTTGTGTTGGCAAACCGTGCCTTCACAGCACAGGACATCAGTGAATTAGCCGATAATACTAACTCAGTCCGCGTGGGGACAACAGAAGCTTATAAAGACAGCGCTGAATATCCGGCTACTGCGTCTGCAGCGGCACTGACTAAATCGGATATCGGTAGTGCAACCGATACAACAGGCTCAATCATTTCTACTCTGGTTAAAATGGGTAAAATTTCGGTTGGGGAAGCTTTCAATGGTATATCAAATGACCCGTTCGAATTGGGTGGCGTTAAGTACGCGACTGCTGATACGAAGATGAAAGGTTTCTACCTTGTCATTAATGGCCTTGATACAGAAGATTGCCGTAATATTGCCTCTCAGATTGGCGGACAATGGGACTATGTCGCTTCTGATGAGGTTGCTGCAGGTGGAGTATTAGCATCGGCGCCAACGTCATTATCAGGCACAGCTACAGCGCCGATTCTTAAGACACTGACTGAAGACAAATTAACACCAGAAACCATTGTTGGCACTGGTTTTTGTGATAGCTCCGTCGGATCAGACAACGCACTGGTATTAGGCAGTAAATAAGTAAAACATTAAAACTATCCTTTATTAAAACAGGAGCCTGCCGCGATTATTGTTGCAGGCTCATTTTCGATGACGTTGAAATGATGAGAATGTGTATGCCAGGGGTAAGAAACAGTAAAGGGTTTACCTTATTGGAAATGATTATCGTCATGGGTATTATGGGTGTCGTATTCACCTCATTCTCTCTTTATAAGAAAAAACAGATCGAATCGGTTGCAAGGGAGAACCTAACCAATGTACTCGCAGGTGAAATTCATGGTTTTTTACAGTTTGTTAATAAAGATAATCTGCAACTCACCACGGATAGCGATGCAGATGGAGAATTAGATTTTATCGTAAACCCTCTCTATAACCCTGAAATATCAGCTTCCAGTGAAAAAGGAAAAGCTTACGCCACGCGTTTTAATAATAAGCCAAATGAAGAACCGGGTGATAAGAATGATTACATTAAATGGGACAATAGTCAGGCACGCGGGTATTTTACCAGCCACCGCTGCTACAGCTCAACGAATCAGAAAGTTGCAGATGACGAATTCAATACGGAGGACTTGCCCTGTAAGCAACCTGCGGACAGTCAGGACAGATATTTAGTACTTGAACGCGTCGATCTGATCGGTCCGAATGACTCACGTGCCATTGATCAGGTAGATTTTTTCATTAGTTTTCATCCAGGACGTAATGGTAAAAGTGATGTTGATAAATTTTCCATCGAAAGTTATGCCACCGCCTTTAGCAAGGCATTTTCCCATTACGATCTGACGTTCATTCAGGCCGACTATCTCTATCGTAACGATGAAAAAAATACACAAGCCACAAACTTTGGTACCGGCTGGAAGTTGTTAAAAACAAATAATGCCAAGGCAGCAGATAATGCCGTTCCATTTGGCAATATGGCGTCTTATCTGGATGATATTAATCAAAATATAGGGCAAATGGGCGTCCGTTTCAGTTTCAAGGCGGGCGTCGGGAAAAACGTCAAGCCGGACGGCTCAGTCGGTGTAAACAAACTGTGCTGGAATTATAAAGAAAATATGATGACTCACTGTCTTGAAGTTGAAAACGGCACAGGTCGCAATCAGGATGGAGGCGTGATGCATCTGACCAATAAAAATGCCAATAATCAGACAGTCACGGGCACGTTAATGGCCAATGTCATTTTTGAAGGTGAGGCATTTGACCCGGAAAAAGGTAATGTCGTCGCCTTAATGACCAGTCCGGTGGTTTCCTACCAGTCTTTTGGTAATAAAAAGGACACAGGTACCAATGATGTCATTGTTGATGACCCGGATAATTACAATAAAAAAGTCACTGATGAACCAGGCCACATCAAGCTTCCCGTACAAACTTGCCCTCAGGCTCCGCCCGATCCCGTTGACCCGCAGAAAGTGCCGCGACAGCTTTACCCAAGAATGGCTGCCGCCATTTCTTCTATAGCGGCTGATGTGGGTAAGCTGGAAACATCAGAAGGCGAAGATGAAGACGGTGGAGACTTCACCGACTTTTCCAATAGTGAAAATAACCGGAGAACCACTACAGGTGTATTAGATCATTTAAGTGGCGTCGCCGTGCAAGTGAATCTTATTAAAGATGATGCCAAAGGCGATTACTGGGTGATCAGTGCAACCAGCGGTGTTTTTGACAATGTGACGGGGCAAGGTGTTAGCGTTATTAATCCGAGTTCACTTTCCGTTGTACTGACCTCATGGTGTAGTTCGATAAAACAACCAGAGTTAAATGATTCCATACCCATGCCGCCAAATTGATTGCATATCGCCAACGGGTTGTAAGTATATTTTTGAAAATTTCAGGATGAAGAAAATGAAAATTAGATTACTGGGATGGTTTATTACTTTATTACTGTCCCTCGGGCAATTTGCTCAGGCAGCGGTTAATGCGGACTTAAACCTGACGCCCGTTCCCGCAAATATCTCGCCAGAGACACCACACAATCCTTTCTCTGGTGGAGAGAATGCCGCTGCCAAAGCCACTTCAACGACTACTACAACGATGTTGTCGCCCGCACCGGTTCCATTGACATTTCCTCTGACACTCAACAGTGGTGAACTTTTGAGTCAGGGAATTAAAAGATGGGCAGACAGTCTGGGATATAAGCTTCTCTGGCAGAGCAAAAATGATTATTTGATTTATAGCCACATCATTCTCGCCGGTAAAGATGATGACGAAGTACTGACAGAGCTAGGCAAGCTATTTTCTTCTGAAAACTATGGATTGATTATAAAAAACTATCAGAAGAATCGCGTACTAATTATTGATGATATGTAACTGAAAAGTTCAGGATAGGGATATGAAAACCAAAATTGGATTTATGATATTGACGCTTCTTTTGCAGGGCTGCGCGGGAAGTTTTAATAAACATTTTTCACGCGGCAATGTTAAAGATGCCTTGCCGGGTGCGACGTCCGCAGATGAAATGAAGGTCAAACCCTACATTAAATATGACACAGCTTATTTAGGGAAAAAAGTTGACTATAGTTCAACACGTCAGCACTTACTGGCTAAAAAAGTCGCCATTAACTCTTATGAACCTACAGACCTAAATACCGTTCTGGATGTTTTATTGGCACAAACAGGAGTCAGCCATAGGATTAATTTAGATATCCCGGGTGTAAAAGGTGCCGATGCCGGAAAAGTCAATATTGAAGCGCATAGCATTAATTTCACTGGCACCTTTGAGGAATTTATGCGCTATATCTCTGCCCTTTATGACGTTAAAACCAATCTGGATGAGAATAATATTCTTAAGATTGATGCGTTTAGTGTTTATGCTATCAAGCTTGATTTTTACGGCGAAAATAACAAATTCGAAGCCAGCCTGGACTTATCCAATGACGCAGTCAGCAGCGGTGGCCTGGAAGGAAAATCTGAAACTAAGTTTGAATCCTCATTCTGGGATGATGTCGAGGATATGGCAGAAAAATATGTTTCAAGCGGCATGTACAGCGTCTTTAAGGATGCTTCAATCGTTACGCTGACCGGTCGCCCGTCAGAATATAAGATATTGAGTGATGTATTAAAAAGATACCAGGATGACAATAACCGTCAATTCGTCGTTACTTACAAAATCTTCACTCTTAATAAAGAAAAAATGGAAGAATATGGTGCTGGTCTGAATATGTCTTACGTGGATGGGGGCAGCAGCGTCATTATCGATACAGCAATGATGGATATGCTGGGAGGAGGCATGACTATCGCGGGCGGGGCTGACCGCGCACTGAGCATTGATGCAAAACTCAACGCACTGTATTCCCTTACCGGGAGCAAAGTGTTGCAGAGTGGTTCATTTGTGACACGGAATAACACCCCAATTCCGCTCAATATGACCAATTCTCAGCACTATGTCTCCGGACGTACACGGACGGTGAATAAAGACAGCGGTGATGAAGATGTCGAGATCGAAACAGCTGAAATAATCACCGGTACCAGTTTTATTATCACTCCGCGTGTCATGACGGATGGCCGTGTGGAAGTCACCAGTGGATTTACCAAGAGCCAGTTAAACTCGATAGATGTATTTGATACCGTACAGTTACCTAATGTGACAACGACGGAAATGTTTAACTCCACGGCGGTTAACCCTGGCAGTTTACTCATGGTTGCAAAATATGAAATGAACGAACTGAATAAAAATAAGCAGTACCAGATGTTGGGTTATGGACAAAGTGCAGAGGACAATGAACATACCGTTGTCATGGTCGTAGGAATTGACTATTACCGTGCGCCTTTAAATCGTTAATTTATTGAGATGGCTATCATGTTAAATACATTGTCACGTAATAATATATTGACAGGGTTAATCTGGGAACCATCCGGTCACGACAATATGGATGCCGGTTATATGAGGTGGATGGTGAATATACGGCGAAGTCACCGCATGTATGTTTACCGCGTACAGGATGAAGCTAATACAAATGAACTGATTGGCTATTCTGTAAAGACAGCACCAGGCTGTGAATCTTTTGCAGTTCATCTCCGAAACCTTTACGGCGATGGTATTTATCATTTCGATGCAGGTGATCATAAAACTTATCTATTAATGATTATGGATGGCATCATCATTAGTGGAAGCGACTGCGTCATTACAGAGAGTTTTTTTTCTGAAATCGTGGAAACCTTACCTACATCGAGATACTCACGACTACAGGTATCGGAAATCACGCCGGCACAACTGGACTGCATTGCTGAATCATGCAAAGAAAACCAACTAATTTATAAAAGAAGACAAAGGCTGTTCTGGTCGGGTGTTGCCTGTGGCGTATTAATTCTACTCATTGCATCTTCAATATTTTTGTACAGTATAATTTCTGGATGACGATATGATAAAGGGACTTAAATTACGCAAAAATTCCCGGCCAGTTTCCCGCAGAATCAAAGCTGGAATTGCCATCGGAGTGCTATTACTCCTCATTGCCGGCGGTATTGCAGGCTGGTATTTTTTTGCTTATGAACCCGCGCAACAACGAGATGAGATAAAACGTCGCGAAGCGCAGCAGTTAGCTAATGACATAAGTACGGTTGATAAATTCTATTTGAGTAATTTGTCAGGCGGGAGCATTTCCAAATTTACAACATTAGCTGCAGAGATTTCCAAAAGTCAGCGTATTCTGTCTGATTTTAATTACGTCAATGAAGTCTATACCTGCGATGCAAAGAATTGTTCATTCAGTTATCAATTAAAAAAAGGTAGCGTGTTTACGCTCGCACAAAAAATATTTTTTGATGAAGTTTACACTGCCAGTTTTTCAGATACTTCCATTGATTTCACAGGAATTAAATCAGGGCTGGATGACAACCCGATATTGTCTGCATACAAGAGTAAAAAGGATATTTACCCGCCCTCTTGCGGTGATGTGCTGAACTATCTTTATTCTTATAACTCAGTATCTGCCCCCAGGAAAATAGTGAAGATCGTCTCGCCACCAGGCTCTGCTGTACAGGCTATCGAAAATAAAATAGCAGCAAAAGGGAGGGGGAAAAATTATGGGATTAATGTACTGAGTTGGGAAATGGAAATCCCTAAACAGTCTAAAAACTATATGGCGCTATTGTACACCGCCAGCCTGTTAGAGAGACAAGCTTTCAGGGATGCTTTCATCATCCAGAAAATAGACAGCGTTAAGGATAATAAAATTACAGGAGTTATGGTATGCAAAACCGGAAATTAATAATAACTGCACTGATGACTTTGTTCTCTTCTGGCAGTTTTGCCGATGACATTCAAGCCACTGGCGAGAATGCCGGGGGACTTCCTGCGCCCATTCAGGAGCATATATCGAGGTTGATGGAAGATGACGTAGCGTTTAATCAGGCCGAGCATCAGCTGTCACAGCAGCTGACTCTCGCCAAGTTGCGCCTCGAAATGGCAAAAATAAAAAGTGAGGCGGCCGACCTGACACAAGGGCCGATCCTCAATATGAATAATGAATCTGCGGACAAAGATATTCAACCCACACCGTTACCTGCCGCCGCAGAGCCCAGAGTTATGATGTTATCGCAGATTGCGGGCATCACCCAAGCCGCAGTAGCTGTAGGTTCAAAAACCGTATTTGTACGTATTGGCGAAATTTTTACGGCGAACGGTAAGCGCTATGCTGTCCATCAGGGCAGTAACGCACAGCAGTCATTTGTAAGGGAAGTCTCCCGGTGATCCTGGATTTCATACGGCTTACGGAGGATTCCATTCACAGTGGCGAATGGATTTTTGCTGAAATTGAAGATCGTATGCTGATTGCCCGCTCGGGTACGCAAGAGTATCTCGTTTCTCAGCGTTCATTAATCGAAGAGCTGCATATTCTGCAGTATGAAGTTCGTAAGATGAATGATATCCATCATCATAAGATTGCCGGGATCGGTGGGGTCACCGAGGCCGTGTATTTCAAAATCTATGAACTGGTTTCTTTGCAGAAACTGAGTCGTGTCGCGCTGGATATTAGTGAAACGCAGAAAGAACTCGAAGCCATACTGATTGAAGCCGTGAATATGGGGGCCAGTGACCTTCACATCACACGCAATGATATTCTTGCGCAACTGGAGGTTCGGGTTAACGGTATGCTGTTGCCCATGATGCAGATGCCTGCCAGCAAATGTGATGAGCTGGTGTTCGTCCTGTACAACGTACAAGCCAGTACCCGCGATACCACCTGGAACCGCACTATTCCGCAAAGTGCCAATATTCTCTATACGCTGAACGCATTAAGCTTTCGCTTCCGCTATGCCCACTTTCCGATTTTTGGTGAAACGAACGATTGTTACCACGCGGTGCTGCGAATTATTCCTTCCGGATTGTCAAAAAGTGCAGTCGCCAATCTTAATAAACTGGGCATATCGAACGAAGAATTAGACGATCTCAAAAAGATCCTCAGCAACCCTTATGGTGCCTATTTTATTGCAGGAACCACGGGGTCGGGGAAATCCACAACATTGAAGAACCTGATGGAGTGGTTACAAATCAATCGTTATGGCAACAAAGGGTGCTTTCTCACGGTTGAGGATCCTGTCGAATATCAGATATACGGAGCGAAACAAAGCTCAGTGGTCAGTGTTGAAGGAGGCGGCTTCCATTCAGCCATCAAATCCGCATTGCGACGTGATCCAGATGTTCTGATGGTCGGCGAAATCCGCGACACCATATCTGCCAACGCTCTGGCCGGGGCTGTGGAAAGTGGTCACTATTGTTTCACCACAGTTCATGCGGGGAATATTGTCTCCTTATTACAACGCTTATCTGCCATGGGTATCACCAGCGATAAGCTTTCCACGCCAGGGTTCATTGCCGGACTGCAATGTCAAAAACTTGTCCCCGTTATTTGCTCCCATTGTCATCGCCCTGTCGATATATCATTCGGTGGGGAGTTGATGTCTCTGTACGAGCAATATGAGGATGGCTGTGAGAGATGTAAATATACCGGCATCAGTGGCAGGCAACTGGTGATGGAATATATGCGACCGACCTACGATGAGCTGGCCGCAATATCTAAGCAAGAGTGGTTGCAAGTCTACACGCTATGGCGGGAAAAACGCCTTTCGGCACCAGGAATGAGCGAAGGCTTTGAAATAAAAGAAAAGGTATTTGCTGAGGTTCTGCGAGGCCGGGTGTGTGCGACTTGGTTCAATATGGAATTTGGCGATGTAGATAAAGATAATAGGGAGATTATCCATGGCAAAGTTCGGTAAAAAACAAAGGCTTTTTCTTTATAAGTTCTGTGCTGACATGATCAGGACAGAGTTACCTCTTTATGATTCTCTGGTAAAACTTCAGCTTGAGGGCAAGAGCTTATTAGGTGCGGGTTTTGCCAAAAATATCGCCAATTTAACTCATAATATGAAGGCTGGACTTAAAGGGGCATCTATTGCTGTGATGTTTGAGGGGCTTGTTCCGCAAAGCGAACTCAGTGTTATTAATGCAGCCGAACAAAGCGGAAGCCTTGCTGATGGATTTATGACGTTAGTTAATGTCATAAACTATAACAGCGAATTGAAGAGTAAACTCATCTCGGCAGTGCTTTTTCCGGTCATTATGATAATTTTGTCTCTTATTGTTATTGCAGGATACTCAATGAAAGTATTCCCTGCTTTTGAAAGTGTGGTTCCTGTTAGTAAATGGCCCGGAATAACAAAATCATTATATACATTCGGAAATTCTTTAGTGGCGGGCTTGTGGGTTTATATCATTATTGTTATCGCAGCAGTTGTATTTACTATTAAAATGGTCATCTCAAATTTCAGCGGGCCGCTTAGAAACAAATTCCTTGATCGGATACTCCCTTTCTCTACATACAAGCAAATTGTGGCGTCGGTCTTTATAAACAATCTGGCTCTGATGCTGAAGAACGGTATCCCTTTAAATGACGGCCTCGCCATTATTTTATTAAACTCAAACAGATGGTTAAAACATCACATTAATAATATGCGCGAGAACATGGCAAATGGACTGGGTTACGGTGAAGCGCTGAACACAGGATTATTTGGACCTGAAACACTGCTAAATATTAGCCTGTACGCCGAGTTACCGTCATTTAATGAAGTACTGAGTTCCGTCTCGGCTAAATCTCGTGAACATGTTCAGGAATATATAAAAAAGTTATCCGGGTTATTGAAGTCACTCTCCACATTGATACTGGGAGGATGTGTAGTTTGGGTTTTTGCTGCCCTTTTCGCATTGTCGGACACACTGGGAAAAATGGGTGCAAGCGGCTCTTTTTAAAGGATTATACCATGAAAAAAATAACACTTATTTTCGCAACACTCTGTTTGCTGCCGATCAGTGCATTCTCTGCAACTATACCTCAGGGTGGCGTTTTCAAATTTACTGAACCTGATGGGGGTGGCGGTGCCGCACAACCCCTGGACATGCCGCTGGCATTGCCTGTTGCCAATTTTTTTGGTTATGCCGTGAGTGGCAATTCTTATTATTACGATGAAAAAAGTTCCTCTCCGATCGCTGTTAATATTATGTATATCGAATCAGATGACATGCAAATCCCAGCATCACGCTTGCCAGAGATCACCGATGACAATTATGATTTTTCACAACATTATCTTCATTATGCGTCAGGTGATAAATACAGTTGGGTCAGCGGAGGTAAGGAAGGCGACTGGGGATTGCCCATTATTAATGCAAAACCCTATACAAAAAATGATCCGTTTCCGGCGATTACCGCCTGTTCCGGAACACCGGCAACACTTAAAGAACAGCGTTACAAATGTAAGCCAGGCATGACTTCAGGGTCGCGCACACTTTCATTATATGATGAACTTCTTGATGTAGCGACAAAACAAAATAAGACCTTGTGGGTTGGCACGCTGGTTTTTCCACGCGCTTCTGCAGGTCCCGAAGGTTCTACCAGTAGTATCGGTACAGGTGGTGAGGGGCATGAATTAGTGGTTTATCTTCCGCACCGACATATGTCACTGATCCATCTGGAGGCGATATTACTGGAAGGAACGTCGGGTATGCATCAGGTACTCACTGCATGGACATTAGAAAGTAATGACGGCGAAAGCTTCACCTATTATAAAGGGCCTGAGGGTAACAGTCAGAGCCATTATCCCGCTCCAGCACTTGTCTCAACCGGAAACCCTGATGCGTATAATGGTTTCATGGGCATAGGATTACTGAACAAATACGAGAATGAATCTGTGCCTGTTATTGAAGTTGCTGCGATTCATACACGTATTGGAGGAGGTTTGAAATGGACAAGTCTTTGGTATGACGCATTGGGATGGGCAAGTGGAGGAGATATTTTCATGTGTATGAACGGCGTGAAAGGTAAAAACTCAATAGATGATTATACTAATTTAGTGAAATTTGAAGATCCGGCTTCTTTTAAAAAAATCATAAAGCAGGGAAAAACCTATTCCCTTCCAGAGGGAAGGAAAGGATTTACTTTTGAAGAAATGTTTGACAAAAAACCGACATCTAATAATGCCTATATTTGTGACACCAACGGCACTCAATTATTTTCTTCACGTCTTACGGTCAATACGCCCGATGGCGGGCCTACTACGAAAACAGACTTTATGGAATTACATACTGACGTCACACCGCGATAAATAATTATCGAAATAGCATGAGATTATTATGATTACATTTTATCTGTGGTTTTATCCGTTCATGGCATTAATTTTCGGCCTGTTTATCGGCAGTTTTATTAATGTGTTAATTTACCGGTTACCGTTAATGATTTTTGCACAATGCGGCACTGAGCCTGATGCTGTCAAAGTCAGTCTCTGGTGGCCCCCCTCTCATTGCCCGGCATGTGGTGCGCGGGTTTTGAAGCGTGACAATATTCCAGTTCTGAGCTGGTTATGGCTTAAGGGAAAATGTCGCCATTGCGAAAGTGCAATTTCCGCACAGTATTTGATTTCCGAGGTCCTGTGCGCAATCGTCTTCACCGGCCTGGCAATTATTGCCCTGCCGCAGTTCACAGAAATTCAGATTTGCAGTTTCTTTCTGTATTTCTGTTTGCTCTACAGCTTGTCGGTGATTGATTTTCAGCATCTGATTTTGCCAGACAGTCTGGTGTCTTTACTGCTATGGAGTGGCTTACTCTGTTCAGTATCAGGTATCACCGATATCGAACCCCGCTCTGCTATTTTTGGCGCGGTGGCAGCATGGCTATTACTCTATGTCGTGATGGCGGCATATGAGAAATTGCGCGGGCGTGAAGGGCTGGGCTATGGCGATGTCAAACTGTTAGCTGCAATCACCGCCTGGCTTGGAATGGAAAAAATCCCGGAACTGATTATCGGGTCGGCGGCCTCAGGAATGATGGTGTATCTGCTCTGTACACTGCTGAACCAGCGCCGATCGCTGAATGAAGATAATCCCACCGCTGAAAAGCATTACATCCCTTTCGGCCCTTCAATCTGCATGGCCGGACTGGTGATATTTTTTATTGAGCAACTTTAAACTATGCACCGGACACTGCCTTTCCTGCTGCTCATTCCGTTGTTTGCACAGGCTGCTGGCAATGCAGCTGTCACGCTGGCATTGATTCATGCTACGCGTTCCGATTTGGAGGTGAATAATGATCATTTTTCTCCGACGACGCTGCTTACGACCAGAGAAGAGAAAACATCAGAAGCAAGTAAGCTGAACACTAGAAGCTCACCGATTCGCTACCCGCATTTTCTCTCGCCAATGAATATTCCTTTGCGGGTCACTTCCGCATTCAGTCTGCGCTGGCATCCCATCATGCAGCGTCTCTCCCGGCATGAAGGTACTGATTATGCAGCCCCGCTTTTAACACCGGTATTCGCCACGGAAAAAGGGATTGTCGTGGAAGCGATGTATCATCCCACCGCCGGAAATTACGTGGTAGTAAGCCACCCGCAGGGGTGGAGAAGCCGCTACCTGCATCTGACCAAACTAAAGGTTATCGCCGGACAGAAGATAGCACGTGGCGATATCCTTGCTTATTCAGGTAATACCGGACGCAGCACGGGGCCACATTTGCATTTTGAGTTGATATATCAGGGACAGGCAATGGACGCGGCGAAGCTGCTTTCATCTTCCGATGTTTCATACAGGCAAGCTGCCGACGTCAGTGTTTCGACAATTTCCGTACCGAAAATCATGCTGGTGACTGAAATAGCCGGTCAGGATAAAGTGATGGTGAGGTATAACGGAAAAACAGTCTATGCCAGTACTGATCAGAGAGTTTTCGGCAATTATAAGGTGATCCTGAAGAATGGCAGGTACCGGTTACAAAAAATGTCCTGAAGAGAACAAAAGAGAAGTGGGTGTATCCCAAATGATGACGGGAAAAAGACGAAAGCCCGCGTAGTGTTAACTACGCGGGCTTTCTTTTGACGAGGGAGTTGACCGTTAAGCCGGGTTCTGTCGTGGACAGTCATTCGTCTAGGCCAGCAATCGCTCACTGGCTCAAGCAGCCTACCCGGGTTCAGTACGGGCCGTACCATGTGAACCCCTATTTGGCCTTGCTCCGGGTGGAGTTTACCATGCCACGAACTGTTGCCAGCCGCGCGGTGCGCTCTTACCGCACCCTTTCACCCTTACCTGATCCCACTTGCGCGGGCCATCGGCGGTTTGCTCTCTGTTGCACTTGTCGTAAGCTCGCGCTTCCCAGGCGTTACCTGGCACCCTGCCCTATGGAGCCCGGACTTTCCTCCCCTCCTTCTGTCTCCCCCGAAAGGGACGGCAAAGAAGCGGCGACTGTCTGGTCAACTCCGCGGCGGATAATAGGGTATTACGCCCTATTTGTCACCCTCTTGCTCATCAAGCGCGTATTTATACAACGCATTCTTTTTCACGCCGTGGATTTCCGCGGCCAGCGCGGCGGCTTTTTTCAGTGGCAGCTCTTTTTGCAGTAACGCCAGTGTGCGTAAGGCTTCCGCCGGTAACGCTTCGGTATCGAATTTATGGCCTTCAACAATCAGCACCATTTCACCGCGTCTGCGCGTTTCAACTTCCTGTACCCAGGCCAGCAGTTCGCCCACAGGCGCACCGTGAATATTTTCCCAGGTTTTAGTCAGTTCGCGCGCCAGCACCACATAACGCTGCGGCCCCCACACTTCCACCATATCCTGTAAACTGTCGATCAGACGGTGAGTCGATTCGTAGAAAATCAACGTGCGCGGCTCTTCGATTAATGCCTGCAACGTATCTTTACGTGATTTGGTTTTGGCCGGCAGAAATCCTTCGTAACAGAAACGGTCAGAAGGCAAACCTGCGGCGCATAACGCGGTGATCGCCGCACAGGCACCCGGTAAAGGCACCACACAGATACCTGCCTCACGACAACGACGCACCAGATGGTAACCGGGATCGTTGATAAGTGGCGTACCGGCATCGGACACCAGCGCAATGGTCTGGCCTTCCTGCAATTTTGACAGCAAATGCTCGGCTTTCTGCTGTTCATTATGATCGTGAAGCGGGAACATTTTGGCGGTGATCGCGAAATGTTGCAGCAGCAATCCGGTATGGCGGGTGTCTTCTGCGGCAATCAAATCTACACTGTTCAGTACGGCCAGCGCGCGTTGGGTAATATCCCCTAAATTGCCAATTGGCGTCGGTACGATATACAGCGTTGAGGCAGAAATATCTGCTTGATCGTCTTGATTCATTGTTTCATCCGGATTGCCGATTTAATATTGAGCATCTTGAAAAAACATCACTGGAAACTGAATGCCTTCCTCAATGACCTTTCGTACCCGTTCGGGACGTTTACTCCCTGCCTTTATCGTGGCTATGCTTCTCGCCAGCTGTTCCGGTCAGGCACCACAGGCGCCGACAGAAAGTGTCCAGGGTGCAGCGTCCGGCAGCTCTGACTATTATCTGCAACAGGCACAGCAAAGCGGTGATGATAACAAGGCTGACTGGCAATTGCTTGCAGTGCGTGCCCTGATACGTGAAGGCAAAGTGCCGCAGGCCGCTGAACAACTGGCAAAAGTACCGCAAAATCTGACCGTCGCACAAACTCTCGAGCAACAACTGACCAGCGCGGAAGTACAGGTTGCGCAGAAAAACGTTCAGGCCGCGGCTACCAGCCTGAGCAAGATAGACCCGACCAATCTGACCAACGATCAGAAAGCGCGTTACTACCAGGCGCAAATTGATGCCAGCCAGGGACGCACCAGTCTCGGACTGATCCGCGCATATATCGCACAGGAACCGCTGTTGCAGGGCAAACTGCATCAGGACAATATTGACGAGAGCTGGACCGCGCTGACGCAAATGTCCGCGCAGGACGTCAACAGTATTGTGATTAATGCTGATGAAAACACGTTGCAGGGATGGCTGGATTTACTGAGCGTCTGGCAGAGTAACAAGCAGGATCCTGATCTGCTGAAAGCCGGAATCAAAGACTGGCAGCGTCGTTATCCGGTAAATCCGGCAGCGAAAACCCTGCCGACTCAGCTGAATAATGTGCTGAGCTTCCAGCCAGCCTCTACCGGCAAAATTGCGCTTTTCCTGCCGATGAGCGGTCCGGCGCAGGTTTACGGGAATGCGATTTCGCAAGGTTTCAACGCGGCAATGAACGGTCAGTTGAGCCAGCCAGTACCGCAAGCCGCGCCGGCTGATCCGAATGCACAGACACAACCACCGGCAGACCCGAACGCCGCGGTGAGTACTTCCGCGCCGGATGCCAGCCAGCCGCAAACCGATGCTGCTCAGGCTCAGCCGGCTGCAACACCAGCTGCGCCAGCGCCTGTTGCCAGCAGCAATGCGCAGGTGAAAGTCTATGACACCAACGGTCAGCCCCTGGCAGCGCTTCTGACACAGGCTCAGCAGGATGGCGCCACACTGGTTGTCGGCCCGCTGCTCAAAGATCAGGTCAACGAACTCTCTTCAGATCAGACTCCGCTGAATGTTTTAGCGCTTAATCAGCCAGAAACTGAGAAAAACAGCCCGAATATCTGTTACTTTGCGCTCTCGCCGGAAGACGAGGCACAGGATGCTGCACGCCACATGTGGTCTGAGCAGAAAAGGTTGCCGTTGTTACTGGTTCCGCGTGGCAACTTCGGCGACCGTATCGCACAGGCTTTTGCTAACGAGTGGCAGAAACTGGGCGGCGGCACCGTTCTGAAACAAGGTCTCGGTTCAGGCAGCGAATTGCGTTCTTCTATCGGCAGCGGTATCCGTCTGACCGGTACACCGGTCATCGCCACTGATGCCGCCGCGCCGGCACAAGCGCAGGGCGTGACGATTGGTGGCATTACCATCCCGGCTCCGCCGACAGATGCCCAGATTACGCAAGGCAGCACCGGTGGCAGCGTGGATTCCGTTTACGTGGTGGCGACGCAGAGCGAACTGACGCTGATTAAACCGATGCTGGATCTGGCCGTAAATGGTCGCGTACATCCTTCCGTATACGCAAGTTCCCGCAGCTATCAGGCAGGTGCCGGCCCGGACTATCGTCTGGAAATGGAAGGCGTGCAGTTCAGCGATATTCCATTGCTGGCGGGCGGTAACCCGGCGCTGATGCAGCAGGCCACCGCAAAATTTGGTAATGACTATTCGCTGGTTCGCCTCTACGCGATGGGGATTGATGCCTGGAGTCTGGCAAATCATTTCTCGCAGATGCGCACCCTGCCTGGCTTCCAGGTTTCCGGCAGCACCGGCGACCTGAGTGCCAATGAGAATTGTGTTATCCATCGCAAACTGCCTTGGCTGCAATACCGTCAGGGCTCGCTGGTGCCGGTTTCTTCATAAAAGAAACCCGGCCGCGCCGCTGAGACGGGAACGTCCAGCCATAACAAGTACAAGGACGTACTGATGAACTCTTTTTTATCTAAAACGCGGGCATGCGGCGATAAGTACGAAGCCTTTGCCCGTCGTTATCTTGAAAGAGCCGGCTTAATCTTCGTGGCGGCCAACGTGGCCTGCCGTGCAGGTGAGATTGACCTCATCATGCGTGACCAGCAGACCTGGGTGTTTGTAGAAGTCCGCTACCGGCGTAACGCTGATTTTGGCGGTGCGGCGGCCAGCGTGACCGTTCCAAAACAGCAGCGCCTGTTACGCGCGGCGTCTTTCTGGCTTGCAGGAAAGAATGCAAGCTTTGACACATCATCTTGCCGTTTTGATGTTTTTGCCATCACCGGCAGCCAGGTAGAATGGCTGCGTGATGCATTCAATGCGGAATAAATATTACGACGACTGACTGGACGAAAACCCGTGCTGGATAGAATCAAAGTCTGCTTTACAGAAAGTATTCAAACTCAGATTGCAGCGGCAGAAGCCTTGCCTGACGCGATTTCACGCGCCGCGATGACGTTGGTGCAATCGCTGCTCAACGGCAATAAAATTCTGTGCTGCGGCAACGGCACCTCTGCGGCGAATGCTCAGCATTTTTCCGCCAGTCTGATTAATCGTTTTGAAACTGAACGTCCGAGCCTTCCTGCAATCTCACTATGTGCAGATAACATTGTGCTGACCGCGATTGCTAACGATCGTCTGCATGAAGAAATTTATGCCAAACAGGTCCGCGCCTTAGGTCAGGCGGGTGATGTTCTGCTGGCTATTTCTACCCGCGGCAACAGCCGTGATATTGTCAAAGCCGTTGAAGCAGCGGTGACCCGCGATATGACGATTGTCGCATTGACGGGTTATGACGGCGGCGAACTGGCGGGTTTACTGGGGCCTCACGATGTTGAGATCCGTATTCCCTCCCATCGCAGCGCCCGTATTCAGGAAATGCATATGCTCACAGTTAACTGTCTCTGTGACCTGATAGATAATACGCTGTTCCCACACCAGGACGATTAAGGAGATCCAATGAAGGCGAGTCCTCTCTTTGCTGTATTGTTAAGCGCCCTTCTGTTACAAGGCTGTGTTGCAGCCGCCGTGGTTGGTGTGGCTGGCGTGGCCACCAAAACGACCACTGACCCGCGTACCGTGGGCACTCAGGTTGATGACAGCACTCTGGAAGCGCGTGTTTCCAATGCCATCAGTAAAGACAAACAGCTGAAAGATGAAGCCCGTATTGTGGCGACTGCCTATCAGGGTAAAGTTCTGCTGACTGGCCAGGCTCCGACTCCGGACATGGCTGCCCGCGCCAAACAGATTGCTGTGGGTGTAGACGGTGCGACAGAAGTGTATAACGAGATCCGTACAGGCAAGCCAGTCAGTATGGGCACTGCGTCAACGGATACGTGGATCACCACCAAAGTTCGCTCTCAGTTGCTGACCAGCGATTCGGTGAAATCCTCTAACGTGAAAGTGACCACTGAGAACGGTGAAGTCTTCCTGCTGGGTCTGGTCACTCAGGAAGAAGGTAAATCGGCGGCAGGCATTGCGGCGGGTATCAGCGGTGTTAAACACGTCACTACGGCGTTTACCTACGTTAAATAATGGCGTGAACGCAATAACGAAAAAGGACAGCTCAGGCTGTCCTTTTTTTATTCCTCAAAAACGTCAGGGGCTAATGAAGCTTATGCTCTTGCAGGAAAGACTCACCGCCCAGCTGGCTCATCTGGCGCAGTATCCACTGCTGGCGACGCAGCACATAAGCGGAAGGCGCATTCACTTTGTACAGGTGCGGATTAGGCAACACTGCTGCCAGCAACGCCGCCTGAGAAGCCGTAAGGCGGCTGGCAGGTTTATGGAAGAAATGCTGCGACGCCTGCTCCACACCAAATACGCCGTCACCAAATTCCACGATATTCAGATACACAGTGAGTATCCGGCGTTTGGTCCACACCGTTTCAATACCGACGGTCAGGCCCGCTTCAAGCCCTTTTCTCACCCAACTGCGGCCATCCCAAAGGAACAGGTTCTTGGCAGTCTGCTGGGATAACGTAGAAGCACCGCGCATTTTGCCGCCATCTTTATCCAGAACGGACTGGATTGCATCCACATCAAAACCCCAGTGCTCAGGGAATTTCTGATCTTCAGCAGCCATCACTGCAAGCGCCATTGGTGAGGAAATCTCACTCATCGGCACCCAGTCTGAATGTGCGACATAGCCAAAATCACCAGTCAGCCAGGCCGAAACCTGCCGCTCCACCATGACTGCGGAGAAAGGGACCGGCAGAAATGAAAAAAGAAGAATGCCCGCTACCCATAAGCAGAGTAACAGTATCAGCGCACGTTTCAGCCATAAGACTGGCTTGCGCAAAAGGCCCTTTCGAGTAATTTTATTCATTTAGTGCTTTCCACAACACATCCGACCATCTAATCAATCTCGAGAATAACCTGCAAGATCAGGCTAGCGAAATGCAGATTAATAGTGCTAACAATTGAGCAATAAAAATGAAACTTTTGCTTACATTCAGAGCAGAAAATTCCTATTTAACCACTACCATCAAGGAGTTCCGGAAAACTGCCTGAAATTCCTGCTTTTTTTATGCTGATGCATTTTTAAGCGATAAAGTAAAATACTTGTGAATAGATACACAAAAAATACGTAAGTCATACTTATGAATAGCAATTGAGAAAGTGAATAAATTCTCATCGATTATTCCACATCCAGCGAACCCCCTAAGCCAAATCCGCCACCTGTAAACCATAACAAATCAGCAGTATGTACGTCTTTTTCACAGACAAAAAATCCAGTAACCTAAGTGAAATTTTTTCATTTGAAATAAATTTCAGATCTCTTTTGGCTCCGAAAATAGCATTTCAGAAAAAATCACACATAAACGATGAATTACAGTCACTTGCCAGTGATTTTGCATTTTAGACAACCGGTTTCATAGCCGTTTACATTGCAAAATCACTGGCTAAACGGCCTGTGATTGTTCACTTCCATAAGTAAAATTGCATGTCACCAGTACAACATCAGTAGGGTTCATTTGTATTCTGTCAAAAATCCTGCGATAAAGGCTTGATGTTTTGTATAGACAAAGACTAATCTACATCACAGTTTTTAATGAATGTTGTAACAGTTCTGCTTATATTTGTTATGTTGATTGCTACAGGATGTATTAGACTTTAAGACTGAATTCCAAGACCTGCGAAAACCGAACCCTAAAAACTATCGTGGGTTACCTCTTTCCCTGGTGTTGGCGCAGTATTCGCGCACCCCGGCCTCGGCTGGGGTTATTTTTTTTCAGCGTTTGCCGTCCAGTCGCGTAACACTTTGATGTCATTGCGCCACTCGGCCTTCAGCTCATCAATCCATTCCTGTACGTTATCCCACCAAGCCGGCAGCGTCGGGGTCTGAATCTGTTGCGCCAGTTGCTGTAAATGCTTCAGGCCAACGGAACCCGCAGCGCCTTTGATTTTGTGCCCTTCCTCTGCAATGCCTTTTTGGTCGCGCGCCGTCATGTTTGAATCGAGAACCGCGAGATAACCCGGCATCATCTTTTCAAACATATCTGCACTCTGATAAATCAGTTTCGCGCCAACCAGATCGATGTACTGCTCAAGCATGGCAGTATCAAGCAACGATTCACTGTCTTTCATCACTACAGGCTCCTTTTCAGAAACGGAAACTTCAGGCTGATGATCCCAAAACTGCTGGATCATCGCAGTCAGTGCGGAAACAGACAGCGGCTTGCTCAGCACATCGTCCATTCCTGCATCAAGGTATTCTTTTTTGTCTTTCAGCACGTTCGCCGTCAGCGCAATCAGCGGCGGCAGATGCTTACCGGCGTAATCGGTGCGTAACGTACGGGCGATATCCAGACCGGTCATGTCCGGCAACTGAATATCCAGCAAGACCAGATCAAACTCGTCAGGATCGAACATCTCCAGCGCATCGTGCCCGTTCATGGCCACTTCCACGCTGTTGCCCAGTTTTTCCAGAACCGAACGCGCCACGATGACGTTCAGCTCGATATCTTCCACCAGCAGCACATGCAGCGCCGGGAGTGGCATATCTTCTTCTTCGTCCACCTGTTCTGCCGGTGCATCCAGTTTAGGCGCTCGCACGGTGAGCGTGAAGCTGGAGCCCTGACCCGGCACGCTGCTGACAGTAATATCGCCGCCCATCGTCTGCGCCAGACGTTTGGATACCGCCAGCCCGATGCCCGTACCGGTCGCCGGTTTGCCGCCGTTCTGATCTTTCACCTGATAATACATGGCGAAAATTTTGTCCTGCTCGTCCTGCGGGATCCCCATCCCGGAATCGCGCACCACAAAACGCAGCATATCGTTCGGCTCGTAATGGACGCTCAGGACAATTTCGCCTTCACGGGTGAACTTGACGGCATTGCCGATCAGGTTCCACAAGATCTGGCGCAGGCGCGTGCCATCCGTGGTGATGCTGCGCGGCAACGGCAGATCCGGTTCCATCACAAACTTCAGCCCTTTCGGCTGCGCCAGCAGACCGGAGAGGTTTTCCAAATCTGACAGGAATTCCGTGAAATCCACCGGCTGATTATCGAGCTGCACTTTGCGGCGCTCGATTTTGTCCATTTCGATAATGTCGTTGAAGATATTGCCGAGGGTGATCGCACTGACGTGAATCGTTTTCAGATAGCTGTGCTGTTCTTTGTCCAGCTCGGTATCGAGCAGAATGCGGCTCAGCCCGACAATGCCGTTAAGCGGCGTACGCAGCTCGTGGCTGATCGTGGAGATAAAGGTGGTCTTCTCACGGCTGGCATTCTCTAACGCATCCTGATAGCGCTTACGCTCGGTAATATCGCGTCCAAAGCCCATCAGGCCATGTCGTTTACCGATACGGTCATAGAACGGCACTTTGCGCAGTTCAAAGCAGGCTTTACGCCCGTCCGGATAGACCAGCCATTGTTCGTACGTCAGGGAAACGTTGTGACGGAATACCTTCTCGTCGGTTTCGACCACTTTCTCGGCGATGTCCGGAGTATAGACGTCGTTAGGGGTGAGGCCGACCAGCTGCTTCTCGCTTTTACCGGTCAGCAGTTCCATCGCCCGGTTACAGCCGGAGAATTCTTTGTCTTCGTTGCGGTAATACACCAGATCTGGTGAGGCATCGAGGAAAGAGCGTAATAATGCAGATTGCTGGCTCAGTTCGATCTGCGCCTGTTCGCGGTGGTGCATTTCCAGTTTCAGCTTATCGACCACTGCCAGACGCGCTTCTTCCGCTTTCACACGGTCGGCGATTTCCTGATTCAGTTGGGTAATGTTGTCTTTGAGCTGCTGATTCAGTTCGAGGTCGCGGTGACGCATCTCTTCCAGCTTATCCACCAGACGCGCTAAACGCTGACGCGACTCTTCGAGCTGCTCGACCACCACCGACAGGAAGTAGACTGCCCAGGGCGTGATCAGCAAACCAAAGAAGATGGAACGAACGACGTCGATACTTTCCACCTGCCCGCGCAGGAGCATGGTGACGGCCATCTGGACAATCATCGCCAGCACCACCAGCGCAGACGCCAGCAGCAGTGAGAATCTCACCAGCCCCAGCTTGACCATCAGATCGACATAATACTGCGCTAAAACCCGGATTTGCTTCATAACGGTTCCCTTAAAACGAAGACGCCTGAATCATACCGCAAAACCTACCCGGCGTGATGGCGGGTCATCATTGAGCGTGAAGTTTGTGAGATGCACCGTACAAGGGCTGGTCATGGTGCAATGCAGGAAATAAGGGCAGAGTTATTGACTATTTTGCAGGGTGATATTATTAATATCGGCCGGCTTTATCAGGCTGATAAAGTCGCCAAATGCCCTGTGGCTAACATCTTTTCCTTTAATCCTCCGAATTCTTTCCTTCTCGGCGCTTTTCGCGCAGGCATAACTATTCATTATTACTGCAAATAAAGTCATTCCCGGCAATATGAATAATTCTTATTACAAACCCCGCTCATACACATTATTACTGTCACGTTAAAAACAGTGACAAACCGCATGCCCGCAGTGTTTTCCAGTATAAAATACTGGTAATTAAGCACCTGCCAGCACGGTGCGGAGATCTGAAGCTTTTCCTATAGTGAGTCAGCTCACACTTTGCACGCTTTACCACACCGATATAATGCCATTAAAAAGGCAATCTAATTTTTATATATCAATGAGTTAAACTCTTTTATATCACTTTTAATATAAGTTAATTCGCCATTTGACCTGATGGGGCTTTCTCGCTAAGTTGGGAGTCCGCTGGAAGCAATCTCGACGGGTGAGCAACTCGTCATATTTATGCAGTAATTGAAGACTCCCTCATTAAAACAAGTCAACCACCACTTGTGAGAACCATCACGAGAGGCCTTTGACGGAGATGTCCGGGCAATCAACGCACCGCAAGAGTGCGCGAAATTGCGGACAAACTCTGTGAATAAGACCGCTCGCGATTGGTGTGAGAGTCTCGCAGAGCCTGGGGAGGTTCACGTTATGTTGTACGATAAATCCCAAGAGAGGGACAACTGTGGTTTCGGCCTGATCGCCCATATAGAAGGCGAACCTAGCCATAAGGTCGTGCGTACTGCAATTCATGCACTGGCCCGTATGCAACACCGTGGCGCGATCCTTGCTGACGGCAAGACCGGCGACGGCTGTGGCCTTCATTTACAGAAACCTGATCGCTTCTTCCGCATGATTGCCGAAGAACGTGGCTGGCGTCTGGCGAAAAACTACGCCGTGGGCATGTTGTTCCTCAGCAAAGATGAAAAAGAAGCTGAGGCGAGCCGCCGCATTGTAGAAGAAGAATTGCAAAACGAGACGCTGTCCGTGGTGGGCTGGCGTGACGTTCCGACCAATCCGGACGTACTCGGTGAAATCGCGCTTTCCTCCCTGCCTCGTATCGAACAAATTTTTGTCAACGCGCCTGCCGGTTGGCGTCCGCGTGACATGGAGCGCCGCCTGTATATGGCGCGCCGCCGCATTGAGAAACGCATTCAGGATAAAGACTTCTATGTGTGCAGTTTCTCCAACGTGGTCACGATCTATAAAGGCCTGTGTATGCCTGCGGATCTGCCACGTTTCTATTTAGATCTGGCCGACCTGCGTCTGGAATCAGCCATCTGCCTGTTCCACCAACGTTTTTCAACCAACACGGTTCCGCGCTGGCAACTGGCTCAACCTTTCCGCTATCTGGCGCACAACGGTGAAATCAACACCATCACCGGTAACCGTCAGTGGGCGCGTGCCCGTGCATACAAATTTAAAACGCCGCTGATCCCCGATTTGCAGGACGCATCGCCTTTCGTCAACGAAACCGGTTCGGATTCCAGCTCGCTGGATAACATGCTGGAACTTTTCCTGGCCGGCGGGATGGATTTGCTGCGCGCGATGCGTTTACTGGTACCGCCAGCCTGGCAGCAAAACCCGGATATGGACGATGACCTGCGGGCGTTCTTCGACTTTAACTCCATGCACATGGAGCCTTGGGACGGTCCGGCCGGTATCGTGATGTCAGACGGCCGTTACGCCGCCTGTAACCTCGACCGTAACGGTCTGCGCCCTGCGCGTTATGTCATCACCAAAGATAAGCTGATCACCTGTGCGTCCGAAGTCGGGATCTGGGATTATCAGCCGGACGAAGTGGTCGAAAAAGGCCGCGTCGGACCGGGCGAACTGATGGTGATCGACACCCGCAGCGGCAAGATCCACCACTCCGCGGAAACCGATAACGACCTGAAAGGCCGCCATCCTTATAAGCAATGGATGGAGAAAAACGTTCAGCGTCTGGTGCCGTTCGAAGACCTGCCGGAAGATCAGGTCGGCAGCCGCGAGATGGAAGACTCGTTACTGGAAACGTTCCAGAAACAGTTCGGCTATAGCAGCGAAGAACTCGATCAGATCATCCGCGTACTGGGTGAAAACGGTCAGGAAGCCGTCGGTTCAATGGGCGACGACACGCCGTTCGCCGTGCTTTCCAGCCGTCCGCGTATTGTATATGACTACTTCCGTCAGCAGTTTGCGCAGGTCACCAACCCGCCAATCGATCCGCTGCGTGAAGCGCACGTGATGTCTCTGGCGACCAGCATTGGCCGCGAGATGAACGTGTTCTGCGAAGCCGAAGGTCAGGCGCACCGTCTGAGCTTTAAATCGCCAATTCTGCTGTGGTCTGACTTTAAACAGCTCACCACGCTCGACAGCAAACACTATCGCGCTGAAACGCTGGATCTGACTTACGATCCGAGCGAACAAAACATGGAGCAATTCGTCCAGAAACTCTGTGACGAAGGCGAACAGAAAGTGCGTAACGGCGCGGTTCTGCTGGTGCTGTCTGACCGCAATATCGCGCCGAACCGTCTGCCGCTGCCTGCGCCAATGGCCGTCGGCGCGCTGCAACTGCGTCTGGTAGAGAAAAGCCTGCGCTGCGATGCCAACATCATTGTTGAAACCGCCAGTGCACGCGACCCGCACCATTTCGCCGTACTGATTGGTTTCGGTGCGACCGCGGTTTACCCGTATCTGGCCTACGAGACGCTGGCCAAACTGGTCGATACGCAGGTTATCGAGAAGAAATACCGTGAAGTGATGCTGAACTACCGTAACGGCATCAACAAAGGTCTGTACAAGATCATGTCCAAAATGGGCATCTCAACCGTCGCCTCTTACCGCTGCTCAAAACTGTTTGAAGCGGTCGGTCTGGCGAAGGATCTGTGCAACACCTGTTTCAACGGCGTGGTCAGCCGTATCGGCGGTGCCGGTTACAGCGATTTCGAACAGGATTTGCTGAACCTGTCCAAACGTGCGTGGCTGAAACGCAAAACACTGGATCAGGGCGGCCTGCTGAAATTTGTCCACGGCGGCGAATATCACTCCTATAACCCGGACGTGGTCACTACCCTGCAAGCCGCAGTGAACAGTGGTGATTACGACGATTACAAAAAGTACGCCAAACTGGTTAACGAACGTCCGGTTGCCACACTGCGTGACCTGCTGAAAGTGACACCAAAAGGTCAGCCAATCCCTGTGGATCAGGTTGAACCGGCGGAAGGTTTGTATACCCGTTTCGATACCGCAGCGATGTCTATCGGTGCGTTAAGCCCGGAAGCGCATGAGTCTCTGGCTGAAGCGATGAACAGCATCGGCGGACGCTCTAACTCCGGCGAAGGCGGCGAAGATCCTGCGCGTTACGGCACCAATAAAGTGTCCCGTATCAAACAGGTGGCTTCCGGTCGTTTCGGCGTGACACCGGCGTATCTGGTGAATGCTGACGTTATTCAGATTAAAGTCGCACAGGGTGCAAAACCAGGCGAAGGTGGTCAGTTGCCGGGTGACAAAGTGACGCCGTACATCGCGAAACTGCGTTATTCCGTGCCGGGCGTGACCCTGATTTCTCCACCTCCGCACCACGATATTTATTCTATCGAGGATCTGGCACAGCTGATTTTCGACCTGAAACAGGTCAACCCGAAAGCCATGATTTCGGTGAAACTGGTGTCTGAACCGGGCGTCGGCACTATCGCGGTCGGTGTGGCGAAAGCCTATGCGGATCTCATCACTATTGCCGGCTACGATGGCGGCACCGGCGCAAGTCCGCTGTCTTCCGTGAAATATGCCGGTTGTCCGTGGGAACTGGGTCTGGTGGAAACACAACAGGCACTGGTCGCCAACGGCCTGCGTCACAAAATCCGTCTGCAGGTGGATGGCGGTCTGAAAACGGGTCTCGACATCATCAAGGCCGCGATTCTGGGTGCAGAAAGCTTCGGTTTCGGTACCGGCCCAATGGTGGCGCTGGGTTGTAAATACCTGCGTATTTGTCACCTGAACAACTGCGCAACCGGCGTGGCAACTCAGGACGACAAACTGCGTCGCAACCATTATCACGGCCTGCCAGAACGCGTAGTGAACTACTTCAAGTTCATCACGCAGGAAACCCGTGAAATCATGGCCGAACTGGGCGTCAGCCAGCTGGTGGATCTGATTGGTCGCACCGATTTGCTGACTGAGCTGGACGGTTTCACCGCCAAGCAAAACAATCTCGACCTTTCTGCGATGCTGGCGACTGCCACGCCGCATGAAGGCAAAGCGGTGTACTGCACCGAAAGCAACCCGGCGTTCGACAAGGGTCAGCTTAACAAAGACATTCTGGAACAGGCCGCGCCGCACATCGATTCTAAGCAGAGCAAAGCGTTCTACTTTGATATCCGCAACACTGACCGCTCTGTGGGTGCAATGTTGTCAGGTGCAATTGCTGAGAAACATGGCGATCAAGGCATGGCGGCTGATCCGGTGCGTATTAACTTCAACGGTACCGCGGGCCAGAGCTTCGGCGTCTGGAACGCAGGCGGCGTCGATTTAATGCTGACCGGCGACGCGAACGACTACGTGGGCAAAGGCATGGCCGGTGGCCGCATTGCCATCCGTCCGCCAATCGGTTCAGCGTTCCGCAGCCACGAAGCCAGCATCATCGGTAACACCTGTCTGTACGGCGCAACCGGCGGTAAGTTGTTTGCAGCGGGTCGTGCAGGTGAACGCTTCGCAGTGCGTAACTCCGGTGCGATCACTGTCGTCGAAGGCATTGGCGATAATGGTTGTGAATACATGACCGGCGGCATTGTGTGTGTGCTGGGTCGTACCGGCGTCAACTTTGGCGCAGGCATGACCGGCGGTTTCGCTTACGTTCTTGATGAAGACGGCGAATTCCGCAAACGTGTTAACCCGGAACTGGTTGAAGTCCTGGAAGTGGCCGAACTGGCTATCCATGAAGAGCATCTGCGCGGTTTGATCATCGAACACGTACAGTTGACCGCATCGACCCGTGGTGAAGAGATTTTGGCGAACTGGCCGGAATGGGCGCCTAAATTTGCCCTGGTAAAACCGAAGTCCAGTGATGTCAAAGCATTGTTGGGTCACCGTAGTCGTTCCGCAGCTGAGCTGCGGGTACAAGCGCAGTAAGAGGTTAAGATGAGTCAAAACGTTTATCAATTTGTCGACTTACAGCGTGTTGATCCGCCGAAAAAAGCGCTGAAGATCCGTAAAATTGAGTTTGTGGAAATTTACGAGCCGTTCTCAGCAACTCAGGCCGCATCTCAGGCAGACCGCTGTTTGTCCTGTGGTAACCCTTACTGCGAATGGAAATGCCCGGTTCACAACTACATTCCAAACTGGCTGAAACTGGCGAACGAAGGTCGCATCATGGAAGCCGCCGACCTCGCGCACCAGACCAACAGCCTGCCGGAAGTCTGCGGACGCGTTTGCCCGCAGGACCGTCTGTGCGAAGGTTCCTGCACCCTGAACGATGAGTTCGGTGCGGTGACCATCGGTAATATCGAGCGCTACATCAACGACAAAGCCATCGAGATGGGCTGGCGTCCGGATATGTCTCACGTGCAGCCAACCGGCAAACGTGTAGCGATCATCGGTGCAGGTCCGGCAGGTCTGGCTTGTGCGGACGTGCTGACCCGTAACGGTGTGAAAGCGGTGGTTTACGATCGCCATCCGGAAATCGGCGGCCTGCTGACTTTCGGTATTCCGGCCTTCAAGCTGGAAAAATCAGTGATGACCAAGCGTCGCGAAATCTTCACTGAGATGGGTATCGAGTTCCAGCTCAATACCGAAGTCGGCAAAGACATCACCATTGATGCGCTGCTGGCGGAATACGATTCTGTATTCCTCGGCGTTGGCACTTATCAGTCCATGCGCGGTGGTCTGGCGAACGAAGATGCGCCGGGCGTGTACGATGCCCTGCCGTTCCTCATCGCTAACACCAAGCAGCTGATGGGCTATGATGACAGCCAGGAAGAGCCTTACGTGACGATGGACAAGAAACGCGTCGTGGTGCTGGGCGGTGGTGATACCGCAATGGACTGCGTGCGTACGTCAATTCGTCAGGGCGCAACCCATGTGACCTGTGCGTACCGTCGTGATGAAGAGAACATGCCGGGCTCGCGTCGTGAAGTGAAGAATGCGCGCGAAGAAGGTGTGGATTTCAAATTCAACCTGCAACCGCTGAGCATTGAACTGAACGATTCAGGCCGCGTATGTGGCGTGCGTATGGCGCGTACCGAGCTGGGCGCTCCGGATGCACATGGCCGCCGTCGTGCAGAAATCGTGGCGGGTTCCGAGCATGTGATGGAAGCGGATGCTGTAGTGATGGCGTTTGGTTTCCGCCCACATAAAATGGAATGGCTGGCAGCCCATGACGTCGAGCTGGACACGCAGGGACGTATCGTAGCCCCTGAAGGCAGCGATAACGCCTTCCAGACCAGCAACCCGAAAATCTTCGCCGGAGGCGATGCGGTTCGCGGTTCCGATCTGGTCGTCACGGCGATTGCCGAAGGCCGTAAGGCAGCAGAAGGCATCATGAACTTCCTCGAAGTCTGATCCGGTCTGTCGTAAAAATGGGGCTGCCAGCGATGGCAGCCCCGTTTTTTTTAACCGAACGCAATCAGTACAGGCGAAATGAGAGGCCCATGAATTCAGGGCAATAAAAAACCCCGCGAATATCGCAGGGTTTAAGCATGAAACCGGGCTGAGTCGGGTTGTTATTTCACAACACGCAATGCCGGGCGACCACCGCGTGGCGGAGTCGGCGGCTCATCATCCGGATCTTCTTCAGCCACATCCGGCAAATCGCCATCAATGACTGACATGGTCGGCTCTGTCGGCTCATCCGCGCTCAGGTCGCCATCAAAGGCGCCTTCAGCTTCATAAGCAGGTTCAGGTTCGAACATGGTACCGGCACCGTTTTCACGGGCGTAAATCGCCAGAACGGCAGCGATCGGTACAAATACGTTACGCGGCACGCCGCCAAAACGGGCGTTAAAGCGTACATCATCGTTACCCAGTTCGAGATTGCCGACAGCGCGCGGCGCAACGTTCAGAACGATTTGTCCGTCACGCGCAAACTCCATCGGCACCATCACGCCAGGCATCGTCACGTCAACCACCAGATGCGGGGTTAACTGGTTGTCGAGCAACCAGTCATAAAAAGCCCGCAGCAGATAGGGGCGACGCGGAGACATGTCGGTCATCTCCATACCTTAGCCTCGGGTATGCAAACGCATTTCGCGCTCTGCTTCGGTCAGGGAAGCCAGGAAAGCATCACGTTCGAAGACGCGGGTCATATAGCCTTTCAGCTCTTTAGAACCAGCACCTGACAGCTCAATGCCCAGCTCTGGCAAACGCCACAGCAGCGGAGCCAGGTAGCAATCGACCAGGCTGAACTCTTCGCTTTTGAAGTAAGGCATGTACGAGAAGATTGGCGCAATCGCCAGCAGCTCTTCACGCAGTTGCTTACGCGCAGCGTCCGCTTCAGTCGCAGAACCTTGCTCGACCTGACGCATCAGCGAATACCAGTCGTTTTCGATGCGGTGCATCATCAGACGGCTCTCACCACGGGCAACCGGATAAACCGGCATCAGCGGTGGATGCGGGAAACGCTCATCAAGATATTCCATGATGATGCGGGATTCGAACAGGGTCAGCTCACGATCAACCAGCGTCGGTACAGTGCGGTAAGGGTTGAGGTCAATAAGATCCTGCGGCAGGTGATCCATCTCAACCTGCTCGATCTCGACACTGACACCTTTTTCCGCCAGTACGATACGTACTTGATGGCTAAAAATGTCGGTCGGGCCGGAAAACAGCGTCATTACCGAACGTTTGTTGGCAGCGACAGCCATGAAAACCTCCAAGTTTATCTAGAATATTACAGCGAGTTATCGCCAGCCTGCAGTTTTTGTCCCGTAGTTTCATAGACAACCATCGGCAAGGCGAACCCAGCCAGGAAGCGCGGCAACGTCAACTGCTCGGCGAATAGGCACAAAAGTGTGTGATAGTTTACCAGATTTTACGCGGGCTGTGGTGGACGGTGAGACGATTTCGTGGGGAATTGTGTGTCAGGAGATCATTTCGCCTGCGATTGCTGAAAAAAAGGCATAAAAAAACCCGGTGAAGCACCGGGTTTTTGACGCTGATTTTCGTGCCGAAGCACTGAGCTGCAAAGCAGCAGAAAATTAACGTTTGGAGAACTGAGGACGACGACGTGCTTTACGCAGACCGACTTTCTTACGTTCAACCTGACGAGCATCACGAGTAACGAAGCCAGCTTTACGCAGTTCGCCACGAAGATTTTCGTCATATTCCATCAGTGCACGGGTAATACCGTGACGGATAGCACCAGCTTGACCGGAGATACCACCACCTTTAACGGTGATGTACAGGTCGAATTTCTCAACCATGTCGACCAGTTCCAGTGGTTGACGAACTACCATGCGGGCAGTTTCACGACCAAAGTACTGTTCCAGGCTACGCTGGTTAATTACGATGTTACCACTACCCGGTTTGATGAAAACACGAGCGGCGGAGCTTTTGCGGCGACCAGTGCCGTAGTATTGATTTTCAGCCATTGCCTATAATCCCGAATTAAATGTCAAGAACTTGCGGTTGTTGCGCCGCATGAGTGTGCTCGTTACCCGCGTAAACTTTCATTTTGCGGTACATTGCACGACCCAGCGGGCCCTTTGGCAACATGCCTTTAACCGCGAGTTCGATCACGCGTTCAGGACGGCGAGCGATCATCTCTTCAAAGGTCGCTTGCTTGATACCACCGATGTGGCCGGTGTGATGGTAATAAATCTTGTCGTTACGCTTGTTGCCGGTTACAGCAACTTTTTCTGCGTTCAGAACGATGATGTAATCACCAGTATCAACGTGCGGAGTGTATTCCGCTTTATGTTTGCCACGCAGACGGCGAGCCAGTTCAGTGGCCAGGCGACCTAAGGTCTTGCCGGTAGCGTCAACTACGAACCAGTCACGTTGTACGGTTTCCGGTTTAGCTGTAAAAGTTTTCATTAAAAGCTTACCCAATTAAAGTTACACGTTGGCGAACACCCAAACGCCTATATGTTTTTATAAACCACATAAGAACCCAGGTTTATAAAATAAGTATTGGAGGTTCACACGACCATCGTCCAGCAAACCTACCCCTTCGAATAGCCAATGCTGGCACTTATAAAGTTTCGGGAAAAAAACTTTGTAGTAACGTGGGGTCGCAAGATTATAGAGAAGTCTCCTGCAAAGATCGAACCCTTTTTCGACGAAAAGGAAGATTTCCTTCACGACAGCAGAAGGGTTCGCCATGCAGGATGTACTGCGTGTTCTTATATCACAAATAGAACAAAAAATAATCAGCTAAAAATCACGGCAGGTGCGGTCGCTTGAGGTATTCCTCACTTTGCATTTCCTGCAGACGGGACAGGCAGCGCTGATACTCGAATTTCAGCCGCTCGCCCTGATAAATCTCAAACATCGGTGCTGCAGCAGAAACCACCAGTTTGACATGGCGCTCATAAAACTCATCCACCAGAGCCAGAAAGCGCCGCGCTGCGTTTTCATTGTCCGCCTTCATCACCGGCACATTGTGCAGCAGTACGCTGTGATAGATTTTCGACAGCGCAATGTAGTCGAGCTGGCTGCGCGCCTCTTCACAAAGCGTATGGAATTCTATCGCCAGCACGCCATCAACGGCGGCAATCGCCCGCATCGGGCGGTGATTCACTTCCAGCTTGACCGCCTCAGTACCCGCCGAACCGCTGTGATTACCGGTCAGTTTTCCCAGCATACTTTGCATGGCGGCCGTCGTATCCCCGCCCGCCGGAGTCAGCCATAAATTGGCCTGAGTCAGCGTACGCAGGCGGTAATCAATTCCGGCATCCACATTCAGGACATCGCAATATTCTTTAATCAGATCGATAGCTGGCAGGAAACGCGCGCGTTGCAGGCCGTTCCGGTAAAGCGAGTCAGGTGGAATGTTGGACGTGGCGATTAACGTGATCCCACGTGCGAACAGCGCCTGTAGCAATGTCGCCAGCAGCATCGCGTCGGTGATATCCGAGACAAAAAACTCGTCGAAACACAGCACGTCGGTTTCCGCTTTGAAACGGTCGGCAATCACTTCCAGCGGATCTTCCTGCCCCTGGAGCTGCGTCAGTTCTTCGTGAACGCGCAACATAAAGCGGTGAAAGTGGAGACGAAGTTTGCGCTCGCCCGGCAGACTGTGGAAAAACAAATCCATAAGCCAGGTTTTGCCGCGCCCGACGCCACCCCACATATATAAGCCCTGAACCGGGCGTTGCGCGGTTTTTGGCGCACTTTTGCCAAACAGTCGCCCCAGCAAGCCACCCCGGCTGGTCGCAGGTTCCGCCGCCGGACGGGAAAATAAGGCCTGATAAATAGCGTCGAGCTGGGCAACAGCCTGTTTCTGAACCGCGTCCGGCTGGAACTCGCCAGCATCAACGGCGTTCTGATAAACGAAAAGTGGTGATTTGGGTTGCATCTTAGTTAACGTCCCTGAGAAAAAAATTTTAAGTTTTTCACGTCGTTTAGCCGCTTTTTTGCCGTAGGTTCGCCGCTTTTCCCGGCTGTCTGTGTGCTAAAAAACCATCAGACGGCAGCGATTTTCCCGGCAGGATTCCACTCTGACAAGGTTAACGGTTATAGTGGAGCTATTGCATGACGAATGCGTGTGACAATTACGTTAAAACCATTGTGTAAAAAAGTTAAGTCATAAAAGTTACGTGAAAAAGCCCTGCGGGACAACGAAGTCAAAATAGGAGTCATTATGACCTGGGAGTATGCACTCATTGGATTAGTGGTCGGTATCGCGATTGGTGCGGTAGCGATGCGCTTTGGTAATCGTAAATTACGTGATCAACAAGTCATGAAAAACGAACTGGAGAAAAGCAAAGCCGAACTCGACGAATACCGTCAGGAGCTGGTGGGCCATTTTGCCCGCAGCGCTGAGTTGCTCGATAACATGGCGACAGATTACCGTCAGCTTTATCAGCATATGGCGAAGAGCTCCAACAATCTGCTGCCTGATATGCCAGAGCAGGATAATCCGTTCAACTATCGCCTGACCGGTTCTGAAGCCGATAACGATCAGGTGCCGGTACAAATGCCGCGTGATTATTCTGATGGCGCATCGGGTTTGCTGCGTGGCGAGCGTCCGGTTCGTAAATAACAGACGCTCCTGCCTGCATGATAATCTTTGTGCAGGCGTATTTACGGCACATGTTTCGTGCATGTGCCGTTCTCAAGCCCCTTCCCGTGTAGTGAATCATCGTTCTATTGTCCATAACTGACGTCCCTTACAGAAAGCGAGAGAGTTATCGTGATGAAGAAAAAGTCATTTTTGCTCAGTGTGTTAGCTGTTAGCCTTGGATTAACTTTCGCTTCTGCGCCTATGGCGAATGCTGCTTTACCGACACAAGTTCAGGGACAACCTTTGCCGAGCCTGGCACCGATGCTGGATAAAGTGCTGCCGGCCGTCGTGGGCGTTCAGGTTTCCGGCACGCAGCCGCCAAGTGCGGATGTGCCACCGGAATACAAATTCTTCTTTGGTCAGCAAGATCCGGAGCCAAATGCAGGGCCGCAGCCTTTTGAAGGTCTGGGCTCGGGCGTTATTATTGATGCCGCTAAAGGCTACGTGCTGACTAACAATCACGTCGTGAATAACGCTGACAAGATCAGCGTTCAGCTCAACGATGGCCGCGAATATAAAGCCAAGCTCATCGGTAAAGACGATCAGTCTGACATCGCTGTCATCCAGTTGATCGATGCGAAAAATCTCACACAAATCACCATGGCCGATTCAGATAATCTGCGCGTGGGCGATTTTGCGGTCGCCGTCGGCAACCCGTTCGGGCTCGGTCAGACCGTGACGTCCGGTATTGTGTCTGCTCTCGGTCGCAGCGGCCTGAACCTTGAAGGGCTGGAAAACTTTATTCAGACCGATGCCTCGATTAACCGCGGCAACTCCGGCGGAGCCCTGCTCGACCTGAAAGGTGAACTGATTGGCATCAATACCGCCATTATTTCTTCCCAGGGTGGCAGCGTCGGTATCGGCTTTGCTATCCCGGTTAACATGGCGAAAAACCTCAGCCATCAGCTGATTGAATTCGGCGAAGTGAAACGTGGCCTGCTGGGGATCCGCGGCAGTGAAATGACGGCGGAACTGGCACAGGCATTTAAACTCGACAGCCAGCGTGGCGCGTTCGTCAATGAAGTGCTGCCTGATTCGGCGGCAGCAAAAGCCGGGATTAAATCCGGTGACGTGCTGGTCACACTTCAGGGCAAAAAGCTCAGCAGCTTTGCAGAATTACGTGCAAAAGTCGGTACCGCCGGTCCGGGCGTTACCATGCAGATTGGTTTGCTGCGCGATGGCAAACCGATGACCGTGAACGTCACGCTGGATAAAAGCCCGGCCGTGGAAGTCAGCATTGAGAAACTCAATCCTGCCTTGCAGGGTGTGACACTCAGCGATCCGGCAGATAAAAATGCTAAAGGCGTACATGTCGATGACGTGAAGAAAGGCACACCGGCTGCTCAGATAGGTCTGCAAAAAGACGATGTGATTATCGGCGTAAACCGTGAGCCGCTTGAGAATCTTGCCGCCTTCCGCAAAATTCTGGAAAGCAAACCGGACCTGATTGCGCTGAGCATTGTGCGTAAAGGGCAGAATATCTACTTATTCATGCCGTAAAGCGTTGAAAATCGGACGCAGGTGCTGCTGCGTCCGATTAACTCATGCTATTCTTCCCTCACTTTTTATCTCGCATCCCATACACCCATGTTTGTTAAGCTATTGAGATCCGCTGTTATCGGCCTGATTGTTGCTGGCATTTTGCTGGCGGCGGTACCTATGTTGCGTAAAAACATCACAGACCCGCTGTTCGAACGCAATTTCACCCAAACCAGCGAAGAACCTGTCAGCTATAACTCGGGCGTTCGTCACGCTGCTCCTGCCGTCGTGAACGTCTATAACCGCAACATGGGTAACAGTTCGCAAAACGAACTGGCCATTCGCACGCTGGGTTCCGGCGTTATCATGAATGACAACGGCTATATCCTGACCAACAAGCACGTCATTAATAATGCCGATCAGATCATCGTGGCGCTACAAGATGGCCGCGTATTTGAAGCCTTGCTGGTCGGTTCTGACAGCCTGACTGACCTGGCGGTACTCAAAATCAACGCCGGAAATCTGCCGGTGATCCCGATTAACTCACACCGGACTCCGCATGTCGGTGATGTGGTGATGGCGATTGGTAACCCGTATAACCTCGGGCAGACCGTCACACAAGGCATTATCAGTGCCACCGGTCGTATCGGTCTTAGCCCGTCCGGTCGCCAGAATTTCCTGCAAACCGATGCCTCAATCAACCAGGGGAACTCCGGCGGTGCGCTGGTGAACTCACTGGGTGAGCTGATGGGAATTAACACGCTGTCATTTGACCAGAGTAATGACGGTGCGACGCCGGAAGGCATTGGCTTTGCAATCCCGACAGCGCTGGCCACCAAAGTGATGGGCAAGCTTATTCGTGATGGTCGCGTCATTCGCGGTTATATCGGCATCAGCGGCCGCGAGGTATCGCCTCTGCACGGGCCGAACAGCGGACTGGATCGCATTCAGGGGATTGTGGTTAATGAAGTCACCCCGAACGGTCCGGCGGCAAATGCGGGTATGCAGGTGCGCGATGTGATTGTTAACGTGAATAATAAACCGGCTGTTTCCGCGATTGAGACAATGGACCAGGTGGCAGAAGTCCGCCCTGGCACGGTGATCCCGGTTAAAATCATCCGTGATGGTCAGCAGCTGACCTTGCAGGTCACCGTGCAGGAATACCCTGATCACTGATAACTGCTGAAGACAGAAACGAAAAAGCCGGAAAGGTCTCCCCTTCCGGCTTTTTTATTGCGTCAGGCTCAGGAATTACTCGCCTTTAAAACGCTCGATTTTTGCACCCAGCTGACGCAGTTTATCTTCGATACGCTCATAGCCACGATCGATGTGATAAATACGGTCAACGACTGTCACGCCTTCTGCAATACAGCCGGCCAGAACCAGGCTGGCGGAAGCGCGCAAATCGGTCGCCATCACCTGAGCGCCAGACAGTTTTTCAACGCCATGACAAATCAGAGTGCTGCCTTCGATTTCAGCGTGAGCGCCCATACGGATCAGCTCAGGAATATGCATGAAACGGTTTTCGAAGATAGTTTCGGTGATAACGCCGGTGCCTTCAGCTACCAGGTTCAGCAGGCTGAACTGTGCCTGCATGTCAGTCGGGAAGCCCGGATGCGGCGCAGTGCGGAACGTCACCGCTTTAGCACGTTTGCCATGCATGTCGAGACTGATCCAGTCCTCGCCCACTTCGATTTCCGCACCAGCTTCCCGCAGTTTCGCCAGAACGGCATCCAGCGTATCAGGACGGGCTTCACGGCAGACAATTTTGCCACCGGAAATCGCCGCCGCCACCAGGAAAGTCCCGGTTTCAATACGGTCCGGCACTACGCGATAAACACCGCCACCCAGACGTGCAACGCCTTCGATGGTGATTCTGTCGGTGCCCGCGCCGGTGATTTTCGCGCCCAGCGTATTCAGGAAATTCGCAGTATCAACGATTTCCGGCTCACGTGCGGCGTTTTCAATAATGGTGGTGCCTTCGGCCAGTGTAGCGGCACTCATGATGGTGACTGTCGCGCCGACGCTGACTTTATCCATCACGATGTGTGCGCCTTTCAGCCGACCGTCTACGGACGCTTTCACGTAGCCTTCTTCCAGCACGATCGTTGCGCCCAGTTGTTCCAGACCTGTGATGTGCAGGTCAACAGGACGTGCGCCGATAGCACAACCGCCCGGCAGGGAAACTTCGCCACGACCAAAACGCGCCACCAGCGGACCCAGCGCCCAGATGGAAGCACGCATGGTTTTCACCAGATCGTAGGGCGCACAAAACTCGTTTACCGCACTGGCATCCACAAAGACCGAACCGTTACGTTCGATTTTGGTGCCCAGCTGGCTCAGCAGTTTGATGGTGGTATCGATATCTTTCAGGTGAGGAACGTTCTGGAGTTCAACAGGTTCTTCAGCAAGCAGTGCGGCAAACAAAATAGGAAGTGCTGCATTTTTTGCACCAGAGATAGTGACTTCGCCGCTTAGACGAGTCCCACCCTGTACACGAAATTTATCCATTATGACTGCTCTCTATTCATTTAAACGACAGGTCAGATATGAGGAAGCTGCCGGAACTCCGGCAGTCTTATAAACCGCTCAGTTTACGGTCACGCGCCCATTCTTCAGGGGTATAAGCCTTGATAGACAGTGCATGGATTCGGTTGTCGGCGATGTATTCCATCAGCGGGGCGTAAACGGTCTGTTGTTTTTTCACGCGGCTCATGCCATCAAACATCGCACCAACGACAATGGCCTGAAAATGACTGCCATCGCCAGTAATGTGGGCTTCGTCCAGTGCCAATGCGTTCATCAGCACGTCTTTAATTTCACTCGTTTCCATAGGGGATCTATTCTTCTGAAGAATCATAACAGCCCGATATCTTATAGGGATCGGCGCAATTCTTAAACCACGAAAAAGCCCCTGAGCAAGAGTTTCGCACAGGGGCTTTGGAGAGCGTCAGGCGACGGTACGTCTTCAGCCGCCTAACTTACCGGAACTGCTGGCTTATTTGCTCAGGCAGCCGGAATAATATCCTGCAGATTATAGAGCGCAATCAGAGTATTCAGTCTGTCGGTGATACCAGCCACCGTCAGAGAAACGCCCTGCTGGCTGGCCTCTTCACGCAAATGCACTAACAGCGCCAGACCGGAAGAATCCACACGCTCCAGCCCGGAAACATCCAGACAGGTAATCCCGGACATCAGCTTTTTACGCGCATCCCAGAAGGGGACCAGCGTTTCGCGATCCAGTTCACCGTGCAACGTCAGTCGCGGCGGCTGCGATTCCCAGCGCAATGCTTCACTCATTTTTTATCCAGGGTAATCGGTTCTGCGGCAGCTTGTTTCAGACGCGCAGTCAGACCATCAATCCCTTTCTGACGCAGGATATCCGCCCATTCGTTTTGCTTGGTCGAAATCATACTGACGCCTTCGGCGATCATGTCGTATGCCTGCCATTCGCCGGTACGGCTGTTTTTACGCCACTGGAAATCCAGACGCACTGGCGGACGACCGTTCGGATCGGTAATGGTCACGCGGATAGCAATGATGTCTTTATCTGCGTAAGACTGTTCTGGCTGCACGGTATAGTTCTGGCCGTTGTACATCGCCAGCGCCTGGCCATATGCCTGTTGCAGATAGTCAGAGAACGCGGCGAAATACGCCTCACGTTGTGCAGGGGTCGCCTGTTGATAGTAACGACCTAACACCAGCGCACCGGCGTATTTGATCTGCACGTACGGCAGCAGTTCTTCACGCACGATCTGACGCAGGTAGTTAGGATCCTGCTTGATTTTCGGCTGTTCGGTTTTGAGGCGGGTGAAGGTTTTGTTCGCCGCTTCATTCATCACGCTGTAAGGGTTGGTTTTATCAACCGCGGCATTGGCCAGCGGAGCCATAACCACCAGCAGTGCGGCGATCACTAAACGTTTAAACATAATCATTTCCTCTTTGATGGAGAATCCGTAGTAGCAAGTTCTTAATGAGCAGCCGGTTGTGGAGCCGTGTTAGCGTCTGGCGCAGGGGCAGAATCGCCCGCGGGTGCTGCGGTCGCAGACCCTGCATCCGGATCCGCTTTCCCGTCGCCGCTCTTATAAAGGAACTGGCCAATCAGGTCTTCGAGAACCAGCGCCGATTTGGTGTCCTGAATGACGCCACCGTTTTTAAGGATAGTCGTTCCCATGTCAGGGTCTTCAAAACCAATGTTCAGCGCCAGGAATTGCTCTCCCAGTAAACCCGAGGTGCGGATAGCCAGCGTACTGGTACTCGGGATCTGGTTGTACTTCTGGTCAATATCCATTTCTACGCGTGGAGAATAGTTTTTATCAAGCGTAATGCTGCTGACGCGACCAATCACCACACCGCCGACTTTGACCGGAGAACCGCTTTTCAGGCCGCCGATATTGTCGAAGTCCGCAGAAATGCGGTAAGTCGGGTCAGAGCCGATAGAACGGATGTCGGCCACTTTCAGACACAGGAATAACACCGCAATCAGTGCGATGATCAAAAATGCGCCTACCCAGATTTCACTCTTTTTCGTTTGCATGGTTTAATTTCCAAACATCAGTGCTGTCAGCACAAAATCCAATCCCAGCACCGCCAGTGACGAATGCACCACAGTACGTGTCGTTGCCCGGCTGATCCCTTCGGACGTCGGTATCGCATCATAGCCATTGAACAAAGCAATCCAGGTCACGGTGATAGCGAAAACAAGGCTTTTAATCAGGCAGTTAAGCAGGTCAGTCCGCCAGTCTACGGAAGTTTGCATCGCTGACCAGAAGAATCCGCTATCGATGCCTTTCCAGTCCACGCCGACCAGCGAGCCGCCCCAGATCCCGACTGCGACAAAAATCGCCGTCAGCAGAGGCATGGAAATCAGGCCAGCCCAGAAACGCGGTGCCACAACGCGGCGCAGCGGATCGATAGCCATCATTTCCAGACTGGAAATCTGCTCGGTAGCTTTCATCAGACCCAGCTCAGCGGTCAGCGCAGAACCCGCACGACCGGCAAACAGGAGCGCCGTCACCACAGGACCCAGCTCACGCAGCAGGGAAAGCGCCACCATCATGCCGAGGCTGGCCTCAGCGCTGTAGGTGGTTAAAATCAGGTATCCCTGCAAGCCCAGTACCATGCCGATAAACAGGCCGGAAACCAGGATGATCAGCAGGGAAAGCACGCCAACGCTGTAGAGCTGCTTGATCAGCAGCGGCCATTGTTTGGCAAATTGCGGCTTACCGACCAACGCCCGAAAGAGCATCAGACCGGCACGGCCAAAAGACGCACAGGTGTTTATTCCGCGGCGCCCGACAGAGGCTAAGGCCCTATTTATTTTCAAAACAAGGTACATTTATCAGGAACTCCATTATCCGAGCAGCTCGGTTTTGTAATCACCGGCAGGAAAACGGAAAGGCACCGGTCCGTCGGCAATACCGTCGAGGAACTGGCGAACTCGCGGATCAGGGTTATTTTGCAATTCCTCTGGTGTACCTTCAGCAATGACATGCTGTGCCGCCACAATATATGCATAATCCGCAATACTGAGTACTTCAGGTACGTCATGAGAGACGACGATACAGGTCACGCCCAGCGCATGGTTAAGTTCATCGATAAGCTTCACCAGCACGCCCATCGTGATCGGATCCTGACCCACAAAAGGCTCATCAAACATGATGAGTTCCGGATCAAGCGCAATCGCACGCGCCAGCGCCACACGACGCGCCATCCCGCCAGACAACTCAGCAGGCATCAGGTCACCGGCACCGCGTAACCCTACCGCTTCGAGTTTCATGGTCACGGTGCTGCGCAACAGTTCTTCCGGTAATTTACTGTGCTCACGCAACGGAAATGCCACATTCTCGAACACAGTCAGGTCAGTAAACAATGCACCGGACTGAAACAACATGCTCATTTTCTTGCGGGATTCGTACAGCTTACGGCGTGACAACGTCGGAATGTTGTCTCCGTCGAACCAGATTTCCCCACTACTTGGCGCAAGTTGCCCGCCGATCAGGCGCAGCAAGGTGGTTTTACCGATCCCCGAAGGCCCCATAATGGCGGTGACTTTGCCGCGTGGCACGGTCATATTGATCTCTTCGAAAATGGGACGATCGCCGCGCACGAAGCTCATGCCCTTGATCTCAACCAGATTCGATTCGCTTTGACTCATTCAGTTTATCCCTTCGGAATACTTTCGCTAAGAATACGTCTGACCCAGATGGGGTGTCGTATAACTTTGGTATTTTTACAAAAACTTACCCCGGTTTCGTTACCAAAGTTGCCATCGTTTTACTTTTCCGCCACAGACGGTCAAAATCGATGAATTATCATTTTAAATTAAAAGCCTTCATCGTCTAACATACAGGAACCTGCAGGCCTTGTTTTCAGAGAAAATGTTGCCTTAGCTCATGTTGACGAAGGAATCGCCTGCCTGCAAAGGCAACGAACCTCGCATTATACCCAATAAAGGATGTTTCATGCTTCTCGCTATCGTACTGATGATTGTCGGCTTGTTACTGTTAGTTTACGCCGCCGATCGTCTGGTGTACGGAGCCGCAGTGTTGGCACGCTCAATAGGCATACCTCCGCTGGTGATTGGCATGACCGTCGTCGGCGTCGGAATATCTCTCCCGGAACTGGTGGTTTCAACCACAGCCGCCATCAATGATCAGATGGATTTGGCCGTCGGAAACGCAATTGGTTCGAATATCATTAATATTCTTCTGATTTTGGGCGGTGCAGCCCTGATTCATCCACTTTCCGTTCGTTCTGATATATTACGCCGCGAACTCCCTTTATTGTTACTGGTCACAGCACTCTGTGGTTTTGTGCTAAGTGACGGAGAACTCAGCCGGTTTGACGGCGTTTTGCTGCTGGCCAGTGCTGCCGTGTTTATGATGCTGGTGATAAAAATCGCCCGCGCGGCCGAAAAAGAAGGGCTGGATACGCTGACATACGAGCAGATGTCCGAACTTCCTCAGGACAGCAGCAACACCGTGGCATTTCTGTGGCTGGCACTGGGCTTTATCATCATGCCGCTGGCGTCGGGCATGATTGTCGACAACAGTACAGTGATTGCCCGTTACTTTGGCGTCAGCGAATTGGTGATTGGCCTGACCGTCATCGCCATCGGCACCAGCCTGCCGGAACTCGCGACGTTTATCGCAGGTGCCATTAAGGGCGAAGATGATATCGCACTGGGCAATATCATTGGTGCGAATATTTTTAATACCTGTCTGGTGCTGGGATTACCTGCGCTGGTTGCGCCAGGCTCGTTCAACCCGGACGCGTTTCATCGCGATTACTGGGTCATGCTGGCGGTCAGTATCGTGCTTTCCGGGCTGTGCCTGATGCGTAAACATCGTATCGGCCATCTCGCCGGCGCACTGTTACTGTGTGGATTTATCGCCTATATGGCGGTTCTGTTCCTGTTGCCGGACAGCATTGCCTTCTGAACTTTGTCAGGAACTGACTATGGCTAACGTTAACTTCGCCTCCGACTTTGATTTTCAGGCCGTCGGGCGTGATGTACTGAAAACAGAACGTGAAGGACTTGAGCAGTTAGATCAATACATTAACGGCGATTTTACCCGTGCATGCGAAAAAATCTTCGCCTGCAACGGCAAAGTCGTCGTGATGGGCATGGGCAAATCCGGCCACATTGGTCGCAAGATGGCCGCGACCTTTGCCAGCACCGGCACACCGGCTTTCTTTGTCCATCCGGGCGAAGCCAGCCACGGTGATCTGGGCATGGTATCGAAACAGGACGTTGTGATCCTGATTTCCAATTCCGGTGAGGCGCATGAAATTCTCGGGCTGATCCCGGTACTCAAGCGTCTGGACATCACGCTTATTTGCATGACGTCTAATCCGGAAAGCACCATGGGCAAAGCGGCCGATGTGCATCTTAGCGTGAAAGTCCCCAAAGAAGCCTGCCCGCTCGGTCTGGCACCGACCAGCAGCACCACGGCGGTATTGGTCATGGGCGATGCGCTGGCGGTGGCTTTACTGGAAGCCCGCGGTTTCACACCCGAAGATTTCGCCCTTTCCCATCCTGGCGGAGCACTGGGTCGCAAGCTCTTACTGCGCGTGAGCGATATCATGCACACCGGTGATGAAATTCCGCATGTCAGCCGTGACGCTTCTTTGCGTGACGCCTTGCTGGAAATCACCCGCAAGAATCTCGGCATGACGGTTATCTGCAACGACCTGATGCGGATCGAAGGTATCTTTACCGATGGTGATTTACGCCGCATCTTCGATATGGGCGTTAACATCAACGAAGCCTCGATTGCCGATGTCATGACGACCGGGGGCATCCGCGTCCGCCCTTCTCTTCTGGCGGTGGATGCGCTGAATTTAATGCAGGAAAAAAACATAACCTGCGTGATGGTTGCTGATGGTGACCAGTTGCTGGGTGTGTTACATATGCACGACATGCTGCGCGCTGGCGTAGTTTAATTGAGGAATCCCCTGAATGAGTAATAGCGCAGCCCTGGTGGAAACTTGCTACGGTCCGGTCAGCACGCAAGTGCTGGAACGGGCGAAAGCTATCCGCCTGCTGATTTGCGATGTAGATGGCGTGATGTCTGATGGCCTGATCTACATGGGAAATCAGGGAGAAGAGCTGAAAAGTTTTAACGTTCGCGACGGTTACGGTATCCGCTGCCTGCTGACTTCTGACATTGAGGTTGCGATTATTACAGGCCGCAATGCGAAATTACTGGAAGATCGCGCTGAAACCCTCGGTATACGCCACTTGTATCAGGGACAATCGGATAAGCTTTTGGCCTTCCGCGAACTGTTAGATACACTGTCTTTGCGGGCCGAAGAAGTGGCCTACATCGGTGATGACCTGATCGACTGGCCGGTTATGGCTGAAGTTGGTCTTTCCGTGGCCGTTCAGGACGCGCATCCCATCTTGTTGCCGAAAGCGCATTATGTCACCCGAATTGCCGGCGGACGTGGTGCAGTACGCGAATTGTGCGATTTGATTTTACTGGCACAGGGTAAGCTGGAGGACGCCAAAGGGCTGTCGATATGAGTAAAACAAGACTTTGGATTATTCTGGCGCTGACAGCCATCGTTCTGGTGCTGATCGGCTGGTCAATGTCTGACAACAGCGATGACGTCCAGCCGGCGGTCAACGATCAGGATCCGACCTACCAGAGCTCCCACACCGTCACGATGGTGTACGATCCGCTGGGTAGCCTGACGTATAAACTGGTTTCAGATCAGGTGAAATATTACACCACTGATCAGGTGACATGGTTTACCAATCCGGTAGCGACCATGTACGACAAGAACAAAGTCCCGACGTGGGTGCTGCATTCTGACAAGGCCAAGCTGACTCAGGATAAAATGCTCTATCTTTACGGGCATGTGCAGGCAGACAGCCTGACACCTGAGACTTCTCAGTTGCAAAGAATCAAAACGGACAATGCACGGGTTAACCTGACGACACAGGACGTTGCCTCAGATGATGAAGTAACGCTTTATGGCACAGGTTTTACATCTAACGGCATGAAAATGCGTGGTAATCTGCGTGATAAAACAGCAGAGCTGATCGAAAAGGTAACGACCTCTTATGAAATTCAAAGCAAAAAATAAAATCCGTAATCTCCTGATCGTCAGCTCATTGTTAGCCGTCAGCGTTCCGGCATTCGCCCTGAAAGATGACACGACCAAACCGATTACCATTGATTCGGCTAATCAGGCGCTGGACGTGAACACCAATACCGCGACCTTTACCGGTAATGTGGTGGTAAACCAGGGCACGATCCAGGTTAAAGCGGACAAAGTTGTCGTCATCCGCCCGCAAGGCGTTTCCGGCAAAGAAGTGGTTGAAGGTTACGGTAACCCGGTGACCTTCTATCAGATGCAGGACAACGGCAAGCCGGTAAAAGGCCATGCGCAGAAAGTCCGCTATGAAGTGGAAAACGATCTGGTGACCCTGACCGGTAACGCTTACCTTGAACAGCTCGACAGCAACGTGAAAGGCGACCGTATTACGTATCTGGTGCAGAAACAGCAAATGGAAGCCTTCAGTGATAAAGGCAACCGTGTGACGACCGTTCTGGTTCCTTCGCAGCTGCAACAGAAAACACCTGCAGCGGCGGGCCAGCCGACCAAAAAGAGTAACTGATTTTTATGGCTAAATTAATCGCAGAGAATCTGGCAAAAGCCTACAAAGGCCGCAAGGTCGTTGAAGATGTCAGCCTGATGGTCAACTCCGGCGAAATCGTCGGGTTATTAGGGCCAAACGGTGCCGGTAAAACCACGACCTTCTACATGGTCGTCGGCATCGTGCAGCGTGATGCAGGCCGTATTATCGTCGATGACGAAGACATCAGCCTGTTGCCATTGCATACCCGCGCCCGTCGCGGTATTGGCTATCTTCCTCAGGAAGCGTCCATTTTCCGCCGCCTCAGCGTATTTGATAACCTGATGGCCGTGTTGCAGATCCGCGACGATCTGAACAAAGAACAGCGTAACGATCGCGCCAATGAACTGATGGAAGAGTTCCATATTTCTCATTTGCGCGATAACCTCGGTCAGTCACTGTCCGGTGGTGAACGCCGTCGTGTTGAAATCGCCCGCGCGCTGGCGGCGAACCCTAAATTCATTCTGCTGGATGAACCGTTCGCCGGTGTTGACCCGATTTCAGTTATCGACATCAAAAAAATCATTGAGCATTTGCGTGACAGTGGCCTCGGCGTACTGATCACCGACCATAACGTTCGCGAAACGCTCGACGTGTGTGAACGCGCTTACATCGTCAGTCAGGGCAAGTTAATCGCCCACGGCACGCCAGCCGATATTCTTGCTGATGAACAAGTTAAACGCGTTTATCTTGGTGAAGAATTCCGTCTGTGATCTGTGCCGCCGGAACCGTGCCTGTTTCACTTTAAAATGAAACAGGCCGTCTCTGACAGAAGTGTTGCCGTTTTCACTCATCAACGGAAATAAAGCCAAGATATGAAGCAAGGTTTGCAACTCAGATTCAGCCAACAACTGGCAATGACTCCACAGTTACAACAGGCCATCCGCCTGTTGCAATTGTCCACGCTTGAGCTCCAACAGGAGATCCAACTCGCGCTGGAGAGCAACCCTCTGCTGGAACAAACCGACCTTCATGAAGAAATCGACTCGGTAGAAGCCACCGACAGCGAAGGGTTAGATACCCGCGAAGCACTCGAGCAAAAAGACATGCCCGAAGAGCTGCCGCTGGATGCGACCTGGGATGAAATCTATACCGCGGGCACGCCTTCCGGCACCGGTAATGATTACAGCGACGACGAGCTGCCGATTTATCAGGGTGAAACCACCCAGACCCTTCAGGATTACCTGATGTGGCAGGTCGAGCTGACGCCGTTCTCAGATACTGATGCGGCGATTGCGACGTCCATTGTCGATGCGGTCGATGACACCGGTTACCTCACCGTTTCTCTTGACGACATTCTGGAAAGCATCGGGGATGAAAACGTCACGATGGACGAAGTGGAAGCCGTGCTCAAACGCGTACAGCGTTTTGACCCGGTCGGCGTGGCCGCGCGCGACCTGCGCGACTGCCTGCTGATCCAACTTTCCCAGTATGTGACCGACACGCCTTTCATCACCGAAGCCCGTCTTATCATCAGCGAACATCTGGATTTGCTGGCGAACCATGATTTCCGCGCACTTATGCGATCAACCCGGTTAAAAGAAGATACACTGAAAGGAGCGATGCTCCTGATCCAGTCTCTTGATCCGCGTCCGGGCCAGTCGATCAATACCGGCGAATCCGAATACGTGATCCCGGATGTGCTGGTGCGCAAAGTGTCAGGAGTCTGGACGGTTGAACTCAATTCGGACAGCATTCCGCGTCTGAAGATTAACCAGCAGTACGCCGCGATGGGGAATTCCGCACGCAGCGACAGCGACGGGCAGTTTATCCGCAGCAACCTGCAGGAAGCCAAATGGTTAATCAAAAGCCTGGAAAGCCGTAACGACACGCTGTTGAAAGTCACGCGCTGTATCGTTGAGCAGCAGCAGGCGTTCTTTGAACTGGGTGAAGAATTTATGAAACCTATGGTGCTGGCTGATATCGCCAGCGCCGTAGAAATGCACGAATCGACGATTTCACGCGTCACGACGCAGAAGTTTCTGCACAGCCCGCGTGGCATTTTCGAACTGAAGTATTTCTTTTCCAGCCATGTCAGTACAGACAGCGGCGGCGAGGCATCGTCAACCGCCATCCGGGCGCTGGTGAAGAAATTAATCGCAGCGGAGAATCCTGTAAAACCGCTCAGTGACAGTAAGTTAGCGACCCTGCTTTCCGATCAGGGAATTATGGTTGCACGACGAACCGTCGCCAAATACCGAGAGTCTTTGTCCATCCCGCCCTCAAACCAACGTAAACAGTTAGTTTGACCTCAACAGAGAAGGAAGACATTATGCAGCTCAACATTACCGGACATCACATTGAGATCACGGATCCCCTGAGAGAGTTCATCACGTCGAAGCTGGCCAAGCTTGAGCAGTATTTCGACAGGATTAATCAGGTGTATGTGGTGTTGAGCGTGGAAAAGGTGCAAAAAGTTGCCGAAGCAACTTTGCATGTGAATGGAGGCGAGTTACATGCCACCTCGGAACATCAGGATATGTACGCAGCGATTGACGGACTGGTTGATAAACTGGCCCGTCAGCTGAATAAACATAAAGACAAACTGAAACAGCACTGACATTCATGTAGCCAACCCTGTGCTACAAACCTTCGGGCATCGGCTTGTGACCTTCGGGAAACGAGCCGATATAGCTTTAAGGGTGAAACAGCGCAAAAGTGAAAGATGACATGAACAACGATATAGCAATGCAATTAACGTCGGTGCTTAATGCCGAATGCACTAAAAGCGGCGTTCATTGCGCCAGCAAAAAACGCGCACTGGAAATCATCAGCGAACTGGCAGCCAGACAACTTAATTTGTCGCCACAGGTGATTTTCGACGCTATTTTGACCCGTGAACGTATGGGCAGCACCGGGATCGGTGCCGGGATCGCCATCCCGCACGGTAAGCTGGAAGAAGATACGTTACGTGCCGTCGGCGTGTTCATTCAGCTGGAACAACCGATCGCTTTTGATGCCATCGATAATCAGCCGGTAGACTTACTTTTTGCCTTGCTGGTACCGGCAGATCAATGTAAAACCCATTTACATACATTATCTTTGGTGGCTAAGAAATTAGCTGATAAAACAGTGTGTCGCCGCCTTCGTAGTGCGCAGAGCGATGAAGAACTGTTCCAGATAATGACTGAAAACGAATAAATTGCTGATTCCCGGTACGGTGCCGGGAAAATGAATTCTGAACACTGAATGCCAGGGGAGTGACACCATGGTGCTGATGATTGTCAGCGGCCGTTCCGGTTCCGGGAAATCGGTTGCCCTACGGGCATTGGAAGACATGGGTTTTTACTGTGTGGATAACCTGCCGGTGGTGTTATTGCCGCAGCTTGCCCAGACCCTCGTTGAACGTAATACGTCAGCTGCCGTCAGCATCGACGTGCGTAACATGCCGGAAACCCCGGAAGTTTATGAGTACGCGATGTCACAACTGCCGGAGAGCTTCTCACCGCAGCTGTTGTTCCTTGATGCCGACCGCAACACGCTGATCCGCCGCTACAGCGACACCCGTCGTCTGCACCCGCTTTCCAGCAAAAATCTCTCCCTCGAAAGTGCCATTGATGAAGAAGCCGATCTGCTCGAGCCTCTGCGTTCTTCCGCTGATCTCATCATCGACACGTCCGAAATGTCCGTTCACGAACTGGCAGAAATGCTGCGTACCCGCCTGCTGGGTAAACGCGAACGTGAACTGACGATGGTCTTCGAATCCTTTGGTTTCAAACACGGCATTCCGATTGATGCGGATTACGTGTTCGATGTACGCTTCCTGCCGAACCCGCACTGGGATCCGAAACTGCGTCCGATGACCGGCCTAGACAAACCGGTGGCGGCGTTCCTCGACCGTCATACCGAAGTGCACAACTTTATCTACCAGACCCGCAGCTACCTTGAACAATGGCTGCCGATGCTGGAAACCAACAACCGCAGCTATCTGACCGTCGCCATTGGTTGTACCGGCGGTAAGCACCGTTCGGTGTATATCGCAGAGCAACTGGCCGACTATTTCCGTTCCCGCGGGAAGAACGTGCAATCCCGCCATCGCACGCTGGAAAAACGTAAATCATGACGGTAAAACAAACGGTAGAAATCAAAAACCGGTTAGGGATGCATGCCCGTCCGGCGATGAAGTTATTTGAACTGGTGCAGAGCTTTGAATCAGAAGTGATGCTGCGCAACGGCACAGGCATTGAAGCGGAAGCCAGCAGCGTGATCGCGCTGCTGATGCTCGATTCCCCGAAAGGTCAGAAAATCGAAATCGAAGCCACCGGGCCAGATGAAGAACAGGCTCTCAGCGCCGTCGTAAATCTGATTAATTCAGGTTTTGACGAAGACTAATAATTAAAGCACTATTTGAGCCGTATTAAATGCGGCTTAAACAGTCTATTGCAATGGCCTTGAAGCTTTCAAAATTCTTACTGCTCAGCAAACGGCTCATTGAGCGTTCCCGCACAAACGTCACGAACAAATCGTAAATCGCCATCGCTTCTTCGTAATCCGCCTTGCTGATCGCCAGCAGGAAAATCACGTGCGCGGTTTCCCCTTCTCCCCAGGCAATGCCCTGCGGCGAAAGCAACGTAATCACCACGGTTTTCTTCGCCAGCAGTCCCAGCGAATGCGGCAGCGCAATCCCTTCGCCCAGCATGGTCGAGACAATCTCCTCACGCTCGACCACTGACGGGTAAAACGCCTGATCGACATATCCTTCTTCTTCCAGCTGTGAACACACATGACGGAACAACTCCGCCTGCGTCATCGGTTCGTTGACGATCATGAAGTGCTTTTCGTCGAAGAATTTTTCCAGCATATAAGGCCGTGTGCGGTCGACCAGCACCAGCTTGCCGAGCTGTTCCATCTGGTATTCGGTCGGAAACGGCGACAACACCACCACCGGCTTATTCTTCTCGGTAATGCGGGCGTTGGAAATAATAAAATCTTCGTCGATATGCTCCAGCTGCTCGTAATCACGCAGCGAAACCACCTGTTTCATCACCAGTTGCGGATACTTACGGTTAATCTGCGCCTGGATCATGCGGATGGTTGAATTGCCGGTGTCGCACACCAGCATCACCTGCGGATGCCGCTGGTAGCCGATATTGTAATGCCGCTCCAGCCCGACGCCGATATGCAGCACCAGAAAACCAATCTCGTTTTCACTCAGCGTATACGGGGTGTATTTTCCCCAGCTGGAGACCGCCGCCAGCGTGACGTCATAGGCCATCGGGTAATGCTGTTTGATATTGTTCAGCAGCGGATTCGGGATATTTATCTGATATTTCACCCGGGTAATCATGGTCTTAATGTGCGTCAGCAGGTCAGCACGCAGTTGCTTATCGCCCTGCAAATCATAGTTATAGTGCGAATTGATATACGACAGAATGTAATCGACCAGCGCTTCGTCATCGTCGGCGTTAATGTCGGTCGGCAGGATTTGCTGCACGCGGCGTGCGGCGATATTCACCCGCAGATAAGCTTCCTCAGAGGCAGGAATTTCCTTGCCGACGAGATTTCTGAGCTCAGCCGCCAGTCGTACGGAAACCTGCTTCACCGCCGGGTCACCGTCTTCCGCATCAAAATCGGTCAGCGGGTAACCGCCGGTAATGCGCTTAATCGCCACCGCGCAGTACAAGATCAGATACTGCTCGCCCTCATCGGTCAGCTGAACAGAAGACTGCGTCAGCACCTGATGCATAAAGCGTGTCAGCGGGACCAGCGCTTCCGGCTCCAGACTTTCCGCCTTCAGCAGCGGATTCGCCTGTTCCTCGGCATCCAGCTGGAACAGCAGATCGGTCAGACAGGCGCGGATCGCCAGTTCTGCACCGAACAGTTTCATGCCGTAGCGCGGCTTGGTTTCGATATTCAGGTGATAGCGAGCCAGATGCTCCCTCACCTCAGCCATATCATTTTGCAGGGTTCCCCGGCTGACAAACCATTCATCGGCCAGATCTTCCAGCTTCAATGAAAAAGCTGAGGTCAAAAAGCGGATCAGCAACGTTTTCACCCGCTCAGCGGCAGTGCGCGGCGTCGGATTCGGTTTGCGTTGCGTCGATTGCTGTAACGTTGAGAAAAGCGTCTGATCGTCAATCCGCAGCTGATATCCGCTGCCACGGCTGTGAACAAAGGTCGCACCAAAATCGGCGATGATTTCATTCAGCGCAGTAATATCGGCACGCACCGTGCGCGTCGACACAGACAGGCGTTTTGCCAGCTCATCCTGAGGAAGGGTTTCGGTTTGCAGCGCATCAAACAGTTGCGCCAGACGTTGATTGGGAAATCTCACCATTGTTCTTCCATATTATTGCGGATACGCCCTCTGCGCAGTCACCGGGAAAGTTTCCACGCAGAAGGTTTAGTTCAGACGCAGTACGTTATCAGGGCAAGATCACCATCTGTGACGGACTGCCCACAGCCACATAATTATCAACGAATGACAGTTTGCCGTTTTCGCCAGAAACCTTGAATCTGGTGATGTTATCGCTTCGTTGATTCATTGCGTAAATATATTTGCCGTCCGGTGACAACGTCAGCGTTCTTGGATAATCGCCACGCGTCCAGGTTTCATCACTCCAGGTCATTGCGCCTTCGCCGGTCACGTTAATCTGCGCGATGCTGTTATGCAGGCGGTTCGCCACGTACAGATGCCTGCCGTCTCTGCTCAGCACGATGCCTGCCGCAAAGTTGGTGCCTTTGAAACCGGCCGGCAGCGATGACAGGCTGTGCAACTCCGTCAGCGTGCCTTTGGTGGTATCAAAGCGATAACTGGTCAGGGTCGAGGCTTCCTCGTTGATCAGGAACACCACTTTGCCGTTCGGATGGAACACAAAATGGCGCGGTCCTGCCCCTTCTGAAGAGGCCTTGATGAACGGCGGATCGTTGGCTTCCAGCACGCCGGTTTCGCTGTTGAGTTTCCACTGATAGATCCGGTCAAGTCCGAGATCGGTGGAGAACACAAATTTGCCGGAAGGATCGGTGGCGATCATGTGCGCGTGCGGCCCGTTATGGTCGCTGATGGCAAAACTACCCTCCGCCGCCGCTGCCGGTTTGCCTGCCCCCGCCGGACCGGAATCCTGCTGGCTGTTGCTTGCTTCGCTCAGTTTTCCACTGGCATCCACCGGGAACACTGCCACCACGCCGCTGATGTAGTTCGCCACCAGCAGATGGTCACCTTTTGGCGTCAGCGACAAATACACCGGCCCTGCACCCTGCGAATCCACCTGGTTAATCAGCGTCAGGCTGCCGTCTTCCGGTGCAATGCGGTAGGCCGCCACAGCGCCATGTTTGCCGCCGTTGTAATTATCAATTTCACTGCCGATAAACAGCGTTTTGCCGTCGTGGCTGAGCACCATCTGCGCCTGATTCGGCAGCTGGCTGGCGAGCGTTTTATCACTCAGCGCGCCGGTTTTCGGATCGAATTTAAAGCGGTAGACACCTTCCCCGTTCGGGTTGTAAGTGCCGACGTAAGCAAAATGCGGAGTCATCGAAGTCATTGTTTTTTCTGCTGCATAGAGCGGCATGGCAGACACTGCCAGCATCGCGGAGGTTAAACCTGAAATCAGAAACCAGTTTCTCATACATTTCCTCAGAATTTGGGATATCAGACAAACGAGAGAACCCTGCACCCGCTCAGTCGCTGAGAGATGCAGGGTGTTTAACCGCGCAGACGGCTTACCGCGCAGGAAAGGTCAGAACCCTCAGCCCAGCAGCTTTTTGACGCTGGCCAGCAGGGTTTTCACATCTTCAGGACGGGTGTTACCCGATGCGCTGTCGATGATTGAGCTGTAAATATGCGGGATGATTTTGGTCACGCCCGCCGACAGCGCGATTTCCATAATAGGCTCGAAGTTTTCTAAATCGATGCCGCCGGTCGGTTCCAGCCAGAAATCCTGTTCCGCACAGGCACGGGCCACGGCAGCGAATTCATCGCGGGTTTTCAGGCCGCCCATCGGGAAATATTTCACCGAGCTGCCGCCCATATCTTTCAGCAGTGCAATGGCGGTTTCCACCGGCACAATGGCGTCCGCAGAAGCAGAACTCAGTGGTCCGGTATTGATCTTCACAAAGCCGGGTTTACCGGTCGGTGAAATCAGACCGTTGACCACGCTGTCGTTTTGCCCAAGCATTCCACGGCTGGTACCGACGCCGGTAAAGACCTGATTGACGTGCTGCGGCTGAACCTGCGCAGAAATCTGGCTGACCATCAGCGACTGACGTGGATCGCCCGCGCCCAGACCGACGGACAACGCGTTTTCAATCAGAGCGGCATACTCTTTCATGTCCGCCACTGCGCTCGCGACATCCGGATAATTTTTGGAAAGCACGCCGACCAGCACATGACCTTCTGCCGCTTCGTAGATGTCACGGGCATTGTCTTTCGAGCCCGCCAGCACATTCAGGCACACGCGGTCACGGTAGAAATTTGGGGTTAGCTTCATGCTTTCTCTCCGCTAAAAAGTTGTTTAAAACGTTGTGCGACGACGGCGAGTTGCGGTGGCGTCACGCTGCGCACATCGACTTCAATCTTGCCTTCGTTGGCGCGGTAGCCACGGAAATAAATCGCGATATCGCCGTTTTTCATGGCGTCCACAATGTCTTTGGTTTCCCAGCCCAGCACCGCTTCATCGAAAGTGATTTCCGTGCGGGCGATATCACGTCCGGCGCTGTCCCAGACTACGCGACCAGTAACGCCGTTGATTTCATTCAGGCTGGCGATAAATGGCGTCATCTTGTCGACCATTTCCTGCCCGGTGGTTTTCGGCAGCGTGATGTAGCTTTCGATCGCCTGCGTCAGGCCAAGAATGCCCTCTTTGCCGACTTTCATCGCACGGCCAATCCCGCCCGATTGCAGTTTTACCCATTCGACGTACTGTTTTTTGCCGAGCACCAGACCGCTGGTTGGCCCTTCAATGGCTTTCGCGCCGCTGTAAATCACCAGATCTGCGCCCATCTCGTAGTAGCAGGTCAGGTCTTCTTCTGCGGCCGCATCGACGATCAGCGGCAGATTATGCGCACGCGCCACTTCAGCAGCTTCCGCAACGGACAGAATGCTTTTCTGCACTGAGTGGTGCGATTTGATGTACATGATGGCGGCGGTACGCGGCGTGATGCAGGCAGCAAGCTGCGCGGCAGAACATTCATTGGCGTAACCGGCTTCCACCACTTTGCCGCCGCCCATAGTGACCATCGTGCCCACCGGCGCACCGTAATTCACGTTATGGCCTTTTGGCAGCACGATATCGTGCGGGATTTCCAGCGGTGCGGCGTGCAGGTTTTCCAGCAGCCACGCATCATCTTTGACGATCACCGCCGCTACGGACTGCGCGATCCCGGCGGAAGCACAGGACACCACCACGGCGTTTTCTACGTTCAGCAGTTTCGCAATGTAAGCGCCGGTTTTATTCACCAGATCTTTCATCTCGAAGTAATGATTCAGACCGGTATTCACTACTGCGGCGACTTCCTCGCGCGGCGTGGAAACGCCCAGCGCCGTCATACGACCAGACGCGTTAATAACCTGTTTTAAATCATATTTTTCATATAAAGATTGTTCAGAAGACATGAGCAGATTTCCCTTCTTCAGTTAACAGGGGGACGCCCGCGACCACAGCGGCCAGAGGCACCAGCAAACTTTCGCCCTTCACGGACTGTCCTTCGGAATCGACAAACACCTGTGGCGCAAAACGCTGCTCGAACAGGGTCAGGTCGGCATCAGCGCCGGCTTCCAGGCGGCCTTTCGCCGGCAGGCGCAGCGCGTCAGCGGCGTGTGAGGTGACGCAGTCAATCACCTGCGTCAGGGTCATACCGACGCTAAAGAACTTCGACATGACGGTCGCAAGGCTATGCACCGGGCCGTTCATACGGTTACGGCAGTAAATATCGGAACTGATGGTGTGCGGCAAAATGCCCTGCTTAATCGCCAGTTCTGCCACGTCGAAACTGAAACTCGCGGTGCCGTGACCGACATCCAGCAATACGCCGCGGCTCAGCGCACGTTTAATGGAATCGAGCAGCACACCGTCCGGCGAGAGAATGCGGTTCGGCTTGCCGTTGTAGCAGTGGGTGATAATGTCGCCCGACGTCAGCAAATCCGCGATCTCATCGAGGTTCGGCGGGTTATTACCGATATGCACCATAAGCGGCAGGTCGTCGTTTTCCTGCTGAATTTCTTTTGCGCGCACCAGTGGCTTGATGCCGTTCTGGCCGACCACGCTGCTGCTCATGCGCGCTTTAATACCGATGATAAAACCGGAATTTCGCGCGATGGCGTCACGCACGCCGACTTTGTCGATCTGCGTCATATCCGCCAGTTCGTTCTGCGTGACAATGCCAGTGCGGGCGATATTCAGAAACGCGTAGACGTTGGTTTTCGCCGCACGGGTTATCTGATAGAAATCGTCGACATCATTCGCGCCGGTGCTGCCGGCATCCGCCACAGTGGTGACGCCACAGGCGACGCCAATCAGATCGGCGTCGTCATGATAAATCGGCGATTTGGGGTAACAGTGAACGTGGGAGTCAATCCAGCCTGCGCTGGCATAAACCTTGCCCTGAAGATTGAGAGTCTGGCGGGCAGTGGCATCGGCTGCCAGCGTGCCAATGGCGGCGAATTTGCCGTCCTGAATTGCAATATCAGTCAGGCTGCCGTCTGTGCGTAATGCCTGCCGGATGATTAAGTCATACATACGACGTTCTCCATAATCCGGGCGTCAGGAATATTCCCGACGCCCGCTTTACTGCTGATTTTATTCTATGTTGCTGTTTTTACAATGAAACCGGGAAGATAGCGCCCAGGATCATGGCACCCAGGATCGCCCCCCCGGTGATAGGCTTCTGCCACAGATAGAAACCCAGTGCGCCGAGCAGTGAACCCAGACCGATCGGAATCGAGGCCGCCATCGCTGACAGGATAATCAACGGCCCGAGGAAGCGGCCGGAGGCATTACCCGCGCCCATCATCACGTCAGCGCCGTAGGTTGAATTGCTCTGATTGATGGTGAATTTACGCGCCAGAATGATGATGTAACCAACGGCTAAACCGAGGATCAGGCCGGTGACCAGCGAAGCGGCGAAGTTCGCCACCGGGAAAATAAACCCTGCACCCAGCAGCATCGCCGGAACGCCCAGACCAATACCGGTCTGGATTGCGCCGCCGATATCGAGAATACCGACCAGTGAACCTTCGATGATGCGGGCAAACAGGAAGCTGGCACCGAAGGCCGCCACTGCGCCGTACACACCGGTGTCCATGCCCGAGCGCAACATCGACACAAACGCCACTTCGTTAAATGCGCCGATGCCGTACAGGTAATACATGTGTGTCCCGGCGAAAACGCCGGAAGACAGCAGTCCGACAAAAATCGGGAACGACCACTCGGCGTACCAGAAACCACGTTTGGCTTGTTCTTCCATTGTCATGCTCCCTTACTTACCGCTGAGTGAATTGTGAATGCCGTTCAGCCATGTCGGGACGTCCAGCATGAATGACTGCAACAGTTTGACGTCGAAACCACGGAAGAAACCGCTGAGGACGAACAGCGCGATAATCGCCGCCATCATCACTTTGGTCACGTGGTTCCAGCCGCTTTCTTCGACGCCTTTACCGATCAGGATACCCAGCACCAGACCCGGTACGGCGTTACCCATGATCATCTGCGCCAGACCGCCAAAAATGGTGGCCCAGAAACCGGAACGACGCCCTGCATCAATCGCCGCCAGCCAGAAAATCACCGGCATGACAGTGTTCACCAGCAGGTTGGCCGCCGGTACCAGCACTTTAATCGCGGTAACCTGTAACGCCGGAGGAACGGCGGACGCGGTGGTGTTGAGGAAGGCCACCACAATCATGCCGATGATGCCGCCGGCAATCGCCATCTTGCGCGGATCATGCATGGTTTCGGCGACATTGCGGTTTTTGAACATCAGCGCCGCGGTAGCCCAGTGAGGGATAATGCGGTGGTCAACGTCCTGCGTGAAAGAACCTGCTGCAACGGAAGATGCCCAGGCGTTAAAGAAGAAGCCCAGACCGAATGAGAAATGCGAAGCCGGATCGCCTTCACAGGAGTTTAATTCCCCAAGCGTACGAAAAGCCCCCATTCCTTGCACGGTTGGCGCATGGAACATACGTGCGGCACCCGCACCTACGCCCACGCCAACCAGTCCGCCGATAATAAGCGACTTAAATAAAATAATTAAAAACATCAGTATATCCTTGTCATTTATAGCTAACGTTTTTATTTCGTGACAAAAACTACCTGTTCCGTATTAATAACAGTCAGGTTGACGATAATGTCTAACGCCACGTAATAACTCTTTCTTTCCCTGGCCAGAAAAAAGAACAGAAACTTTTCTCTTTTCACTGACTCTTCTGCTTTTATTACCTTGACGTCCTGCGGTTCAATACGCAGCAAGACATTATTGGCGGAAGATTTGAGAACAGTCCTCTGAACCTGACTCAGTGCGGAAGAAAAGGCGGCAGCCTTATTTTCGCCTTTTCCTTCAACCCGAACTGTCGTGGTTAATTGTTGCTTCATTACGCCTGACCATACTTCTTGTTAAACGCTTCAACCAGACGCTGACCCAGTTCTTCTTTATCCATAAATCCGAACCCTAATACCAGACAGCCTTCGTTAATTGCCGTGACGCCTTCATCCACTGAGCGCATCCCGTACTTGGCTTTATATCCATATTTATTTTGTGCGGTAATCGCACCCGCGCCGCCACTGCCGCAGAAGGAAATACCTAAGCTGGCACCTTCTGCTTTCATCACGTCGCCGAGTTTCATATCTGCTGCCATACCCGGGACAACAATGGCTTTGCCACCAGCTGCTTCCACGCCTGCCGCCACTTTCTGGCCTTTACCTAAACGGTCGCCGATCACAACTAATACTTGTCCCATAATTCACATCTCCAGATTAATTAATTCGCGGTATTCTAAAAAAGTTATTTCGGTTCGTTGTCTCTTGCGACTTCAAAATGCACCGAGAGCAAATAGGCTTCCTCAATCGGTAAATTTCCGAACCAGCTGACCACTTCTTCTGCCATTTGCATGGATTCGGCAGATATTTCATCAAATAAATCTTTTTCGACTTCAGGTAACGGCTCGCCGGTAATGGCGCGTAATACCATGGCTTTTACGTGAGACGTTAACATCTGCAACTGAACATCTGTGGTGTAGATATTCTTCGCGCTTTGCATTGTCTGAATATCTTTTAATACTTGCTCTGTTGTGGCCGGAGCATCTTTCAATTCAATCCGCCCGATCCCTTTCACAGATGCGCTTGCGTTATTCACTCGCGATTACCTCTCTCCTTACCTGACTCACTATTTCAGCCGTTTATTTCGTCTGTCTTTACCCTAACTCCGGGAAGATTTCCTGTGTAGTGGGTCTTTTTCCAGTTCAAAGTGGAAATACGATGAGCTGAGCAGATCCAATTCGCAAAACGAAAAGTTAAGTCGGCATATCACTGAATATTGCTGTCTGTAGCAGCGTATTTCACTGGTAATCGGATTTTTCGCAATGCGGATTAATTCCCTCACAACGCTTTCATTTCCGCTTAAGAGTGCCTAGTATCAAAGAACACATGCAAATCACTGACACCCCTGCGTTAACGCGCGGGGGTGTTATTTTTTGCCGACCGGCACCCCACTCGCATGAAGCGGGTGATGCAAAAGGAACCACGGAGAATGTTATGAGTAAACCGACACTGATCATCAATGAACTTGACGCAGAACGCCTGGACACACTGCTGGCGCAACCTGCTTTTGCCAACAGCCCGGTCGCCGACGCACTGAATGAAGAGTTGGATCGCGCAGAGATTTTGCCACCCGAGCAAATCCCGGCCGACGTGGTTACGATGAACAGCAAGGTTCGCTTTACTGAAGGTAAAGACGGCGAAGAACACATCCGCACGCTGGTGTATCCGGCTGCGCTCAAAGACAGCAACGAGCAACTGTCGGTGATGGCGCCGTTAGGTGCCGCCCTGCTGGGGCTGCGCGTAGGCGGAAGCATCACGTGGGAAATGCCAAATGGCGAGAACAGCCGGATTGAAGTGCTGGAATTGTTGTTTCAGCCGGAAGCGGCGGGAGAGTTGAGACGTTAAGGGTTTTCTTTTGCAGAGGCCGCTGCACGGCGGCTTTACTTGAGAATGAGAAAGTTTCGGTTTCTCACGTGCGGTGATCGCTTGACTCGCAGCGCCGAAACCGCCCAAGAGGGAGAAGTGCTTTCTCCCTCTTGGATCTCCCTCCGCTTTTTACTGCGCGCTATCGCTGGCGGCTATGTTTCAGGTAACGCGGAGACAGGCTGGAAATCTTGCCGCTGCACGGTCCCTTCTCTCGGTCTTCGAGCCATAGGTCTCGAAGCCGCTCCGTTCAGCAAGATTTCTGAATCGCCCGCAACTTCCTAAATTCAACAGAGGTTTCTGTATCGCCCATGGGATCGTGAATTCAACGGCAGAAGGATTTTATCTTTTATTAAAGTCGATTGGCGTGCTCAAAAATGGCACCGAATGAACGGTTCGAGACCTGAGGCTCGAAACCTGAAATGAGGGAATCGCGCAGCGATGACATTTTGCGCCACCTGCCAATGTGCCGGAACATGTCCGTAGTGACTGCGATAGCGCGCAGTTTAAGACGTGGAGATTCCAAAGAGGGCTCGTCTTAGCCCTCTTTGGTCGGTTTCGGCGCGAGAGGCCGTGTGATCCCCGCGATTGAGAAACCGAAATTTTCACCGCTTTCAGCGCTCTCAGCATTAAGAAGCCGCCTAAGCAGCGGTCAACTGCTTACTTAAACTTCTTGTGGTTCTCATTCCTTGTCGCCTTGAACCCTTCGGCTTCTTTCTTCGCTTCATCGACCTTGCCCGCTTTGGCTAAAGCGGAGGCCTTGTCAATCTGGCCAATCAGCGTATCCAGCCCTTTGTGGTAATCCTGCATTTCCGGGCTGTCCGGTGCTTTGCCTTCCAGTTTCGGTGGCGTGGCTTTTTTCGCGTCTTCGGCAGCGGCTTTCATATTAGCCAGACCGGTTGTCAGTTCAGCCTGATCGTTGGTTTTCAACACTTTGCCGTAGTTATCAGCAATCGTGTCCATGTCCCTTTCTAAATCTGCCGCCAGTGCCACCGTGCTGCTTCCCAGCATTGCGACTACCGCTAACGCCATCAGTTGTTTACGCATGAGCTTTCTCTCTATTGTTATTTATTTGTTAGATAAAACGACATTGCTTGTAAGGCTTTATAAAAATAGGCTGAGAGAGAGGAAAACGGCATGAATTTTTTGTAAAGAATGGTAGCGGAAGAAGAAGCAGCGATCGGGCGACCGCTGCTTTGAAAGCGTTATTCGCCGGCGATTTTCATTGCCGGTAACAGTACGGAACCGCACTGAATGTTGCTGCGGGTTTCGATATCGCTGCCAATGGCGACCATATTGCGCCACATGTCTTTCAGGTTACCGGCGATGGTGATTTCGCTTACCGGATACTGAATCTCACCATTCTCAACCCAGAAACCTGCTGCGCCGCGTGAGTAGTCACCGGTGACACCGCTGACGCCCTGTCCCATCAGTTCGGTGACGACCAGGCCTTTGTCGAGCTTACGCAGCATACCGGCGAAATCATCACCCTGACCGGCGATGCGCCAGTTGTGGATACCGCCTGCGTGGCCGGTGGTTTGCAAACCGAGTTTACGCGCGGAATAACAGGTCATCAGCCAGTTTTGCAGCACGCCGTCTTTGACGATATCGCGACGCTCGGTGCGCACACCTTCGCTGTCGAACGGCGTCGAAGCCAGCCCCTGCAACAGATGCGGATGTTCTTCGATGGTCAGCCACTCCGGCAGGATTTGCTTGCCGAGGCTGTCGAGCAGGAAGGACGATTTACGGTAAATGCTGCCGCCGCTGATCGCCCCGACCAGATGACCGAACAGGCCGGTCGCCACTTCGGAGGCGAACAACACCGGTGCCTGCATGGTCGGTAATTTACGTGGTGCCAGACGCGATAAGGTGCGGCGTGCGCACTCTGCGCCAACCCATTCCGGATCTTTCAGGTCGCTCATCTTACGGGCGATGGAATAGGCGTAATCACGCTCCATGTCGCCTTCGTGTTCAGCAATCACGGAGGCGGAAATCGAATGGCGCGTCGAGCAATAGCTCTGCAACATGCCGTGACTGTTACCGAAAACGCGGATGCCGTAATGGCTGTTAAAGCTGCCGCCTTCAGTGTTGGTGATGCGTTTGTCAGCCTGCAAGGCAGCCTGTTCAGCACGGGCAGCCAGCTCAATGCTGCGATCGGGATCCAGCTCTTCCGGATGGAATAAATCCAGATCCGGCGCGTCAAACGCCAGCATCTCTTTATCAGCCACGCCCGCGAACGGATCCGGTGACGTGTAACGGGCGATATCCAGCGCCGCCTGCACGGTGCGGGAAATAGCGTCCGGGCTTAAATCGGTGGAAGACGCGCTGCCTTTACGATTCTGATAATAAACGGTGATGCCCAGTGCGCCGTCGCTGTTGAATTCCACGTTCTCGACTTCACCAAAACGGGTGCTGACGCCGATACCGGTGGTTTTGCTGACCGCCACTTCTGCGGCATCTGAACCCGCTTTCGCCAGTTCCAGAGCCTGAGATACGGCCTGTTCCAGAGTTTTACGCTGCTGCGCTACTTGATTCACTACGTTCATCGGCATGTCATCGCTTATGAGATAAAAGGGATTGTTCTACACTGGTATTAAGAAACTTATACCTTTGAGTCTAACAGAGACTCGCCACAATTTCGCATTCCCTCCGGCGTTGTTATGCCCAAAGTTGCAACAGAACATGGATGTATGCGGCATAACCCTGCATAATGCCGCCGAAGCAATAAAGCACAATCAAACTGACAGGATTACCTCGTTAAGAGGAAGCGCCCATGACAAAGAAAATTGACGACTGGCACGATGACGTTCCCGAAACCAACGAGAACGAAGATGAAGAAGAAATCATCTGGGTCAGTAAAAGTGAAATCAAACGTGACGCCGAGGCGCTGAAAGATCTCGGTGCAGAAATGGTTGAGCTGGGTAAAAACTCGCTGGACAAACTGCCGCTGGATGACGATCTGCGCGCTGCGATCGACTTAGCGCAGAAGATCAAAAAAGAAGGCCGCCGCCGTCAGCTTCAGCTGATCGGTAAAATGCTGCGTTCCCGCGATGTCGAGCCGATTCAGACTGCGCTGGATAAGCTGAAAAACCGCCACAACCAGCAGGTTTCGCTGTTCCATAAACTGGAAATGCTGCGTGACCGTCTGGTTGAAGAAGGTGATGATGCAATCCCGCCGGTGCTGGAACTGTATCCGGAAGCCGACCGTCAGCAGCTGCGTGCGCTGATCCGCAACGCGCAGAAAGAGAAAGCCGCTAATAAGCCGCCAAAATCTTACCGCCAGATCTTCCAGTATCTGCGCGAACTGGCTGAAGGTCAGGACTAAAAAAACAAAAACCCGCCTTTTTACTTAACAGAAAATGGCGGGTTTTTTCTTTTCAGCCTTTGGCCTTTACTGCCGGTTTCTCCAGCAGATTCAGCCGCAGATCCCCTTCCAGCTCCTCTTCGGCCTCTTCAAACAGCAAAATCAGTGCGCCGAAACGCCGCTTGCGGCTGGCATTCAGATTGATGAAATCTATCTCAACCGGCAGCGCAATCCCGCCTGTTACCTCATCCCAGAGTGCATCCAGATTCGCACCGAAGCTGTCGGTCAGACCAAACTGACGGACAAACTCGGCGTAGAATGCAGGTAAATCCGGGATGTGATTAAAATCGAAGCTCACTTTATTCATCGACATTACTCCACCCGAACGAAGTTCTGATAATGGTCTTTACTGACGTAAATCAGCCCGTCGCTGGCAAACAGCACGCGGTCTGCCCCGCGACGCCCGCAGCGATAGTTGATATCTGCCTCGCGCCATACCCGTTTGTTGGCCGATGGCAGACGACCTTCACGGTTTGAGAACCGGTCGCCGCCAATGGCTTTGCCCGGCAACACATCACACAGGTTGCCGGAACGCGCATCCCATCCGGCTTCCCGTGCCTTTTTCTTGGTGATGTAGTTTTCCGGCAATTGATGATTCTGGCGCAAATAGCTGATCACCGTTTTCTCTTCAGTCCCCGTCACGATAGTGCCCGGGTTGTGTGTCGTTTTCGCGACAATCTGTCCTGCGATGCCACACAGTCCCGCGATCACGGCGACCGCCATCATCAGTTTGCGCGGCCGTAGCCCGTTAAATACCGTCATTGGCGTCCTTTGTGTTTAGCCCGCATCGATCTGTTCCTGTTTATTGTTTCTTAAAACGCTGTATCTGGAAAGCTGACTTAAAGATTTCCTAAATGCAGCGTTTTCACCTGCAGATATTCTTCCAGCCCCAGCACCGACCCTTCGCGTCCCAGACCAGATTCTTTCACACCACCGAACGGCGCGGCTTCGTTGGAAATCGCACACTCGTTTATCCCGATCATGCCACTTTCAATTGCATCAGCCACGCGGAAAACACGTTGCAGATTCTGGCTATAGAAATACGCCGCCAGCCCGAAAGGTGTGTCGTTGGCGCGTTTAATCACTTCTTCTTCCGTTTTGAAACGGAAACAGGCCGCCAGCGGGCCGAAGGTTTCTTCATGCGCCACTTTCATGTCGTCGGTGGCATCAATAATGACCGTCGGCTGGAAGAAGTTGCCACCGAGTTTGTGGCGCTCACCACCTTCCATCAGACGCCCGCCTTTCTCCAGCGCGTCTTTAACATGCTCCTCGACTTTCTCCAGTCCCTGAATGTTAATCAGCGGGCCGACAATCACACCTTCGTCCATACCATTGCCGACTTTCAGCTTGCGCACTTCTTCCGCCAGACGTGAGGTGAACGCCTCATAAACGCCGTCCTGCACGTAGATGCGGTTGATACACACGCAAACCTGTCCGGTGTTACGGAATTTACAGGTAATGGCGCCCTTCACGGCAGCCTCGATATCCGCATCATCAAAGACGATATACGGCGCGTTACCACCGAGTTCCATCGACACCTTTTTCATGGTGTCAGCGCTGTTACGCACCAGCGTTTTGCCGATTTCTGTAGAGCCGGTGAACGACACTTTACGTACCGCATCGCTCGCCATAATCACCTGGCTGATGGCGCTCGTATCACCCGCCACGCCGTTGATCACGCCATCCGGCACACCGGCATCTTTTGCCAGTTGCAGCAGAGCAAACGCCGAGAGGGGCGTGTTACTGGCCGGTTTGATCAGGCCGGTACAACCTGCAGCCAGTGCGGGACCGAGTTTGCGGGTCAGCATCGCCAGCGGGAAATTCCACGGCGTGATCGCCGCCACTACGCCGACCGGTTCACGTGTCGCCAGAATGCGCGAACCGGATTTGGCCGGAGGAATGATTTCCCCGTTGGCGCGTTTGGCTTCTTCGCTGAACCATTGCAGATAACTGGCGGCGTAATCGACCTCGCCCAGCGCTTCTTTCAGTGGCTTGCCTTGTTCGGCCACCATCAGCTCGCCGAGAAACTGTTTGTTTTCCAGCATCAGTTCATACCAGCGGTGCAAAATTTCAGAACGTTCTTTGGCGGTGGTTTTGCGCCAGGCCGGGAAAGCGTCGCTGGCGGCTTTGACGGCGGCTTCTGTTTCGGCTTTTCCTGACTTAGAGACTTTGGCGACTACATCGCCGGTCGCCGGATCCAGCACATCGAAGGTGTCTTTGGCTTCGAGCCATTTACCGCCGACAAAATAGCCAGTCTTAAATAATGGATGCGTGGAGAGTTTATGAGGTTGGGCTGACATGAGGATCCTCCTGATTTATGCCGTTTTAAGCGAACTATCAGGTAAGTATAGCGGCTTGAGCAGAAGCGTCTGTCAGACAGCACTGAGAGACACAGATCGCAAAGTGAATTGTCATACGTTCACAGTTTCCGCATCCCTCCGTAAACTGCGGGGAACTCCACCCCATTTTTACAAAGGAATAAGGCATGTCGACGCGCGAAAAAATGAATATCGGTGAACTGTATACAGACATGGGCGAAGGATTGCCGGAGGAGCGCCGCGCCGGAAAAGAGCGGGTGTACGACTACAACCTGACCCGTCCTTCAGAAGAAAAAAAACGCCAGCGGATGCTGAAAGACATGATGGGCAGCCTGGGCGAAAACGGCTGGATTGAGCCGCCGCTGCGTGTCGCGTATGGCACGCATATTCATATCGGCAACAACTTTTACGCCAATTTCAATCTCACGGTGGTGGATGACGCAACCGTCACCATCGGCGATAACGTAATGATTGCGCCGAACGTCACCCTGGCGACAGCCGGACATCCGATCGACCCGGAAATCCGCGCCACCGGACAGCAATTCTCCCTGCCGATCGTCATTGAAGATAACGTCTGGCTGGGCATGGGTGTGATGGTAAATCCGGGTGTGACTATCGGGCGTAACAGCGTGATTGGTGCGGGAAGCGTAGTGACAAAATCCATTCCCGCCGATGTGGTGGCGGCTGGCGTACCGTGCCGGGTAATACGCCCGATCACCGCCGCTGACCGCGAAGCATTCATGAAATGATGCCCGTATTTTGGCGATAAAAAAGGCCGGTGCGTTTAAACACCGGCCTTTGTTTTTTACGGGCTGTTACGCCACAAACGAATGCTGATAACGATGGAGCATCTCGGTCAGACGTCGCACCGGCTCAGTCACTTTCAGGGGCGCGTCGTAATCGACCAGCTTTTGCTGATACTCACCCAGCTCTTTCAGCAGACGCTGATAATAGTATGTCCGCTTACCTTCGCCTGACGCCGAAACCACGTGATCGGCGGTGTTACGGATTTTTTTGTGGAACGCCGACAGCTCATCATTTACCGGCACTTCAGCAAGTTTCATCCGCTGATGAGCGATAATCAGCATCAGCGCCAGACGGTATTTACCGATGTCATTCGGGAACATCACCAGCAGCTGATTGAGCTGATGGTAAAGCGCCGGCAGGTGGTTTTCACGACGACGGTATGCTTTGGTGGTCAGCGCCGATACCGCACTGCTCATAAAGCGGTTCAGCAACGTGCGGCCGGTTTTATCACGGGACTTATCGCGAATAATCAGCAACACCGCCATCGCAATCACCGTACCGATCGCCTGCCCCAGCGCGTTGTCTAGAAAAGACGTCACGTTGAATTTCATCGGGTTACTGAGCACCAGAATGTTGATGGTGCCCGCCAGCAAACCGAGCATGCCGAGTCGACGCTTGGTCACTTCGATACCGATAAAGAAGGTGAAAATCCCCAGCATCAGACACAGCAGGAACAGACTTTGCTGCGTCGAAGGCATGATCAACATAAACATCATCGAGCCAACCGGGATCGCCAGCAACATGCCGACAATAAAGTCCATCGCCATGCCTTTCGGGTTCGGGGTACGCATCGCCAGCGAGGTCACCACGGCGATAATAATCACGCAGCCGCTGGCGGACGTCCAGCCGGTCCATAGCCACATCAGACAACCTATCGCCGTCGCGGTAAACGTACGCAGGCCGTTGATCAGCGCATGATGCCGCTCAGCCGACACCGGACGAACCACCACTTCACCTTCCAGCACACCGCTTTCAATACTGCTGATGCTGCTGTTGGTCTGGACGCCTTTCATCAGCAACAGCGCACGCGTGCCAGCGCCGGTCCAGGCACTGAGTGTCACCAGCACATTATCGCTGTGCATACCGGTAATAATCTGGCGCAGTTGTTTCAGGCGGCGGTGAACATCGGCAACAGTTTCTGCCGGTTCAGCAAACAGCGCTTTAAGCTCAGGCGACAGCCTTTCCGGCGTGTCTTGCATAATCAGATAGGTTTCGCAGGCCTGGGTGATCATACTCAGCGAGGTGCTGTGCAGCGCTTTCAGACGCTGGTTGCAGCGCTGCCAGCGCGAGGATTCCATCATCAGGCTGCCGCGCATGCCATTCAGCGCCGTGGTGCTTTTCACCAGGTTGTTCCAGGACTTATCGATGTCTTCCTTCGTGCCGTTATTCACGCAAATCCGCATCAGCGCAAACTGATCCAACATCAGCTGACTGACGGCGCGATCGATATCTTTTTTGATGGAACGGGGAGAAAACAGCAGGTCAGCCACGATGGCGCAGCAAATCCCGATAACGATTTCACTGCAACGCTCGACGGCGAACTGCGGTGTCTGTAACGGCGCACTGGCTGAGGTCACCACAATAATCAGCGCGGTATAACCCGCCAGCCCAAGTGCGTAGGAATTCTCGATGCGCACCAGTGAAGACCACCAGGTGCAGACACCCGCCCAGATACAGCATAAAAGCAGCATCACGACCGGTGCGCGGGCAGTGGCGATAACAATCACCAGCGCCGCGATACAGCCGATAAATGTGCCAATAACACGCAGAAAACCACGGTGACGAATAGCACCGGCAAAGGGTTCGCCACCCGCCACCAGCGCCGGGCCGGAGGTCACAATGGCGGCGGTCATGGCCGACCAGCGCGGTGTCTCGAGTTGCAGATAGAACCCGAGAACCAGCGCGCCGAGGATCGCGAACGTCAGCTTGCAGGCAAAACGCACGCGCGGGATAAGTACGCTATTCATCTTTCCGGCCTTAGCCAAACTCTCTCAGGCGATGCAGGAGACGAAGGAAAGGAGAACCTTCATCTTGTTTGCGGTCATGCTGACCGGTGATAACCACGGTCGCGGTAGTCCCTGCCGGATAAGGATGTTGCTGGTCTTCATCATCGAGCAGGATTTTCACCGGCACGCGCTGCGCCAGACGCACCCACTCGAGGTTGCTGTCGATGGTCGCCAGACCATTCGTTGCAGCAGAAGAAGAGCTGTTGGTGACCGCCGCGGCCACGCTGTCCACGGTACCGTGCATGATACGGTTACTGCCCAGCGGGGTGATTTCCGCACGGTCGCCTTTGTTCAGCCCCGGCAATTTGGTTTCTTCCAGATAGGCGAGAATGTAGAAGGAGTTTTTCTTCACCAGCGCCACAGCCGTCGAACCACGGTTGATGTAGTTACCCGGATGAACGGTCAGGTTAGTGACCCAGCCATCGGCAGGTGCAACCACCACGGTACGTTCCAGATCCAGCACGGCCAGATCACGTGCCGCCTGCGCTTTTGCCAGCTGATGTTCAGCGGTTTGCAGGACGTTATTGGCCTGATCGATTTCTTCCTGCGACATGGCCTGCACGCCCAGTTTCACACGACGTCCGGCTTCACGTTTTTTCTCTGCTGCCAGCGCCTGATAATACGCGACGTCAGCACTCGCTTCGTCCAGCGCCTGCTGGTAGCGCGGCTGGTCGATTTTAAACAACACCTGGCCCTTCTTCACCAGCTGGTTATCGACCACAGGCACATCGGTAATCAGACCGGTAACATCGGGCGCGATAGACACGACATCAGCGGTAAATTTGGCATCACGGGTCCACGGAGATTCGGTATAGAACGCCCAGGCTTTGAAAATTGCGATGACAGCCAGCACGACCAGAATCAACGTTATTGCATAACGTATTATTTTTATAGAGAAATTTTTCACAACGCCCTCAGACGAACATGCAGGAGATCAGGTAAAAAAGACAGCAGTACAAAGCTGTGTTGAACAACGCCGGATGCCAGACAAAGTCATAGATACCGGTGGGTTGCAGTACACGCCGCAGCACGAAAAACACCACCAGCGCCAGCAGTATTTCAAAAAACACCGGAGGAAACGACAATCCGAAAATCACCATTACCGGAAGCAAACTCATCAAAAATTCCTTACATTATGACGACGGACAAACACGTATCGTCCCGCGCACGCATTATTCATTATTTTAGGCAACGGCACGCGACCCCGGTGGAAAATAATTCAGCGGGAGCAGATCAATGAAGCCGTGGAGTTGCCAGGGAAGTGTGCGAAGGTAAGCATTATGTCAGGAAAACTGAAACCTGAGCATTATCGCCCGGAAGGGTATATTAGCGTGCTTATTATCAAGTAATCAACGTTCTGTGATCTAAATCACTTTTAAGCCAGAGTTAACAATGGACCGATTAAAACGCATGTCGATTTTCGCTCAGGTGGTGGAAAGCGGTTCTTTTACTGCCGCTGCGCGACGCCTCGACATGAGCGTATCCGCCATCAGCCAGACTGTGTCAAAGCTGGAAAACGATTTACAAATCAAATTATTAAACCGCAGCACGCGCAGTATTGGTCTGACGGAAGCGGGCAAGCTTTACTATCAGGGTTGCCGGAAAATGCTGCACGATGTGCGTGAAGTGCATGAACAATTGTATGCCTTCAACAACACGCCAACCGGGACCTTGCGCATCGGCAGTTCATCAACAATGGCACAAAATGTTCTTGCTGCAATGACTGCCGAAATGCTCAGCGAATATCCCGGCCTGACGGTAAATCTGGTGACCGGCATACCCGCACCCGATTTAATCGCCGACGGTCTGGATGTGGTGATCCGCGTCGGCGCGTTACAGGATTCCAGCCTGTTCTGCACCCGCTTAGGCTCAATGCCGATGGTGGTGTGCGCAGCGCGCAGTTATCTGGCCCAGCACGGCACACCGGAAAAACCGGCTGATATGGTGAATTTCTCATGGCTGGAATACAGCGTGCGCCCCGACAGCGAATTTGAGCTGATCGCCCCTGAAGGCATTTCGACCCGCATTACACCGCAAGGGCGCTTCGTCACCAACGATTCGCAAACCATGATCCGCTGGCTGAAAGCCGGTGTCGGGATCGCGTATGTGCCGCTGATGTGGGTGATTGAGGAAATTAACGCAGGCGAAGTGGAGATTTTGTTCAGAAGCTATCAGTCCGATCCGCGACCGGTCTACGCGCTGTATACCGAAAAGGACAAACTGCCGCTGAAAGTGCAGGTCTGCATTGATTATCTGACGGATTATTTCAAACGAGTCAGCAAGGTGTATCAGGGATACCGGCAGGGGAAAAAGGGGACGCAGTGGAGTTGAGTGTGTATCAAAACCCGCCAAACTCAATTAAAGCCCACCAGCCTCCCCTTGTGAAAGGGGAGGCTGAAATGCAACAACAAAACTTAAGCAGTACCGCCGACGGTCAGATTATCCAGTTTCAGGGTTGGCTGACCGACACCGACCGGCAAACTCTGACCTTCTTTACCGCACACGCCGACGCCTTTATCGAGCGCCAGATCGTTACCGACCATAGAAATCTGCTGCATGGCTTCAATACCGGAGCCAATCAGCGTTGCGCCTTTCACCGGTTTAGTGATCCGGCCTTTTTCGATCAGATAGGCTTCTGAAGTCGAGAACACAAATTTACCCGACGTGATATCCACCTGGCCGCCACCGAAGTTTGGCGCATACAGACCAAATTCCACGCTGCTGATGATATCTTCCGGCGTCGATTTCCCGGCAAGCATGTAGGTGTTGGTCATACGTGGCATCGGCAGATGCGCATAAGACTCACGGCGGCCGTTGCCGGTCGGCGCGACACCCATCAGGCGCGCATTCAGTTTGTCCTGCATGTAACCTTTCAGCACGCCGTTTTCGATCAGTACGTTGTACTGGCCCGGCACACCTTCATCATCAATCGCCAGTGAACCGCGCAGACCCGGCATAGTGCCATCATCGACCACGGTACACAGTTCAGACGCCACCAGTTTGCCCATCTGGCCGCTGAATACTGACGTGCCGCGACGGTTGAAATCACCTTCCAGACCGTGACCGACCGCTTCGTGCAACAGCACGCCCGGCCAGCCTGCACCGAGTACTACCGGCATTCCGCCAGCCGGAGCGGCTACCGCGGTCAGGTTCAGCAGCGCCATGCGCACAGCGTCACGGGCGAAAGCTTCGGCACGAACTTCGCCGTTAACGGTTTCCAGGAAGTAGTCATAACCGACACGACCGCCGCCGCCGCTTGAGCCGCGTTCGCGACGTCCGTCCTGTTCGACCAGAACGCTGACAGACAAACGCACCAGCGGACGGATATCCGCCGCCAGCGTGCCATCCGTCGCCGCAACCAGCACGGTTTCGTACACGCCGGTAATGCTGGCACTGACTTCCTGCACGCGCTTATCTGCCGCACGGGCAATTTTGTCTACACGGTGCAGCAGGTCGATTTTTGCTTCACGCGGCAGGCTTTGCAGCGGATCCAGCGGAGAATAAAGAGATTTGTACGCAATTTCGCCCAGCGTGTGCGCTTTGCCATTGCCCTGCTCGCGAACAATGCTGCGGGCTGCGGTTGCGCTGAGATTCAGGGCATTCAGGGTAATCTGGTCAGCATAGGCAAAACCGGTTTTTTCACCGCTTACCGCACGGACGCCGACGCCCTGATCGATATTGTAAGAACCATCTTTGATGATGCTGTCTTCGATAACCCAGGCTTCGTGGAAACTGGACTGGAAAAAGAGATCGGCATAATCAAGGCGACGTTCAGACAACTGGCCCAAAACGGAAAACAAATCCTGATGACTCAGATTATTAGCAGTTAGTAACTGCTCACTGACTAAGGCCAGACTCATAAATGTTCACTCTCTTTTTAGACGAAAATCCGGCGGGCTGAGCGTTATAAAAACGTCAACCCGCCGGACAATCCATTGTTACAAGGTTATTTACAGCCTAACACAGCCCGAACGAGGTTTCCTGCCACCTTCGCCGGTGGCATTACTGAGCGGCAGCGGCTTTTGGATGTTCTACCGGTTTACGCAGAATTTCGTTGATGTGTGGATCTGCGATAGTGCCGCTAATCTGATAGCGAATCAGCGAAATTTTATTCCACAGCGGCGCCAGCACTTTACTGGCAGCAAATACCGCCACGCCCACCACAGGGTTGATGACGAAGGCAGTGGCCACGCCGACGGTCGCTGAGATTTCAGGCGCGATAACCGCTTCCAGATCGAGGCGCTGATTAACAAAATTCACCTGACCGGTAATGGCAATATCTGCTTCCAGACCGTCAACCAGCAGATCATCGGTATGCAGTACGCCGTCTTTAATCCAGGCGGTGGATTTGATCGAATCGAAATAGAATCCCTGACCGAAGGTATCACTGAAATCGAGGCGCAGTTTACGCAGCAAGGCGTCGAAACTGACCAGACGCAGCAATTGCCCGGCCCGGCCGGTGCCGACATCAGCGATTTCGCCTTTGCCCAGCGTGTTTTTCAGCGTGCCGTTGAGCGTGCTGATATCCGGTTTCCACGGCACGGATTTCCAGTGCAGGTCGAAGTTAATGTCGAACGGCGCGCCTTTCAGTGGCGTGGTCACACCAAAGAATGACATCGCCTGTTCAATGTTTTTACCCGCCAGTTTGCCTTTCAGGCCGGTACTTTCGCCCTGTGCGTTCTGCTTCCAGTCGCCCTGAACGTTGAGGCGCGCTACGCCGGTGTCGATCAGGCCGTTGCGCAGCATCAGCTGATCGCCCTGCGGGGTGAGATCGGCGTTCACTTTGCGGAAGTTCTGTCCGAGGAACCAGCAGGCCTGGCAACGCAGTTGCAGCGCAGGCCAGTTAGCGAAGGAAATCTTACTGGTCGCGAACGGATTTCCGCCCGGCTGACCGCTGCTGGTAACATCAGCCACGGTCCATTGCGGATTGAAATACACATATTTCAGGTTCGCCAGCCACGGTCCGTTGTCATTCATATTCAGCTGACCATCAATTTCTTTGCCTTTGGCGATGATTTCCATTCCCTGACGCCCCTGCACCGAAGTCAGGGCCAGATCATTCCACACCTGTCCACCCAGCGTCAGTGCTGGCGTAGTCAGGGTTATCTGATGCGGGAAGCTGAAACCGGCCATTTTGCTGCTGTTGCCCCGGGTGCTTTGCGCCGCTTTATCCGGCGAGAGCAGGCCCAGCCAGTTTTCGCCATCCAGCGGCGGCAGATTAAGTGTCAGGCTGCTGTCTGCCGGCAGGGGTGGCGTTTTCTTCGCGTTAGCCTGCCAGGATGCGCGATCCAGTTTCAGCTGTTTGCCCAGCAGCCAGCGGCTGTTGAAGCGGTCTTTTCCGGCCAGTACGCCTTCCAGATTAAAACTGTGCAGATCGCCTTTCACATTGACCACCAGCGGCATTGCGTGCCCGGCCTTTTTGCTCAGCGGATCGGGTAAGTGACTGCTCACATCTTTCAGGTCGGCGTTCACATCGACGGTATAAGTCGGAGTGCCTTTGTGCGGCAGCGTGATATTCACATCGCCTTTCCACGGTGTACCGCCAGAAATTTTGCTGGCTACCGCGGCCGGCAGACCCGGGATTTTTGCCAGCTGCCAGTTAGCATCCAGACCAACCTGCACCTTAAAGTCATCCGCCAGTTCCTGCGTGCTGAACATCACATTTACCGGCTGGCCGAACCATTCACCGGTAAGACGGTTACTTTGCAGGTTGCCGTTGTCATAGCTGAACTGACCGCTGAGATGGCTGATTTTGCTGTCCAGCGGTTTAATAAACAGACTGTTGTCTTTTAACGTTACCCCGCCTGAGGCACGAACCATCTCACCATCCAGCGGAATATCCAGATGTAAGCGACCATTCACTTCGCCGCCAATCTGCAATTCCTGTAGCGCCGAACCCAGCGAATCATGCAGCGGCGTACCCATGAAGTAGTCGCCGATATCTTTGCCCTGACCGCGCAGGTCGGCATCGATAAACAGCTTTTCTTTCAGGTAATCAGGAATATTGGCGACCACATTGTTGCCATCAACATTGCCCAGTCTGGTGTGCGCGGCTTTCATAAACAGGCCGTCATTGAGGAAATCGAGATCAATATCCAGATCAGTCAGTGCCGGCCAGCCTGGCTGGAATTCGAAAGTTGAGTGGCGCAAAGGCACCCAAACTTCAAACTGCCCTTCGTTCTTTTTGAACGGAAAATCATGCGGATTGCCGTTGAACGTTAACGTCGCGTTATCGACCTGACCGGCCTTTATGGCACCGCTCAGATAATCCACCAGATGTTTACCCATCAGCGGCTCAGGGAAATAGCGCCACGCCTGTCCGGCGTCATATAAGCGGATACCCGCCAGAATATTCAGCCACGGCTCGCCTTTAACGGGCTGGTGGTAACGGAAGTCGCCTTTCGCCCACAACGCGTTAGCCTGGACGTCCACATCTTTGCCCGACAGCGCCCAGCCGTCCTGAGTGTTAGTCCAGTTAAATGTCCCGGTCGCGGCGCCTATCTCCAGCGGCGCACGGAACATGTCGCCATAAGGTAAGACGCTGTCTTTGAGATTCACCGCCAGCTGGCCGCCCGCCACGCTGCCTTTGAGGCTGCCGCTGAAATGACTGACGCCCGGCAGCATCTTCCAGAGCTGCCAGCTGACATCGTGCCAGCTTGCATCAAAGCGGGTCTGATCCGGCTGTTTGATCGGGATATCCAGCGCGAGCCTGTCGACGTTACCGGCAGGTTTTAAATCCTGCCAGCGTTCCAGCAAGGCGGGAGTCAGGAATGAGAAGGTCGGGATCACCGGTCCTAAACGTTCGAGTTGCAGATTGGCGCCACGGATACGCAATTCTTCGCCCTGCGAGGGGCCGAGGAAATCATTATTTTCAGGCAGATAAAGCGCTTCAAGGCGACCTTTTGGCCACGCAACGCCATCCGTTTTCAGATTCAGCTGCTGCGTGCCGACCTGCCAGCCATTTCCCTGACGGCTGCCGTGCAAAGTGAGATTATCAACATCGAGGCGGTGCTCATCGTCGCCGGTTTTCCAGGTCGCGGAACCCGTTTTCAGCAGCGCATCACCGGCATAAATATCGCCATTGTGGACCGTCAGCCACGCCGCCAGGCTAAAGTTAGCGCTTTCCAGACCGGTGTTACTGCGCAACCATCGGCTGAACCACGGTTTCATATCAATATCATCGGCTTGCATATAAATCTTGCCGTTATTGAGCAGACCGTTTGAGTCGTTGAGATCCATACGCAGTTGCACAACGCCGTGCTGACCGTTAAAGCTCGAGAGGCTGAGCTGCCCTTCGGCGCGGTGGCGGTTACGGCTGTTCAGCCAGGTGAGCTGGGGAATATCGAATTCGGCACGCGAACCGGAAGGCGTAGGGAACGTAATGCGGCTGTTGCGCAGGTCAAAATGGTCAACCTGACGCAGAAAAATATCGCTGACACGACCGGGCTTGATGCCGTTGCCTTTATTGGCCTCGCCACCGAGCGGGGTGTTTAAATCCAGTTGCAGGTTATAGAAAGTGAGATCGCGGAACTGCCAGCGAAAATGCAGCAGTGATTGCCAGACGTCCAGCGCCATCGTGATGCGCTGAACCCGCCATTTGGCCTCGGGTAATGTGACCTGAAGACCACGGACTTCCATGATCGGGCCAAAGGTTTTCCAGCTGGCGCTGATTTGCGACAGTTCAATCGGTACGCCGGTGACCGCCTCTACTTTCCCGACCAGTTGATCCTGAAAGCGGCTAAGCTGCGGCAATGCGAGACGCAAGCCGCTGATCACCAAAGCCACTATCACGACAAGGGTTGCGCTGGTGGTTAATAAAATACCGGGCAGTCGCCTCAAACCTCTCTCCTTGTTTTCCATTCCATGCTGGTTTCACCCGCACAGACGGCAATGGAAACCTTTAACACCCAGATGCTTCAAGCCAGTCATCCGCAGATCACATCATGACGACGTCGAACTGTTCCTGACTGTAGAGCGGCTCAATCTGCACCTTAACCTGCTTACCGACGAAGATTTCCACTTCGGCCAGCGCATGGGATTCTTCTCCCTTGAGGGCTTCCCCCACGGCAGCAGACGCGTAAACCAGGAAACGGTCGGAATCGTAGGCATGATGCACACGTACGATCTCACGCAGAATTTCATAGCAGACGGTTTCAACGGTTTTCACCGTACCGCGTGCATGGCATGTCGGACAGTCGCTGCACAGAACATGCTCGACGCTTTCACGCGTACGCTTACGGGTCATTTCCACCAGACCGAGCGCAGAGAAACCGTGAATGCCGGTCTTCACGCGGTCTTTCGCCAGCGCCTGCTCCAGGCTGTGCAATACGCGACGGCGGTGATCTTCATTCGACATATCAATGAAGTCGATGATGATAATGCCGCCGAGATTACGCAGACGCAACTGACGGGCAATCGCCTGTGTCGCTTCGGTATTGGTGTTGAAAATAGTGTCTTCGAGATTGCGATGGCCGACAAACGCACCGGTATTGATATCCACGGTGGTCATGGCTTCGGTCTGATCGATAATCAGGTAGCCGCCGGATTTGAGTTCCACCTTGCGCTCCAGCGCACGCTGGATTTCATTCTCAACATCGAACAAATCGAAAATAGGTTGCTTGCCGCTGTAATGCTCCAGCTTGCTGGTCATTTCAGGCATGTATTCGCTGGTGAATTCCACCAGCAATTCGTAGGTCAGACGGGAGTCAACGCGGATACGATCCAGCGCTTCACCGGCAAAATCACGTAAAACGCGATGCGCCAGCGCCAGTTCGCCATACAACTTGCACTTGGTTTTGTTGCGACGTTTACGCTCCATCACCTTAGTCCACAAGCGTTTTAAGTAGGCGGCATCCTGCTTAAGTTCTTCTTCGCCCACGCCTTCGGCGGCGGTACGAATAATGTAACCACCGTGCTCGTCGCAATATTCGGAGACGATACGTTTCAGACGGTCGCGTTCCGCTTCGCTTTCAATACGCTGGGAAACCCCAACGTGAGAAGCCCCGGGCATGAACACCAGATAGCGGGAAGGCAACGTAATGTCAGTCGTCAGGCGCGCGCCTTTGGTACCCAGCGGGTCTTTCACCACCTGCACCATCAGATCCTGGCCCTGATGCACCAGCTCTGCGATATCACGCACATGGAAATTTTTCTGCTCATCACGCGCCACACATTCGGTGTGAGGCATGATGTCTGAAGCGTGTAAGAACGCTGCTTTCTCAAGGCCGATATCCACGAATGCTGCCTGCATACCTGGCAGAACCCGGCTGATACGTCCTTTATAAATGTTGCCGGCAATCCCGCGTTTGGTCTCACGCTCAATATGGATTTCCTGCAGAATGCCACCGTCAATGTAGGCCACGCGGGTTTCAGACGGGGTGACATTGACCAGTAATTCAGCTGTCATGTTTTCTCCTAAGCTCGCGTAAGGCAGAAAATTCATTTAGCAGTTCCTGAGTTTCCACCAAAGGAAGACCCACAACTGCATAGTAACTGCCGCGAATTTCACGGACGAAACAACCGCCCTTTCCCTGAATACCATAAGCGCCCGCTTTATCCATGGGCTCACCGCTCAGAATATAGTGTGCAATGTCGTCGGAGGATAGTGAACGGAAAGTGACATCTGTCACAACCAACGTATTGAGACAATCCTGCCGGTCGGCAAACGCAATCGCGGTCATCACCTGATGCTGTCTGCCAGACAATGCATTAAGCATAACAGCCGCTTGCGCTTCGTCACGTGGCTTTTCCAACACGTTACCGTCAAGTACCACAATCGTATCTGCGCCCAGCACCGGCAAATCTTCTGCTGCTACCGCCACACCGGCCTGCGCCTTGTCTTTCGCCAGCCGCAAAACATAATCTTGCGGCGCTTCGCCGGGCTGACGTTCTTCTGCCACGTCCGTAGACAGGCGCTCGAAAGGCAACTCCAGCAACGTCAGTAATTCACGGCGGCGCGGTGACCCGGAGGCCAGATAAAGTGCGGTCATAACATCCTCACTGCACGGCAAACTGACGACGAATTTTACGCATCAGCAGGAACAGCCATGGCCACAGAACACCGTCAACCACACTACTCCAGAAAACTTCAGGCCGGAACGAAACGTTAACGACCAGGAATTCACCCCAGAACACCATCACGTCCACGGCCAGTGAAAGCACCATGACAATCAGCGCCTGTTGCCAGAGCGCCAGATTGCGGAATAACTGGAATTTGAACGCGACCAGATAGGCGGTGATAGCAAATGCCAGCGCCCGGATGCCGAGCGTCGATCCCAGGATCAAGTCCATGATGAAGCCGACAATAAAACCGGTACCCACGTTGACGCGATGCGGTAACGCCATCACCCAGTAAATCAGGATCAGCATCAGCCATGACGGCCTGAACATGTAAATTTGTTCCGGCCACGGCATGACCTGCAACAGCATGGCTATTAAGAAGGATAGCCAAATAATCCAACGCCCGTGGCTCCGGTAACTGTTCATCGTGTCGCTCCCTGAACAGCAGGGGTGCTGACAGGCGCGGTCACCGTACCGGTAGCCGGTGGTGGAACCGGTGCAGGAGGCCCCATATCACCCGGAGGTGGCAGGACTTGCGGCATCATTTGCATCAGACGTTCGTTGGCGACGCGATGGACTTCGTCAGGCGGCAGAGGATGTTCACCATTACGGTCGGAACCCCATAACAGCAGCAAATAACGCAGACGTTGCAAACCGGCGGTCGGACGCGCCTGGATCACGGTATACGCACGCTGGTTGTCCACTTTAACAGAGGACACCACACCCACCGGATAGCCTTCAGGGAAACGGCCGCCAAGACCTGACGTGACCAGCACATCGCCGACACGAATGTCGGTATTGCTTGGCAGATGCTCGAGTTGCAGGTCATCGGCACAGCCGCTACCGGCTGCAATCACGCGGATATCGTTACGCAGCACCTGAATCGGTAATGCGTGCGACGCATCGCAAATCAGCAATACGCGGCTGGTCAGAGCGGCAACGGCAACAACCTGACCGACAACACCTTTGTCGCTGATCACCGGTTGCCCGATATAGACGCCATTGTTGCTGCCTTTGTCGATCACCACCTGATCACTGTACGGATCGTTGCTGGTAGACAGAACCTGCGTCACCATCTTGTGCTCGTCCTGACGCAACGGCGACCCTAACAGTTCGCGCAGACGGGCGTTTTCTTGTTTGTATTGGCCAAGCAGCATCAGATCGCTGTTTTTCAGCAACAGTTCCTGACGCAAAGCGCGGTTTTCGAGCTCCATCTGACCACGAGTGGCAAATGTTGAAGAGACCTGATCTAAGAATTCACGCGGGGCATTGGACAAAAAATAGAAGGGACTGACGGCAGTATCCATATAGGTGCGAATTTTAACAAACGTACCTATTTTACTGTCGGCAACAATCAGGACAATGGCCGTGAGAATAGCCAAAAAAAGTCGCAGTTGCAGGGAAGGTCCCCTGCTAAAAATTGGCTTCATAAAATATGCGAGTTCCTCGGCAACAGAAGGTTTCAGCCAGTCGAAGTAAAGACTTCCCCTGACAGAAAAGGCGGCAATCTCATGGGATAGACAAAACACCGGCAAAGCGTTTATCGCTCAGCCAGTGTTTGCGCGGATCCACATTGAACACTGCACACTTCACGTTGCAGGTTTTACCTGACGGACAACCACCTTCCCGGGCAGACTGATTTTGTTCACTACGACAAGGCTTGCTGACAACAAGCCCTGCCCAAAACCACAAGTCTTCGCTCAGATTACTCTTCGCTGAATAAGTCGCCGCCGTGCATGTCGATCATTTCTAATGCTTTACCACCGCCGCGGGCTACGCAAGTCAGCGGATCTTCTGCGACGACAACCGGAATACCGGTTTCTTCCATCAGCAGACGATCCAGGTTACGCAGTAATGCGCCACCGCCGGTCAGTACCATGCCGCGCTCGGAAATATCAGAAGCCAGTTCTGGCGGGCACTGTTCCAGTGCAACCATCACCGCGCTGACGATACCGGTCAGCGGTTCCTGCAGGGCTTCCAGGATTTCGTTGGAGTTCAGCGTGAAGCCACGTGGAACACCTTCAGCCAGGTTACGGCCGCGAACTTCGATTTCGTGCACTTCATCGCCAGGATAAGCAGAACCAATGCTGTGCTTAATACGTTCGGCAGTCGCTTCACCAATCAGTGAACCGTAGTTACGACGAACGTAGTTAATGATAGCTTCGTCGAAACGGTCGCCACCAATACGTACAGAAGAGGAATACACCACGCCGTTAAGGGAGATCACCGCAACTTCCGTCGTACCACCACCGATATCCACCACCATTGAACCGGTCGCTTCAGATACTGGCAGACCTGCACCGATTGCCGCAGCCATCGGTTCTTCAATCAGGAACACTTCACGCGCGCCTGCACCTTGTGCAGATTCACGGATAGCACGGCGTTCAACTTGCGTTGCACCGACTGGCACACACACCAGCACGCGCGGACTTGGGCGCATGAAGCTGTTGCTGTGAACTTGCTTGATGAAGTGTTGCAGCATTTTCTCAGTCACGAAGAAGTCGGCGATAACGCCGTCTTTCATTGGACGAATGGCTGCGATATTGCCAGGAGTACGACCCAGCATCTGTTTAGCGTCGTGACCAACAGCAGCAACGCTTTTAGGTGAACCAGCACGATCCTGACGAATAGCCACTACAGATGGCTCATTCAACACGATGCCTTGTCCTTTTACATAGATAAGGGTATTGGCGGTACCCAGGTCGATGGACAAGTCGTTGGAAAACATGCCACGAAATTTCTTAAACATAACGAAAGGATAATCCTGCAAGCTGGGGGCGGAAAATAAAATCCGCCTACTTTACCAACCACGCGAAGCAGCGACAAGGCGCAAAAACGTCCTGCTTCCGTGAAAATTGTCAGCGATGTCGCCATTCACTTGTTGTTACTTTTTGAGGCTGATGGCACTGCGAAATAATTCTTTATCGCAGGCTCGGTTTACCTCGGGCAGGCACCCAGGCGAAGTAGCAACACCGCACATAAATTCTTACACTTTTACCGAAATTTTCCGCTCATCTGCGGCCTGATAATAAGCACCGGAGGCCAGGCAAGGGAGTCGGTCAAAAGCTGGCTCATTCTACGTTAAATAATCCCATAACGGTCACTTAAACATCGCGGTTATGTGAATATTTTTTACCGACCGGGTCAACAGGCTCCGGCACAGCAAATAAATCGCCCTGACCGCCGTGGATCCCACTTTTCAGCAGGACGGCCCACTCCTCTTTTGTCCTCACTCCGGAGGCAAAAACCAGGGCCTGAGTTCCTTCACATGCACTGAGCAAACTTTGTACAAAAAGCTGATTTTCCACCCTTTTATCAATATCGCGCACTAACCCCGGGTGAAGCTTGACTCTCTCCACCGGGAAAGTTTTCAGATAAGAGGTGCTGACGACCGACAAACCTGCCTGCGTCACGGCCAGACGACAGCCTAAACCTTGCAATAGCCTGATAGCCGGACGCAGCCGGTCGGTATGTTGACAGAGATCTGCCTCTGCAAGTTCAATCAAAATTCGATTTCGTTGGGTTCTTTCGCACTGAAGCAACGTATCGCGCAGCCAGCGAACAAACGAGCGCTGCAATAATGAATCAACCGTCAGGTGAAATGCCAACGTTTCATCCGGCCAGCGGTTAAGTAACGGAATAATCTGACTTAACATGACCCGGTCAAAGCTCTGAGACAGGCCAAACTGAACCACCAGAGGAATAAATTCTGCGGCCAGCAGTTCCTGTTCTCCGTCAAAGACGCGACGCTGCACTTCCCGGTGGTCAAGCTTGCCGCCTTTTGAGAATGACGGTTTCTGGTATAAACGCGGGCCGCCGCGCGCCAGGGTATTCTCCAGCAAAGTCCGCCAGCGCACGCTTCCCCGGCCCTTTTCCGGCACATTTTTATCGTAGATAAACCAGCTGTTACTTCCCTGGAACGCCGCGTGGCGGGTGGCCTGCTCAACCATATCCATGACCTGATCCGGCGTCTGCCCGAAACGGTACGCACTGATGCCGATGTACATCAGTGCGTCGCGGTCGATCAGCGAAGACGTCGGCAACACGCCCAGCGCATTCACCAGCTGGGCCGCCATCACTTCCGCTTCTTTCAGGGTGCGATGCGGCAGCAGCACCGCAAAATCACTGTGGAAATAGCGGGCCAGTAAAGCGTCAACGTGGCGCATAACAAACGTCGATAATAAATTCACCATCGCCGAACGTAGTTCTTCAACCACCGCCTGACCGTGGGTCTCGCGCATCATATCGAAATCAGGTAAACGCAGCAGCATCACCACGCCATGCGCGCCCTTTTCTTCCAGCTGTGTGGCGAGCTGGTTATCAAAGAACAGGCGGTTACTCAGCCCGGTTTGTGCGTCCTGCTGCGCATACGCGCGTATCAGCGTGTCCACGCGGCTACGCTGTTCACGGGCTTCGTTCAGGTCAGTCAGCAACACATCGATAGCACTGCTGGCAGAATGAGGCCATTCACCAACATCACCGGTCAGACCCTCGCGTTCTCCGCGTAAAATGCGCACTGCGCGGTCTTCCAGTTTTTCCACGCCATCGGTTTCCTGGCGCAGCCAGCGGAAACTGAGCATCAGCATGCCCAGCATCACCAGAATGGCGAGACCAATCGCAAATGTTGAGCGCAGGGAGCGGATATAAGTGCTGATCGGATCGATATAGGACATCTGCAGAGACATCGCATGGTTCTGCATCAGCGGGAAAATTGCCGTCTCGAATTCAGGGATTACGCTGTCCCAGGAACGGCGTAAATTAGGCTTTTCATGATACTCATAAACAGTGGTGTTATTGAGTTTGAGCTCAACATCCGTGATATCAAGCATGCGCATCGCAGGTGGCATCCAGCGTTCGGCTTCCGCAGGGGTATGGGTCAGAAGCGCCTGATCATAGGTCGCCGCCAGCGCCTGAAGATGTTGCTCTGTACTTTGTTTATTGAGATAGAGAAAACTGAAAGTGACGCCCAGCAACATCAACAGCATTGCCAGCGCGACTAACATCGAAATCAGTGCCGATAGTCTGGTAGTAAATCGCATCCCTGTGCCTTACTCGCTACGGTTAGGTGAACACAAACCCGTTGTCTGAGCCTGCTGCGTAAAAACGCCGCTACTATAAAACAGAAAAAGGGAGGGACTAGAGAAATTTACGAAAAAGGATTACTCGCATATTTCGTTATTTCTGCCACATCGGGCACCATTTCATTCCTTTATCAGGCCGAAAAGTGCCCTTTGCATACATTGATAGCATAGCAACGCAAAAAACAATCAATTCAGAATTCTTATGCAAATGGATAAAAATCAGCCAAAGGCGTTTTTTTTAAAATCGGGTATTTGCAGGGTTCATCTCGCAAAACCCCCAATTTCACGCCATGCTCTGTCTATAACCATAAAAATGAACCATATAAAAGAGAATGCCGGAGAATGCTATGTTCAAACCCCGCAAACTAACTGAAGCCGATGTCACACCCGAAGACATCTTCCATGACCGGCGCAAAGTATTACAGGCGCTGGGTATCAGTGCGGCGGCACTGGCCATCCCGCAAGATGCCCGGGCTGATCTGCTTTCCTGGTTTAAAGGCCATGACCGCCCGTCTGCGCCTGCGGGCAAGCCGCTGGATTTCACCAAACCAGCCGCATACCAGAATGATCTGCCGCTGACACCGGAAGATAAGGTGTCCGGCTATAACAATTTCTATGAATTCGGACTGGATAAAGCGGATCCGGCAGCGAATGCCGGGCAACTGGTCACATCGCCATGGACGTTAAAAATTGAAGGTGAAGTCGCTAAACCGATGACGCTGGATATGGACGACATTATGAAGCGTTTCCCGCTCGAGCAGCGGATCTACCGCATGCGTTGCGTCGAAGCCTGGTCAATGGTGGTGCCGTGGGTCGGATTCCAGCTCAGTGAAATACTCAAACTCGCCGAGCCGACCAGCAATGCGCGTTATGTCGCGTTTACCACCTTATATGACCCTGAACATATGCCGGGGCAAAAAGACCGGTTTATCGGCGGCGGGCTGAATTACCCGTACGTTGAAGGATTGCGTATAGATGAAGCGATGAACCCGCTGGCGATGATGACGGTCGGCGTGTATGGCAAGGCACTTCCGCCGCAAAACGGCGCGCCCATCCGCCTGACCATTCCGTGGAAGTACGGCTTCAAGGGGATTAAATCCATCGTGAACATCAAATTCACCAAAGATGAGCCGCCGACCACCTGGAACCAGATTGCCTCGAATGAATACGGATTTTACGCCAATGTGAACCCGCAAGTTGATCACCCGCGCTGGTCGCAGGCGACGGAGCGATTTATCGGTTCGGGCGGATTGCTCGACGTGCAGCGTCAGCCAACCTTACTGTTCAACGGTTATGCCGAACAGGTGGCGTCGATGTATCACGGTATGGACTTGCGTAAGTTCTATTAAGGAAGGGGAAGCTTCACCTATGCGTCGTTTAAGCCCTGCAAATATTACCTGGCTGAAGGTGATCATCTATCTTTGCGCCATTTTGCCTTTTTTCTGGATTGTGCTTTCGATTAATCAGGGCTGGTTCAGCGCCGATCCCGCTAAAGATATTCAGCATTTTACCGGTAGGATGACTCTGAAATTTTTACTGGTCACTCTGCTGGTTACGCCTGTCGCACGTTACGGAAAACAGCCGCTGCTGATCCGCACCCGTCGTTTGCTGGGTTTATGGTGTTTCGCGTGGGGAACGCTGCATCTTCTCAGCTATTCCTTCCTTGAACTGGGCATCAGTAATCTTCGCCTGCTCGGCAGTGAACTGATATCACGCCCGTATCTGACGCTCGGTATCATCTGCTGGGTTCTCCTGCTGGCACTGGCCTGCACTTCTCCCATGTGGGCACAGCGCAAATTGGGGTCAAAATGGCAGAAGTTGCACAATTTCATTTATCTGATCGCGGTACTTGCGCCGATCCACTACCTTTGGTCGGTAAAAGTGTTATCGCCGCAACCCGTCATTTATGCATTACTGGCGGTGATCTTGTTGGCATTTCGTTATAAAAAATTCCGCCAGTGGCTGCGATAAGCGGTGGAACTTTTCTGTGTTCTGCCCCTCATAATTCCGGCAATCACACTCACATTCTCCGGGCGAGGGTTGATTATCTTCGCTGATAAGACCAGTATTTAGCTGCGAATTGCCACGATATCATTATAATGCCCGACCTCATGCTGAAGAGACGGGTCGATTTGCCGCGAAATAGGTGACAAATCGGTGACATCAGGGTATTTTCTACAATCTTTGTCTAATTGCCGGAGATAGGCTCACAATGGCGCATAAGTTTGACATTTTGCTACTGAACGGTCCTAACCTGAATTTGTTAGGCACCCGTGAGCCTGAAACGTACGGACACACCACGCTCAACGATATTGTTAAAGGTTTGGAAGTTCAGGCTGCTGCTGCTGATGTAGCACTCAGCCATCTGCAATCCAACGCAGAACATGTCCTGATTGAACGCATTCATCAGGCACGCGGAAACGTCGATTTTATTCTGATCAATCCCGCGGCCTTTACCCATACCAGCGTGGCGCTGCGCGATGCATTACTGGGGGTGTCGATTCCGTTTATCGAGATCCATCTGTCGAATGTACATGCCCGCGAAGCGTTCCGGCATCATTCCTATCTTTCCGACATCGCAGTGGGCGTTATTTGCGGACTTGGCGCAGATGGCTACCACTTTGCATTACAGGCAGCGGTTAATCGCTTGTCAAAAACCCACTAATTTCTACGCAAAAAGAGTACGGAATCACACCCATGGATATTCGTAAAATTAAAAAACTGATCGAACTGGTTGAAGAATCAGGCATTTCTGAACTGGAAATTTCTGAAGGCGAAGAATCAGTACGTATCAGCCGTGCTGCACCTGCGCAGGCTTATCCAATGATGCAACAGGCTTATGCTATGCCTGTACAACAACAGCCAGGTCTGGCTGCTGCGGTCGCGCCAGCTGCTGCGCCTGCAGAAGCGGCTCCGGCTGCCATCAGCGGTCATATCGTTCGCTCACCGATGGTAGGTACCTTCTACCGTACGCCAAGCCCGGACGCTAAAGCCTTCATCGAAGTGGGTCAGAAAGTGAACGCCGGCGATACCCTGTGTATCGTTGAAGCGATGAAAATGATGAACCAAATCGAAGCAGACAAATCCGGTGTTGTTAAAGCAATTCTGGTAGAAAGCGGCCAACCGGTTGAGTTCGACGAGCCGCTGGTCGTCATCGAATAACGAGGCGTACCATGGTAGATAAAATTGTTATCGCGAACCGCGGCGAGATTGCCCTGCGTATTTTGCGTGCCTGTAAAGAAATGGGCATCAAAACCGTTGCTGTGCACTCCACTGCTGACCGTGACCTGAAACACGTGCTGCTGGCAGACGAAACCGTCTGTATCGGTCCTGCACCTTCAGTAAAAAGCTATCTGAACATCCCTGCCATTATCGCGGCGGCAGAAATCACTGGAGCGGTGGCTATTCACCCTGGCTATGGTTTCCTGTCCGAGAATGCTGATTTTGCAGAGCAGGTTGAGCGTTCTGGTTTTATCTTCATCGGCCCGAAAGCTGAAACTATCCGCCTGATGGGTGACAAAGTTTCTGCGATCCACGCGATGAAAGCGGCTGGCGTACCCTGCGTACCTGGCTCTGACGGCCCGCTGGGCGACGACATGGACCAAAACCGTGCCTTCGCTAAACGCATCGGCTATCCGGTCATCATCAAAGCTTCTGGCGGCGGCGGTGGTCGTGGTATGCGTGTTGTGCGCAGCGACAAAGACCTTGAGCAATCCATCAACATGACCCGTGCGGAAGCCAAAGCGGCTTTCAACAACGACATGGTTTACATGGAAAAATACCTGGAAAACCCACGTCACGTGGAAATTCAGGTACTGGCTGACGGTCAGGGCAATGCGGTTTATCTGGCTGAACGTGACTGCTCTATGCAGCGTCGTCACCAGAAAGTCGTGGAAGAAGCGCCAGCACCGGGCATCACTGAAGAACTGCGTCGTTTCATCGGCGAACGTTGTTCAAAAGCCTGTGTGGATATCGGCTACCGTGGCGCAGGTACTTTCGAGTTCCTGTATGAAAACGGTGAGTTCTTCTTCATCGAAATGAACACCCGTATCCAGGTTGAGCATCCGGTTACCGAGATGATCACTGGTGTGGATTTGATCAAAGAGCAGCTGCGCATTGCGTCCGGCCAGCCACTGTCGATCAAACAAAGCGAAGTGAAAGTCAAAGGCCATGCGGTGGAATGCCGTATTAACGCGGAAGACCCTAACACCTTCCTGCCAAGCCCGGGCAAAATCACTCGTTTCCACGCACCTGGCGGCTTCGGTGTTCGTTGGGAATCGCACATTTACGCAGGCTACACTGTGCCTCCGTACTACGATTCCATGATTGGTAAACTGATCACTTACGGCGAAACCCGTGAAGTGGCGATTGCCCGCATGAAAAATGCACTGGCAGAACTGATCATCGACGGCATCAAAACCAACATTGATCTGCAAATGCGCATTATGGACGACGAGAACTTCCAGCACGGTGGGACTAACATCCACTATCTGGAGAAAAAACTCGGTCTGCAGGAAAAATAATTCCTCGATAAAACCTCAACGAATCCGTTGAGGTTTTTTTATTTATATTGATATAAATAATATATTCATAAAATCTCGACTAATAAATCTATAGTTAAAACCGCCTTGTTAATCTGCTAATCTTCCGACCCCATCATTTAGAGCAAGGAAGAGTCAATGCATATTAAAAAATTATCCAAAAGGAATCTATTATTCACATCCGTAATATCATTACTTTCAGTTACGGCCTGCACGTCATCTTTTGCGGATATGGCAAGTCCATCACAAAACTGGTGGGATAATTATTCTGACAGCGAAGGATTCAGGGAAGCCTTATTTGAATTAGGCACCACCCCAGTTGAATTAAATGCAGATATAAAAAACACGATTGCCAGGGGGAATAATGTTAACGACCCCTTATTCTGGCTGAAAAGAAATCTCGATATATACCCTGCTGACAACGAAAATGCTTACAATATTCCCGTAACAGAAATTCATAGCCAGGGCAAAAACAGAACCGGTGCAAACGGGCGCAATGGTTATTTCCTGACCCGCGATTTCGCGACTGCTGGGCAAAACATCAAACTCATGGTCGGTGAGATGCCTCAGGGAGTGTCTTGCTCCATAGCAACCGGGGTGGGCTTTGCCAAAGAAAACCATATGTTGGATTCTCAAGGTCTGAAAAGTGCTTCAGTCAATACCTACACATTAAAGCAGGATGGAACAATATTATTAGCCTGCAACGATCAAGATATTACAATGCCTAATGTAGATAAGGCCGTTAATATTGAAATTCTGGAAGGCGGTGTCAAACAACCCTTCTTTATTTTCGGACAAAGTACACAGGCAGACTGGAAAACATTAAGCCAGAGCAATTCTAAATCGGGTCAGATATTTATGTTCTCGGGTCGTTCCAGAATGAATGTAAAGACCGCAATTGCTAAAAAATCGGCTGATACAAATATGGTTCATTCAATGAGCCAATATCTGGCGATGACAATTAAGGATGACTCGCTTAATGGCTTTGACGGTACTGATCCTTTAAACCAACCATCTCGCGGTTTAATCGTCGCCACATATAATGACTGTTGCTACGCTACCGGTGGTCAGGGCTTTACCGCAATAGGGTTCAACAGCAAGCTTGCCGACGATACTGACTGGGGCGACTGGCATGAATTTGGTCATCACAACCAACAGGGTTGGTCATGGTCGGCATTAAATGAAGTGACGGTGAATCTCTACTCTGTCGCAAACTGCACCCTTTTACGCGGAGAAGCACCTACCCCCTCGTGCCATTCTAATAGCAATATAAAAGCGTTAGACTGGAGCACTTACGCTGTCGGGAACTTTATTGCTTCCGGGGAACATTATAACTTTGATAATTCGGGGTCTGGCACCGAATTTAAAAGGGCGACTCTGTTTGCCCAATTGCTCTTCAGCTACCCGGAACTTTATCCGCAATTAGGTAAAGCGTTCCGCGAAGAATACAACTACGCTAAAAACCGCTCCAACCTCGATTCTTCTCAGGAGTTAAAAGATTGGTTTGTAGTGAATACCAGTAAGTATTCTAAGAACGATCTTCGTGAGTTTTATGACCACTGGGGACTCACCTATTCTTCGCAAGCCAGCGATGCGGTAAACGCAATGAAACTGCCGAAACCTTATCAACCCGCACAAACACAAGAGATAACACTTAACAGTGATTATTCCTCTTCTTATACCACCACAACTATGGTTGATCCTGTTGCTAAAAATATTGGCTTCGTTCTGCCAACCTCAGCCCAGGGGCCAACATCATTAGTGTGGAGCAAATCAGGCGACACGCAGTTTTATGCAGATGTGACCGACAGCCAGCAGCGCGCATTTAGAGTAAAACTTCACGGCAAAAAATCCGTAGGACAATGTGCAAATTATACCCTCAACTCTGCTGCTAACTGTGTTTCCGGCTCAACAAGCTTCCTGCGTTTCGATTTCCGCAAAGAGGATAACACTCAGCTTCCGGCGGGCACTTACCATGGAACAACACATTTATCAGGCCGTGACTGGCATAAGCCAACATGGGCTTCTGAGATAAAGATCAACCTTAATATCGTCAAATAATCCTGCCTGCCAGGTGAATTCCTCGCCTGGCAAATAGTTACTGCGAAAAATGCCATAATCCGTAAAATCCCCCCTTATTTTCAATTTACGGTGAACCTATGGATCAACGTTTCTTACAAGCCAACCGCGAAGCCCGCTGGGCGTTTGGGCTGACGATTGCCTATCTGCTGGCATGGAGTTTTGCCGCTTATATTCCTGACGATATACAGGGCATCACCGGCCTGCCGCACTGGTTTGAAATGGCCTGTCTGCTGGTACCGCTGATATTCGTTCTTTTAAGCTGGCTGATGGTTCGCGTGATTTATCGCGATATTCCGCTGGAGGATCATCATGCAGACTGAAGTCTTGTTGCCACTGATTGCCTATCTGCTGCTGGTATTCGGGCTGTCTGTGTATGCCTACACGCGTCGCGAACAGGGCAACTTCCTCACCGAGTATTTCCTCGGTAACCGCTCGATGGGCGGCTTCGTACTGGCCATGACTCTTACCGCTACCTACATCAGCGCCAGTTCGTTTATCGGCGGTCCCGGTGCTGCATACAAGTTTGGCCTTGGCTGGGTGTTGCTGGCGATGATCCAGCTGCCTGCTGTCTGGCTTTCACTGGGCGTGCTGGGCAAAAAATTCGCCATTCTGGCGCGCCGCTATAACGCAGTTACCCTGAATGACATGCTGTTTGCGCGCTACCAGAGCCGCCTGCTGGTCTGGCTGGCAAGTCTGAGCCTGCTGGTGGCATTTCTGGGTGCGATGACCGTGCAGTTCATCGGTGGTGCGCGTCTGCTGGAAACCGCCGCCGGTATCCCTTACGACACCGGTCTGCTGATTTTCGGCATCAGTATCGCGCTGTATACCGCGTTTGGTGGCTTTCGTGCCAGCGTGCTCAATGATGCCATGCAGGGGCTGGTGATGCTTCTGGGTACCGTTTTGCTGCTGGTGGCGGTGATCCATGCCGCCGGAGGGCTGCACAGTGCCGTTGATAAACTTCAGCAAATCGACCCGAAACTGGTTTCCGTTCATGGCGGAGATGACGTGCTGTCGCTGCCATTCATGGCCTCGTTCTGGATTTTAGTGTGCTTTGGCGTGATTGGCCTGCCGCACACTGCCGTGCGTTGTATCTCATACAAAGACAGCAAAGCCGTGCACCGCGGCATTGTGCTGGGCACGATTGTGGTCGCCGTACTGATGTTCGGTATGCATCTGGCTGGCGCACTCGGGCGCGCGGTTTTACCTGATCTGAAAATTCCCGATCAGGTGATCCCGACGCTGATGATCACCGTGCTGCCACCTTACGCCGCCGGGATTTTCCTGGCCGCACCGATGGCTGCCATTATGTCGACCATCAACGCACAGCTTTTACAGTCATCAGCGACTATCGTTAAAGACTTATACCTCGGCATTAAACCGGAGCAGTTAACCAACGAGCGTAAGCTGAAGCGGTTCTCGAGCTGGGCGACCTTTGTGCTGGGATTGCTGGTATTACTGGCCGCATGGCGTCCGCCGGAAATGATTATCTGGCTGAACCTGCTGGCGTTTGGCGGGCTGGAAGCGGTGTTCCTGTGGCCGCTGGTGCTCGGTTTGTACTGGGAGCGCGCCAATGCTGCCGGGGCGCTGAGCTCAATGATTGTTGGCGCAGTTTGTTATACCCTGCTTGCCAGTATCGACCTGCATATTGCTGGTCTGCATCCGATTGTGCCGTCGCTGTTGCTGAGCCTGCTGGCGTTTTATGTCGGCAATAAGTTTGGTAAACAGCCACGCGAAACCGTACTCAAGCCGTCCTGACCGGGCGGCACTGATTTTACAGATTGTTAAGAAGAGAATGGCTATGCCTTGGATCCAACTGAAAATTAATACCACCGGTAACGACGCGGAAACGCTGAGCGACGCGCTTATCGAAAGTGGCGCCGTGTCCGTGACTTTCCAGGATACCCACGATAATCCGGTCTTCGAACCGCTGCCGGGCGAAACCCTGCTGTGGGGCGATACCGACGCTATCGGCCTGTACGATGCGGAAACCGACATGGAAGAAGTAGTCGCCATGCTGGAAAACGAACCGCTGCTGGGCAAAGGTTTCGTGCACAAAATCGAACAGCTGGAAGACAAAGACTGGGAACGCGAATGGATGGATAACTTCCACCCGATGCGTTTTGGCGAGCGTCTGTGGATTTGCCCAAGCTGGCGCGATGTGCCGGATCCGAATGCTGTCAACGTGATGCTCGATCCGGGCCTGGCATTTGGCACCGGCACCCATCCGACCACCGCGATGTGTCTGCAATGGCTCGACAGTCTGGATCTGACCGATAAAACGGTGATCGACTTCGGCTGCGGGTCGGGCATTCTGGCGATCGCTGCGCTGAAACTTGGCGCAAAACACGTCGTCGGGATCGACATCGATCCGCAGGCGATTCAGGCCAGCCGTGATAACGCCGAGCGTAACGGCGTTTCAGAGCGTCTGTCGTTGTACCTGCCGAAAGATCAGCCAGAGAACCTGTCAGCCGACGTGGTCGTCGCTAACATCCTTGCTGGCCCTCTGCGCGAACTGGCACCGCTTATCAGCGTGCTGCCGGTTGCAGGTGGTCATCTGGGGCTTTCCGGCGTTCTGGCCAGCCAGGCGCAAAGTGTGGCGGATGCGTACAAAGATAAATTTGAACTGGATGCGGTGGCCGAGAAAGAAGAATGGTGCCGCATTACAGGCGTTAAAAAAGCCTGATAGCCGTCACCCGCTCTTTCTTTTTGTGCATAAAGAGCGGGTTTCCCCCCAAAAACCTTTTCTGACCTTTTCTTATATTTATCCTGCCGCACCAAACCCTTAAACTTCGCATGGTTTTTATTACTCAACGAACGAAAGGGATATCTTTTGAAAGGAAAATTGCTGTTTATTGCACTCGCTGCATTTTCGGTGTCTGCGGCTGCGGCCGATGCGCCACACTGGTCCTATGACGGCGATGCCGCCCCGCAAAACTGGTCTAAACTCAGCCCGGATTTCCATCTGTGCGAACAGGGCAAAGCACAGTCGCCAATCGATATCAAAGAGGCGTTACAGGTGCATCCCCGCCCGCTTAAACTCAGCTATCAGTTACCGCCGGTGAGCGTCATTAATAATGGTCATAGCGTGCAGGTCAATGTTCAGCAGGGTGATTTTGCCACGCTGGATGGGGATAAATTCGTCCTTCAGCAGTTCCACTTCCACTCCCCGAGCGAAAACACTCTCAACGGTAAATCCTTCCCGATGGAAGCACACTTTGTGCATATGGATGCTGAGGGTGAAGTTGCGGTAATTGCGGTGATGTTCGAGACCGGTAAGGCCAATCCGGAACTGGAAAAGATCTGGCAACAGATGCCAGAAAAAGCGGGCGAATCGGTCATGCTGAAAGAGAAAGTCAGTCTTGATGGACTGCTGCCTAAAGATCTCACCCATTACCGCTTCAGCGGATCGCTGACCACCCCGCCATGCACTGAAGGCGTTCGCTGGCTGGTCGTGAAACAGCCTCAGACGCTGTCTGAAGCGCAACTGGAAAAATTCCAGCATGTTATGCATCATGCAAATAACCGTCCTGTACAGGGTCTGCATGGCCGCGTGGTGGTCGACGAATAATCTAGCCTGAACCCGGAGACGCAGACAGGGCTTCTGCGTCTCTTTCTGTTGCCTTTCTTAGTTTCTGAAAATCAGTCACTTTTTGACCAAAAGACGATCTGCGTCACGGAATTTTGTGGTGATTGCTGCTTAAAACGTCAAATCTGCCCTTAGATTCAACTGATATAGCAGGATGTTTCAGAGAGAAATTAGGAATTTGCATAAGCGCACAATTTAACCTTCGTCACATAACTCAATGTAAAACCAAGACAAAAAATCTAATTGCGCTGAATTTCACCATTGGCAAGGTATTTTCTTAGCTAATTGCTCAAAGTTTGGCCTTTCATATCGCAACGAAAATGCGTAATATACGCGCCCTTGCGGACATCAGTATGGTCATTCCTAGTTCATGCGCATCGGACACCACCAGCTTACAAATTGCCTGATTGCGGCCCCGATGGCCGGTATCACTGACCGACCATTTCGTGCCTTATGTCATGCGATGGGGGCTGGAATGGCAGTATCTGAAATGCTCTCCTCCAATCCGGAGGTGTGGCGGACGGATAAGTCACGTTTGCGCATGGTACATAACGATGAACCGGGGATCCGCGCCGTGCAAATTGCCGGTTGTGACCCCGAAGATATGGCGGCTGCTGCACGAATTAACGTGGAAAGCGGTGCGCAAATCATTGATATCAATATGGGCTGCCCGGCCAAGAAAGTGAACCGCAAACTGGCAGGTTCTGCATTATTGCAGTATCCGGATTTGGTCAAACAAATCCTCACTACCGTAGTGAATGCGGTAGATGTGCCAGTCACGTTGAAAATTCGTACTGGTTGGGCACCGGAACACCGTAACTGTGTACAAATTGCCCAATTGGCTGAAGACTGTGGAATTCAGGCCCTGACTATTCATGGCCGAACCCGTGCCTGTCTCTTCAATGGAGAAGCAGAGTACGACAGTATTCGGACAGTTAAGCAGAGTGTTTCCATTCCGATTATCGCGAATGGCGACATAACTGACCCGCATAAAGCCAGAGCGGTGCTCGACTACACCGGAGCTGATGCTCTGATGATAGGACGTGCCGCTCAGGGGAGACCCTGGATCTTCCGGGAAATCCAGCATTATCTGGACACAGGGGAGCTGTTACCTCCACCGCCTATGGGTGAGGTTCAGCGCTTGTTACTAGGGCACGTACGGGAATTGCACGACTTTTACGGTCAAGGCAAGGGATTTCGTATCGCTCGTAAGCATGTTTCCTGGTATCTCCAGGAGCATGCCCCAAATGACCAGTTTCGGCGCTCCTTCAACGCCATAGAGGATGCCAGCGAACAGCTGGAGGCGTTGGAAGCATATTTCGAAAATCTTGCGTAACAAAAAAGAGCTGACAGAACTATGTTCGAACAACGCGTGAATTCTGACGTACTGACCGTTTCTACCGTTAATTCTCAGGATCAGGTAACCCAAAAACCCCTGCGTGACTCGGTAAAACAAGCACTTAAGGGCTATTTTGCTCAATTGAATGGTCAGGACGTGAATGACCTGTATGAGTTGGTATTGGCTGAAGTTGAACAGCCACTGTTAGACATGGTGATGCAGTATACCCGTGGCAACCAGACTCGTGCGGCCCTGATGATGGGTATCAACCGCGGTACGCTGCGTAAGAAATTGAAAAAATACGGCATGAACTGATACTAATCAGTCGATGTCTTAAAAAGGCGCTTTTCCGCAAGGGGAGCGCCTTTTTGTTTTCTGTTTTTTATATTTACCGATTCTTTAGCAGCAAACCTTTAGCCCAAAATTTGCGCAAAACCTAACCCAGATCAACCCAAATGAGAATAATTCTCCCCTGCATTTCGCGATAAAGCACTACCTTATACAGACAATAAAAACGTCTCCGGGAGTCACACTGATGAAGCCACTTTATCTACGTTTTACCGCGGCAATGAATAAACCTGATCTGGCTATTTTACTGCTGCGTATCACTTACGGTCTGCTGATTTTTCATGGCTGGCATAAGCTGCATGACGGACTGGGCGGTATACAGGGGATGCTGGCAGGTTATGGTATTCCGGCGTTTGTCGCCTACGGCGTAATTATCGGTGAGGTCATCGCCCCGATCATGATGATATTGGGGATCTTCACCCGTCTCGCCGCTCTGTCTGCTGCTGCGACGATGGTCGTGGCCTGGCTGATGGTCGGTATCCACCATACGTTTGCATTGTCACCAGTGGGTGCCTGGGCCATTGAAGACATCGTGTATTACTTCATGGCAGCCATCGTGATCGCGCTGTACGGTAGCGGGCGTTATTCCATTATGAGCAACCCGCTCTACCGCTGATATTCCCTTTCAGCATGTTTCTAGAAAGGAGCATGCTGAAATATCATGCACACGAGGCTGCATTTTCCAAAAGCTAATCCCTTCTTTCCGTAGTGTTTTCATTTTATGGTCTGAGCCCACTCGTAAAAAATCAGTAAAGAGTCCGTTTATCGGACAATTTCCCCCTCCGGTTAGATCAAGCAGCATGTTATACTCTGTGCAAGAGTCGTATTCGCTCGCTCAACGCCTACGGACAGCCCTTCAGCTTCGCGATCCCGCCTTTTAAAAGTGTCTTCTTAGAGTAAAAATTGCGTCAACTTGTGTCTTTTCAAAAACGTTTGCCGGCACATGCTGTCCCACTCTATGTCAGACAATCCGTATCGCGAATGAGCCAACTCCTTACGCGTTACCCCGGTTTTTTATGCAGATGATTAGGCTTTTATGACTTCTCCTCGCTTTCGTGCTTCATTTTTACATCCACGTTACTGGCTGACCTGGTTTGGCCTGGGTGTACTGTTCCTGCTGGTTCAGCTGCCTTATCCGGTGTTAAACCGTCTGGGTATCTGGCTTGGCCGAACGTCGATGCGTTTCCTGAAACGCCGCGTGTCAATAACGCGCCGTAATCTGCAATTGTGCTTCCCGGATCTGCCTTCTGATCAGGTTGAAGCCCGCATTGTCAGCAATTTTGAATCCCTCGGTATGGGCTTACTGGAAACCGGCATGGCCTGGTTCTGGTCGGATGCCCGTGTGAAACGCTGGTTTGATGTCAGCGGCCTGCACAACCTGAAAAAGGCGCAGGAAAACAAAAAAGGCGTACTGGTGATAGGCGTGCATTTCATGTCGCTGGAACTGGGTGGCCGTGCGATGGGCTTATGTCAGCCGATGATGGCGATGTACCGTCCGCACAACAATAAAGCGATGGAATTTGTGCAAACCTGGGGCCGTATGCGGTCTAACAAGGCAATGCTCGATCGCAAAGATTTACGCGGTATGGTTCACGCTCTGAAAAAAGGCGAAGCGGTCTGGTTTGCGCCGGATCAGGACTACGGCCCGCGCGGCAGCGTCTTTGCCCCCCTGTTTGCCGTCGATCAGGCTGCCACCACCAGCGGCACCTTCATGCTGGCGCGTCTGGCGAAACCGGCGCTGGTCACCGTAGTACTGGTGCGCAAAGCCTTAGGTAAAGGCTATGAGCTGGTGATCCAACCTGAGTTGCAGGATTACCCGATCGATGACGAAATGGCGGCTGCGGCTTACATGAATCGCGTTATCGAGAAAGAGATTATGCGTGCGCCCGATCAGTATCTCTGGTTGCACCGCCGCTTTAAAACCCGTCCGGCAGGAACGCCTTCTCTTTATAGCTAAGTGCCAGACGTGATAAAACAGAAGCCCGATGCAATGCGTCGGGCTTTTTCATTGAACAGCATCCATAAGAGATTTGTAATTTTCATGGCTAAAAAACCTGACGCGACACCTTCCATCTTTGACCATCTCAAAGAGGAAGACAGCTTTGACCTCTGGGGACGCTCCGGCCTCAGCACTGCACTGAACAAAGCCAAACCTAAAGCGCCGGATAACGAGCAGATTGCCGCCGCACGTAAGCTTATCAAAGGCAATACCGACAAGAGCGAATGATGTGAAAACATCGCCTGACAGAAACCCACTCCATGTGGGTTTTTTAATGGCTTTTATCTGCACAAACAGGCTGATGAAAATAATTCTCACGACAGATTAATCGCTTTTCTGTAACCTCTCTTTTTACCTGCCCTGGAGAGAAGTGATGAAAACCTCTGTTCGTCTGGCGCTGGTCGGAGACTACCACTCCGCGATCACGGCCCACCAAGCTATCCCCCTTGCTATCGACCTTGCAGCACAACACTTCAGCACTGAAATTCACGCCGACTGGCTTGCGACCGACACCATTACCCCTGAGATTTTACAAAACTACGACGCTTTCTGGTGTGTCCCCGGCAGCCCGTATCACTCCACCGAAGGTGCCCTGAGCGCTATCCGTTTTGCCCGCGAAAACCACAAGCCTTTCCTCGGAACCTGCGGCGGTTTTCAGCATGCGATCATCGAATACGCCCGTAACGTGATGGCCTGGCAGGATGCAGGACATGGCGAAACCGATACCGAAGGCCGGCTGGTGATCAGCGCCCTGTCGTGCGAAATGGTGGAAGTTCAAAACACCCTCACCTTTATCCCAGACAGCCTGCCAGCACGCGCCTATGGCAGGCTGGAAGTCGAAGAAGGTTATCACTGCCGTTACGGCATCAATACCGAATTTCAGGCGGCGCTTGAGGCACAGCCGTTGCGGATGGTGGGTCATGATGCCACCGGCGAAGTTCGCGCCATCGAATTGCCCGGACATCCGTTTTTTGTCGCGACCTTATTTCAGCCGGAACGCGCCGCACTAAAAGGTCAGCTTCCGCCGCTGGTGGCTGCACTGATAAAGTCCGCTCTCTGAGTCTGCCTGTTTCTGAATATCTCTCAGGCCATCCTGTCTGAGAGATTTACTCATCGTTTTACCTCATTTTTTTACCCAATATGACACCGTATTTCACTTCCCTTCAAAGACCGCGATCTGCACTCCAATATTGAAATAATCCGCTCCCTTTTAAAGCAGCCACATTGACCGCGCACCGAAACAGGGCAATAAATTTTATACACCTCATCAATGTTACTGAGCAATTCCTCTACGCGACTTGATTGATGGGGTGTTTTCGATGTTGGCACTCCCTTTGCAAAGACAGGTGCAGAGGGCGTTGCCCCATAAACAGACAGGGTGCTCCGGCACTCACACAATAATAATTTTCAATTTTGTCTCACAGGACGCTTAATGAAAAAAATATTGCTCTCAACGCTGATTGCCGCAGCAAGCTTCGTGACACTGGCTGGTCAGGCTCACGCAGGTACCACTCTGGATGCAGTTAAAAAGAAAGGATTTGTTCAATGCGGTATCAGCGATGGCCTGCCAGGCTTCTCTTACGCTGACTCCAAAGGCAAATTCACCGGTATCGACGTTGACCTCTGCCGCGCAGTGGCTGCTGCCGTGTTTGGTGATGCTGAGAAAGTGAAATACACCCCGCTGACCGCAAAAGAGCGTTTCACCGCGCTGCAGTCTGGCGAAGTGGACATCCTTTCACGTAATACCACCTGGACCTCTTCCCGCGATGCGGGCATGGGCATGATTTTCGCCGGCGTAAACTATTACGACGGTATCGGCTTCCTGACTCACCAGAAAGCCGGCCTGAAAAGCGCCAAAGAACTTGATGGCGCCACCGTCTGTCTGCAGGCCGGTACGGATACCGAGCTGAACGTAGCTGACTACTTCAAAGCCAACAAAATGACTTACACCCCGGTCACCTTCGACCGTTCAGACGAAAGCGCCAAAGCGCTGGACTCAGGCCGTTGTGACACTCTGGCCTCTGACCAGTCTCAGCTGTACGCACTGCGTATCAAACTGGGCAAGCCGGATGACTTCATCGTTCTGCCAGAAGTCATTTCTAAAGAACCTCTGGGTCCGGTCGTTCGCCGTGGTGACGAAGACTGGCTGGCTATCGTGCGCTGGTCACTGTTCGCGATGCTGAACGCCGAAGAAATGGGCGTGACGTCTGCCAACGTCGATCAGCTGGCGGCAAACCCGACCACGCCTGACATGAGCAACCTGCTGGGCAAAACCGGCACTTACGGCGCTGATCTGAAAGTGCCTAATGACTGGGTGGTTAAAATCGTTAAACAGGTCGGCAACTACGGTGAAAGCTTCGAACGTAACGTCGGTCAGGGCAGCGAGCTGAAAATCAAACGTGGTCAGAACGCATTGTGGAATAAAGGCGGGATCCAATACGCACCACCTGTCCGTTGATCCAGTTTTTTAAAATAAGATTTGTTTAAGAAATTGCATACAAAATCCCCAAAGTAATTGGCGTTGCAGCAAGGCAGCAAACGAGTGAATCCCGATGAGCTTACTCAGGTAAGTGATTCGGGTGAGCACGTGCAGCCAACGCAGCTGCGGCGTCAAGTACGACGGGGATTTCGAGGTCATTACTATGTCGCAACGCCCAACCGTAAAGGCGTCGTTCTCGCTGACCAACCCAGCGGTACGGGCCTGGATTTACCAAATTTTCGCGGTGGTGTTGCTGGTAGCCTGTCTGGGTTACCTGCTCCACAACACCATTACCAATCTGACTACACGAGGGATCACCTCGGGATTTGCGTTTCTTGAAAAGGGTGCCGGTTTCGGCATTGTTCAGCATCTTATCGACTACCAGGAAGGCGACACGTACGCCCGCGTATTTGTTATCGGTCTGCTGAATACGCTGCTGGTTTCCGCGCTGTGTATCGTTTTTGCTTCCATCCTCGGATTCATTATCGGCTTAGGACGCCTTTCCGATAACTGGCTGATCCGTAAAGTCTCGACGGTCTATATCGAGACGTTCCGTAACATTCCACCGCTGCTGCAAATCTTCTTCTGGTACTTCGCCGTACTGCGCAACCTGCCGGGCCCGCGTCAGAGCCTGAATGCGTTCGACCTGGCTTTCGTCAGTAACCGCGGCCTGTATCTGCCGTCGCCGGAACTGGCGCCGGGCAGTCTGGCGGGATTTATCGCCCTGCTGCTGGCGATTTTTGGCATCGTCGCGCTGCAACGCTACAACCACTTCCGCCAGATCCATACCGGACGCGTCTGGCATATCTGGCCATGGGCGATTGTGATGCTGGTTGTGTTTCCGGCGCTGGCGCACCTGATTTTCGGGCCTGCCCTGCACTGGGATGTGCCTGCGCTGCGCGGTTTTAACTTCCGCGGCGGCATGGTTTTGATCCCGGAACTGGCGGCGTTAACGCTGGCGTTATCGGTGTATACCTCGACGTTTATCGCCGAAGTGATCCGCTCCGGCATTCAGTCTGTTTCGCACGGCCAGCACGAAGCCGCCCGTTCGCTCGGTCTGCCGAATCCGGTCACGCTGCGACAGGTGATTTTGCCGCAGGCGATGCGGGTGATCATCCCCCCGCTGACCAGCCAGTATCTGAACATCGTGAAAAACTCCTCTCTGGCCGCCGCTATCGGTTATCCGGATATGGTGTCGCTGTTCGCCGGTACGGTGCTCAACCAAACCGGTCAGGCGATTGAAACCATTGCTATCACCATGTCGGTTTACCTGATCATCAGTCTGGTGATTTCGTTCCTGATGAATATTTACAACCGGCGTATCGCGCTGGTCGAGCGTTAAGGGAAACCCATGACGATGACAACACTTCCTCCCGGAGTCAGAGCCGTGAAACCCGGAACGCCACTCGGTACCGCGGTGCTCTGGGCGCGTAAAAACCTGTTCTCCAGCTGGTTCAACAGTTTGCTGACACTGTTTTGTTTATGGCTGATGTGGCTGCTTATCCCTCCGCTTCTGAACTGGGTGATTTTCCAGGCTAACTGGGTCGGCACGGCGCGCACTGACTGCACCAAAGCCGGTGCCTGCTGGGTGTTTATCCACGCACGTTTCGGCCAGTTTATGTATGGGTTATATCCGTTTGATCAACGCTGGCGCATCAACGTCACGCTGATTGTCGGCCTGCTGACCCTTGCGCCGATTTTTTTCAAAGCCACGCCACACCGCGGACGTTATATCGCCTGCTGGATGGTGCTGTTCCCGATTTTCACCTGGTTCATGTTGTATGGCGGATTCTTTGGTCTGAGCCGCGTCGAAACCCGCCAGTGGGGCGGCCTGACGCTGACGCTGATTATCGCCGCTGTCGGTATTGCCGGGGCATTACCGCTGGGAATTATGCTCGCGCTGGCACGTCGTTCACGTCTGCCCATCGTGCGTATTCTGTCGGTGGTTTTCATTGAGTTCTGGCGTGGTGTGCCGCTGATCACCGTGCTGTTTATGTCCTCGGTGATGCTGCCGCTGTTTATGACCGAAGGAACGAGCATCGACAAACTGGTGCGCGCACTGGTGGGTGTGGTGCTGTTCCAGTCGGCGTACGTCGCGGAAGTGGTGCGCGGCGGGCTACAGGCGCTGCCGAAAGGCCAGACTGAAGCCGCCGAATCACTGGCGCTGGGTTACTGGAAAACGCAGGGATTAGTCATTCTGCCGCAGGCGCTGAAAATGGTGATACCGGGTCTGGTGAACACCATCATCGCGCTGTTCAAAGATACCAGTCTGGTGATCATCATCGGCCTGTTTGACCTGTTCAGCAGCGTACAGCAAGCCACCGTCGATCCGGAATGGCTGGGTATGTCGACCGAAGGCTACGTCTTCGCCGCCGCCGTTTACTGGATTTTCTGTTTTAGCATGTCGCGTTATAGCCAGCATCTGGAAAGACGCTTTCACACCGGACGTTCCGCACACTGAGGTAAACCATGAGCGACCATCACGTCACTGAAAACCAAAATATGATGATCACGCTGGAAAACGTGAATAAGTGGTACGGACAATTCCACGTATTGAAAGACATTAATCTGAGCGTCAAACCGCGCGAACGTATCGTCCTTTGCGGCCCTTCCGGTTCAGGGAAATCAACGACCATTCGTTGCATTAACCATCTGGAAGAGCACCAGCAAGGGCGCATCGTGGTGGACGGCACTGAACTGAATGATGATCTGCGCAATATCGAACGCGTACGTACCGAAGTCGGCATGGTGTTCCAGCACTTCAATTTGTTCCCGCATCTGACCGTGTTGCAAAACTGCACTCTGGCACCGTGCTGGGTACGCAAGATGCCGAAGAAAGAAGCCGAAGAACTGGCGATGCATTATCTGAAACGCGTGCGTATCGCCGAACATGCCAATAAATTTCCCGGCCAGCTTTCCGGCGGCCAGCAACAGCGTGTGGCGATCGCCCGTTCGCTGTGCATGAAGCCAAAAATCATGCTGTTTGATGAACCGACATCGGCGCTCGATCCGGAAATGGTGAAAGAGGTGCTGGATACGATGATCACGCTGGCGGAAGAAGGCATGACCATGTTGTGCGTGACGCACGAAATGGGATTTGCGCGAACCGTCGCCGACCGGGTGATCTTTATGGATCGCGGGGAGATCGTTGAGCAGGCGCCACCGCTGGAGTTCTTTGCGAATCCGAAGTCGGCGAGGACAAGGGAGTTCCTGTCCCAGGTGATTCATTAAACACCGGGCGGTGTTTAAGCGCGCCGTTTAAGAGCAGAAGTGTGAAAATTTCGGTTTCTCAATAGCGATGATCACTTATCGCGCTGCGCCGAAACCGCCCAAAAGGGGCCAGGACAGGCCCCTCTTGGATCTCCCGCGTCTTTTTACGGCGCTATCGCTCGCTGGCCATGTTTCAGCCACCACAGTGACAGGCTGGAAATCTTGCCGCTGCGCGGTTCCTTCATTTCGGGATTGCAGCCTCAGGTCTGCAACCTCTCATTCAGCAAGCTTTCTGAAACGCCCGCACGATCTTAAATTCAAAACCAATAGGTTTTTCATATCAAAATCAGTGAGGTTGTGAAGTTAACGTTGAGGCCGGTTCCAAAAAACCGCCGGAGGAGAGGTGGAAAACCGCGCGTCTTTTTGCGCGGGTTGTAACCCGAACGGAGGGCACCGCGCAGCGGCGGGATTTTGCGGCTATCGCTGCGGCACCTGAAACATAGCCAGCGAGCGGAGCACGCAGTTAAAAAAGCGCGGAGTCCAGAGGCCCGCGCGTTACCGGGTCTCTGGTCGGTGTGGGCCGACGCCCACGACCTTGAATTTGAATTTGAATTTGAATATGAATTTAAAGTTTCAGATCTTTTTCAAAAGATCATCACCACATCACTCCCCCGATCACCGGCGCAATCACCACGGTGACAACTCCCGCCAGCATCATTACCAGACTCGATACTACGCCTTCTTCCGCGCCCAGCTCATAGGCTCTCGCCGTACCCGCACCGTGCGACGCCGCACCAAACCCGGCGCCTTTTGCCAGTCCGCTTTTTACTGCCAGACGCAGAAACAGCATATCGCCGACCGCCATGCCGAATACGCCGGTGATCACCACAAACAACGCGACCAGATCCGGCTGACCGCCCATTTGCTTCGCCGCTGCCAGCGCGAACGGTGTGGTGATGGAACGCACCGCCAGACTGCGCTGAATCTCTTCAGGCAAGGTCAGCATCCGCGCCAGCCAGACGGAGCTGCTGACGGCCACCACAATCGCGGTCAGCACGCCCGCACTCAGCGACATCCAGTGACGGCGGATCACCGCCATATTCTCGTAAACAGGCACCGCAAACGCGATGGTTGAAGGCCCGAGCAGCCATAACAACCAGTGCGTTTCGCCGATGTAATCCTGATACGAGGTGTGCGTCACCACCAGCAAGACAACCAGCACAATCGGCGTGAATACCAGCGGCATCAGCAGCAACGTGCGTTTCTGGCGGTAAAGTTTCTTGTTGGCGTAATACAGCCCGAGCGTGATGACAAAACACAGAATGCTGATAAGAAGATCAGTCACGGCTCGCCTTCCTTGCCGCCAGACGTTGTTCCAGACGATAAACTTTATCAACCACCACCGCCGTCGCACCGAGGGTCAGTACGGTACTGACACCAATCACCAGAAAAATTTTCCAGCCCTCGATCATCAGCAACTGGGCGTAATTCACCACCGCCACCACGGCAGGCACGAAGAACAACAACATTTCCGCCAGCAGCCAGCGGGAACCGGCTTTCACCCATTTCACCGGCAAAATGCGGAACATAATCAGCAGTAAAAGCATCAGCATGCCGACAATATTGGCAGGTAACGGCAGATGTAATGCGGTGACCAGACGATCGGCGATAACGAATAACACCGCGTACAGCACCACCTGAACGGGGATCTGACAGCGGGTCAGCAGGGACGGCGCTTTCGTGCGCAACGCCAGCAACATGGGGACGACCTCGAAAGAGGGAAAAGAGTGAAAATGAAGTATACGCTGGCAGGAAACCGGTAAAGAAATGAATTAAAATCATAAAAATGATTCCAGTTTGGAATACTTTGTTACTCGCCGATCTGACCGGGGAAACATCAGCCCATGGACGTCCGTACCTTACGCTATTTTGTCGAAGTGGTTCGCCAGCAGAGCTTTACCCGCGCGGCGGAAAAGCTGTTCGTCACGCAACCAACGATCAGCAAAATGCTGCGTCATCTCGAAGAAGAACTGGAATGCACGCTGATTGTTCGTGAAGGACGGCGTTTGCGGCTGACTGACAGCGGTCAGGCGCTGTATCAGCGCGGGCTGAATATCCTTGAAGAATTCCGCCAGCTGGAAGCCGAACTCGAAGATATCAACTCACTTAAATCCGGTCACCTGCGGCTGGGCATTCCGCCGATGGTGGGCACACAAATCGCGCCGCTTATTAGCAGTTTCCGCCAGCAATATCCGGGTATCGAACTGATTATTTCCGAATTTGGCGGCCTGACCGTGCAACAGGCGGTGATCTCCGGCGAGCTGGATCTGGCGCTCACCGCCCTGCCCGCCGACGCCGTGCCTTCCATCGCCTCGTTGCTGCTGTTCAGTCATCCGCTGTGCGTGGTGGTACCGCGCACACCGCACTGGCTGAACCGCACGCGCATCGGGTTCAGTGATCTGGCGGATGAAAGTATTCTGATTTATAACGAAGATTTTGCACTGTATCGCCAGCTGATGGATGCGTTTTCCGCTCACGGTTTTACGCCCAAAATTGCCGCACGCAGCGGTCAGTGGGATTTCTTAGCCGCGATGGTGCAAACCGGCATGGGCGTGGCGATTTTGCCGGAACCTGTCTGTCAGCGGCTGGATAAAAACGCGCTGATGTGGCTGCCGCTGGATCCGCTGATGCCGTGGCAACTGGGGCTTATCTGGCATCAGGGCAGTTATCTTTCACACAGCGCCCAGGCGTGGATCACGCTGTGCAGAGATTACTGGAAATAGTGGGAAGCAGCGGGAAGTGACGGGAAATAGCAGGCAATAAAAAACCGCGTGAACGTTGCAGCGCACGCGGTTTTTATTTCTGACAGAAGTTAAACTTCTTTTTCTACAAGAAGCGCTTCAAGTAAATCGAGATCATGCAGCAGTTTTTGCAGCGTCTCATTACTGATTTTCTGCGTGGCGCGCAGGTGATACAGCTCACCACGTTCAGCGCGCAGCGCGGTCAGACGGAAGCGACGCTCGAGGTTTTCCAGCTTCAGCGCGGTTTCCATATCATCGCGGTTGGCCGTGCGTCGTCGCAGAGTCCCGATAACCCGCGAGCTGATTTCCTTCAGCGTCTGCTCGTCGATGTTTTCTTCAGTATCCGCCGCCAGACGTTCCTCCATCTTATGCAGGCTTTCTATCGCCACTTCCGCCGCGATAGATTTCGCCATGCGTTCTTCTTCGCGATACGCGGTGCCATCCGCCACCACCACGCCTTTGAGCAGGAACGGCAAGGCAATCACGCCCGCAATCAGCGAGAACAGAATGACGCCGGTCGCCAGGAACACCAGCTGATAGCGCGACGGGAAGGCCGAACCATCGGCGAGGAACAGCGGAATTGACAGCACACCCGCCAGCGTAATCGCCCCGCGAACACCGGCGAAGGATGCCACCCACAGCTCACGCGTACTGTAGCTGCCAAACAGCAGCGGTTTCTTTTTCAGGAAACGGTTGCTGAAATTTTTCATCACCCACAGCCAGACGAAACGCAGGATCAGCAGCGCAAAGTAGATAATCCCGACGTCTGCAAACAGATGCCACGTCACGATAGACGGATCGTGTGTCGCCTGATCAATTGAGTTCTCAAGGATGCCCGGCAATTGCAGGCCCAGCATAATGAACACCATGCCGTTGAACACAAATTCCAGCATCGCCCAGACGCTGTTGGCACGCAGACGCATCGCCAGCGGTGCGTTACGGATAATGCCCGACTGGCTGATGGTCATACCGGCGGCCACTGCGGCCAGAATGCCCGATACGCCAATGTGTTCGGCAATAAGATAAGAGGCGAAAGGCAGCAGCAACAGGAAGACGATTTGCGTTGCCGGATCATCACCGCTCCAGCGGCTCATGATACGCAGCGATTTACTGTACAACCACGTCACCGCCACACCGGCCATCAGGCCACCGATCGCCACTTTAAGGAACTCAACGCTGGCCCCGCCGACGGTAAAGATCATCGTGCCCATCGCCACAGCGATAGCGAATTTCAGCGACACCAGACCGGACGCGTCATTCATCAGCGCTTCACCTTCCAGCACGCTCATGATCGACTTCGGAATACGGCCCTTGCCGACAATCCCGCCTAATGCCACGGCATCGGTGGGTGAAAGCACCGCAGCCAGCGCGAACGCAGCCACCAGCGGAATATCCGGCACCATCATATAAATCAGATAGCCGATACCGACGACGGTGAGTAATACCAGCACCAGCGCCAGCCCAAGAATTTCGCGACCGTGGTGGAGGAATTCACGGGTCGGGGTTTTCCAGCCATCGGCGAACAGCAATGGCGGGATGAACAGAACGAGAAACAGTTCCGGATCGAAGTCCACGTGCAGGCCAAAATTGGGCCATGCCAGCAAAGCACCGACGGCAATCTGCATCAATGGAAGAGGAACCTGAAACGGCAACATTCTGGTGACGACACCGGATAGCGACACCACCAGAATCAAAATCAGAATGGTAAAGAATATTTCCATGCTTTCCTTAGACTCTTGTTTTTATGATTTCAATCAGACAGGGTCTGACACGTACAGGGGGAATAGTAGATCAAAAAAAGCGTACTTTTAAATCAGAGCGTGCTTAAAGCCGCTTTTAAACCCAAGTCAAGGTACCCAGACTGGCCTTAAGGTCAACACCGTGGGTTGCCACCCACACTGGCCTTAAGGGCGGCTTATCGCCGCCGCCCTTAAGAATCCCGGGCTCTTTCACTGCGCGCTGTCGCAGGTACGATGGACATGTTTCGGTACATTTGTGAGTGGCGCAAAATATTGCCGCTACGCGGTTCCTTCTCTCGGTCTTCGAGCCACTGGTCTCGAAGCCGCTCCGTTCAGCAAAATTTTTAATCACGCCATTTCACTCTCTGAAAAGCAGATTGGTTTTGAATTTAAGATTGTGCGGGCGATTCAGAAATCTTGCCGAACGGAGCGGCCTGAAGACCCAGGGCTTCAGGACCGAGAGAGGGAACCGCGCAGCGGCAAGATTTCCAGCCTGTCGCAGCGGTTGCTGAAACATAGCCAGCGAGCGAAGCGCTTGTTGAAAAAAGCGAGGGGAGTTCAGAGGGGAAAAGCCTTTCCCCTCTGGTCGGTTTGGGCGCAGCGCGTTAAGCGATCACCGCACGTGAGAAACCGAAATTTTCTCGGCCCGCCGGTGCAACCGGCAAAAACCAAAATTTTCTCAGTCAGCCCGCCGGTGCAACCGGCCAAAACCGCCTGATGCCCGGCCTGGCATCAAATCGCCCAGCCGCCCGCATAAAACACCACCAGCGCCACGGCGATCACCACCGTGCCCACGTTCAGTTTCCGCCATTCGCCGGAGAAAATACGGCCAATCACCAGCGAGCTGAAACCGAGCATGATGCCGGTCACGATGTTACAGGTCAGCACGATGAACACCGCGCACAGCAATCCTGACATCGCATCCACGAAATCGGTGAAATCCAGTTTGGTCACGTTGCTGAGCATCAGCAGACCGACGTACATCAGCGCCGGTGCGGTAGCGTAAGCCGGTACCAGATAAGACAATGGAGACAGGAACAACATCAGCAGGAACAGCACGCCGACGACCGTTGCGGTCAGGCCGGTTTTGCCGCCCGCTGCCGTACCGGCTGCCGATTCGATGTAAACCGCTGCCGGTGATGCGCCAACCAGCGAGGCGAAAATGCTGCTCACGGAGTCTGCGGTCAGCGCTTTGCCGCCGCTGATGATCTGGCCGTTTTCATCCAGCAGGTTTGCCTGACCGGCTACTGCGCGGATAGTGCCGGTGGCATCAAACACCGCGGTCATCACCAGCGCCAGAACGCTTGGCAATACCGCCGCTTTCAGCGCGCCCATGATGTCGAGATCGAAAATCACCGATTTGCCGTCAGCACCTGCCAGAGAAGGCATCGCGAACAAACCCTGATATTTCACGGCAGGATCGAAAATCAGACCGATAATGGAAATCGCAATAATCACCAGCAAAATGCCGCCGGGCACTCGCAGTTTCTCAAGGCCGAAAATCACCGCCAGTCCGAGCAATGTCATGATCACCGGGAAAGAAGTAAAGGCGCCGAGCGCGACAGGTAAACCGTCCAGCGGGTTTTTCACCACCAGACCGACGCCGTTGGCCGCGATCAGCAACAGGAACAGGCCGATACCGATGCCGGTTCCGTGCGCAACGCCAGTTGGCAGGTTGCGCAAAATCCACGACCGGATGCCGGTCATCGAGATAATGGTGAACAATACGCCCATCAGGAATACCGCGCCGAGGGCAACCGGCACGCTGATGTGCTGGCCGAGCACCAGACTAAAGGCGGTAAAGGCAGTCAGAGAGATGGCGCAACCAATCGCCAGCGGCAGATTAGCCCACAGGCCCATCAGCAGGGAGCCGAAACCGGCCACCAGACAGGTCGCGACAAACACGGCACTTGGCGAGAAACCCGCTTTGCCAAGCATTGACGGTACAACGATGACCGAATACACCATCGCCAGAAACGTCGTTAAGCCGGCGATCACTTCCTGGCGAACGTTACTGCCACGCGCACTGATTTTGAAAAAAGCATCAAACGGGCCCTTTGGCGCAACGGCGCTGCCCGTCTGAGTGTGTTGACTCGACATGAAAATTCCTCTGAATGTCTCTGCTGATTAGCCGGCGTGGTCATTATGAAACCGTTTCTGCACGTTCACTTCCCTATTTGTCGCCTGAAATCGCCGAAACGGGCGTCAGAACGGCAAGGCAAACGTTTAACTCGCATCGCGTATGGCGGGACAAAAATTAACGCAAACGATTATCTCGTTTTTAATTACCACACATCAACTGTGAATGACGACAATTTACCGTTGTCTGGTCAATAAAAACGCGGTTGTGGTGCAAATCTGTCCGCCTGGCGATTTGCTGTGCGGTAACGGTTGCGCACGCGCTTCGTGGCGATGAGAAAGAGAGACAGCAAATCAGGATGAATAGGCTATGCCGGGAGGTAAAAGACCGGAGATAAAAATAACAGGACGTTTATTAAGGTTTATTTTCTGATGGCGTTCATTGGGCAAATTCCACACCCGCAAAGAGCCCGCTGTGAAATATAAAAAGGGAACACGTTCCGGCGATAAAAAACCAAAACGCCCCCCCCCTTTAAATTTTTGAGGACTTAAAAACCATTAACGCAGGATATTCAAAGGGCCTCCGGTTTCCAGAGCCCGCTGATAAGCCGGTCGGGCTGTCACATTGGAAAGCCATGCATTTAAATGTGGGTATTTTCCCAGACCGGTGCGGGCGTTTATGGCTTCTACCGGGAAACTCATCTGAATGTCCGCTGCGCTGAACTGATAACCCGCGAAATAAGGATGCGTGGTCAGATGTTGTTCCAGATAATCCATGTGGGTATAAATCTGTTTATCCAGATAGTTTTTCTGCACACCCTGTCCGATCGCACCGGCAATCGGGCGGATCAGCCACGGCATTGGCGGCTTGCCCAGACGGCTGAAAATCAGCTTCATGACCAGCAGCGGCATCAGCGAACCTTCGGCATAATGCATCCAGTAGCGATACTGCTGGCGCTCCGCGAACGCCGTCGGTTTCAGCGTGCCTGCCTCATCGTACACTTCCTGCAGATACTCAATAATGGCGCCAGATTCCGCGAGGATCATGCCGTTATCTTCCAGTACCGGTGATTTGCCGAGAGGATGCACTTTTTTCAGCGATTCCGGTGCCAGCATGGATTTCTTATCACGTTGATACTGTTTGATTTCGTAAGGTACGCTCAGTTCTTCGAGCATCCATAAGATTCGCTGTGATCGGGAATTATCCAAATGATGAACTGTTAACATAAACGTCTTCTGCCCTGTCGTATTTAATTATCTGTTAACTATAGACAACGGTTTCGTAGGCCGTATCACATTCGTTTAAAAACCCTTTCTTTCATCCGGATTAATACCGCAAAAAATCTTTTTATTTGATTAAAATTACTTACGGATTAATCTTAATTACACGAAAAAAATTATCGTAACTTCATTCGCCTTTAATAATTCTTAATGCCATTATCGCCGGATAAAAAAATCAGCCCGTCGCTTTCGACTCTATGTTTGTGGAGCCTTACATGTTTTCCAGTAATTACAACAATGTGCTTGTCATGTTTTCGTTCATTGTTGCAATGCTTGCCTCTTATACCGCGCTTGATATGGCTGGCCGGGTTGCCACCACGGAGGGAAGGGCTTCCCGACTTTGGTTAATTGGTGGCGCCATTGCAATGGGCATCGGTATCTGGTCCATGCATTTCATCGGCATGCTGGCTTTTAATTCCTCTATGCCAATGGGTTACGACCCGGTCATTACATTGCTTTCCATGCTGATTGCGATTATTTCCTCGGCGTTTGCGCTCTGGCTGGTATGCCTGCAAGAGTTGCCGCTGCGGCGATTGCTGGCCGGCGCGTTACTGATGGGTGGCGGCATTGCGGCCATGCATTACACCGGAATGTCAGCGATGCTGATGATGCCGCCGATTGTTTATGACTTCCGCTGGGTCACATTATCCGTCGTGGTCGCCATTGTTGCCTCCGGCGCAGCACTGTGGATGGCGTTCCATCTGCGCCAGCAGTCGCCGAATGTGCGCCTGTTGCGCATCAGTGCCGCCGTGGTGATGGGCACGGCGATTGTCGGTATGCACTATATCGGTATGGCCGCTGCGCAATTCCCCATGGACAGCCACAGCATGGCGGCCTTCAGCGGCGTGGATAATAACTGGCTGGCGCTGCTGGTGATTGTAGTGACGCTGGCTATTCTGGCGATCACCCTGATTATTTCTATTCTTGATGGCCGGATGCAGGCACGCACGTCGATTCTGGCGTCGTCGCTGGCGCAGGCTAACCGCGAGCTGACTCAGCTGGCGCTGCACGACAATCTCACCCGTTTACCGAACCGCCTGTTACTGGAAGACCGCCTCAGTCAGGCGTTTCAGAAAGCCTCGCGGGGAGAATCTCAGTTTGCGGTGCTGTTTATAGATCTCGACGGGTTCAAAGCCGTTAACGATGCTTTTGGCCATCACATCGGCGATCAGCTGTTAATTTCTGTCACTGAGCGGCTGAAATCCCAGCTGCGCGCGACAGACACGCTGGCACGTCTCGGCGGTGATGAATTTGTCCTGCTGGTGGAAATCGCTGAACCGACAGACGCTTCTCAGTTAGCCGATAAACTGGTGCATCTGATTGCCCGTCCGTTTTACGTGTCCCGCTACGAACTGCTGGTGTCCGCCAGTGTCGGTATCGCGGTGTATCCGGGCGACGGCGAAAATGAACGCGAGCTGATGCTCAATGCTGACGCAGCGATGTATCACACCAAAAATTCAGGCCGCAACGGGCACAGTTTCTTTCAGCCTTCGATGAATGCCAATGCGCAAAACCAGCTGCAGATGCTCAATGATTTGCGTCTGGCTATCGAGCACCATGAACTGCGGTTGCACTATCAGCCGAAATTTATTGCGCCTTACGGGCCGGTCAGCGGGTTCGAGGCGCTGCTGCGCTGGGAGCGTGACGGCAAAACGCTGAGCCCGGATGTGTTCCTGCCACTGGCAGAGAAAACCGGTCTGATCATTCCGATTGGCGAATGGGTGCTGAATGAAGCCTGCCGCCAGCTGCGCGAATGGCATCTGCAAGGACACACCACCTGGACGGTGGCGGTCAATCTGTCCACGCTGCAATTTGAGCAGTCGAATCTGGTCGAAATGGTGATTGAGACGATTGAACGTCATCAGATCCCACCGGAAATGCTGACGCTGGAAGTCACCGAAACCACCGCAATGCGTAATCCGGACGTCAGCGTGGCAATTCTCGAACGCCTGACCCAGTACGGTGTGAAGGCCTCCATTGACGATTTCGGCACCGGCTATTCCAGCCTGCTGTATCTGAAACGTCTGCCGGCCAGCGAACTGAAAATCGACGGGGCCTTTATCAATGACCTGATCGCCGGCAGCGAAGACGCCAGCATTGTGGCGGCGATTATCGCTCTGGGCCAGACCCTTAATCTGAAAGTGGTGGCCGAAGGCGTGGAGACCACCCAGCAGCAGGATTTCCTGACGCAGCTGGGTTGCGACACGTTGCAGGGCTATCTGCTGGGACGTCCGATGACACCGCAACAGATTGCCCAGCATCCCGATACCGACTGGGAACCGCAGCTCTCCATCAATCATAAACCTGACTAACCCAGGGCGTCGTACATCACGCGGTCGCTGTGCGGAAAAATCGCACAGCGTTGCGCAGTTCGACGCTTTGTTCCGTCAGCGATTGCGCGGCGGCGGCAGCCTGTTCAACCAGCGCCGCATTTTGCTGCGTCACCTGATCCATCTGACCGACCGCAATGCCCACTTCATGGATCCCGCTGTGTTGCTCCGAACTGGCGGTCGAAATTTCACTCACAATCTCCGCCACCTTATTCACCGAAATCACGATTTCGCTCATCGCTTTACTGGCACGATCGGCCTGATCTGAACCTTCGGAAATTTTACTCACCGTGTCCTGAATAAGATCTTTAATCTCTTTTGCCGCCTGCCCGCTTTTCTGTGCCAGCACGCGCACTTCACTCGCCACCACCGCAAAACCTTTACCCTGCGTCCCCGCGCGCGCCGCTTCCACGGCGGCGTTGAGCGCCAGTAAATTGGTCTGAAAAGCGATGCCTTCAATGACGCTGATAATATTAATGATTTCGCTGGAGCTCCCGGAGACATCGCGCATATGCGCCTGCATACCGCTGACAATCGCCCCGCCCTGCGAGGCCGTTTTCGAGGTTTCGTGTGCCAGCTGGCTGGCCTGCCGCGCATTCTCAGCATTCTGGCTGACGGTCGCGGTCAGGTTCTGCATATTCGAACTGGTTTGCACCAGCGATGCCGCCTGCTCTTCCGTGCGCTGCGACAGATCGACGTTGCCCTGCTCAATTTCACTGGCGGCGTGATTTATCGACTCGCTGCCCTGCATGATCTGATGAATGGTTTTGTTCAGTTGGAGATTCATGGCATTCAGCGAAGCCAGTAAACTGCTCTCATCTCCCGGCTTAAGGGTAATTTTGGCGGCCAGATTACCGGTCGAAATCTCATGCATAATCGAAGCCGCATAAGCCGGTTCTCCGCCCAGTTGGGTGATCAGATTTCGTGCCAGCAAAAGCGCCATGAGCAGGGAAATAATAAAGGCCACGGCGACCAGCACTAAAAACATCACACTGGCACTCCGATAACTGCTGTGCGTCTGTGCGGCAGCCTTCTCGCTGTTGGCAAGTTCGTCACTGACCAGTTTCGCCAGATCTGCCATCAGCTGGGTGCGGTATTTACGTGAATTGTCACCGCTGATTTGTGTGGCCTGCGCAATATCGTTGCGTTCCACTGCTGCAATAACTTCATCATTTGCCAGCGAAAACTGTTCGAAATTCCTGACGATTTTCTTAAAGAGGTCTGATTTACTGCCTCCGCTGTTCAGCTTCTGATACGCATTTTCGGCGGTCTTAAAGGTATCGACGGCTTGCTGAATTTCCACCCGGTGCCCGTCGCGCGGTGCCCCTTGCGGCGAAGCAATGTATTGCACCTGCTGCAGGCGTAATTCCGCCAGTGTGCCGCGCATCACCAGCGGATATTGCACACCGGGAAGACGATAGGCACGGTAGTTTTCGATCTGCTGATTACTGCTGTTGAGCAACCAGGCGGACATGGCGGCAAGGGTGAGCATCAGCGCCATCACGAGGGCAAAAGCGCCGAGTAAACGGGTAAGAACAGAGAGACTGGTGAATTTTTTCATCTGGACACATCAGAAAGTCAGTGAAAGGAAACTCTCATAACGGCCGGAAAAAAGGGAACTTTATGGCAAAATGAAACTATATTTCATTTTGTTAAACACTGGCTTTCAAAATGTAATTCCACGGTTACCGGACAAATTTTTCATGTTATCCACGCGGCTAAAAAGATGATCTGCAACGCAGATTGGGATTTTTGCCCTCTCCTGACGAGAGAGCACCATCAATGCTTTATTTCAGGCTACTTAATTTCAGCGTGGTTCAAAATCCGGCCATAACGGCGCGATGTCAGACATCAGATTCGGAGTTCCGGCTGCCACTGCCATATGCCGGTAGTTGTCGGTACCATCCGGCGTTTTCGCGAATTTCACCACCGTGTGCAGTCCGGCTTCCTGACACAGCACTGCACCTCCTGCAATGTCCCACAGCGTCGTGCGCCGTTGCAGATGGCCGTCGATAATGCCTTTGGCGGCAAACACCATACCGATGGTCGTGCAGCGATAACAATGCACCGACCAGTCTGCGGCGCGAAGCCCCTGATAGAATGCCGAAGCTTCGTCCAGTTTGTCGTCCGAGCTGTCGCCCAGCGATACAATCTGCACGTCGCCAAAACGGTCATCGCGACGGAATGGCTTTCCGTTCAGGAAAATCCCCTTTCCGGATTCTGCGGCAAACAAGTCGTTTAATACCGGCAACGCCACAATGCCCACCACTGGCTTTTTGTTCTCGACCAGGCCGAGCGACACGCCCCATAGCGGCGAACCGCGCAGGAAATTCGAGGTACCGTCAATCGGGTCGATCACCCAGCAAGGCGCGTCAGTCAGCACGCCACCCAGTTCCTCACCGATAATGGCATCCTGCGGGAAATGCTCTGCAAGCTGGCGACGGATAAACTGCTCGACCGCCACATCCGCCTCAGAGACGAAATCCTGCGTGCGTTTGCTGCTGACTTCAATGGTGTCCCGGCGGTTAAAAAAGCCCAGCGCCAGTTCAGCCGCCTGCGCCGCGATCTGACTGGCCATCGCCAGACGGGGAGACATCGTCGTGTTGGTCATCATAAATCCTGAATATTCAGTCTGAAGGAGAAAATCATTTCCATAGAATGCACCGGAATCGATGAATAAAAAATGACAACCGGTCCTTTATCACCGGTCATATTCAGCTATGACATAACGCTATATAATCCTCTGTATAACGTAACCAGAGGATTTATCCGTGCACGCATTATCATCCCGCTTTTTACCTTCACTCGCCCTGCTCGGGCTGGCCCTGAGTTTTGCTTCCCCTTCCGCTCTGGCTGCACGCCAGATTACTGACCAGTTAGGCCGTCAGGTCACGATCCCCGATAACGTGGATCGCGTGGTTGTTCTGCAACATCAGACCCTGAATCTGCTGGTTCAGCTGGATGCCACCAAAGACATTGTTGGCGTGCTGAATAACTGGCAGAAACAACTGGGCAGCGGTTATGCGCGCCTTGCGCCAGAGCTTTTAAAAACGCCGGAAGTGGGTGACCTGACCAGTGTGAATCTGGAAAGCGTGGTCGCGCTGCATCCGCAGGTGGTTTTCGTCACCAACTATGCGCCGCAGGAAATGATCGACCAGATCAGCCAGACCGGCATCGCGGTGGTGGCGATCTCACTGCGTGACGATCCGAAAGGCGAAGAACATAAAATGAATCCGGTGCTGCCTGATGAAGATAAGGCGTACACCGAAGGGCTGAAGAAAGGCATCGCGCTGATTGGCGAAGTGGTTAATCACCAGAAACAGGCTCAGGCATTGATCGACTATACTTTTTCAGAGCGCAAGCTCACCGCCGATCGTCTGAAAAGCATTCCGCCTGAACAGCGGATCCGCACATACATGGCAAATCCCGATCTGACCACTTACGGTTCCGGCAAATATACCGGCCTGATGATGTCCCATGCCGGCGCGATGAATGTGGCCGCCGCGACCGTGAAAGGATTTAAACAAGTGGCGATGGAACAGGTGATTGCCTGGGATCCACAGGTGATCTTCGTGCAGGACAGATATCCGGAAGTGGTCGGGCAGATCAACGGTGATCCGAAATGGCAAAGTATTGATGCCGTTAAACATCATCGGGTCTATCTGATGCCGGAATACGCCAAAGCCTGGGGCTACCCGATGCCCGAAGCGCTGGCGATAGGTGAACTGTGGATGGCGAAAAAACTGTATCCACAAAAATTCGCCGATATCGATATGCAAAAACAGGCAGACGCTTATTACCAGCGCTTCTACCGGACGGATTTTAAACCCGCGGCGGACGCGGCGCGCGCGGGAAAATAACCTCGTCCCCGGCGTTTATTGTTGAGGCAATGTGACAAGGAGACCTGATGACAAATTCAATCAAAGTGCTGGCCGCAGGTAGCCTGCGCCGGGCATGGCAGCCGTTGTGTGAAGCATTTACGGAAAAAACAGGCACGAAAGTAATTGCGGAATTCGGCCCCGCCGGGTTGTTACGTGAACGCATCGAACAGGGTGAGAAAGTCGATCTGTTTGCTTCCGCCAATACTTCTCACCCCCTGGCCTTACAGCAGCATGGTAAAGCGCTGTCAGTGGACAGTTTTTGCGGCAACAGCCTGTGCGTGACGGCGCGTAAAGTACCAGAACTGGACACACTTAACTGGCTGAAAGTGCTGCTCGATTCGCGTTTCCGGCTGGCGACTTCGACGCCAAAAAGTGATCCTTCCGGCGACTATACCTGGCAGATGTTTGAAAATATTGAGCGTCGCCATCCGGGCGCGGGAGAAACCTTGCGCAATAAAGCCTTACGGCTGGTGGGCGGTGAAAATTCAGCAAAAGTGCCGGAAGGAAAACTGGCTGCGGAATGGCTGATTTGCAGCGGGCAAGCCGATGTATTTATCGGCTATACCAGTTATGCCACGCTGCTGCGTGAAAATGACGAGCTGGAGGTGTTCAACGTGCCAGCCGATTACAATGTCCGCGCCATCTACGCGCTGGCCACCTGCACCGAAAAAGGCAAACCGCTGGCGGAATTTATTCTTTCAGAAACCGGCCAGCATATTTTGCAGAACGCCGGTTTTTGCGGAAAGCATTCGGTGATGCCGGAATAAAGACTAATGATCTAAATCGCGTTCCTTCATTGCCCGCTGACGATCGTAATACTCATCTTCGGCGGCAATGATTTCATCCAGCAGGGAATCCACATCGGCTTTATGCGTATCTTCGGCAAACAGGCCGGTCAGCGGCGATTCCGGCGTCAGTTTGCCGTCTTCGTACAATGCCCAGATCTCTTTGGCATAGCGCGTTTCCAGCAACTTCGGCGCGAACTGACCGTAATACTCGGTCATGTTATTCACATCGCGCTCAAACATCGATTCGGCATGGTTATTGGCGGCCGCATCCACGGCCTGCGGCAGGTCGATAATCACCGGCCCGTCGGCATCCATCAGCACGTTAAACTCTGATAAATCGCCATGCACGATACCGGCACACAACATGCGCACGATATTACGGATCATGGTTTCGAAATCAGCCACCGCTTCTTCTTCGCTGAGGATGACATCACTGAGGCGCGGCGCAACCACACCGTCAGCGTCGGTGATTAGCTCCATCAGCAACACGCCATCGAGACAAATGTAAGGCTGCGGCACGCGCACACCGGCATTCGCCAGACGGAACAGCGCATCGACTTCCGCCGTCTGCCAGGACTCTTCCTGCTGTTTACGTCCGAACTTAGTGCCCTTTTGCATCGCACGCGCGTTGCGGCTGTTACGGACTTTACGGCCTTCCTGATACTGTACGGCCTGCTTGAAGCTACGCTGCGTCGCTTCTTTATAAACCTTGGCACAACGGATCTCTTCACCGCATAACACGGTGTACACGTCGGCCTCTTTGCCACTTTTCAGTCGACGGACCACATCATCAATCAGGCCGTCATCCACCAGAGGTTGGATTCTATTTGGGATTTTCATGCAGCCTTGTACCTTATTTCAGCGCATGAGGGAATGACCTGCGCAATATTCCCTTCATTACACACCAGACACGCCGTTCGCGTCATCCTTTCTTGATCCTTATCGCTTACTGCCTTCAGGAGTACAGTTTAACGTAGTGGCGATGGAGTGGATACTTTCTGCGCACAAGTTATTGTCATTCTGCGTAAAAAAGCACACGGACATTGTGGGTGTTTTCCCTCTGATCATCATCGCCGGGAATTTGACTTAAATGATGACTTCAGGCCTGATAATTATTTCTTACTGTAAATAAGTCCTGCCAGTTATTATATTTTCATATCGCCGGAACTTTTTCTCTCAATTGAGCTTTTCGTGCTGTTTAGCTGAGGTTTAATAACGGCATGAAATGGTATACGCTCCGTTTAGAATTTTGGTGGTACTGTGCCGGTAATTTCCCGTTGCAGGTTGTCTCTTATGAACACTCTATTAATTACCGGTGCCACTGGTTTCGTTGGCGGAGCTGTTGTTGAATATTTTCTGCGTCAGCAATTAACCACCAGAAATAAACTATTACTTTTAGTCAGGGCTGACGATAATACGACGGGACTCGCCAGAATTATCGATAACTTAAAGAAATTTGAACTCAGTGATGAACAGCTTTCTTCTCTGAGCGAACAGTCAATATTAACCGGTGACTTAGCTGAGCCGGAAAGTTTTATTCATGACCCGCGTTTAGATAATGTCACGCATGTCATTAACTGTGCCGCCATTGCGTCATTCGGTAATAATCCGGCCATGTGGCGGGTGAATGTTGAAGGCTCACTGGTGTTTGCCAAACGTATGGCACAGGTCAAAGGGCTGCAAAGATTTGTGCATGTTGGCACGGCGATGGCCTCAATGCCTGATAAAGACAGCGTATTCTATGAAGGGATGCCGGACAACGAGCAGAACGAAGACCTGGTGCAATATACCGCGTCCAAGCGCGCCATCGAGAATCTGGTGCGGGAAGAATGTCCGTCACTGCCGTTTGTCGTCGCACGTCCGTCGATTATCGTCGGTCATACCCAGTACGGTTGCCAGCCTTCGAGCAGCATTTTCTGGGTCTTTATGATGGCGATCAAACTGAAGAAATTTACCTGTACGCTCGACGACCAGGTGGATGTGATCCCGGTAGATTATTGTGCGATGGTGCTGGCAAAATTATGTCTGGCGACCGAACTCAGCCATAATTTTTATCATATTTCTTCCGGCGAAGAGATGTGTACACCCTTCCATGAAATTGATACCTCTGTGGCAAAAGCGAATAATTCGCCACGGATTATCAGCGAATATGAGCAGATCAGTTATCAGGACTTCACCGGTATCCGTAAGCAATTTAAAGATGTGCTTGGTCCGTGTAATGACAAAATCATTTTACGCGCCATTAAACTTTACGGCGGTTTTGCCCAGTTAAACGTGAAATTTGATAACTCACGCTTATTGAATATGGGTATTCCTAAACCTGCGGCCTTTAAAAGTTATATTGATAAATGTGTTTCCTCCACCCGTGGACAATCTATCAGCGAACTGATGCGGGTTGATTTTAAATAAACACGATGTCTGTTAAATATTAAACACTCCCCTAAATCATTCTCGTTGCATCAAGGCGGCAACGGAATGAATCCCCGGGAGCTTACATAAGTAAGTGACCGGGGTGAGTGACCAATCTGCAGGGAGCAGATTGGAACGCTGCATGCAGCGGCTCCTTCAGGAGCGAGGTCCATGGATGGGCCGAGTAACGCAGCCAACGCAGAAGCAGCGTGAAGGATGACGGGGATTATACCAGGCCGTTTCGGCCATACAGCCTGAAACCTTCGCGCTGATTCAGCCTGTCGTAATACGCCGTCACTGCCGGTAACGCCGGACGTGGCATCGGCGTCATTGACCAGCGGTTCACCGCCAGCCCGAGCGGAATATCTGCCAGCGTAAAATTATCTCCCAGCACGTAATCGCCGCTGCGCTGAAGTTGTTCTTCCAGCATCTGCATGTGACGGTTCCATTCGCTGACACCGGCATCAATCAGCGCCGGATCCTGATGTTGCGCACTGTTGCGCGCCAGCGCCGGAAACGCATAGCGCCAGGCGTTATTCAGCTCACCGGCCTGCCAGTCCATCCACTGTTCCGTCAGCGCGCGACGCTTCGGGTCAGAGGACAGCAAATCCTCGCGCCCTTCCCGCGCCGCCAGATACCGGCAAATCACGTTGGATTCCCACAGCACGAACTCGCCGTCGAGCACCACCGGCACCATCGCATTCGGGTTCAGCGCTTTAAATTCCGCTGTCTGTGTGGACTGAAAACCTGAACCAAACTGCTCCTGCTCGTAATCCAGCCCCAGTTCATGGCAGGTCCACAACACTTTACGCACATTGATCGACGGTGATTTACCCAGAATCTTCAGCATGATTTCCCCTGTTAGGTGGAACGCAAATGGCCGGTCACGACGGACGAACAAAAATCCGCGTGGCAGAGCCGTGATAAGTGGTGTCGGTTTTCGCCACGAAACCACATTTTTCCGCCAGCCGAATTGAAGCCTGATGCTCCGGCGCAATAATGCAGCATAGCTGACGATCCAGATTTGTTTCAGCCCAGCGGATCACCGCCTGCGCCGCTTCAAACGCGTAACCTTTGCCGTGAAACGCCGGAGAAACCACCCAGCCCATTTCTGCCATGCCGCTGAGCGAGGGAGTAATGTCACGCTGATAATCTGCCAGACCAATTTCGCCGATAAACGCGCCTTCTGCACCATCGGTTTTTTCAAACACAATCCAGTAGCCGAAACCGAGCATCTGCCAGTGGCCGGGATAACGCAGCAGACGGCTCCAGCTGGTTTCGCGACCCGACGGTGTGCCGCCGATATATTTCACCACCGCAGGATCAGCCCACTGCGCGGCAATATGTTCAAAATCATCAACGTGATGGGCGCGTAAAATCAGACGTTCGGTTTCGATAACAGGTGCCTGGGTCAGCATGGTTTTCCCTGAATAAAGTGAATTTCCATTAAATTAGCACTGGAATCAGACAGACCGGAAGAAGGGTTTTAACGCGGAATGAAAATCAGACGATAATGCCGCCGCGCAGCGTCCCAGCTCGACATGCTGCCTTTCGGCATCAGACAAAAACGATCCGGTCCGCCGCCGTTGTGCCACCCTCCACGGGTTTTGTGATAACACTCATAGCCGTCGGCAACATACAGGCTCCGCGTATGATGATCGGCGCTTTCCTGATTCACGATGTCATTTTTGTTCGACCACGCAGCCAGCTGAATGCCGGAACCCAGCTCCACACTGTCATGCAGAACCGCTTTGTGCTGACGCAGCGTTTCAAAAGCCTGATAAACCTTAGTCATGGCATGTCCGTGTGAAGGGAGGAAGAGGTTCAGGAGGAAGACCGTCGTAGCATAAGGCAGGTTACCGGTGCGTACAAAAAATCGCTCGACACACTGGCTCTGCGTGTTGCATACCTGAAAGGCCGCATCCCCGAAGATGCGTGCCCTACAGAAAATAATGAGGAGAATAAAATGCCTTTTGTACGTATTGATATGGTCGAAGGAAAACCCGAAACCTACCGCAAAACCGTTGGCGATGTGGTCTACGACGCCATGCGCACCACGCTGAATGTGCCGGAAAATGACAAGTTTATCGTCATCTCCGAACACTCTCCGGCAGAAATGATGATTTCACCGGACTATCTGGATATCCAGCGCAGTCCGAACTGCATCGTGATTCAGGTAACGCTCAACGCCGGCCGTACACTGGAAATGAAAAAGGCGTTCTATCACGCCGTAGCTTACGGGCTGCATGAAAAAGTCGGATTACGTCTGGAAGATGTGTTCATCAGCCTGGTCGAAGTGCCGAAAGAAAACTGGTCCTTCGGCAACGGCGAAGCGCAATACGCATGATACCTGGCCTGAAGATTAACTTCAGGCCAGTAAGTTCTCACCGCCAATCAGCGGAATAATCCGGGCAAGCACATCGTTAAACCGTTAATCGGGAATGTTAAATAATCCCGCCATTCGCCTTCAGCGTCTGGCCGTTAACCCATGCGCCATCGGCACCGGCGAGGAAGGCGACGACGGAGGCAATATCTTCCGGCTGGCCGAGGCGCTCAAGCGGTGAGGTTTTGGCGATCGTTTCCACCAGTTGATCCGATTTGCCGTTGAGGAATAAATCCGTTGCCGTCGGGCCGGGCGCCACGGTGTTGACGGTTATCTGGCGTCCGCGCATTTCTTTGGTTAGCACGCGGCTCAGTGCTTCGACAGCTGCTTTGGTCGCGGCATACACGCCGTACGTCGGCTGATATAACCCAACCACGGTCGATGAGAAATTGATGATTCGCCCGCCGTCGTGCAGATGTTTCGCCGCTTCACGCAGTGTGTTAAAAGTGCCTTTCAGGTTAATGTCGATAAGGCGACCGAACGCTGCATCGTCTGTGTCGGCAATGGCGGAAAGCGTCATGATCCCCGCGTTATTCACCAGCACATCAACACCACCAAACGCCTGTTCCGCGCTGGCAAACATCCGGCTGACCGCCGCAGCGTCGCTGACATCCGCCTGCGCGCTGATGGCCTTGCCGCCTGCCTGTTCAATCTTGCTGACCACGGCGTCGGCCTCTGCCGCACCGCGGGAATAGTTCACGATCACGGTAAACCCGTCGCGCCCCAGACGTTCTGCAATCGCGGCGCCAATACCACGGGATGCGCCGGTGACCAGCGCGACTTTCTGTTTAGATGAAGTCATGAGGTGTTTCCTTTTGAGTTGTCCGGATTCGTTGCTGCTGAAGAAAGCGTAGCCGATTGACGCTGCCGGATAATTACCCGATATTCGTTATCACTATCCGGAAAAGGCGAACAATCATCATGGATAAACTCGACAGTATGCAGTTATTCACCCGCGTGGTGGAACTGCGCAGTTTTACGCAGGCCGCACAGGCGCTGAACCTGAAACGCTCGACGGTGACCGACGCGATTAAGCAGCTGGAAACGCGGCTGAACATCCGGCTTCTGCAACGCACTACCCGTCACGTCAGCCCGACACTGGACGGCGAAGCCTATTACCAGCGCTGTCTGCGTATTCTGGCGGATGTGGAAGATGCCGAAATGGCCTTTGCCGGTGCGCAGCCGAAAGGGTTATTGCGGGTGGATGTCCACGGTTCGATGGCGCGACATTTTCTGCTGCCAGGACTGCCGGACTTTCTGGCGCAGTATCCCGACATTGAGTTTTACATGAGCGAAGGCGACCGGCTGGTGGATCTGGTGCGTGAAGGGATTGATTGCGTGATCCGCGCAGGAGAGCTGAAAGACAGCGATATGGTGGCGCGCCCGCTCGGTACGCTGCCGGAAATTACCTGCGCCAGCCCGGACTATCTGCAACGTTTTGGCATACCGGAAACACCGGAAGATCTCGCCGGTCACCGGATGATTGGTTTTCGTTCCTGTGCCACCGGAGGCCTGTTGCCATTAGTGTTTCAGGACCAAGGCAAAACACGTGAAATCCTGCTGCCGACCAGTTTGTCGGTCAACGGCGCGGAAAGCATGAAAGAAGCGGCACGGCGCGGAATGGGGATTATTCAGGTGCCGCATTACGGCCTGCTGGAAGATCTCACGCAGGGAAGTCTGGTGCAGATCCTGACTAATTTTCCGGCCGGTACGTTACCGGTTTCACTGCTTTACCCGCGTAACCGCCAGCTTTCGCCACGCGTGCGGGTGTTTATCGACTGGATGGTGAAAGAATTTGCGCGGCGCGATCGGCATCTGACATGATAGTTTTTCTGCTCAGAAAGCCTGACGTCATAACGTTAACGATTGGGAGATGCCGATGACCACACCTGCTGTATTGCTGCATATCGGCAGCGAAGAAACGCAAGTTATCGTCCGTAGTGATGATAACGAAGATAAAAGTTTGCTCCTGACACTGGGCTCACAGCTGACATCCGTCGGGTATTTCCGCCATTCTCCGCCGACGCCGGATGAAATGGAAACCGCCATTATGGTGGTCGAGGACGAAGTGATCCGTATCCGGCATGACATTCCGCCGGGCGCCAAACTGTTCAGCGCAGACAACGATATCCGCGCGCTGGCCCGCATTGCCGGTGAAGCAGAAAACGAAATAATGACCTTATCCCTCGACGCCGTTGAACGCACTTTCGACCGGCTGGCGCTGGTGATTAATGGCCGTCCTGCCCATTTCGAAGGCATCCCGGAAGGTAATGATTTCGCCGCCACCCTGCTTATTTTGCGCGAATTTATGCATCATCTGCAATTTGATGAAATCGTGGTGAAAGGGACGAAGTTTGAAATACCCAGGTAAGCATTAAAGAGAAAAGAACAGCCCCGGATGGGGCTGTTAATACGTTAGCACTGGTTCAGGATTTACTTTTTCCCTGCCCGTGGGTGTCGTAATAATTGAGCACGAATTCGAGATCGAAGGTTTTCGACTGGAATGTCTGTTTAAGTTTTTCCTGTAAAGGTGCTGGTAAAGCTAAAAACCGACCTTCTGCTTTTACCACTGAGGGATTTGCGCCCGGCGAAAGGACAATCAAAGATTCGATCACTGTTTGATAATCTTGCCCGCTATATGCGCTTTCAGGAAAACTGCCCGCATAGGCAATCATACTCAGCATATATTCATATTCTTGCTGTTGAATACAGGATTTCAGCGATTCATTTTTAAAGTAAATAAGCGCAGTAGATATCGTTTCCCGATCAAAAGGCTTCAGATCTTCTGCGGTGACTTTCGGCTTTTGTTGCTCTTTTTTGTCACACAGCGTGGTTTGTCTGCCCAGGCTGTCCATCGCAGATTGCATTGCCTGCTTTAGTCTCAATTGTTCCGGCGAGATACTCTGAGTGGCAAATACGCTCAGAGGAAAAAAGAGTAAGAGTGCGGTTAATGGTAAAAGCTTCACATTCATTCCTTAAATGTTTAACGAAGGATTTCCATTATATTTCCTGCCTCTGATTTTAAATTAATAAACATCACATCCCCGATAAAAAATGCCTCTCTGAAATATTCAGAGAGGCTTATAGTTTCCGTTTATTTAATAACGTTACTGCAAAATATTAATTATTTTTCAATACCGCAGGTTCAGATTCCATCAGTACCATCCCGCTGAGATCAGGCAGGGTCTGATGATTCAGGTAATCCTGGAACGACATAAGCGGGGCATTACTTTCCCAGGCGGATTGCAGCTTGCCGAGCAGGTCAGTGGTTTTCGACGTGATTTCCGGCGTGGTGGTGTCGGATTCCAGTGCGCCTTTCACATATTTCTGAATATGTGTTGAGTTGCTGGCGGACTGAGCCACTGACGCACTCACCAGCGCCCCTTTGTGATACTGGACGGACGTCGTGCTTTCTGCCGAGTCATCAATCTGATAGTACAGGTAATTCTGCGAATTCCGGTCGCTGGTCAGGTTCAGCTGTAAACCCGGCGTCAGCGACTGATGGTAACTGGCGACCAGATGCGACTGCTGCTTCTGGGTGATATTGCGATCCTGCGTACCCGTACCGGTGATGCTGCTGGTTTGAGAAACCTGATAAGAGAACGTATCGGTTTCGTCCGGGCGCATCGGATTGGTGGTATCGACCGGCGTCTTTGAGATGGACGCCGTGAAATCCGCCAGCCCCGTCATCATGTTTTTATCGGTTTTGGTCAGCGAGAAATACACCGGCTCTGAGCCACGGGTTTTGTATGTCGTCGCCGTATCGCCGTAATTGCTGTTCAGGGCGGTAAAGGCATCTTTGAACATGGCCATCAGCGATTCATCGGCATTGCCGCGATTGCCTGCGCTGTTGATTTGCTTCAGATAACTGTTCAGCGCCTGTTTCTGCTGATTATCGGTGCCCAGCAGTGCGCGTTGACTCATGTCCACGCTGATATCTACCGTGCCAGCCACACCGGTCGATTTGACTGAGCGCGTATTCGCATCAGCATGAAAATCCAGCGTCTGGGTATTAGTGGTGCCCAGCGTGGCGTGCAAATCCACCGACGACAGCACCGAGGTATCGAATTTTGTCAGGCCGCTCAGATCCAGCTTCGGCGGCTGCGCCGTCAGGCCATCAATCGCTTTCTGAAAACCTTCTGCAAGACCGGCCAGCGCTTTGCGATCCGCATCGCTGAGCGTGCCTTTGCTGACATTCACCTGCACGCCGAGACCGTCATCATCGCTGCCCAGCGTGATATCCACCAGCGCGCCGCTGGCGGTTTTAATGCTCAGGCTTATCTGGTTATCGGCTTTGGTATGAAGCTGGGTTTGGGCGGCGACGTTGGCCGCAGAACTGGCTGACTGAGCGGAAGTCTGCTTCATCACCGACTGGGAATAACTGCTGCTGTCGGTAGTAAATCGTTCAAGCAGCGCCGCACCGAGTCCGGTAAAACGCGCCGCATTGCCGGCGTTGCTGAAATTGGATGCGAGCTTTGAAGACATCAGATCACTGGAAGAACGTTCCCAGACCAGTGCCGGTTTGGTGATGCTGTATACCGGCGACGCAGATTCCGTCTGGCCGATCATCACTGCGGTGGATTGTGTCGTTGAAGCCTGCTGCTGACTGGCTGCAGTAGTGACTGCCGTCAGTGATTTTGTTGACGTAACCAGCGTATTAAGCGCCTGATTACCTGTAGCAGAGATAACTGTCATCCTGATGAGTCCCTATGTTTTTGCGTCAAAGCGCCAGTGGATACCTTGATCCTTCTGATGCTATTTTCGGCAAAAACACAGGAAACTTTAAGGATGTGTAAAAAGTTATTTCCTGCCAGTCACCGCGCTATTCCAGCGGGCCGCCCAGAATGGTTTCACACATTCCGGAAAGAATGCGTTCACCGGTTTCAGTTTTCAAATCCTCATACCATTGTTCGGTCACGGCCATTTCTTTGCCGTGGGTGACATCGCAGCGTTTACGCGCTTTCAGTACCAGATCCTTCACGCGACATGCGCGTTTTTCCTGATAACGCAGCAGTGCATCTTCAATGCCTAATGAATTGGTTTGCAGCATGTTCGCCAGCACCACCGCATCTTCCATCGCCGCACAACCGCCCTGCCCGATATCCGGCGTGGTGCTGTGGCCGGAATCGCCGAGCAGCGCAATACGGCCTTTGACCAGTTGCATAAAGGGTTCGATATCGTGGATTTCAACGCGGTTAGTAGTTTCAGGATTGATCTGGCTGATCAGCTTCTGCACCGGTTCCGCCCAGCCCGCAAAGTAGCCCTGCAAATCCTCGCGCACGGTGGTGCGATCCTGCGGCAAACCTTTCGGCAGCGGCACATCAAAGAAGAAGTAAAAACGGTTGCCGCTCACCGGCATCAGCGAAACGCGTTTGCCTTCGCCGACAAACGTCGTCCATTGATCGGCAGGCGCGATGCTTTCGTCGATTTCCACCAGGCCGTTCCAGTTGACGTAACCGGCGTAGCGGCGCTCCGTCGCATAGCCCAGAACGTGCTGGCGGATAACAGAATGGGTGCCGTCGGCGGCAATCAGTAAATCACCGGTCGCAGACGTGCCGTCGTCAAACCAGGCGGTCACGCTGTCGGCGGATTCTTCAACATGCGTTACGCGCTTGCCAAACTGCACCTGATCGCGGCCATACGTCTCGAGCAACATCGACTGAAGTTCCGCACGCGCCACCGGATACGGCTGCTCGCCGACGCTTTGGATCAGCGGATCCATACTGAAACGCGTCATGGTCTGACCCTGCTGATATTCTTTGTAGGCCATAAAACGCATGTTGCCGCCAAGTTCGCGCAGCGCATCTTTCATACCGAGATAATTCAGGCACTTCACGCCGTTAGGCCAGATGGAGATCGCCGCGCCGACCGGTTTGATCTCTTTCACTGCCTCGTATACCGCCGTTTCGATGCCAAAACGCTTCAGCGCAATCGCCGCACACGCCCCGCCAATACCGCCACCAATCACGATCGCTTTCATATTTTTCTCCCCTGAGTCTCTTTAGGGAAAAGCAATTTCTGTACCAGAAAGACGATTTGCCGCCAAAGCCTTGTAGTCAATCTTAAGTGAAATCAACCACTGCCAAAGCGTGGACGGAATGCGCTAAAACGAGGCGCACTTTTGGAGCAAACGTGTCGCAACCAGCACGAAATGAACCAGTCTGGTGCGCACGGGCGAAGGTTGATACTCTGGGTAGTATTGATATTTTGAATACATAAAACATAAGTATTTATAAAATGAATCGCTATCCGATGTTCAGCCCGCAGCAGTTGCTTAGTTTTGTCGCCGTCTGCGAAACCGGCAGTTTTACCCGTGCTGCCGACCGCGTTTATCTCTCGCAATCCACCGTCAGCCAGCAAATCCGCCGGCTGGAAGAGGCGCTGGGTAAACCGCTGCTGGAACGCACCTCACATCAGGTTCAGCTCACCGAAGAAGGCGAACGGTTGCTGGGTTATGCGCGGCGGATTATTGCCCTGAACGGTGAAGCGCACGACGCGCTGAGTGACCAGTGGCCGGACGGCGTGGTGCGTCTTGGCGTGCCGGAAGATTTTGCCGCCGCAACCACATCGTTGCTGGCCCAGTTCAGCCGCGCCCATCCGCATATCCGCCTCGATGTGACCAGTGGCCTGAGCCACGAACTTCGCCGCGCCTGGCAGCAGGAGATGCTGGATATTATTCTGGTGAAACAGCTGACCGGCGAGAAAGCCAATGCCTCGCGCCCCGAGCCGATGCAGTGGCTCGACAGCGCCGCGTTTCCGGCGTTTGAACGGGATCCGATCCCGCTGGTGCTGTTTCCGCTCAACGGGTTATACCGCGAAGAACTGTGTCAGGCGCTGGATACTCTCGGACGCAGCTGGCGCATCAGTTACAGCAGCGCCAGCCTCGCGGCGCTGGTCGCCGCCAGTGCCGCCGGACTGGGCGTCACCTTATTGCCTGCCAGTTGCCGCCTGCCGGAACACCGGATTTTAGGCACCGAGAGCGGCTTGCCGCCGGTGGATAACGTCGAGCTGGCGCTGTTTTATCGCCCCGATGCGACGCCGGCACAAATCGCACTGGCCGGAAAACTAAAGGATTTTTGTCAGCTCAGTTAGCCATTACGTTTCCCACTGACAGGCAGTGGGAAAAATCGCAGCCGGAACCGGCGATATCTTTTAGGGTGAAAGGGAAACAGCATCCTCCCGCATCATGATTAAGGAATTCGACGTGCAAAATCCTCAGCAACAAAGCCGCAGAAACTTTCTCTCTCATAGCGCCAAAATCACCGCCACCGGCGCATTGCTCACCGCAGGAATGTCCTCCGGAATCGCATCAGCCGCGCCGTTTAAAGCGGGCGCGATGGACGAAAAATGTGACGATGTCAGCCAGATCAACGCGATTTCTGCACCGCATTACCAGCTGCGCAATGTGCGGCTGGAAGAGGGTTTTGAGCGCGAAGGCGATATCGTTGTCGCCACCCAAACCGGGCTGTACAACCTGGAAATCAATAACGGCAAAATCGTGGCGATCCAGCCAGCAAAAGACGCCCCGGCCAGTAACTTGCCTGCTTTTGATGCCAGAGGATTACTTCTGCTGCCCGCCACACGCGACATGCATATTCACCTCGACAAGACCTTCTACGGCGGCAAATGGGAAGCACCCCGCCCGCGTAAAGGCAAAACCATCATGGATATGATTGCCCGCGAACAGGTGCTGATCCCCCAACTGTTACCGACATCGGTGGAACACGCCGAAGCAATCATTGGCCTGCTGCATTCCAAAGGCACGACTGTTGCGCGCAGCCACTGCAATATCGACCCGGTCAGTGGCCTGAAAAGCCTTGAGCATCTGAAGATTGCGCTGGAAAAGCATCAGCAGGATTTCAGTTGTGAAATTGTGGCGTTCCCGCAGCACGGTTTACTGCATTCGAAAGTCGATGGCCTGATGCGCGAAGCGATGCAAATGGGCGTGCAGTACGTCGGCGGGCTGGATCCGACCAACGTGGACGGCGCGATGGAAAAATCCCTCGACGCGATGTTCCAGATTGCGCTCGATACCAACAAGGGCGTGGATATTCATCTGCATGAAACCACGCCAGCCGGGATTGCAGCGGTGAAATACATGATTCAGACGGTGGAGAAAAACCCGCAGCTGAAAGGCAAAGTGACGCTCAGCCACGGTTTCGCACTGGCGATGATGCAGGGCGCAGAACTCGACGAGGTAATCAACGGGCTTGCCGAACAGCAGTTCACCGTCGCCTCCACCATTCCGCTCGGTAAACTGAACATGCCGCTGCCGCAGCTCAGCCAGAATGGCGTATTTGTTATGACCGGCACCGACAGTGTAACCGACCACTGGTCGCCGTTCGGTACCGGCAGCATGCTGGAAAAAGCCAGCCTCTACGCCCAGCTCTACGGCAACTTCGACGAATTTGGCCTGACGCGCTCCCTCGCTATCGCCACCGGTAACGTCCTGCCGCTCGACGACAGCGGCAAACGCCAGTGGCCTGCGGTGAACGATAACGCCGAAATGATCCTGGTCGACGCCAGTTGCTCCGCCGAAGCGGTGGCGCGGGTGTCGGAGGTGAAAGCGACATTCCATCAGGGCAGATTAGTGTTCGGTGCTGTTGGGAAAGTGTGAGGTATCAGAGATCCCTGAATGCCGGATAGCAAAAAGCCCCTTTCGGGGCTTTTTGTTGTTCTGAACGTTGATGCCCGGAGGCAATTGATCAGAACGGGATATCGTCGTCGAAATCCATTGGTGGTTCGTTGTTCTGTGCTGGCGCGTTGTTTTGCGCAGCCGGACGAGCCTGCTGGCCGCCGCTGAACTGGTTGCCGCCTTGTGGCTGCTGAGGCTGACCCCAACCGCCTTGCTGGCCGCCTGCGGATGGCTGACCGCCACCTGCTGGTGCGCCGCCGCCGGCACGGCCGCCGAGCATCTGCATGGTGCCGCCCACGTTAACGACGACTTCGGTGGTGTATTTTTCAACGCCAGCCTGATCGGTCCATTTACGGGTTTGCAGTGCGCCTTCGATGTAGACCTGAGAACCTTTCTTCAGGTATTCGCCTGCGACTTCTGCTAATTTGCCGAACAACACCACACGGTGCCATTCCGTTTTTTCTTTCTGCTCGCCGGTGGCTTTGTCACGCCAGCTCTCAGACGTTGCCAGAGTGATGTTGGCAACCGCGCCGCCGTTAGGCATGTAGCGGACTTCCGGGTCTTGTCCCAGATTACCGACGAGAATAACTTTGTTTACGCCTCTGCTGGCCATGTGGATTCTCCTGATGATGTATGTCGTGGTTGAAACCACAATCCGAGGTGTGGAAGGTCACACTTTGCAGCATTATAACCATAAAACGATACCTTCGTACCATGGATGTCTGAGGATGCGGCATTCTTTCCAGATTGTTCAGCAAACATTCCATCGTTACATCGAGTACTGGATATACATTCAGGTTTTGGGGTGGCACAGATTGTGATTTGTGTCATAATTGCGCGTTACGTTCTTCTCTGTGCCCGATTCGATGGCTGGCGCGAAACAGGTTTTCACGGCGGTTACCGGCACGGTGAGCTATCAAGTTAATCCGGGAATGATGAATGGATAAGATCGAAGTTCGGGGCGCACGCACCCATAATCTCAAGAATATCAACCTGATTATCCCGCGCGACAAACTGATTGTTGTCACCGGCTTATCCGGTTCAGGCAAGTCCTCTCTGGCGTTCGATACGCTGTACGCCGAAGGCCAGCGCCGCTACGTCGAGTCGCTGTCTGCCTATGCACGCCAATTTTTATCCTTAATGGAAAAACCGGACGTCGACCATATTGAAGGTCTGTCTCCGGCGATTTCGATTGAGCAAAAATCAACGTCGCACAACCCGCGTTCAACCGTCGGGACGATCACCGAAATCCACGACTACCTGCGTCTGCTGTTTGCCCGCGTGGGTGAGCCGCGCTGCCCGGATCATAATATTCCGCTGTCAGCCCAGACCGTCAGTCAGATGGTGGATAACGTCCTCGCGCAGCCGGAAGGCCAGCGTCTGATGCTGCTGGCGACCATTGTTAAAGACCGCAAAGGCGAGCACACCAAGACGCTGGAAAACCTGGCGTCGCAGGGCTATATCCGTGCGCGTATCGACGGCGAAGTGTGTGATCTGTCCGATCCGCCGAAATTAGAATTGCAGAAAAAGCACACCATTGAGGTGGTCGTTGACCGCTTTAAAGTGCGTGATGATCTGGCGCAGCGTCTGGCGGAATCGTTTGAAACCGCGCTCGAACTTTCCGGCGGTACCGCCGTGGTCGCCGATATGGATGACCCGAAAGCCGATGAGATGCTGTTCTCTGCCAACTTCGCCTGTCCGGTGTGCGGCTACAGTATGCGCGAACTGGAACCGCGTATGTTCTCGTTCAATAACCCGGCCGGTGCCTGTCCGACCTGTGACGGGCTGGGCGTGCAGCAGTTCTTCGACCCTGAACGCGTGGTGCAAAACCCTGAGCTTTCACTGGCAGGTGGCGCAATTCGTGGCTGGGATCGCCGTAACTTCTATTACTTCCAGATGCTGCGCTCTCTTGGCGAGCATTATGATTTCGACGTGGAAGCACCGTTTAACGAACTGAGCAGCGACGTAAAACACGCGATCCTGCACGGCTCCGGCAAAACTACGATTGAATTCAAATACATCAACGATCGCGGTGATACGTCTATCCGCCGCCATCCGTTTGAAGGTGTACTGCACAATATGGAACGCCGTTATAAAGAAACGGAATCCAGCGCGGTACGTGAAGAACTGTCGAAATACATCAGCAACCGTCCGTGTACATCCTGCCGTGGCACACGCCTGCGTGAAGAAGCACGTAACGTGTTCGTGGAAGAAACGACGTTGCCGGAAATCTCTGATTTCAGCATCGGTCATGCGATGGATTTCTTCCGCAATATGAAACTCAGCGGCCAGCGCGCCAAGATTGCTGAGAAAGTGCTGAAAGAGATTGGCGATCGCCTGAAATTCCTGGTGAACGTTGGTCTGAACTATCTCTCGCTGTCCCGTTCTGCGGAAACGCTGTCCGGCGGCGAAGCCCAGCGTATCCGTCTGGCGAGCCAGATTGGTGCCGGTCTGGTGGGCGTCATGTACGTGCTGGATGAGCCCTCTATCGGCCTGCATCAGCGCGACAACGAACGTCTGCTGGAAACCCTGATCCACCTTCGCGATCTGGGTAATACCGTCATTGTGGTCGAGCACGACGAAGACGCGATCCGCGCCGCTGACCATATTATTGATATCGGTCCGGGTGCGGGCGTTCACGGTGGCGAAGTGGTGGCAGAAGGCACCGCTGAAGACATTATGGCGACCGAGAATTCACTGACCGGCCAGTTCCTGAGCGGCAAACGTGAAATCTCTGTACCAGCACAACGCGTTCCGGCGGATGCCACCAAAGTGCTGAAACTGTCCGGCGCCAAAGGCAACAACCTGAAAGACGTCACGCTGACGCTGCCGGTAGGCCTGTTTACCTGTATCACAGGCGTGTCCGGCTCGGGTAAATCGACGCTGATTAACGACACATTGTTCCCGCTGGCACAGCGCGAACTGAATGGCGCAACAATTGCCGAAGCCGCACCGTATCGCGAAATCGAAGGTCTGGGGCATTTCGATAAAGTCATCGACATCGATCAGAGCCCGATTGGTCGTACGCCGCGTTCTAACCCGGCAACCTACACCGGCATTTTCACGCCGGTTCGCGAACTGTTTGCCGGTGTACCGGAATCCCGTTCACGCGGTTATACGCCGGGACGTTTCAGTTTCAACGTCAAAGGCGGACGCTGCGAAGCCTGTCAGGGCGACGGCGTGATCAAAGTCGAAATGCACTTCCTGCCGGATATTTATGTGCCGTGCGATCAGTGCAAAGGTAAACGCTATAACCGCGAAACGCTGGAAATTAAATACAAAGGCAAGAGCATCCACGAAGTGCTGGAGATGACCATTGAAGAAGCGCGTGATTTCTTCGATGCCGTCCCTGCCCTTGCGCGTAAATTGCAGACGCTGATCGACGTCGGTCTGACCTACATCAGCCTCGGCCAGTCAGCAACCACGCTGTCCGGTGGTGAAGCGCAGCGCGTGAAACTGGCGCGTGAGCTGTCCAAACGCGGCACCGGTCAGACGTTGTATATTCTCGACGAACCGACCACGGGCCTGCACTTTGCCGACATTCAGCAACTGCTGGAAGTACTGCATCAGCTGCGCGATCAGGGCAACACCATCGTGGTGATTGAACACAATCTGGACGTGATTAAAACGGCGGACTGGATTGTCGATCTCGGGCCGGAAGGCGGTGCGGGCGGCGGACAGATTCTGGTCGCCGGTACGCCGGAAACCGTCGCGGAATGCAAAGAATCGCATACCGCGCGCTTCCTGAAACCGTTGCTGGAACGCCACAGCCAGCAGGCGAAGAAAAGCGCTTAATGTCATGAATTAGCAGATATAATGCGTCGAATTTATTTTTAAAGTTAAAGGGTAGCGTTATGGAAATTAAAAACATTCGTCTGATTAACGTTGGTCGTTTTGAAGATTTGGAAATAGCGCTATCACCGACTGAAAATTGCCCTGGCAATACGACCGTTTTTGTTGGTAACAATGGGGCAGGGAAAACCTCATTACTTAAATCGATAGCAACATCGTTGAGCTGGTTTGTATCACGCATTCGTTCGGAAAAGGGTAATGGAAGCCCTGTTCCGGAAGATGTCATCCTTAATGGACAAAATTCGGCATCCATTGAACTCGAAGTCCTCGACGCTCACGTTGGAAAATCTTTTACATGGGCGATAGCAAAAACCCGTGCAGGGCGAAAAGCTGTATTTCAGACACATTTGAGTTCTTTGTCCGCATTAACTGATATCTACAGGACCAGGCTTTCAGATAATCACAAAACTGCACTGCCACTGATTGCTTTCTACCCTGTCGAACGGGCAGTGTTAGATATCCCACTTAAAATAAGAGAAAAACATTCTTTTACTCAGCTTGATGGATACGACAATTCATTGAGTCAGGGTGTAGATTTCAGACGATTCTTTGAGTGGTTTCGCGAACGCGAAGATTCTGAAAATGAGCAGGGGTTTACTGAAGAATCTGTTGAAGCAATGGTCAAAATTCTTGGTGGTGATCATGAATCTATCGTGAAAATTAACGAACTTCGTGATGCAGCCAAAGACAAGCAATTATCGGCTGTACGTATTGCAATCCATCACTTCATGCCAGGTTTTACAAATATGCGGGTAAGGCGTAAGCCCCGGCTGCATATGACCATTGATAAACAGGGCGAGACATTAAGCGTTTCACAACTGTCACAGGGAGAGAAGTCCCTGATGGCGTTGGTTGGCGATATTGCACGACGCCTTGCGATAATGAATCCTGATTCAAACAATCCGTTATCGGGTGATGGAATTATTTTAATTGATGAAGTGGATATGCACCTTCATCCGCAATGGCAACGCAGCTTAATTGAGCGCTTAACTTCAACGTTTCCAAATTGTCAGTTCATCTTATCAACGCACTCCCCTTTGGTAATCAGCGATTATAAAGATGTATTGGTTTACTCCTTAGAGAATGGCCAAAGCAAAGAAGTCTCAACCCAATATGGACAGGATGCCAACTCCGTTCTTTTAGATGTCATGGACACTGATATCCGCAATAGTCGTATCAACATCCGTTTGAACGACCTGTTAGATGCGATTAATGACAAAAAAATCGACGCGGCCCGATCTATTATCAACGAACTTGAGACCATACTCCCTGCGTCAAATATAGAATTAATCAGGGCAAGATTGTTGCTGCGTAAACAGGAGTTACGCCGTGAGGAAAGTTGATAAAGGAAATGAGCCACCCAGTCTCACCGACTGGAAAGTCGCAAATCCTGCCGGCAATTACACCGGCCTGACAAATAGTGAAAGAGTCGATATTCGTTTTTTCTGTTTGCGTGAACAGTTTTATATTTGTGCGTATTGCTGCCAGGCAATTACTGGCCAGAATGAAGACTGCATGAATGAGCACGTTGAGGCTCGAATGCTAGCTCCTCATCGCAGTCTGGATTACACAAATATCGTAGCCAGCTGTACGGGGCTCAATCAATGTGACAAATCACATGGCTCTCAGTCACTACCACTTACTCCTTTTATGAACGAGTGTGAAACTGAGTTTCGTTTTAAAATCAGTGGAAGAATAGAAGGCTTAAGCGCCCGTGCTCAAGAAACAATCCGCGTTCTTAACCTAGGCGATACCGAACAGAATAATCGCAGCCTGATTGAAAAGCGAAAACAGTTAGTCAGTGCATTGATGCTGAAAAATGGTCTCGATGCGGAGGAAGGACTGGAGGACGATGATCTTTTGCAAGCCGTTATAGAAGATATCTCAACACCCATGGACGATCATCTTGAGGCATTCTCACCAGTAATGGTTAATATTTTAAAACAATGGATTACAGCCTGAATACCTCATTCATCTGGTTCTGATGAGTATAAACAACGCCACTTTCGTGACGTTGTTTATCTTTTACTTAAATATCTTCTGCACAAACTCCGCGTAGGCCGGACGCCAGACATCCATTTCATGGCCAAGATTCGGGTATTCGTGATAATCGAACTTAATCTTTTTCTCTTCCAGTTCAGTCTTCAGTCCGGCGATGTCCTTGCCCGTCACCACATCTTTTTCCCCCACCACTAACGTGAAGTTTTTCAGCTGTGCGTTGATTTTCTCCGGTTCGGCGAAGCGTTTTTCGACGTCAGCATTCGGGACTGTCGTGGTGCTGACGCCGCTAAAGGTCGCCAGCCAGCCGAACTGGTCGAGATGCGTCATGCCGCTGACCAGCGTCTGATAACCGCCTTGTGAAAGCCCCGCGAGTGCGCATCCGGCGGCATCATCGCGTACGCGGAAGGTTTTGGAAATCAGCGGGATAATGTCGCCGGTCAGTTCTTTATCGGCCGCCGCCGCATTTCGGGGATAGAATTCCTTGCGGCGATCTTTGGTGACGTAATCTTCCGGCACCACGCCTTTGGCGTCGGTTTCAGTATCCGGAATGACCACTAACATCGGCGCGATTTTTTTCTCCGCCAGCAGGTTATCCATGATTTGCGGAATGCGTCCCTGATCCAGCGCCGAGCGGCCGGTGTCACCAAAGCCGTGGTAGAAATACAGTACCGGCAACGGCTTTGACGCATCGCTGTAACCCGGCGGCGTCCATACCGCAACCTGACGCTCAGAATTCAGCGCAGCGGAATGATAGGTCAGCGTGCGGACTTCGCCGTGCGGAACGCTTTTCACATCCAGAATACTGCCCGGCACCAGGATCAGGCTGGTGTTCACCTGACGCTGCGGCTTAGGCATCGCACTGCCCGGGTCGGCAATCCGCAAACCATCGACATTGAAGAAATATTCATACAGATCAGGTTTTTGTGCATCCGACGTCCAGCTCCAGACGCCTTTATCGTCCTTGGTCATCTGATGCGGAATGTATGTCACCGGTGTCGCGCCGGTTACCACGTCAACGTGTTCAGCAGCCGGTGCATACAGGCGGTAAGTGATGGTTAAATCAGGATTTACTGCCGTAATGTAATTTTTCGCAGGCACCGACGCATCAGGATCCTGTGGCAAACTTTGCGCGGAGACAGTCAGGGAGATCGGCGCGCTGAGCGCCAGTATCAAAAGCGTGGCAAGATTCAGCCGGTTACGGGTCATCATCCTTTCCTTCTGGGTTGGCGTGAGCAACGGACAACCTGTCCTGAAGTAACTCACTGTTTTTGCACAACTCTCAGAGTAGGTTATTTTTACCGCATACAAGCGTGATCGGCGTCACTGTTCAGAAGATGCGTCCAGCGCATGAAGTTGCGGAAGTGCGCTCAGCCGCTGACAGGCGAAATCCCAGAATGTACGGACCTTGCGCGGCATCTGCTGCACCTGTTGCGCCACCAGTTGTACCGGCAACGGCAGTGGTTCGAATTCCGCCAGAAGCCGCACCATGCGGCCGGCCTGCACATCGTCGCTCACCTGATACGATAACAAACGCGCAATCCCCTGCCCGCTGCGCACCGCCAGCAGCTGTGATTCCACGTCGTTTGAGAGCAGACGCGGTGACAGCCGGACACGCAAATCATCCTCATGCGGTCCGAAACGCCATTCGCGGATTTGCGTACGCAGCGTGCCCATCACCGTCTGGTGCGCGGCCAGCTCCGAAGGATGTTGCGGTTCGCCATGCCGCGCCAGATAAGCCGGGCTGGCGACCAGTACGCGGGTCACTTGGGCGACCTTACGCGCCACTTTGCCTGAATCTTCCTGATGCCCGATACGCACCGCCAGATCCAATCCTTCGTCGATCAGATCCAGATTGCGGTCGTTAAGCATCATTTCGATCTGCATATCAGGATGTTGCGCCAGAAATTCCATCACCAGCGGCGCGACATGTTTACGCCCGAACTGCACCGGCGCGGTGATACGCAACAGACCGCTGAGCTGAGTTTCTGCGGTGTCTTCCACTGCGTCCTGATACTGGCTGAGCAGCAGGCGGGCCTTTTCCGCCAGCCGTGCGCCCGCTTCTGTCGGTGCCAGACTGCGCGTGGTGCGCTCGACCAGCCTTGCGCCGAAACGGTGCTCCAGTGAGGCAATGGCGCGGGTGATCGCGGGTGGCGACCGGTGAAGTTTACGGGCGGCTTCCGCCAGGCTGCCATACTGAAGTACGGCGACAAAAATCGCCATTTCATCCAAACGATCCATAGATTCTTCCACAAAGTGAAACACTCAATTTCAATCTTCGTGGATCCCAATCGTTTAGCGCAAGAGTAATGTTGTGTTCAGACACTTTAAGGAGACAGTCCATGCCCGCCATCAAACTTTACAGCACGCCGCTTTCCGGCCACTGCCACCGCGTGACCCTGTTGCTGAACATGCTCAACCTGCCGTTTGAGGCCACTGAAGCTGGTGCCGGCGTGCGCCAGACGGAGGATTTTGCGCGGCTGAATCCGCTGCGTCAGATCCCCGTTCTGATCGACGGCGGGCACGTGCTCACCGACAGCAATGCGATCCTGGTGTATCTGGTCAAACGCTACGCGCCGGACAGCCACTGGTTGCCGGAAGATCCGCTGAAGGCCGCTGAGGTGCAGAAATGGTTATCCCGCGCCGCCGGTGAAGTGCGTTTCGGTCCGGCCTCTGCGCGTATGGTGAAACAATTTTCTGCGCCGGAAGTGTACGAAAGCGCACTGCAGATTTCGGCGAAATTTCTGCCGCAGCTGGAACAACATCTGGAAAACCATGAGTTTCTGGCGACGGAACGCGCCACCATTGCCGATCTGGCCTGTTACAGCTATGTGGCGACTGCACCGGAAGGCGGCGTTTCACTGACGGGTTATCCGGCCATTCAGCGCTGGCTGGCACGGATTGAAAGTCTGCCCGGCTTTACGCCGCTTCCGGCATTACCGTTGCCAGAAATTGCGGGATAAAGACGATGAAGAACCCTTTCCATGCAGACGAAATCCTGGCTCAGGACATGGCAGGGTTTGACGTCGAAGCACACGGCATCCGTGAAGCGATGCCGGAACAGCACCGGCTGTTTTTCGCCGCGCTGCCTTATTTGTTTATCTCAACGCTGGATGAAAACGGCTGGCCGGTGGCGACATTGCTGACCGGACCAGCCGGGTTTATCCGCACACCGGATGACACGCATTTACGGATTAACGCGCCAAGACGGACGGATGATCCGGCGCTGACGGCCTTACAGCCGGGAAAACAGATCGGCGGACTGGGGATCGATTTTTCCAACCGGCGGCGTAATCGCGTGAATGGCAGGATCGGGCGCATCGATAAAAATCGGATCGAGATCGTGGTCGATCAAAGTTTTGGCAATTGTCCGCAGTATATCCAGATCCGCAAACTGACGGATGTGCCAGTCAGTTTGCCATTGCCCGCAAGAGAGGACATGACGGAGCCGGATGCGGATGCGCGTGCGCTGATTGGGCGTTCGGACACTTTTTTCATCGCCAGTCACGCGCACGGCGGCGCGGATGTGTCACATCGCGGTGGTCAGCCGGGATTCGCACATCTGGTGGGAAACCGTTTGTGGGTGCCGGATTATCGCGGCAACCGCTATATGAATACGCTGGGAAATTTACTGGCAGAGCCGCGTGCAGCGTTGCTGTTTATGGATTTCGATAACGGAGATATTTTGCATCTGCAGGGACATACGCAGATCCACTGGCAGCCGGAAGTATTTCCCGGCCCGCAAGGCGCGGAACGCTACTGGAGTCTGGACATCACCCGCGTGTGGCGCTTTCGTGCCGCGTTACCGTGGCGTGCAGCATCAGCCGATTTCTCCCCCGCGACCCTGAAAACCGGCCACTGGTCGGGCGATCAGTTGCCTATTTCCTGACGAAGATGCTCCTCTAAACCGGAAACGACCGTCTGGTAAGAACTGTCGATCAGGGAATAAAATTGAGAATCCGGCAAAGTTCCATCCAGAACCACGGTATTCCAGTGCGCTTTGTTGAGATTCTTACCCGGAAGAATACAGGTATGTTCGGCGCGTAACTTGCCGGCCATGCCGGTGCTGGTTTTCAGCGAAACCGCTTCATGTCCCTGACAATCGCAGAACATGGCGAACATCACGCCGCCCACTTTTATCTGATTCGCGCCGTGCTGATTTTGGGTACTTTGTTCTGCTCCGGGTTTCCCCATGCAATAGTCGAGCAATTCCGCACTGGTCATTTTGGCCTTTCTCCTTGTCTGATGTTGACGACCCCGCGAACCGGAATCGTCTATTTAGTGTGCAGCAACATCGCAAAAAAGAAAGGTAGCAGATCGCAAATACGGAAAAGGCCGACATTTCTGTCAGCCTTAATGAACGCAACCAACGCATCCGTAGCCCGAAGTATGACGGGGATTTACTGGACGGCGGCGAAAGCTTCAGCCACCTGCTTCACATTGTGGTGATTTAAACCCGCCATGCAGACACGACCGCTGAGGATCAGATACACGCCGAACTCTTCACGCAGACGCACGACCTGCGCTTCGCTGAATCCGGTGTAGCTGAACATCCCGCGCTGTTGCAGCAGGTAGTCAAAATTACGGCCCGGCAACGCGGTTTTCAGGCTGTCGACCAGCGTGTGGCGCATTTCGAGAATACGGGTACGCATTTTCTCGACTTCGGCTTTCCATTGCGCGTTCAGGGCGCTGTCACTCAGGACTTTCGCCACCACTTTCGCACCGAAATTCGGCGGGCTGGAGTAGTTACGACGCACGGTCGCTTTCAGCTGACCCAGGACGCGGCCTGCGGCTTCGCTGTCTTCACAGACCACGGACAATCCGCCGACGCGTTCGCCGTACAGGGAGAAAATTTTCGAGAAGGAGTTGCTGACGAAGCAGTTCACGCCTGCCGCCGCCATCGCGCGGATGGCGTAAGCGTCGTCATCAATGCCTGCGCCAAAGCCCTGATAAGCGATATCCAGGAACGGGATCAGCTCGCGCTGTTTGGTGACTTCAATCACCTGATCCCACTGCGCTGGCGTCAGGTCAGAACCCGTCGGGTTATGACAGCAAGGGTGCAGCAATACAATGCTTTGCGCCGGTAAGGTTTTCAGGCGTTCGATCATCGCGGTGAAATTCACACCCAGCGTTTCTGCATCAAAGTACGGATAAGTATGTACTTTGAAGCCTGCGCCGCCAAAGATAGCCACGTGGTTTTCCCAGGTCGGATCACTGACGTAAACGTCTGAATTCGGGAAATAAAACTTGAGGAAATCAGCACCCACTTTCAGCGCGCCGGAACCGCCGACGGTCTGAATGGTTGCGATACGCTGTTGTTTCAGCGCCGGATGATCGGCACCAAACAGCAATTCCTGAATGCCTGCGCGGTATGCCGGCAGACCTTCCATCGGCAGATACACTGATGCAGCCTGTGGCCCCGCGTTCAGCTGGTTCTCTGCATTTTCAACCGCAGCCAGTTGCGGAATAATACCCTGCTCGTCGTAATAAAGACCGATGCTCAGGTTTACCTTATCTTGTCTCGGATCGGTCTTGAAACTTTCCATCAGCGACAAAATCGGGTCACCGGCATAGGCATCGACATGTTGGAACACGGTATACATCTCCTTGGTTTGGTTGAGTGGCGCGGCGATCCGTCCCGGTTTTCGGGCGGATCACGACTGTTTCACAGACTATCAAAGTTCGTTAAAAAAGATGACAACTATGTTGTCATTTGTCGGGCGTTTTTTGTGCGGTGATTTCTTCAGACGCTGTAACGCCCCGGACGATGATTCATCGCGATAATCAGATTCACAATCACTGCGCCCAGCACCGAGGCAATCAGCATTTCGTAACTGACGACAAACAGCGACGCCAGCACGATGCAGCAGTCCACGCCCATTTGCAGTTTGCCGGCGCGGATGCCGTATTTGTCCTGCAGAAACAGCGCCAGAATGTTCACGCCGCCGAGGCTGGCTTTATGGCGGAACAGCACAATGAAGCCGATGCCCATAATTACATTGGCAAATAACGTGGCGTAGAACGGCTGAAGATGATCGAAATGCACAAACAGCGGATGAAGGTCGGAGAAGACGGAAACCAGCGCAACGGCGGCGAAGGTTTTCAGCGTGAACTGCAAGCCCATGCGGCGGAAAGACAGGTAATAGAAAGGTAAGTTGATGATAAAGAAAGCGGTGCCGAACGAAATTTGTGTCACGTAATGCGCCAGAAATGCCATTCCCGCGGTGCCACCGGTCAGTGCGCCAACCTGCCGTAACATCACCACGCCAAAAGAAACCATCAGCGTACCGATAATGATCGCCAGCGCATCTTCCACCAGCGTATGCCCGATGCGCGGCTGCTCAACCGGCTGTTTGATGTCGTCAACACTTGCCATAATTCCCTGTACCCCAAAATAATAAGACTAAAGACTGATTTTGAGATAATTAATGAGATGAGGAATTAAGGCAATATTCACGCACGGAATTTGCATTAAAAATCGAAAATAAGATTTTATGACGCGTTAATCATTCTTTACACGCACAGAGTACGCATAATAATTCAAAATAATGCACCATTAAAGTGAGGCCGCACCAAAATAAATCACCATAACAGTGCGCACAAAATACAGGGTCAATATTCTTATCCCAGCGTTAATAAGCCGTTTTCTTTTAACCGGTTAAGGACTACCGATGTTTTTACATGCGCCACACTTTTATGTACTGACAGGATTTGGCTGATCAACGTGCTTAAACCGGCTAAATCTTTCACCGCGACCTTCAGCAAATAATCCGCATCTCCGGTCGTTTTATAGGCATCAATAATCGCAGCCACTTCTCCCAGCATGCTGTGGAAAGCCTCGACCTGTGCGGGCAAATGGTTGATAAGTCTGACCTCAATCAGACCAATCATGCCTAAACCGAGCGCCTCCGGTGCCAGACGCGCGTGATAACCGAGGATTAACTGAGCCTGTTCCAGACCAATCCGGCGGCGTGAACATTGTGAAGCTGACAGCCCGACCAGTTCGCTTAATTCCTGGTTGGTCAGTCTTCCGTTAGCTTGTAATAGGGTCAGAATTTTCAGGTCATAATCATCAACGCTGTACATGGCACCTTTCCTGTCGTATTAATTTTTTTATGTTCGCATTCCTGTTGCAATATTATTGCAAAAAGCATTCCCACTATAACGAGTTATAAATACTTATCGGCTGTTTTTTCTTATACTTGCGTACATTCATACCGCAAGGAAAAAATAATGAAAAAAGTACTCTTTTCTCTCGCCTTACTGTCTGCTTTACCCGTTTTCGCACAGGCGGATACCACGTCTTCCCATCTTGAACGCGTATTACAGAAAGGTTCGCTGAATGTTTGCACCACCGGCGACTATAAGCCGTATACGTTTTTGAAAGAAAACGGGGAATATGAAGGCATTGATATCGCCATGGCGCAATCGCTGGCGGCGAGTCTGGACGTTAAAGTGAACTGGGTGCCGGTCACCTGGAAATCATTGCCGGACGAAATGAGCGCCGGTCATTGTGACATCGCCATGGGCGGAATTTCCGTCACGCTGAAACGCCAGCAGAAAGCCTGGTTCGCTAACATGTTGGATCAGGACGGGAAAATCCCGCTGGTGCGCTGCGAAAATGTGCGTCAGTACCAGACGGTTGAACAGCTGAACCGGCCATCCGTGCGCCTGATTGAACCGGAGGGCGGCACCAACGAAGCCTTTGTCCACAGCCACCTGCCAAAAGCCACGCTGACGCTGAGCGATAACGTCACCATCTTCCAGAAACTGATGGATAAGAAAGCCGATGTGATGATTACAGATGCGTCGGAAGCGCTATTTCAGCAGAAACACTATCCGAAACTGTGTGCGGTGAATCCGAAAAAGCCGCTGCAATATGGCGAGAAAGCCTACATGTTGCCGCGTGATGACGTGAGCTGGAAGATGTATGTCGATCAGTGGCTGCACCTGAGTAAAGCCACCGGCGACTATCAGAAGATTGTCAGCCAGTGGCTGGGCGTGAAGAAGTAAGGTTTAGTCGCCAGTATAAATGCGGGCAACGCGCTCGCTGAGTTGGGTAATCAGCTCATAAGCACTGATACCGGTTGCCTGTGCAATGCGCTCAACCGGTAATTTTTCGCCCCAGAAAATCACTTCATCACCAACGTTATCTGTCGATTCCGGCCCTAAATCCACGGTGATCATGTCCATCGACACGCGCCCGGCAACCGGCACTTCCCGGCCATTGACCAGCACCGGCGTACCGTTCGGCGCACTGCGCGGATACCCGTCGCCATACCCCATCGCCACGACGCCCAGACGAGTGTCGCGATCGCTGACCCACGTACTGCCATAACCGACCGGTTCACCGGCAGTGTGCTCACGCACGGCGATCAGGCTGGACGTCAGCGTCATGGCCGGTTGCAGCCCGAAATCGCTGGCCGTTCCGGTTTCCATCGGCGAGACGCCGTACAAAATAATGCCAGGACGAACCAGATTCATATGCGATTCCGGCCACAGCAAAATCCCGCCGGAAGCCGCGATCGATTTCTGCCCCGGCTTGCCTTCAGCAAACGCGTTAAAGCTGTTCAGCTGCCTGGTTGTGGCATCGCTTTCCGGCTCATCAGCACGGCAGAAATGGCTCATGATATTGACCGGCTGAACGACATTTTTGCAGGCACTGAGGCGCTGATAAAACGCGTCGGCCTGTGCGGGATGGACGCCCAAACGGTGCATACCGGTATCGATTTTCAGCCAGACATTCAGCGGATGCGTAAGGTCAGCGCTTTCCAGCGCGTCGAGCTGTTCGATGCTGTGAACGGCGGTATCCAGCTGATGTTCAGTCAGCAACGGTAATTCACTGGCGGAGAAAAAGCCTTCGAGCAGAAGAACAGGTTTAACGACACCGGCTTTGCGCAGCATCAGTGCTTCGCTGAGACGGGAAACGCCGTAATAATCGGCATCCTGCAAGCTATGCACCGTCTCTAACAGACCGTGCCCATAAGCGTTTGCTTTCACTACCGCAACCAGACGACTTTGTGGCGCCAGATGACGCACCCGTTGCAGATTGTGTCGCAGAGCGCGGCGATCAATGACAGCCGTAGCCGCTTTCATTTTAAGTCCTTTGCATGAAATTGAGAGTGTTAACCTAACCGCTAATGCTTAGGGGCGTCAGCGTCGCGGCCAGTTTGGACACGGCCAGCGCGGAAAAACCGGAGCGTACACAAAGTACGTGAGCCAATCTTTCCAAAAAAAGTGAGCACTGCCCGGGTTCAAAATGGCAAGTAAGCTAGCTCCGCACTAGTCTTCGTCGTATTGCGGGCCGCCGTAATTATCAAATCGCGACCACTGACCGTTAAAGGTCAGGCGGACGGTACCGATCGGGCCGTTACGTTGTTTACCGAGGATGATTTGCGCGATGCCTTTTTCTTCACTGTTATCGTGATAAACCTCGTCACGATAGATGAACATGATTAAGTCGGCGTCCTGCTCGATGGAACCTGATTCACGTAAGTCGGAGTTGACCGGGCGTTTATCGGCGCGTTGCTCCAGGCTTCGGTTAAGCTGCGACAGCGCCACCACCGGCACCTGCAATTCTTTCGCCAGCGCTTTAAGCGAGCGGGAGATTTCGGCGATTTCCAGCGTACGGTTATCGGACAGCGACGGAACGCGCATCAGCTGGAGATAGTCAATCATGATCAGGCTCAGACCGCCGTGTTCACGGAAGATACGGCGCGCGCGCGAACGGACTTCCGTTGGCGTCAGGCCGGACGAGTCATCGATATACATGTTACGTTTTTCGAGCAGGATCCCCATGGTGCTGGAAATTCGCGCCCAGTCTTCGTCATCAAGCTGACCGGTACGGATTTTGGTCTGATCGACGCGGGAAAGCGACGCCAGCATACGCATCATGATCTGGTCGCCGGGCATCTCAAGACTGAAGATTAAGACCGGTTTATCCTGCATCATCGCCGCATTTTCGGCGAGGTTCATCGCAAACGTGGTTTTACCCATCGACGGACGTGCCGCCACGATGATCAGATCCGATTTTTGCAAACCGGCGGTTTTCTTATCGAGATCCGCATAGCCGGTGGACACACCGGTTACGCCGTCGTGCGGGCGCTGGAACAGTTCTTCGATACGCGAAACGGTGCTTTCCAGAATACGGTCGATGCTTTTCGGGCCTTCGTCTTTACTGGCGCGGGATTCGGCAATCTGGAATACGCGGGATTCGGCTAAGTCCAGCAGGTCTTCGCTGCTGCGCCCCTGCGGATCATAACCCGCATCGGCAATTTCATTGGCGACGGAAATCATTTCGCGAACGACTGCGCGTTCACGCACGATGTCGGCATAAGCGCCGATGTTCGCCGCACTTGGGGTATTTTTCGAGAGCTCTGCCAGATAGGCGAAACCGCCGACGGAATCCAGTTCGCCTTTCTGTTCCAGGGATTCAGAAAGCGTAATCAGGTCGATCGGTTTGCTCATCTCCAGCAAACGCTGCATTTCGGTGAAAATCAGGCGATGCGGGCGGCTGAAGAAGTCATTGCTGACCACACGCTCGGCGACGTTATCCCAGCGTTCGTTATCCAGCATCAGCCCGCCCAGAACGGATTGTTCAGCTTCCAGCGAATGCGGCGGAAGTTTCAATCCTTCCATCTGGCGATCGCGGTTTTCGTTCTGTTGATTGGTCGGTTTTTTTGCTGCCATCTGTGGAATAGTTCCTGCTCTAAGCGCCTGTTTTATGAGCGTCCGGTTTCCAAAAATCAGAGCCAGACTCGCGCGACAGTATAAACCATTTCAAAAGGGTATTAACCCTTAGTGCCGAAAATCTGGATTGTCCCGGACATTTAGCCTAGGGTTGAAATCAGACTCCATCACGAGGGATAAACATGGCAAAGCGCATCCAGTTTTCTGAGACAGGCACTCCAGACGTTCTGCAATACGTTGATTATCAGCCACAAGATCCGCAGGCTGGCGAAGTTCAGGTTGAGAATAAGGCCATCGGTATCAACTATATCGATACTTACGTGCGCAGCGGTCTGTATGCGCCCGCCAGTTTTCCGGCCGGTTTAGGGACTGAAGCGGCAGGGATTGTCAGTAAAGTCGGCAGCGACGTGACCGGTATTAAGCCGGGCGACCGCGTGGTCTACGCGCAATCGGCGCTCGGGGCTTACAGTGAATTCCATAACGTGCCGCAGGAAAAAATTGCCCTGCTGCCGGATGCCATCAGTTTTGAACAGGCGGCGGCGTCCTTCCTTAAAGGGCTGACGGTTTACTATTTACTGCGCCAGACCCACGAAGTGCAGGCCGGCGAAACCATTCTTTTCCATGCTGCGGCCGGTGGCGTCGGTCTGATTGCCTGCCAGTGGGCGAAAGCGCTGGGCGTAAAACTGATAGGAACTGTGGGTTCGGACGAAAAAGCCGAACGCGCGAAACAGGCCGGTGCCTGGGCGACGATTAATTATCAGAAAGAAGATATCGCGTCCCGCGTGGCGGAGCTGACCGGCGGCGAAAAAGTCGGTGTGGTGTACGATTCTGTCGGTAAAGACACCTTCGAGAAATCGCTGAACAGCCTGAAACGCCGTGGTTTGCTGGTCAGTTTCGGCAATGCTTCCGGCCCGGTGAAAGGCGTGGATCTGGCGATCCTCAATCAGAAAGGTTCGCTGTTTGTGACGCGCCCTTCCCTGAATGGCTACGTGACCAACCGCGAAGAACTGGCACACGCGAGCAGCGAGCTGTTTTCACTGATTGCCAGCGGCGCGATAAAAGTGGACGTCAGCGACGCGCAGAAATTCCCGCTCTCCGAAGCCAGACGCGCGCACGAAACGCTGGAAAGCCGCGTAACGCAAGGCTCAAGTTTACTGATCCCATAACAGTTCCCTAAGCCAATGCAAAAAAGGCTTCCAGAATATGGAAGCCTTTCTTACTGTCTGACTCAGACGACCTCTGATTTCAGACGGGTACTGCTGTAGGGTACTGCCGGGTAAATCCGCAGGGCGATGTCACTTAAGCGACTATTGTGTGCCTCAGCGGACTTGATGAATTCGGTTTACAGCCTGACGGCTGCCAATGAATTCCATCCTAACAGTCACCCATGTTAAAAAATATGATTTATGCATTTCGACCGCACATTCTGACCCAGCTTGTGATCGCTAGCACATAAGCAAAAGTTATCGCTGCAACGGTTACATTTTTTTGTGCTCAAAAGACCATCACTATTCACCAGTATTTCATGCAGTTACAGAAACTACTTATCGACAGTAAAAATTACGGTAAACGGCGGCGGCGATATTTTGGCTGATCCGGTTTGATAAATGCCCGGTAAATCCACACGGCAACCACGGCCAAAATCAGCCAAGGCAACATTTTTATAACAATCGCCAGAAAGCCACCCAACATCATTACCGCGAATGCGACGATCAGCGCAGCGATCATGCCCAGCAGCGAAATGCCGGTCAGCATCAGCATAAAGAAAAAACCAAGCACGAAGAGAATTTCCAGCATCGGGTGCTCCTTAATAAGCCATGTGCAATAAGACGTGATGTCAGAACACACGTTAGCTATTACAAGAAACGTGCCAGTGTGACGGGTTAAATAATGGATTGAATTACAAGAAGAAAATATTTCGCAGGCACGAATGGCCTGCGAAAAGATAGTAAATTTGACTAACAGATAGTGATTTTCCTCACCTGGTTTTCAGGCCTGTGCCGCCATTTCCTGTTGCTGAGCGACCATCTGCAATGCCTGTTCAACCACATCAATGCCCGCGCCGGCTTTATGAGCGTTCTCACTCAGGTGACGACGGAACTGACGTGCGCCCGGCACGCCCTGGAACAGACCAAGAATATGGCGGGTAATGTGGCCCAGATAGGTGCCTTTACTCAGTTCCTCGTCGATATACGGATACAGCGCGCGGATGATATCCGGCCCGGTTTTCAGCGGCGCGTCGGAGCCAAACAGCTCGCGATCGACGTTCAGCAACATGCCCGGATTCTGGTAAGCCTCGCGACCGACCATCACGCCATCCATAAATTGCAGATGCGTTTTGGCTTCTTCGAGCGTTTTAATGCCGCCGTTAATCGCCATCGTCAGCTGCGGGAAATCACGCTTAAGCTGATACACACGCGGGTAATCGAGCGGTGGGATTTCACGGTTTTCTTTCGGGCTGAGACCGGAAAGCCAGGCTTTACGCGCATGGATAATAAAGGTATCGCAGCCGCCGTTTTCAGACACCTGACGGATGAAATCGCACAAAAATTCGTAGCTGTCCTGATCGTCAATACCGATACGGGTTTTGACCGTCACCGGAATTGAAACCACATCGCGCATGGCTTTGATACAGTCCGCTACCAGCGACGCCTGCCCCATCAGACAGGCACCAAACATGCCGTTCTGCACGCGATCCGACGGGCAACCGACGTTGAGGTTAATTTCGTCATAACCGCGTTCTTCTGCCAGTTTCGCGCAATGCGCCAGATCGGCAGGATTGCTGCCGCCAAGCTGCAATGACACCGGATGTTCAGCGTCGCCAAACCCAAGATAATCCCCTTTACCATGAATAATGGCACCGGTAGTCACCATTTCGGTGTACAGCAACGTCTGGCCGGTCATCAGCCGGTGAAAATGGCGACAGTGGCGATCGGTCCAGTCGAGCATCGGCGCAACGGAAAAACGCTGAGCGGAAAACGGAGTGGTCTGGGGCATTGCGTGTTGAGTTTCTGACATCGGCCTGACATTCGCTGAAGGGGTTCGTGGCGCTCTCTCTGACGCAACGCCAGAGAGAAGTTAATCGGTGATTATACCACAGAACAAAGATTCGGCATCCTGCGCCATCGTGCAGAGAAATAACGTCGCCGCAATACATCTTAATGAATGGCGCATAATTCGTCGTTTTAGCCTAAGCATGATAAAATCAACAATGGTCGCATGTTGTGGCCTGTCGATCCCAATCTGCGCTCAGAGAACGTTGCTATGACCCTGAATAATCCGGAAAAATTACTTTCGCAAGCTGAAGAACTTTGCCAGCAGCGCAATGTTCGTCTTACGCCGCAGCGGCTGGAAGTACTGCGCCTGATGGCGCAACAACCCGGTGCCATCAGCGCCTATGATTTGCTGGATCTGCTGCGTGTCAGCGAGCCACAAGCAAAACCGCCAACCGTTTACCGCGCGCTGGATTTTCTGCTTGAACAAGGCTTTATCCACCGGGTTGAATCGGCTAACAGCTACGTGCTTTGCCATCATTTTGAAGAGCCGAGCCACACGTCTGCGCTGTTCATCTGCGACCGCTGCGGGCTGGTGACGGAAAAAACCACTGACGGTATTGAAGAACGTCTGGCGAAACTGGCAACGGAATCCGGCTTTGAGCTTCGCCATTCTGTCGTGGAAGCCCACGGTTTGTGCGGGGAATGTAAGGTCGTGGAAACCTGTGACAGCCATGAGCACTGCGACCATGACCACAGTATTGTGGTGAAAAAACGTTAAGGGATTTTGGTGTTTGTGCGGGGATTTACTGAAGCGAGTATGTGCAAAAGCTAAGAAGTGAAGACATAAAGTTGGGTACATCCGTGTACCCGTATCCTGAAGCGTTCCGGGTAGGAGCAGCTAAATCTCAGGATACGTCACTGACACGCGAGGGGGAGTCGCGTATTACCAGTGATATTTGTTGCTGGTTTCCCATTCCTTGAGCTCTTTCTCGGCCTGATCTTTCTGATAGCCGTAACGCTCCTGAATCTTACCAACCAACTGATCACGTTTACCTTCAACCACTGTCAGGTCGTCATCGGTCAGTTTGCCCCATTTTTCTTTCACTTTCCCTTTGAACTGTTTCCAGTTACCGTCGGCTTGGTCCTTATTCATAAAATATCTCCTGTTACCTTGGGTTTATGGAGCTGCGTTTTGTTCCGGCAGCTCGTCCTTAACACTTCTAAGGTTAGTAGAGAATCTGGATTAATCCTCCCCGAACAGGGATAAAAACCATTATTAGGATTATTCCAAAGCAGGAAATAACGGCAAAAGAACATTTATCTCTTTGATAAAACACTGCCAATTCAGTGTCCGGGAGAAGAAAACCAGGTATCGCGCTGCCAGTAACGACGCCATATCCAGCCCAGTGCAATCCCGCGCAAGCCGAGGAAGACGGTCAGCGCCAGCCATAACGCATGGTTTCCCAGTACCGGTAAAGTCATAAGCGTCAGCCCGTATCCGAGCGCTGCAACCACCATGCTGTTACGCATATCCCGCCCGCGTGTGGCACCGATAAACATCCCATCGAGCAGATAACACCAGACCGCCACCAGCGGCAATACAATTTGCCAGCCGAGGTAATGATCCGCCAGCTCACGCAATTCGGGGAGTGAGGTGAGCGCATTTATAATCGCCCCGCCGGCTACGGCATAAATTAGCGCAAAAGCCAGCGCCACCAGTCCGGCCTGACGGCACGCGGCATGCCACACGTTGAGCAGTTTTTCGCGATTGCGCGCACCGAATGCCTCACCGGAATGGGCTTCGATGGCATACGCAAAGCCATCGAGTGCAAATGCGGTAAAGGTCAGCAGGTTCATCAGAACAGCGTTGACCGCCACAATGTGGCTGCCCAGCCGCGCACCCAGGATGGTCAGTGAGGCAAAGCATAGCTGCAACAGCAATGAGCGCAGCATGATGTCGCGGTTAAGTCCGAGAAGACGGCGCAAATTACCGCGCCACGCACCGGTGATTTCTGAACCGGTGATACCGCGTCGTTTCATGACACGCCAGACAAAATACAGCCCGATGAACAACGTGAAATACTCTGCACTGGCAGTTGCCATCGCCGCACCACGTACGTTCAGCCCCAGCCCCATTACCAGCCAGATATCCAGGATAATATTCAGCAGATTTCCCGCGATCAGCAAAATCACCGGCCCGCGAATATACTGGATCCCCAGCAACCAGCCGAGGATCACCAGATTCGCCAGAGAAGCAGGCGCACTATACCAGCGGATTTCGATAAACAGCCTCGCCTGTTCCAGCACCGACTGACTGCCACCCACGACATGAAACGCCAGCTCCATCAGCGGATGGCGAAATAACAGAATGACGACACCGGCCAGCACCGCCAGCAAAAAGGGCTGCACAAAAGCACGTGCCAGCAACTGATTGTCTTTTGCGCCCAGCGCCTGTGCGGTCATGCCGGTGGTGCTCATGCGCAGAAACAGCAGCATCATGAAGAGGAAAGTCGTGACCATCGAACCAACCGCCACACCACCGAGATAATCGGCACTGTCGAGATGACCGATCACTGCGGTATCGACCAGACCAAGAAGAGGCACCGTGATATTGGAAAAAATCATCGGTAACGCCAGGGTCCAGAGTGCTTTATCCGCGGGGCTTAGAAAGGTATTTTTGAATGATTGTCGCAGGGAATGATGTTGCATAGAGAATCTCATGCCGGAGGTTCAGGTTATGCCTAAAATGACATCGCCCCGAAAGGGGCGATGATGAGAGAAACGCATTTCTCTTTGAATTTACATGGATGCCAGAGGCGGCCGCCATCCATATTCAATTAGTTGTAGTCTTCTCTATCTGACACAGCAATTTCTGACTCAGCAATTTCTGACCGAGTAATTCGAGTTGCAGGAAGGCAGCAAGTAAGAGAGTCCCGATGAGCTGACATGAGTCAGTGATTCGGGTAAACGCACGCAGCCAACGCGTCTGCAGCTCGAAGTACGAAGGTCAGATCCAGTTGCCGTTACGGATGACGCCTACGGCTAGCCCTTCAATGCTGAAATTCTGTTCGCGTAAATCCACCACGATCGGCTGGAATTCGCTGTTCTCAGGCAATAACTGCACCACGCTGCCCTGCTTTTTCAGGCGTTTCACGGTGACTTCATCATCGATACGCGCCACGACAACCTGGCCGTTACGCACGTCCTGCGTTTTATGTACGGCCAGCAAATCGCCGTCGAGGATACCGATATCACGCATCGACATCCCGCTGACGCGCAGCAGGAAATCGGCGCTCGGCTTGAACATCGCCGGATCAACCTGATAATGCCCTTCGATATGTTGCTGTGCCAGCAGCGGCTCACCGGCGGCAACGCGGCCGATCAGCGGTAAACCTTCTTCTTCTTCCATCAGCAGACGGATACCACGAGATGCACCGGAGACAATCTCGATAACGCCTTTACGTGCCAGCGCTTTCAGGTGTTCTTCCGCCGCATTGGGAGAACGGAAACCCAGACGCGATGCAATCTCTGCGCGAGTCGGTGGCATACCGGTGGTGGAGATATGATCGCGAATAAGGTCGTAGACCTCTTGTTGTCTGGTCGTTAAAGCTTTCATTCCGCCCCCTGGTTGTTTATACAGTCTTGCTGTGAGTATATACAGCTAAACGGTCAATGAAAACCTAAGATTGAATAAAAACAGGGCATAACGGTGATTCCTGGAATACAGATTCCAGATCAGAACCATCGCGGCCAAAAGATACTGACCCAGACAAAAATCGCCAATATGATGGTCAGAAGTACGGCAGCAGAACCGATATCTTTTGCCCGCCCTGAGAGCACGTGAAACTCAGGGCCGATACGGTCAATCGCGCATTCCACCGCACTGTTGAGCAACTCGGTGACGCAGACCAGCATCACGGAGCTTACAAGCAAAATGCGTTCAACCGTGCTGACATCGAGCCAGAAAGATAACAAAATTAACGGGATAGCCACGCTGGCTTCCTGGCGAAAAGCCGCTTCGTTCTGCCATGCGGCTTTCAATCCTTTCCAGGAATATCCGGCCGCTTTATAAATTCGGGTAAATCCAGTGACTTGGTTCGCCATTTCGGGTACTGATCCTTGAAGGGTTGTCCTTAAAAGTGTGCCGTATTTTAGCTTTTATATGACCACAGATCTCCACGGATCTTTCTGGTATCCTTGCGGCGAAATGGCTAACAAGAGGCTTCACGTTTTTATGTCAGGTTGGCGTAGACTTTATTACACATTATTGAATTTACCACTCTCATTGCTGGTAAAGAGCAAGGTCATACCTTCAGATCCGGTTACCGAGTTGCATTTGGACCCGACGCGCCCGATTTTGTACGTATTGCCTTACAACTCCAAAGCAGACTTGCTGACGTTGCGTGCGCAATGTCTGGCAGAGAATCTGCCCGATCCCCTTATTCCGCTGGAAATCGACGGAACGCTGCTGCCAAGCCATGTTTTCATTGCTGAAGGCCCGCGCGTGTTCTCGTATTACACGCCGAAGCAGGAATCCGTAAAGCTGTTCCACGACTATCTGGATTTGCACCGCAACAATCCGGATTTAGACATTCAGATGCTGCCGGTTTCCGTGATGTTTGGCCGTGCGCCGGGCCGTGAAGGTCAGGATGATACGCCGCATCTGCGCGTACTGAATGGCATCCAGAAATTCTTTGCCGTCTTGTGGCTCGGACGTGACAGTTTTGTCCGTTTCTCCAATACCGTTTCCCTGCGCTATATGGCGACAGAGCACGGCACCGACAAAACCATCGCTCAGAAACTGGCACGCGTGGCGCGTATGCATTTCTCCCGCCAGCGTCTGGCAGCGGTCGGCCCGCGTCTTCCGGCTCGTCAGGATTTATTCAATAAATTGCTGGCTTCCAAAGCCATCGAAAAAGCGATCGAAGACGAAGCCCGCAGCAAGAAAATTTCCCACGAAAAAGCCCAGCAGAATGCTATCGCGCTGATGGAAGAAATCGCGGCGAACTTCTCTTATGAGGCAGTGCGTCTGTCAGACCGCGTGCTGAGCTGGACGTGGAACCGCTTGTATAAAGGCATCAACGTCAACAATGCTGAACGTGTCCGTCAGCTGGCGCTTGATGGTCAGGAAATTGTGTATGTGCCCTGCCACCGCAGCCATATGGATTACCTGCTGCTGTCTTACGTGCTCTATCACCAGGGGCTGGTGCCGCCGCATATCGCTGCCGGTATCAACCTGAATTTCTGGCCAGCCGGTCCGATTTTCCGTCGTCTGGGTGCGTTCTTCATCCGTCGTACCTTTAAGGGCAACAAGCTTTATTCCACTGTTTTCCGCGAATATCTGGGCGAGTTGTTCAGCCGCGGTTATTCGGTCGAATACTTTGTGGAAGGTGGCCGTTCACGAACCGGACGTCTGCTGGAACCGAAAACCGGTACGCTGGCGATGACCATTCAGGCCATGCTGCGCGGCGGTTCACGTCCGATTACGTTAGTGCCGATTTACATCGGTTATGAGCACGTGATGGAAGTGGGCACGTACGCCAAAGAATTACGCGGTGCGACCAAAGAGAAAGAAAGCCTGACGCAGATGCTGAACGGGCTGCGCAAGCTGCGCAACCTCGGTCAGGGTTATGTGAATTTCGGCGAGCCACTGCATCTGACCACTTACCTGAACCAGAACGTACCTACCTGGCGTGAAGCGATCGACCCAATCGAAGCGCAGCGTCCGAGCTGGCTGACGCCAACGGTGCAGGATCTGGCAGAGCAGATTATGGTGCGTATTAACAACTCAGCCGCGGCTAACGCCATGAACCTGTGTTGTACCGCGCTGCTGGCATCCCGTCAGCGTTCACTGACCCGTGAACAGCTGACCGAGCAAATCGACTGCTATCTGCAACTGCTGCGTAACGTGCCGTATAACGCGGATTCGACGGTGCCTGATCTGACCGCCGATCAGCTACTCGATCACGCGCTGAACATGAACAAGTTCCAGGTCGAGAAAGACAACATCGGTGACATCATCGTTCTGCCGCGCGAGCAGGCTGTTCTGATGACGTATTACCGCAACAATATCCACCATATGCTGGTGTTGCCGTCGCTGATTTCAAGCATCGTGATGCATCACCGTCAGGTCACCCGCGCAGAATTACTGCGTCAGGTGGAACTGATTTACCCGATGCTCAAAGCAGAACTGTTTATGCATTTCGATAAGTCAGAGCTGCCGCAGGTGCTGGATGTTCTGACGCTGGAACTGGCACGTCAGCAAATCATTCATCTGGAAGATGATGAACTGACGCTGAACCCGGCACGTATCCGTACCCTGCAACTGCTGGCCGCAGGTGTGCGTGAAACGCTGCAACGCTATGCCATTACTTTCTCGCTGCTCACCAATAATCCAAGCATCAACCGCGGTGCGCTGGAGAAAGAGAGCCGGATTATGGCGCAGCGTTTGTCCGTATTACACGGTATCAATGCACCTGAATTCTTCGACAAAGCGGTGTTCTCAACGCTGGTCGGCACACTGCGCGCTGAGGGTTATATCAGTGACACCGGTGATGCGATTCAGGAACAAACGCGTGAGATTTACATCATGCTCAGTGATCTGATGACGCCGGATATCAAGCTGACGATCGAGAGTGCGGGAATGCCTTCTGAGCTGCCGCAACCGACAGAGCCACCGGCTGAGCCGAAGATGGATGTGCGCGATACCGATCATTAACCGCTATTAGCGCACGCCAGCGGGCGGTAAAACAAAACGCCCGGACTTTTTACAGAGTCCGGGCGTTTTTTATGGATGCCATCCAAGGTCTGGAAATCTTAGAAACTGAACGCTGATAAGCTCATCAGAATGCCGAGGAACAGCACCAGTCCGACATAGTTGTTTTGACGGAAAGCCAGGAAACAGGCATCGCGTTCGCGTTTAGCGATCAGCTTTTGCTGATGCATAAACAGCGCAGCGGCCAGCAGCAGCGACCAGTAGAACGGTGCGCCAAGTTGTGAAAAATGTCCCACAAATCCCATCAGAAGCAGTGTGGCAAGTTGCAGCAGGCCGATAATCAGCGTGTCAAAACGACCAAACAAAATCGCTGTCGACTTCACGCCGATTTTCAAATCATCATCGCGATCCACCATGGCATATTGCGTATCGTAAGCCACCGTCCAGCAGATATTGGCGGCAAACATCAGCCAGCAGCTGAGCGGTACGCTTTCGCTTACCGCCGCGTACGCCATCGGAATTGCCCAGCCAAACGCCGCGCCCAAAACGACCTGCGGCAGATGGCTGACCCGCTTCATAAACGGATAAATCCATGCCAGCGCCAGCCCGGCCAGAGACAGCAAAATGGTCATGCGGTTGAGCAGGAGAACCAGCAGGAAGGACACCAGCACCAGCCCGACAAAAAGCATTTTCGCCTGCTTGCCAGTAATCGCACCGCTTGGCAGCGGACGGTTCGCGGTCCGTTTTACATGACCGTCAAATTTGCGGTCTGCGTAGTCGTTCACCACGCAACCGGCTGCACGCATAAAGAAAACGCCCAGCACGAACACCAGCAAAATCTTAGCAGATGGCATTCCACCACCGGCCACCCACAATGCCCATAATGTTGGCCACAGCAGCAACAGCGAGCCGATAGGTTTATCAATACGCATCAGGCGGCAGTAATCACGCCATGTGCCCTGAGTCATACTTCCTGACACTCTCTGTTCTCCTTGTTGATTAGTCTGGCTCATGCCTTGCTCACTTTACCCTCGGGGCGATGCACCGGCGAGTCCGGCAGGAAAATTTCCGTCAGCAGAAGCGGTTTGTCTGAAAGCCGCAGGCGGGAACGACGCGCCCATAAATCACCCTGTTCACTCTGCAATTGCCCTAAAAGAATGTAATCACGGGTCAGGTTGTTGCCGCTAAACAGATAGCGTCCGAGCGGCACCGTACCTAAATCGACCAGCGCCAGGTCTGGCCCGGTCAGCGTTTCTTCAGGAATGACCGTGCGGCCCAGCAGCCAGGGTTCGGCATCGCCAAACAGCACAATTTCGCGGATCCAGTAACGGGCACTTTCCGGCAACTGCTGTGCTTCGCTTTCACCCAGTTCCTCGCGGCTGACAAAACATTCGTTTTGCGGCTTCACGGTGACGGTAACACCCTGCTTTTCGAACCGGCGGGTCATGGATCCCATTTCCATCAGCCAGTCGGCGACATCTGCAGGTACCTGCGAGGGATCGTCAAACCAGTGGATCGGGGATTGTTCGGGGGAATGGGAATCAGACATCAACGGCTCCGTAATGAAGGTATTCATACCTCCAATGAATTATCTGCCCCGCATTCTAGCGCATGAATGCGGGTCAGTAATGGCCTGTTTTATTCGCGGCGCAAACGTTCGCCGTTAGCCAGGAACAGCGTCACGACCAGCACGAGGATCGCACAGGCGTAAACCAGCGTGTCATAAGGACTTTTGTGGTCGACGATAATCAGACGGATAATCGCGGTGATACCGATGTAAATAAAATAGCGCAACGGGAAGTGATAGCCCGATGAAAAGTATTTGATAATCAGTGCAATAAACTCGAAATAGAGGAAGTAAATGACAATCCCCTCTATCAGTAAATACGATGAAGACTGGTCGTTATTCACGAACAACACCATCGCCAGATGATAAGTTTCGCGCCCGATAAAAATCATCAGGATCGCGGCCAGTCCCAATAAGAAAACGTTCAAGATTCGCTGCATAATGACGGATATCATCATTGCGCGTTTTGATCCTGCCATGTGATCTACATCCCACTTTTGTTATGAATACCCGCAGAATACCACAGAGTCCGCACCAGAAAACGAGCATTAAAAAAGGGTCAGCCGGTGAAGGCTAACCCTTTTATTTAGAAATATTTTGGCCCGTCCCTCTAAATCATTCGTGCTGCATCCAGGCGGCAACTGAGTGAACTCCCGGGAGCATACGCAAGTATGTGACCGGGATTCGTGAAAGCAGCCAACGCCGGGTCAGCGCGAAGGATGACGAGGGATTAGCGCCAGTTTTTAAAGCGGTTAATCAAACCGTTAGTCGAGCTGTCGTGACCGGTAACATCTTTGTCGTCTTCCAGCTCTGGCAGGATACGGTTTGCCAGCTGTTTGCCCAGTTCTACGCCCCATTGGTCGAAGGTGTAGATATTCAGGATAACGCCCTGAGTAAAGATTTTATGCTCGTACATCGCGATCAACGCACCCAGGCTGTAAGGCGTGATTTCACGCAGCAGGATAGAGTTGGTCGGACGGTTACCTTCGAACACTTTGAACGGTGCAACGTGTTTAACGTCTTCCGGTTTTTTACCCTGATCGGCGAATTCTTTCTCGACGACATCCAGAGATTTACCGAACGCCAGCGCTTCTGTCTGGGCGAAGAAATTAGACAGCAGTTTCGCGTGGTGATCGCTCAGCGGGTTATGGCTGATGGCCGGCGCGATGAAGTCACAAGGGATGATTTTGGTTCCCTGGTGGATCAGCTGATAGAACGCGTGCTGCCCGTTGGTGCCTGGTTCGCCCCAGATGATCGGGCCCGTCTGGTAATCTACCGGGTTGCCGTTACGGTCAACGAACTTACCGTTGGATTCCATGTTGCCTTGCTGGAAGTAAGCAGCAAAACGGTGCATGTACTGGTCGTATGGCAGAATCGCTTCGGTTTCGGTGCCGTAGAAATCGTTGTACCAGATACCGATCAGCGCCAGCAGAACTGGCAGGTTTTTCTCCGCCGGGGTATTGGCGAAGTGATTATCCATCGCGTGAGCACCGCTCAGCAGTTGTTCGAAGTTATCGAAACCAACAGACAGGGCGATGGACAGACCGATTGCAGACCACAGTGAGTAACGGCCGCCGACCCAGTCCCAGAATTCGAACATGTTGTCGGTGTCGATACCAAACTCGCTCACCGCTTTACCGTTGGTAGACAGCGCCGCGAAGTGTTTGGCCACGTGTTTGTTGTCGCCCGCGGTTTTCAGGAACCAGTCACGCGCGCTGTGGGCGTTGGTCATGGTTTCCTGGGTAGTGAAGGTTTTTGATGCGACCAGGAACAGCGTGGTTTCCGGTGACAAGTCTTTCAGCGTTTCGGCGATGTGCGTGCCATCCACGTTGGAGACGAAATGCATATTCAGGTGGTTTTTGTACGGACGCAGCGCTTCGGTGACCATGAACGGACCGAGGTCTGAACCGCCAATACCGATGTTCACCACGTCAGTGATGGCCTTACCGGTATAACCTTTCCACTCGCCGCCGATCACGCGTTCGGTGAAGCCTTTGATTTTCGCCAGAACCGCATTCACTTCCGGCATCACATCTTTGCCGTCCACGACGATTGGCGTGTTGCTGCGGTTACGCAGGGCAACGTGCAGCACGGCACGGTCTTCTGTGCGGTTGATCTTCTCGCCAGAGAACATCGATTTGATGGCGCCCTGAAGGTCGGTCTCTTTCGCCAGCGCCTGCAGTTTTTCCAGCGTCTCTGCAGTGATTCGGTTTTTGGAGAAATCGACCAGCATCTGGTCTTCAAACGTGGCAGAGAATTTGGAGAAACGATCACCATCTTCAGCAAACAGATGGCTAATCTGCACATCTTTCATCTTGTCGAAATGCTGCTGCAGGGCTTGCCAGGCAGCGGTCTGAGTTGGATTGATATTTTTCATAGCAATGCTCTTAGGCTGAGAATAAATATGAGGTAACTGTCCCGATTGTATCCTGAACTTCCCGGGAAGAGATGCCTTTTCTTGCGATAGGTCAGATCTGCTAAATCACAATGACAGAGAACAATATTAGATGAGAATCGTTCAAAATGTGGCGCATGGGCCGCGAGACCGTTGACAGACGCGCCATAACCCGTTATTCCTAAGCACCTAACTCGCGCGCGTGTCGCGTGAGCCAGAAGAGGCGCGTCGCCCAGGAAGTGTATCGGAGGAGCCGAATCCTACGAGGGTACATCAGGGGGAGCGACGCCGAGGTCTGAAGCCCGCGGCAGGCATATGATCGACTACAGGGGCTGAATCCCCTGGGTTGTCACCGGGCATCCGAGAGGATGTTGACAAGGTGGGGCGCTTCTGGGTGTATCGTAGCATTTCTACGTCTGCCCCCTTCCCGCTCTCCCCTTGTGCCAATTCTTAAAGTTTATGGAATAGATGGCCGTCTGGTATGACGACCCTGACACGAGGTTTTACATGAATTACGCAGCAACCCGCAACGCCAACCCGCAGCCTCTGGGCAACGTTATCGTCGCCAAATTCGGCGGTACCAGCGTAGCGGATTTCGACGCCATGAATCGCAGTGCAGATATCGTTCTGTCGCGCCCTGAAGTGCGTCTGGTTGTTCTCTCCGCCTCTGCGGGCGTCACCAATTTATTAGTCGAGCTGGCCGAAGGCAAAGAAGCCGAACGCCGGGCGTTCCTGCTTGATGAAATTCGCCGTATCCAGAATGCCATTATTGACCGTCTGGACAATCCGACGGTGATCCGCGAAGAGCTGACCCGCATGCTGGAAAACATCGCCATGTTGTCCGAAGCTGCCAGCCTCGCGACATCAACGGCACTGACCGACGAACTGGTCAGCCACGGCGAGCTGATGTCCACGCTGTTATTTGTAGAAATCATCCGCCAGCGCAACGTGCCGGTGGAATGGTTCGACGTGCGTAAAATCATGCGCACCAACGATCGTTTCGGTCGTGCTGAACCGGACACGCAGATACTGAGCGAACTTACCGTTCAGCAACTGCAACCGCGACTGCAGGACGCGCTGGTTATCACACAAGGCTTTATCGGTTCTGAAGGCAAAGGCCGCACCACGACACTTGGCCGTGGCGGCAGTGACTACACCGCTGCATTGCTGGGCGAAGCGCTGAGCGCCGTCCGTGTCGATATCTGGACCGACGTACCGGGGATTTACACCACCGATCCACGTCTGGTGCCCGCGGCAAAACGCATTGATCATATCGCCTTTGAAGAAGCCGCTGAAATGGCGACATTTGGCGCGAAAGTTCTGCATCCTGCCACATTACTGCCGGCAGTACGTCGCGGGATCCCGGTGTTTGTCGGGTCGAGCAAAGACCCGTCGGGCGGTGGCACGTTAGTATGTGATACCACTGACAACCCGCCGCTGTTCCGCGCGATTGCCCTGCGTCGCAGACAAACGCTGGTCACGCTGCACAGCCTGAGCATGTTGCATTCGCGCGGTTTCCTCGCCGAAGTGTTTGGCATTCTGGCGCGTCACAGCATTTCCGTGGATCTCATCACCACATCCGAAGTCAGCGTAGCGCTGACGCTGGATACCACCGGTTCGACCTCTTCTGATGCCAGCCTGCTGACCACCTCGCTGCTGACAGAATTATCCTCACTGTGCCGCGTGGAAGTGGAAGAAAATCTGGCGCTGGTCGCCATCATCGGCAACAAGCTGTCGCAGGCCTGTGGCGTCGGCAAAGAAGTGTTCGGCGTGCTGGATCCGTTCAATATCCGCATGATTTGCTACGGCGCAAGCAGTTACAACCTGTGCTTCCTGGTGCCGGGCAATGATGCCGATCAGGTCGTTAAAACTCTACACCGTAACCTGTTCGAATAACGACGGGCGCGGTATCTGAGAAGACCGGGCCATGTGCCCGGTCTTTTTTTTGTCTGTACTTTTGCAAAACAACAAAGACAAGGATCATCCTCAATGTTAGCCAAAATAACCCGCCTGTTTCCGCTGTGGGCCGTGCTGTTATCCGTCGCGGCCTATTATTCGCCCGGCACATTCACCCCAATCGGCCCGCACGTTTCCACACTGCTGATGCTGATTATGTTCGCGATGGGCGTTACTCTCGAATTCGGTGATTTCAAACGCGTGCTTTCCCGTCCCGGCCCGGTTGCCGCGGCAACGTTCCTGCATTATCTGGTGATGCCGCTGGCCGCATGGGTGCTGGCGAAGTTGTTCCATATGCCTGCAGATTTATCGGCGGGCATGATCCTGGTCGGCAGCGTGGCCAGCGGAACGGCTTCTAACGTGATGATTTATCTTGCCAAAGGTGACGTTGCGCTTTCCGTGACCATTTCGGCTGTTTCCACGCTGGTGGGCGTTTTCGCTACACCCCTGCTGACTCGTTTGTATGTTGATACGCACATCAAGGTGGATGTGGAAGGCATGCTGCTGAGTATTTTGCAGATCGTGGTGATCCCGATTTTAGCCGGTCTGATTATTCATCATCTGTTCACGAAAACAGTGAAACGCATCGAACCGCTGTTGCCGCTTTTTTCCATGATTTGCATCGTGGCAATTATCAGCGCCGTGGTCGCGGGCAGTCAGGGCTTTATTGGCTCCGTCGGCCTTATCGTGATTGTGGCGGTGATCCTGCACAACGGCATAGGCTTGCTGAGCGGTTACTGGGGCGGAAAACTGTTTGGCTTCGATGAAACCACCTGCCGCACGCTGGCGATGGAAGTCGGGATGCAGAACTCAGGCTTAGCCGCGACGCTGGGGAAAATTTACTTCACCCCGCTGGCCGCGCTGCCGGGTGCGTTGTTCTCGGTCTGGCACAATCTGTCGGGTTCTTTGCTCGCCGGTTACTGGTCCGGTAAACCAGTTAAAAAAGATTAACTCTCCTCTTATAAAACAACGGGCGCTTTTTACAGCGCCCGTTGTTTTCTTAACGAACCATTTGTTTTCTTAACGAACGATGATGTTAAACCCGTTTCATATCGTCATTCGGTTCGCGCTGTTCATCTTCCTGCTCGTCCTGATCCAGCACGTTATACGCCACCGCACAGAACAGCGAGTTCAGACGTTTCATATCGCCGAGCAACCCGAGGTGCAGCGAACTGGTTTCAATGCTTTGCACGTTATGCTGATGCAAACGGTCAACGTGAGCGTGCGCATAACGGCGGTCAAGAATACGGAAACGGTGTTTAGAGCGGCGCAGACGGCGCGCACTGGTCAGGTCATTCGACAGAAAAACACCCAGACTCAGACGCAGGTTATCCTGCAACTTTTCATGTAAGGCATCCAGCTCCACCAGCCCTTCCGGCGAGAATGCCCGGCGCGTGGCGTGAGATTTGGCCGTGATATCGCCGGTCATGCGCTCGATAATGTCACCGGCCTGTTCGAGGTTCAGCGCCATTTCAATGATTTCAGCCCAGCGGCGTGAATCATCTTCGCCCAGACCTTCTTTATTGATTTGAGCCAGATACAGCTTGATGGCGGTGTAGAGCACATCCACATCATCGTCGAGACGGCGGACTTCGCGATCCTGCGCCAGTTTGCCGTGCATCACTTCGCGGTTGAGGATCAGCATATGCTCGACCACGTCGCCCATACGCAACGTTTCACGCGCGGCATTAGCCAGCGCCAGCGTCGGGGTATCGATCGCGCTGACGTCCAGATGGCGCGGACGCAAACGCGGGTCATCTTCCGGCACATCGGCAATCATCAGCTGGCAAATCTTCGCCATCGGCGCGGTCAGTGGCACCATCGCCAGACAGCGGATCAGGTTGTAGAACATGTGAAAATAGATCACCAGCTCTTCGTCCGGAATGCCCAGTCGCGCCAGCTGCGTCGAAAGTGGCCCGACAAACGGCAGCACAATCACTAAACCAATCAGTTTAAACAGCGTACTGCCCAGCGCGACACGTCGGCCTGCGGCGTTCATTTTGCTGGCATTGATCATCGCCAGCAGCCCGCTGCCGAGGTTGGCACCAATCACCAGACACAATGACACTTTCAGTGAGATAACGCCGGTTGCGGCGAGCGTTGCCGTCAGCAACACCGCCGCCAGACTGGAATAACTGATGATGGCAAAGACTGCGCCGGTCAGGGCATCGAGCAGCACATCACCGGTCAGGGATGAGAACAGTACTTTTACGCCGGACGCCTGCATGATCGGCGTTGCCGCACCCACAATCAGTTCCAGCGCCAGTAAAATCAGACCCAGCCCGATACAGACACGCCCCATTTGTCCGGCGCGGGTTTGCTTGCGGCTGAGGAAAAAAGCAACACCGACGAAAATCAGCAGCGGGGAAAGCCAGGACAGATCGAACGTCAGGATACGCGCCATCACGGCGGTCCCGACATCTGCGCCGAGAATAATCACCAGCGCCGGTGCCAGCGCAACCAGCCCCTGCGAAACAAAGGACGTCACCAGCAGCGCCGTCGCATTACTGCTTTGTACCAGTGCGGTCACACCAATACCGGCGACAAAGGCCAGCGGTTTTTTCTCGACACTGTTACTCAGCACACGGCGCAGATTGGCGCCAAAGACACGCATGATGCCGGTACGCACGATGTGCGTACCCCATACGAGTAAAGAAATAGCAGACAACAGATGCAAAAGGGTTAACACGAAAGAACAGCTCCATTAACGCCAGGCATAGACCGGCCATCCTGCCTGCCGGGCGTGCTGGAGCAGGATGGCGTCCGGATTCACGGCCACCGGCTGACCCACACGGGTCAGTAAGGGCAGATCATTATGGGAATCCGAATAGAAACTGGCTTGTTGCAGCAGGGAATCGTCCTGATTGATGAGTTCAAGCAAACGCGACACTTTACCTTCGCGATAGGTCATCATCCCCTGCGTGGCGCCGGTAAAGCGCCCGTCTTTTATTTCAACACCAATCGCCAGCGTTTCCTCAACACCGAGGTAACGGGCAATCGGACGCACCAGATGCTCTCCGGACGCGGAAATAATCACCGTCCGGTCGCCCTGTGCGCGGTGAGCGGCCAGACACTCACGCGCCTGCGCATAAATGCGCGGTGCAATCACAGCCTGAATATAACCCGCGACCATTGCCGCGACGTCACTTTCGCTGCGTCCGGTAAGTGGCACCAAAGTACAGCGCATGTACTCCTGCATGTCCATCTTACCCACGGCATATTGTTGCATCAGCGCGGCATCCTGTTGCAGGAACGCCTGCTCATCTGCCACCCAGCCATTCGCCACCATATAGGCAGACCAGAGGCTGGAACAGTCGCCGCTAATCAGGGTTTCATCGAGATCAAACAGCGCCAGTTTCATGCAACTTCCCGTAACGTAACAAGATCTAACTGTAGACCAATATCGCTGCCATCGGCGCGAAGTGAGGCCACAGAACGGTTTAACACATCCACAGAAAGCTCGACTCCATGCGCTATAACACGATAACGCACCACATTACCAAGCAGGCTGTGGCTGAGAACTTTAGCCGGAATGCCTTCAATCAGCTCACATATCGTCACCGACTCCGGACGAATGGCAACGCAGCCCGTGTAAGTAATGCCGGTCAGCGCCATCGCCTGTTCAGGGCTCAGCAGGTTGTAGCTGCCGATAAAGCCCGCGGCAAACGCATCCACAGGCTCAGTATACAGGGTTTCGGCATCGGCATTTTGGACGATTTGTCCTTTGTTCATCAGCACAATCCGGTCTGACATGGTCAGTGCTTCTTCCTGATCGTGAGTAACGAAAATCGCCGTCAGGTTCATTTCGCGCTGAATGCGGCGGATTTGCTCACGCAGATGCTTACGGATACGGGCATCGAGCGCGGAAAGGGGTTCGTCGAGCAGAAGCAGACGCGGCTGAGTCACCAGCGAGCGCGCCAGCGCCACACGCTGACACTGACCGCCGGAAAGCTGATGCGGATAACGTTTGGCGTAATCATTCATTTCCACCAGTTCCAGCACTTCGCCCACGCGGCGATGCAGTTCGGAAGCCGGTATCTTCTGCATCTTCAGACCAAACGCGACGTTGGCTTCCACCGTCATATTCGGGAAAAGCGCGTAGCTCTGGAAGACCATCCCGATCCCGCGCTGTTGTGGTGGCAACGGCACGATATCCTGCCCCTGGATGAAAATCTTTCCGCTGTCGACCGAAGTCAGCCCGGCCAGACAGCGCAGCAGCGTGGATTTCCCGCAGCCGCTCGGCCCCAGCAGCGTGACGAATTCGCCTTCTTCTGCCGAGAAATCAATGTTGTTGAAAATCTGTGTCGGGCCGTAAGACTTGTTGAGTTGAGTGACCTGCAAATACGACATAATCAGCTCTTTCCTTTGTTCAGCATGTTCGCCACCCAGGTGAAAATCAGGACGACCATGAAATAGGAGATAACCAATGCGCTGGTGAAATGGCCACTGCCATTGCGCATGTTATAGAGATAAACCTGCACCGTTTCATAACGGCTGCCCGCCAGCAGGTTGGCGAATACGAATTCCCCGATCAGGAACGAGAACGACAGCAGCACGGCAATCATTCCGCCCTTGCGTAAGTTCGGTAATACCACCAGCAGCGCGGCTTTCCAGGTGCTGGCACCGAGCAGGTGCGCCGCATCCATCAGGTCACGAAGATTGATGGCCTGCATGTTGTTAGAAATGGCGCGATAAATAAACGGCAAGGCGATGGTGAAGTAACAGCCAATCAGGATCCACGGCGTACCGGTCAGCGCCAGCGGCTCAGCGGAATAGAGCTGCATCAGCCCCACTGAAGACACCACCGGCGGCACGGCAAACGGCAGCAGGATCAGGATATTCATCAGCGCGTCGAGCTTCGGAAAATAGTAAGCAATCACAAACATCAGTGGCAGGATCAGCACCAGCGACAGGAAAAGCGTGCCGAAACACACCAGCAGCGAGTGCCAGAGCGCGATCAGGAATCGCGGATCGCTCCACAGTTCCACCAGCCATTTCAGCGTAAAGCCGCTCGGCAAAATGGTGGCGCCCCATTCCAGTACCAGCGCATACACCAGCGTCGCCAGCAACGGCAACATCAGGACAATCAGTAAAACCCAGATCACCACACGGTGGTAAATCGCTTCAGAGCGCGACATCTTACGTTCCTTTTTCAGGCAATCAGCTGCGCTGACTGAGATAGCTTTTACGCAATAACCACTGATGGATCAGCGTGATAAACGCCATCAGCACCACCAGTAACATCGCCAGCGCACTGCCCATATTGGGATCGAGCGAAATATCTCCCGACACCAGCGCCGCAATACGCACAGGCACCACGTTAAAGTTGCCTGTGGTCAGCGCGTAGACCGTGGCATACGCGCCCAGTGCATTGGCGAGCAAAATCACAAAGGTCCCCATAAGCGCCGGGAACAGCACCGGAATGCCGATATACCGCCAGTAACTCCAGCGCCCCGCACCCAGCAACGCTGCAGATTCGCGCCAGTCTTCGCGCAGGGCATCGAATGCCGGATACATCAGCAATATACCAAGCGGGATCTGGAAATAGGTATAGAGAACAATCAGCCCGTCTTTCGAATACAGGTCGAAGTGTTCCATCAGGCCATATTTTCTCAGCAGCAGCGTCAGGCAGCCGTTCAGGCCGAGCAAAATCACAAAGGCGAACGCCAGCGGTACACCCGCGAAGTTGCTGGTCATATTGGTAAATGACATCACGAAATCGTGAAGTTTTGTCGGACCCAACTGGCGAAGTGAGTAACTACCCACTAACGCGATAAGTAAGCCGTACAAACTCGACCAGATGGAAATATCCAGAGAGAAGCGCATCGCCTGCAGATAAAAAGGTGACGTCAGAATATCGCTGTAATTGCCCAGCCCCCAGGCTTCATAGGTTTCGCTGTAAAAACTGCTCACCGCAATCCAGGCCAGCGGCGCCAGCTGAAAAGCGATGAAAAACACCAGAAATGGCAACATAAACAGCGCCGCAATCCACTTAGCTTTCATCGGTTATCCTCTAAAAGTGACAGGATTCAGGCCAGTAATGCCGCGCAATGTGGCTTGTCGTGGGCAATATTCAGGATCTGACAAACGGTGCCGCACAGCTCAGTTTGCAACGGCGCGGCGTCTTTCAAGCTGAACGCACTGCCGAACACGAACAGCGGCACCTGGCGCTCTTCTGGCAAAATACCACCGTGGCTGCGGTCATCGTTCATGCCGTGATCGGCGGTCACCATCACCTGATAACCGGCATCCAGCCAGTCGCCCAGATAGCGCGAAAGTATGCCGTCCGCCGTCCGTGCTTTATTGCGGTATTGCGGCGTCGACAGGCCAAATTTGTGGCCGGCATCATCAATATTCATCGGGTGGATGAGCATAAAATCGGGGTCATGCCGACGGCGCAGGCTTTCTGCATCATCGAACAAATGCGAATCGGGGTAACCGTCATCGTAATAAAAATGACCATGCTGAATAGGCAGCGACTCATCGCTGGTATGGCGGTCACGCGGCGGGTCAAACGGCGTGCGGTTATACAATTCGCTGACCCAATGATAAGCCGCAGCCGCCGTGGTCAGACCGGCGTCGCGGGCATAATGGAAAATACTGCGTTGCGTGGATAACCGGTCAACGTGGTTATGCACAATCCCACTCACCACCGGCGTAATGCCGGTGAGGATGCATTCATAAAGCGGCCGGGACAGCGATGGCAGTTCGCATTCCAGTTGATACAAGCGGCCGCGTCCTGCGGCACACTGAGCCTGTAAATAACCCATTGCGTCTTTGCCGACCTGATAATTCAGGCCGTCGAGTACTACCAGAATGCTCTTCATTACACTTATGCCTTTCGTTTCAAACAGGTGTTGTCATTGAACCAATGCGTTCGCTGTCCGGTTTTTCTTATTTTTGCTTAATGGATTACTGCTGCATGTTGATCATGACGTTTTCCTGCCACAGACGAGGCAAGGTTTTGGCACTCTTATCCCATGCAGCCGGATCGGCAATAGGGTGAGCATTTTTGTATTCGCTGGAAGGCAGCAGTTTGGCTTTGGCATCGTCGGGCAGCGTGATGTGATCAGCACGGATTGGACGGGCATAACCCTGCGCTAAGTTGATCTGACCTGCATCAGAGAAGATGTATTCACGCGCCAGTTTGGCGGCATTCGGGTGCCTGGCGAATTTGTTGATGATGGTGGTATAGCCGGAAGTGATGGTGCCATCAGAGGGGATCACCACGTCGAAGCGGGTCTTGTCGATTTTGTCGCGATAGCTAAGACCATTGAAATCCCAGACCACGCCGACCTGCACTTCACCTTTTTCCAGAGAAGCAATGACCGGGTTAGTCAGGCTAAGACGCCCTGCTTTCGCCAGTTTGCCGAAATATTCCAGACCTGGTTTCAGATCCTTTTCATTGCCGCCCATCGCGTACGTTGCCGCCAGCACGCCGTTCGCGGCCTGCGCTGCCGTGCTCACATCACCGATGGTCACTTTGTATTTGCTGTTCAGCAGATCAGCCCAGCTGTGAGGCTCATCTTTGACCTGAGATTTATCAATGATAAAAGCAATGGTGCCGGTGTAAGCAAGTGCCCACATACCGTCTTTATCTTTCGCCCAGTCTGGCACCTGATCCCAGGTGGTAGGTTTATAAGGTTGAGTCACACCTTTTGAAACAGCAACCGGACCAAAGGCCGCCCCCACATCACCGATATCAGCGCTGGCATTGTCTTTTTCCGCCAGGAATTTCGCAATTTCCTGCGCGGAGCTCATGTCGGTATCGCTGTGTTTCAGGCCATATTTGGTATTCAGATCACTCCAGGTGGCTTTCCAGTTCGCCCAGTCATCAGGCATACCGACGCTGTTTACGGTTCCTTCGGCTTGCGCCGCTTTCAGGAGTTCAGCAGGAGGCTCAGCGGCAAATACCGATGAGGAGGAGAGGACAAGCGCGCTGGTTAACACAGAAGCGAACAACTGTTTCATAACGGATGCTCCGGATGGTAGTGTGTGAAGTGCTGGTCTAGTCCAGCAAGAACCAAGCCAATCTAACGCTCAATTGTGATAATTATATGTCAGCGTGAAAAAGCAGCAGTTTTAAGCTTATCGCTGTTAACACGCGCACATTATTTACGCGATAAAGAGTCGGATTGGTGCAAAAATGCACTGAAATGAGGCTTGCTGACCGATGAGTGAATCGCAGACCACCCTTGCCGTTATCTGCAAGGCATTGAGCGAAAGTATTGCGGCCGGGGCATTTTCTGCCGAGGGAAGGCTGCCTTCTGAGCGGGCGTTAAGTGAACAATTTTCCACAACCCGTATCACAATACGGGAAGCATTAAGCCAGCTTGAGGCACAGGGACTGATCTACCGGGAAGTGCGCCGTGGCTGGTTTGTGTCACCGCCCCGCATTGTTTACAACCCGTTGCAAAGAAGTCACTTTCACGCGATGGCGAAAGATCAGGGACGTAGCGCGCAGACCGAAGTGATCGATGCGAAGCACTGCGTTGCCAGTGAGACTGTCTGCCAGAAGTTACTGTTACCGTCTGAGAGTGAGGTGATATGTATCCGCCGGCTGCGTTATATCGATAAACGCCCGGTTTTGTACGTCGAGCACTATCTTAATCCTCTGTATTTTCAGGGCATTCTTGACGCGGATCTCACGACATCGCTGACTGATTTGTACGCATCCCGCTATGACATCCACTATGGACGCGTGCGTTTCGACATGGTGCCGACATTGCTGCCTGAACAAGCGTCACATGCGCTGAAAGTTGCTTCCGGCAGTCCGGCGCTGTTTATTACGCGTATTAACCGCGACCAGCACGACCGGGTTATCGACTGCGATCTTGAATACTGGCGCTATGACGCGCTGCACATTGATGTTGAAGTGAACTGATTTAAAGAAAACAGAGAAATAGCAGGTGGAACCGGACGAGGGCTGAGGATGAATGTCAGAATCAGTGAAAACAGGCAGATCGTATAGACGCCGTAAAATCGTCCCTGATGGCTCGAACCGCGCCATCCATGGCGCAGACGCTTTACTTTTCTGCCTGTTTTCACCTCCTGAGCGCGGAAGTATTCAGGATCAGTCGGCGTCGTAACCTAAGTTCGGCGCCAGCCAGCGTTCGACTTCGGCGACAGGCATTTTTTTACGCGCCGCATAATCTTCCACCTGATCACGCTGAATCTGCGCCACGGCGAAATATTTGCTGTCTGGGTGACTGAAATACCAGCCAGATACCGCCGCGCCCGGCCACATGGCGAAGGATTCGGTCAGTTGCATACCGGTGTTGGCTTCGACATCCAGCAGTTTCCAGATTTGACCTTTTTCAGTGTGTTCAGGACAGGCCGGATAACCCGGAGCCGGACGGATGCCCTGATAATTCTCGCGGATCAGTTCTTCATTGCTCAGATTTTCTGTCGGCGCAAAGCCCCAGTAAACCTTGCGCACTTTTTCATGCAGGTATTCTGCGAACGCTTCTGCCAGACGGTCTGCCAGCGCTTTAATCATGATTTTATTGTAATCATCATGCTGCTTGTCATACGCCTCAGCCAGCGCGTCTTCTTCCAGCCCGCCGGTGACGGCAAACGCGCCCATGTAATCTTTCTTGCCGCTGGATTTCGGCGCAACAAAGTCCGCCAGACAGTAGTTGGCGAAGTCGGTTTTTTCAGTTTGCTGACGTAAATGATGGCTGACGACCAGCACGTCTTCACGACGTTCATCGCTATAGATTTCAATGTCATCGCCCTTGCGGTTTGCCGGGAACAAGCCGACGACACCACGCGGATTAAGCAATTTCTCTGTGGAGAGTTTATCCAGCAGGTCATTGGCATCTTTGAACAGGCGCTTCGCTTCCTCGCCGACCACTTCATCTTCAAGAATGCGCGGGTATTTACCGGCCAGCGACCAGGTCATGAAGAACGGCGTCCAGTCGATGTAGTTGCGCAGCGTTTCGATGCTGGCTTCTACTTTCTGAATGCCCAGCCGGTGAGCAACAGGCGGCGTGTAATTGTCCCAGTCGATGGTCATCGCGTTATCGCGGGCGACCTCAAGGCTGACTGGCGGCGTACGGGGTTTTTTACGTGCATGCTGGATACGCACGGTGTCGTACTCTTTGCGCGTGCGTTCGATAAACGCGTCACGCTGATCTTTTGACAACAAGGCCGACACCACGCCGACAGAACGCGAGGCATTTTGCACATAACAGGTCGCGCCACTGTAGTTTTGTTCGATTTTAACCGCGGTGTGCGCTTTTGAGGTGGTCGCGCCGCCAATCAGCAACGGCATGGTGAAACCGCGGCGCTCCATCTCTTTCGCCACGTTAACCATTTCATCCAGCGACGGCGTGATCAGCCCCGAAAGCCCGATGATATCGACATTTTCTTCAATGGCCGTTTTCAGGATTTTGTCGGTGGGCACCATCACGCCGAGATCGATAATCTCGTAGTTATTGCATTGCAGTACCACGCCAACGATGTTTTTGCCGATGTCATGTACGTCGCCTTTTACTGTCGCAAGCAGGATTTTGCCGTTGGTCTGGCCCTTCTCCTTACTCGCTTCGATGTACGGCTCCAGATAGGCCACGGCCTGCTTCATTACGCGCGCAGACTTCACCACCTGCGGCAGGAACATTTTACCGGCACCAAACAGGTCACCGACAACGTTCATGCCGTCCATCAGCGGACCTTCGATCACTTCAATAGGCCGCGCAGCGAGCTGGCGACACTCTTCGGTATCCAGTTCGATAAATTCGGTAATGCCTTTCACCAGCGAGTATTCAAGGCGTTTTTTGACTTCCCAGCTGCGCCATTCCGCCTGCTGTTTGTTGGCTTCGCCATCGTCCTTGCTGCCACGGTATTTTTCGGCAAGTTCAAGCAGTCGCTCAGTACCATCGTCGCGGCGGTTGAGGATCACGTCTTCAACGGCGTCGCGCAGTTCAGCAGGTAAATCATCATAAATCGCCAGCTGCCCGGCGTTGACGATGCCCATATCCATACCGTTGCGGATAGCGTGATACAGGAAAACGGCGTGAATAGCTTCGCGCACCGGTTCATTACCCCGGAACGAGAAAGAAACGTTGGAAACACCGCCGGAAATCAGTGCGTGCGGCAATTGTGTTTTGATATCGGCGCAAGCTTCGATGAAATCGACAGCGTAGTTGTTGTGCTCTTCAATGCCGGTGGCGACCGCGAAAATGTTCGGGTCAAAAATGATGTCTTCCGGCGGGAAACCGACTTTTTCAGTCAGTAATTTGTAGGCACGGCGGCATATTTCAATTTTGCGGGCGCGGGTATCCGCCTGTCCGGTTTCATCAAAGGCCATAACAACTACGGCGGCACCATAGCGGCGCACCATGCGGGCGTGATGCAGGAAGGCTTCTTCACCCTCTTTCATGGAAATGGAGTTAACAATCCCTTTGCCCTGAATGCATTTCAGGCCTTTTTCAATGACGTCCCATTTAGACGAGTCGATCATGATCGGCACGCGTGCAATATCCGGTTCACCGGCAATCAGGTTGAGAAAACGCACCATCGCCGCTTCGGCGTCGAGCATCCCTTCATCCATGTTGATGTCGATAATTTGGGCGCCACTTTCCACCTGCTGACGAGCCACGGCCAGCGCTTCCGAATACTTTTCTTCTTTTATCAGCCGTTTAAATCTGGCGGAACCGGTGACGTTGGTGCGTTCACCGACGTTCACAAACAGCGTCTGCGGATCAATAGTCAGTGGTTCCAGCCCTGCAAGACGGCAGGCAACCGGGATAACCGGCAACGCACGTGGCGGTACGCCCTCGACAGCTTTCACCATCGCCGCAATATGTGCCGGCGTGGTACCACAACAGCCACCAACGATGTTCAGGAAGCCCGAGCGCGCCCATTCGGCAATGTGCTCAGCCATCTCTTTGGCTTCCAGATCGTATTCACCGAAAGCGTTCGGCAAACCGGCGTTCGGGTGAGCCGTGACATAACATTCTGCAATGCGTGATAGTTCAGCAACATACTGACGTAATTCATCAGGACCCAGAGCGCAGTTCAGACCGAAAGTGAGTGGTTTAACGTGGCGCAGTGAGTTGTAAAAAGCCTCTGTCGTCTGGCCTGATAGCGTACGGCCGGAAGCGTCAGTGATAGTGCCGGAAACCATCACAGGCAATACAATGCCCATCGCTTCAAACTCGCTTTCAACCGCGAATGTGGCGGCTTTGGCGTTGAGCGTGTCAAAGATGGTTTCGATCATGATCAAATCTGCGCCGCCTTCAATCAGCGCACGGGTCGATTCGCGATAGGCCTGGACAAGTTGATCGAAAGACACATTACGGAAAGCGGGATCGTTGACGTCAGGGGAAATCGACGCCGTACGGTTGGTCGGGCCTAACACACCGGCGACGTAACGTGGTTTATCCGGTGTGCGGGCGGTCCACTCATCGGCGCACTGACGCGCCAGCCGGGCTGCTTCATAGTTAATTTCAGCCGACAGCGATTCCATATGGTAGTCAGCCATCGCAATCGTGGTGGAGTTAAAAGTGTTGGTTTCGAGAATATCGGCGCCAGCAGCCAGATAACCGTTATGGATCTCGACGATCACTTCAGGTTTAGACAAGACCAGAAGATCGTTATTGCCTTTAAGATCGCTTTCCCAGTCAGCAAAACGTTCGCCACGGTAATCTTCTTCTTCCAGACGGTAGCTTTGGATCATGGTGCCCATGCCGCCGTCCAGAACCAAAATGCGCTGTGCCAGTTGCTTATGTAGCGCCTCAACTCGATTAGTCACTTTCACCTCATCACCCGTCACTCACACCCGGCAAATTGTGCATTCATGCGCCGGAAATTATGGTCAACATCCTAGCATACCTTCCCCGACCAAAAGCCCGCGCCGACGTGAGACTTTTTCAATTCAGGAAGGCATCCCGCAAATGCAGTGCAACACATCGGATGAGCGCAAAGGCTGGTTGCGATCCATACTGTAAAAACGAAAACCAATTCCAAAAGTGATTTTTCTTCGCCAGCATTTGGCGCATCTTACAAGGAACAGGCTCATGGCAACGTCCGTATCGGCTCCGGCCAAACGTGCTAAGAAAACCAAAGCCGCGACTGCAACAAGCAGCGCCGCGACCGGGCAGGTGCAGTCCCTGACACGTGGCCTTAAGTTGCTGGAATATATCGCTGAAGCGCAAGGCAGCGTAGCGCTGACAGATCTTGCTCAGCAGGCAGGATTGCCGAATTCCACCACCCATCGCCTGCTGACCACGATGCAGCAACAAGGTTTTGTCCGTCAGGTCGGCGATCTGGGTTTGTGGACCATAGGCTCGCACGCTTTTGTTGTGGGAAGCAGTTTCCTGCAAAGCCGGAATTTACTGGCGATGGTGCACCCGATGTTGCGTCGCCTGATGGAGGAATCCGGCGAAACGGTGAATCTGGCGGTACTGGATCACAGTGATTATCAGGCGATCATTATCGATCAGGTGCAATGCAATGCGCTGATGAGAATGTCCGCGCCGATTGGCGGCAAATTACCAATGCATGCGTCAGGTGCCGGTAAAGCCTTTCTTTCGACATTACCGGAAGAACGCCTGGCAAAACTGCTGCATAAGATTGGCCTGCACAGCTATACGCCGCTGACAAAAACCTCTCCGGCGAACCTGAAGCAGGAGCTGGCGGACACACGTAAACGCGGCTATGCCTTTGATGATGAAGAGCATGCACTTGGCCTGCGCTGTGTGGCGACCTGCATTTACGACGAACATAATGATGCGTATGCGGCGATTTCCATCTCTGGCCCGATTTCGCGCATCACTGATGACCGGGTGACGGAGCTGGGTGCTCTGGTGATCCATGCGGCGAAAGAAATTACGCAGGCGTACGGCGGCGGGAAACACTGACAGGGCACTGAAATCCCGCCGAAATATGGCGGGACGATTACGCGCTTTAGCGGCGGCTAAAGCGCTGAGAACGGCGATAAGCAAACACATCTTCCACATGACCTTCACTGATACGCTGCTGTAAACCGCGCCAGTAACCGGCGCTGAACAGGTCGTCGTGCAGCGACTCAAAAATCTGGCCAAGACGCTTGTCACTGCACAGGAAATGCCGGAATTCTTCCGGGAAAACATCACCGGGCGCAATGCTGTACCAGGGTTCGCTGGCCAGTTCATCTTCAGGATAACGTGGTGCGGGAATGTCGCGGAAATTCACTTCGGTCATGTAGCAGATTTCGTCGTAGTCATAAAACACCACACGACCATGACGGGTCACGCCAAAATTCTTAAACAACATATCGCCGGGAAAGATATTTGCCGCAGCCAGTTGTTTGATTGCATTGCCATATTCCTCTATCACATCATGAAGCTGCGCATCACTGGCCTGCTCCAGATATAAATTCAGCGGCGTCATACGCCGTTCAATATACAGATGACGAAGCGCAATGCTGTCACCCAGATCTTCAATTTTAGCCGGCACTTCTCGGTGTAATTCAGTCATCAGCTCAGGACTAATATTTTTCTTCGGCAGAACAAAATGTTCGAACTCCTGCGTATCGGCCATCCGCCCTACGCGGTCATGCTCTTTCACTAACTGATAGCAGGCCATAACCTGTACTTCGGTGACTTCTTTCTGTGGTGCAAAATTGTCTTTAATGACTTTGAATACCCGGTCACTGCCGGGCAAAGTAAAGACCAGCATAACCATGCCTTTGACACCCGGCGCAATAATAAAAGACTCGTCGGTCTGCGCCATAAAGCGTAAGTGCTCACGGTAACACTCAGTTTTTGCATGCTTCTGGCAGCCGATGGCGCTGTAAAGTTCAGCAGTGGTTTTCGCCGGTAATATCTCACGCAACCATTCAACCAGCGCGCCGGGTTGTGGGGCGTACACCATGAAATAAGAGCGCGCAAACCCGAAAACTATGCTGGCATCATTACCTTCAGTAAGACAGGTATCCACAAACAACTGATTCTGATGACTGAGATGTACCGGCAACAACAGCGGGAATACCTGCGACCCTGCCCTGATTTTCCCGATAATCCACGCCGCCTTATTGCGATAAAAAATCTCGGTGGCGATCTCAATATCAGCGTCCGCCAGCCACTCAGCGGAAAAGCGTTGCTGCAATGCCGTAGCAATATAATCAACATCGCGGTTCGCCTCTTCCCATGGTAAACGTACCGGCAGGTCATCAAGCACCTTTGATAATGCGGCTATCAGATTGCCCTGCACCGGATACTCACGTGACAAGGGACGGGAACAATTTTGTGGTTTTCTGGCAGGCTGCTCGCTGAAAATAAAAAGCTTATCTGCCGTCAGATCACGATGTTTGAAAATCCGGCAATAGACTGAATTAAAAAAGCTTTCGGCGATTTCAGCCCGGGGATAATCAGGCAGTAATTCGGAGTAACATTCCTTTATGCGGATCAGGAATGCGGCATCATAAAAGTGCTGACCGGTGATGCATTTAAGCTGGGCAACCACCAGTCCGACATGGTGATCATACAAATGAATACGTTGCTTCATCGCCGCCTGAACCGCTGGCCAGTTGGCATTTTCAAAACGTTGCTGCGCCCCCGAGGTCACCTCGAGAAAACGGCCGTACTGTGCGTCGAATCCCTGCAAAATAGTCTGCGCAATCAACAGTTCTATACGCATAGTGACGGCTCCAAAAGAGAAAAGGCCCGGATTTCGCCGGGCCAGGAGATAATCAGTGTGATGTGGAGGAGAATTGCTGCTCTTCGGTGGAACCGGTCAGCGCGGTAACCGAGGAGCGTCCGCCCTGAATGATGGTGGTGACCTTGTCGAAATAGCCCGTTCCGACTTCCTGCTGATGGGAAGCGAAAGTGTAGCCACGGCTGATGGCAGCGAATTCAGGTTCCTGCACTTTGTCGACATAGTGCTTCATCCCTTCGCCTTGGGCATAGGCATGAGCCAGATCGAACATGTTAAACCACATGCTGTGAATGCCCGCCAGCGTGATGAACTGGTACTGATAGCCCATCGCGGCCAGTTGATCCTGGAAACTGGCGATGGTTTTATCATCGAGATTCTTCTTCCAGTTAAACGATGGCGAACAATTGTAGGCCAGCAGTTTGCCTGGGAATTTGGCGTGGATAGCTTCGGCAAAACGCTGAGCCAGTTTCAAATCTGGCGTAGATGTTTCACACCACACCACGTCAGCGTATGGCGCATAAGCCAGCCCCCGGCTGATAGCCTGTTCAATACCCGCATGCGTTCTGTAGAAACCTTCATGCGTTCTTTCGCCGGTAATAAACTGGCTGTCATACGGGTCACAATCGGATGTCAGTAAATCTGCGGCATCTGCATCGGTGCGCGCCACCAGCAACGTCGGCACCCCGAGAACATCGGCGGCAAGACGCGCGGAAACCAGTTTCTGTACCGCTTCCTGTGTTGGCACCAGAACTTTTCCGCCCATATGCCCGCACTTTTTAACAGCAGCGAGCTGATCTTCAAAATGAACGGCTGCAGCACCGGCTTCAACCATGGATTTCATCAGTTCAAACGCATTGAGTACGCCACCAAAACCGGCTTCAGCATCGGCCACAATCGGCAGAAAATAGTCGGTATAGCCGGGCTGACCGGGTTCAATGTTATTCGCCCACTGGATCTGATCCGCACGGCGGAAAGTATTGTTAATCCGCGCCACCACTTCAGGCACCGAATTCACCGGATATAACGACTGATCCGGATACATACTGGAAGCCGTATTAGCATCGGCAGCCACCTGCCAGCCGGAAAGATAAATAGCTTCAATCCCGGCTTTTGCCTGCTGCAATGCCTGCCCGCCGGTCAGCGCGCCGAGGCAATTCACATAACCTTTACGCGAACCGCCATGCAGTAAATTCCACAGACGTGCCGCGCCGTGCTGAGCCAATGTACATTCAGGGTTTACTGAGCCACGCAGGCTGATCACCTCTGCCGCCGTGTAAGGTCGCGTGATATTTTTCCAGCGCGGCTGGTTCCAGGTTTCTTCAAGCTGCTGAATTTGCTGAGTACGGGTCGTTTTCATGGCAAATGCTCCGGTCTTTTTTATGTGTAGGGTAAGAAGAGTCAGGCCAGCAGCTGATAGCCCGGCAGGGTCAGGAAGTCGATTAACTCATCCTGTGTGGTGATTTTTTCCATCAGTGCCGCGGCTTGTGTGAAGCGACCTGCGCTGAAACGCTGTTCGCCCAACTCCTGCTGAATGACCAGCATTTCCTCATTGAGCATGCGGCGGAACAGCGGTTTCGTGACGGGTTGACCGTCATTTAACGACTTGCCATGGTGGATCCACTGCCAGATCGATGTCCGGGAGATTTCAGCGGTGGCGGCATCTTCCATCAACCCGTAAATCGGCACGCAGCCATTACCGGAAATCCAGGCCTCAATGTATTGCACTGCGACGCGGATATTGGCGCGCATACCTTCTTCGGTGCGTTCGCCGGAACAAGGTTCGAGCAATTGTCCGGCGTTAATTTCATCATCTTCATCCCGCAAGACATCCAGCTGGTTTGAACGGTTGCCCAGCGCTTTGTCAAATACTTCAAGCACGGTGTCAGCCAGCCCGGGGTGTGCGATCCAGGTACCATCATGTCCGTTATTCGCTTCCAGCTCTTTATCTGTCCGGACTTTGTTCAGCACCCATTCATTGCGCTTAACGTCTTTGCTGGGAATAAAGGCCGCCATGCCACCCATCGCAAATGCGCCACGGCGGTGACAAGTTTTAATCAGCAGGCGCGAGTACGCACTGAGGAAAGGTTGAGTCATGGTCACGGACTGACGATCGGGTAATACGCGGTCAGCATGATTCTTCAATGTTTTGATATAGCTGAAGATGTAATCCCAGCGACCACAGTTCAGGCCGACGATATGATCCCGCAGGTGATAAAGGATTTCATCCATCTGGAAAACAGCAGGCAGGGTTTCAATCAGTACCGTCGCTTTAATCGTACCGCGAGATAATCCGGCATAGTCTTCGGCAAAACTGAAGACCTCGCTCCACCATTCAGCTTCATGATAAGACTGCATTTTTGGCAGATAGAAATAAGGGCCACTGCCTTTTGCCAGCAAAGCGCGGTAGTTGTGGAAGAAATACAAAGCAAAATCGAACAGCGAACCGGGAATAGCTTCGCCCTGCCAGGTCACATGCTTTTCGGGTAAATGCAGCCCACGGACACGGCAAATCAGGATGGCCGGATCGGGCTTGAGCTGATAAATTTTCCCGGATTCATTGGTGTAGCTGATCGTCCCGTTCACCGCGTCGCGTAAGTTGATTTGCCCTTCGATGACTTTCTGCCAGTCCGGAGCCAGAGAATCCTCAAAATCCGCCATAAAAACTTTCACATTGGCATTGAGCGCATTGATTACCATCTTGCGTTCAACAGGACCGGTGATCTCTACGCGGCGGTCCAGCAAATCAGCCGGGATCCCGAGTATTTTCCAGTCTGAATTTTTAATGGAAGTAGTTTCCGAAATAAAATCAGGCAATGTACCTTGATCTATGTTCTGCTGCACGGCAATACGGTCAGCCAGTAAGCGGTTACGCTGTGGGGTAAAATGCACGACCAGCTCGGACAAAAACTCCACGGCCTCTTCGGTCAGCATTTGCGCTTCGTTCTCGCCAAAACGACGCGTAAAGCCAAGCTGACTGCGTGTAATTTGCTCTGACATCGCTTTTCTCCTGATTTATCTGCTTAATCTGCCAGACCGCTTCACTGAACAGACGCTGTTACGGTTGAAAATACACCGGAGACGCACTCATATTTCTGAGGCAATTTTCCTCTGGTTATTTATTGCCCGATAGATTTAAGCGTAATCGTGAATTCTATAAAATCAAAAACGATTTCCATTTTATTTTCAAATATAAAAAGACTTATTTTTAATCAATGAGATATGCGTAAATTATTTTTTCATAAAATGGTAATGAATTTCGAACGAGATAAGAGTACGAAGAACAGAAAGAGATTTGAGAAAAGGGTCACAGGGATAAAAAGAGGATGAACAGACGACCGGCAAGATCGTCTGCTGAAAACGTGAAAAGGGGATTACTCGAGGGTTGGATTCATCTGGCGCAGATCAAACGGCGTGATCTGATAAACGTAATAATTCAACCAGTTAGTGAACAACAGGTGACCGTGACTCCGCCAGGTCGCCTTCGGTGACAACTCGGCGTTATCCTGCGGGAAGTAGTTGTAAGGCATTTCCGGAGATAAGCCCGCTGAGACGTCGCGCAGATACTCTCCGGCCAGCGTTCCTGCATCGTATTCAGGATGTCCCGTCACGAAGGCCATACGCTTATCTTTCGTCGCAAAGAGATACGCTCCCGCCTCTTCAGATTCCGCGAATATATCCAGATCCGTATGCTGGCGAAGCACATCAGCGGGGAAATCTGCATAACGAGAATGCGGAGCGAGGAAGCTTTCATCAAAACCGCGGGTCAGTAACGCCAGAGGTTGCAGCGTCTGATGAGGGTACACCCCTGAGAGCTTGGCTTCACGCGTCATTTTAGGCAGACCGTAAAGTACATTCAGTGCAGCCTGAACCGCCCAGCAGACAAACAGCGTCGATGTTACATGCTCTTTCGCCCAGTGAATGACACGCTCAATTTCCGGCCAGTAGGCCACATCGCAAAAGTCGACCAATCCCAGAGGCGCACCGGTGACGATCAGACCGTCATAGTTGTTATGTTGAATGTCTTCAAAGTCGCAATAGAAGTTGTTCAGATGCTCTGCGGGGGTGTTTTTAGACTCACGGCTATCGATGCGCAGCAGCTGTACATCAATCTGAAGAGGAGAGTTTGAAAGCAGCCGTAAAAACTGATTTTCGGTCTCAATTTTTTTCGGCATCAGGTTGAGAACCAGCACCTTAAGAGGACGGATCTCCTGGGTTTTCGCACGTGATGACGTCATGACAAAGACGTTCTCATTGCGCAGGAAATTCACGGCTGGTAGTTCATCTGGAACCCGGATCGGCATAACAACTTCCTCACTGCATCCATTTATACGTTTAGACTTCTAGATAGCCGAAGATAACGGGTTTTGTTTAAGATGTCGAGCGTGCAAGTGGTAAGTGAAAATGTTTCAGCTTCAGTTATTAATTTAGAGGATCTGGTTATAAAGAACGGGAAATGAGGCGAAGGTCGCGATAAGAAACAGGCGTTAAATGAGTAAACAATTACGATTTTCGGACAAACATCGAACAAAAAAACCCAAATTCCCCATAGCAAAAAGCCCTGTACGTCAGTACAGGGCTTTCCACTTATTTGATGCCTGGCAGTTCCCTACTCTCGCATGGGGAGACCCCACACTACCATCGGCGCTACGGCGTTTCACTTCTGAGTTCGGCATGGGGTCAGGTGGGACCACCGCGCTACTGCCGCCAGGCAAATTCTGTTTCATCCATACCGCATCATGCCATGATTTCTCACACACTCCGCCATACGAAC
>NZ_JBOCUM010000014.1:0-368576 GCF_050606005.1 Rahnella sp. PAMC25617
CGTGGGGGTCGGCCCACACCGATCACAAATTCAACACCTTGGGCTCGCCGCCCAAACTGGCCTTAAGGTCGTGGGCGTCGGCCCACACCGACAAGACCTTGGGTTGCCACCCAAACTGTCCTCAAGGTCGTGGGCGTCGGCCCACACCGACCAGAGACCCGGTAACGCGCGGGCCTCTGGACTCCGCGCTTTTTTCACTGCGCGCTGTCGCGGGTATGACGGACATGTTCTGACGCATTGGTGAGTGGCGTAAAATGTCATCGCTGCGCGATTCCCGAGTTTCAGGTTTCGAGCCTCGGGTCTCGAACCATTCACTCGGTGCCATTTTTGATCACGCCAATCAACTTTTCTAAAAGATGAAAAACAGTCTGTCTTTGAATTTAAGATCGTGCGGGCGATTCAGAAAACTTGCTGAATGAGAGGTTGCAGACTCAAGGCTGCAATCCCGAAATGAAGGTACCGCGCAGCGGCAAGATTTCCAGCCTGTCGCGGTGGTTGCTGAAACATAGCCAGCGAGCGGAGCGCGCAGTTAAAAAAACGCAGGATTCCAAAGGGTTTCGTTTAAAACCCTTTGGGCCAGTGTGGGCGGCGAGCCCACGACCTTGACCCTAAGGCCAGTTTGGGTGGCAACCCAAGGTCTTGACCTTAAGGCCAGTTTGGGTGGCAACCCAAGGTCTTGACCATAAGGTCAGTTTGGATAGCAACCCAAGGTTATAAAATTTTAGGCTTTTGAAAAGCCGCCCAAATGCAGCGGCTATCCTGCATTACTTGATCGCCATGGCATCCCGCATCGTATAGAACAAATCTGTCTGATCTGTCAGACCGACCACATTCCCCGCATGTGGCCCGAACGCGGCTATGCGCAGTTGAGTCCCGGTATGTCCCTGCGAATCATCTTCGGAGTTGCCGTAGCTGATGGTCATCGGCGCGCCGTCTTTGGTGGTCAATGTCTGCGTCAGACCCGGTGCTTTGGCGTCGGCTTCGATTATTTGGCTGGAATGCGCGTGGTCGGCGGTGACGATAACCAGCGTGTTGCCGTCCTGACGGGCGAATTCCAGTGCTTTCTGTACGGCCTCATCCAGATCGACCGTTTCACCAAACTGTCCGCATGGATTGGCGGCGTGATCCTGCTTATCAATCGATGCGCCTTCAACTTGCAGGAAGAAACCGTTCTGATTGGTTTTCAGCAGGTCGATAGCTTTTTCTGTCATCGCCGCCAGCGTCGGGATATCTGCGGTGCGTTGCGGATTGGCTTCACAGGTCACGGCAGGTTTGTCGATATTACCGTGATAAGTGGCTTTCGGCCCCTGCCAGCGAACCGGCATGTTGCCTTCGGAAAACAGGCCCAGTACCGGTTTCTTCTGGTCTGCCTGCGTGATTGCGCTCAGCTGTTCAGCGTTCTCCACCCAGACATAACCCTGCGCCAGCGCCTGGTCTTTCAGTGATTTCCCCTGGAACTCACCGGCTTTCGCCAGCTGACTGAATGATTTTCTGCCGCCGCCCAGCGTGACATCCGCACGAGCCTGCAACAATTGTTCAGTGATCGAACCGCGTCCGCCGTTTTCCAGGGCGTTGCTGGCACATTTCTCTGCTGTTTCTTCCGGGCCGTAGCATTTGCGCGAGGTGACATGGGCGATTTGCGCTGCCGGTGTGGCATCCTGCAATTCAGCGGTGGAAACGTTGCCGGTGGCTTTACCCGCCGCTTTGGCAATTTCGAGAATGGTCTGGTGATCTTTACCGTTTACATCCACGCCAATCGCACCGTTATAGCTTTTGACGCCGGTTGTCCAGGCTGTGGCGGAAGCAGCAGAGTCAGTTACATAACTTGGTTTCTGCGTTTTCTTGTCCAGAGAATAATGTGTGTACTGACCAGTCAGCGGCAGGGCATCGATACCTTTGAAATAGCCGCCTGCACCTTCGGCATAGTTACGCGCAGAGGTAATTTCAGAATCACCCATGCCGTCGCCAATCAGCAAAATGACGTTTTTCACCGTTTTGTCGGACAGCGATGCTTTCAGCGCGGCGGTCTGATCACCGCTCAGGCGGCGTGCGCCACCCGGTTCTGTCAGCACGCCTTTCGCGGCGCGGTCAGTCAGCGTGTCAGTTTCAGCGGCGAGGGAGGCGGCAGAGGCGGAAAGCAGCACGGCGGCAGTCACAGCGCGGGCGATCAGAGATACAGATTGTTGCATTGTCAAAACTCCTTTTTCTAAACCATCGGAAATAAAAAAACACATATAGATATTTTTTGTTACCGGAAGGTTAAGGGAGAGTTGTGACGGTTTAATGACAGGCACAGGATTGGCCGTGAGATTGGGGTTTAACTTCAAATTCAAATTCAAATTCAAGATCAATACCTTGGGTTGCCACCCAAACTGGCCTTAAGGTCAAAATCAAGGTCGTGGGCGTCGGCCCACACCGACCAGAGACCCGGTAACGCGCGGGCCTCTGGACTCCGCGCTTTTTTCACTACGCGCTGTCGCGGGTATGACGGACATGTTCTGGTGCATTGGTGAGTGGCGTAAAATGTCATCGCTGCGCGATTCCCGAGTTTCAGGTTTCGAGCCTCGGGTCTCGAACCATTCACTCGGTGCCATTTTTGATCACGCCAATCAACTTTTCTAAAAGATGAAACACAGTCTGTCTTTGAATTTAAGATCGTGCGGGCGATTCAGAAATCTTGCTGAACGGAGCGGCTTCGAGACCTATGGCTCGAAGACCGAGAGAAGGAACCGCACAGCGGCAAGATTTCCAGCCTGTCGCGGTGTTTTCTGAAACATAGCCCGCGAGCGGAAGCGCGTGTTGAAAAAAGCGAGGGGAGTTCAGAGGGGAAAAGCCTTTCCCCTCTGGTCGGTTTCGGCGCGAGAGGCCGTGTGATAACCGTTATTGAGAAACCGAAACTTTCTCGGCACAGCTTTCAGTGCAATTGAGAAACCGAAACTTTCTCGGCACAGCTTTTCAGTGCAACTGAGACGCCGCCCTTTGCATCGGCACTATGCAAAAAAAAGCCCCGAAGATCGGGGCTTTTTCATAAAGACATCAAAGACGCTATCAGTTGACCTGAACCGGCATACCGGAACGCATCTCGATCGCGCGCTGAACCACAGTCTGGTTAACCGCAGGATCCATCGCAACACTGCTTGCGCTGCCGGTCAGAGTGATTGGCAGCGGTTGCTGGGAATCAAACTCTTCCTGGTTAGAGGACAGCGGGTTGTGGATCTCAATGTAACGTTTGCCGTCTGGCTCAATGGTGGCTTTCACAGGTTCGTTGATGAACTGAACGCGTGTACCTTGCGGCACGTTGTCGTACAACCATTTGATGTCAGCATCACGCAGACGCACACAACCGTGGCTCACGCGCAGACCGATACCGAAGTTGGCGTTGGTACCGTGAACGGCATACAGACGACCCACGTACAGCGCGTACAGGCCCATCGGGTTGTCCGGACCAGCAGGGAAGACGGCTGGCAGGAATTCGCCACGTGCAGCATATTCTTCATGCATTTTCGCGGTTGGCGTCCAGGTCGGGCCGGCTTTTTTACGCTGAACGGTCGTCACCCAGTTCATCGGGGTGTCTTTGCCCAGTTCACCGATACCGATTGGCAGAACTACTACGGTGTTGGTGCCTTTCGGATAGTAATACAGACGCATTTCAGCACTGTTGATCACGATGCCATCGTGCGGAGTATCCGGCAGGATCAGTTGCTGAGGAATAGTCAGCACGGTGCCAGGAGTTGGCAGGAACGGGTCAACGCCAGGGTTGGCTTCAAGCATGTTGCTCAAACCCATCTGGTATTGCGCTGCGAAATGTTCCAGTGGCAGGCTGCTGCCCTGAGGAACAGTGACTGTGATGTTTTCACCGACCAGACGACCGTTATTGGCCGGCAGAGGGTAGACCACAGCAAAAGACGCCTGGCTATATGCAGCAACTGCCAAAACCAGGGTAAGGATTGCGCGAATGCTCATTTTCATATTTTCGTTGGTCGTTAATGCCACACTGGCAGTTGTTGTCAGGATGTTAATTCCCCCCGACGCAGTCGAAACCGGCCGGAGAGATAGTGTACTTGCACATAGCACTTGAAAGGGACTCAGTATGTGTAACGAATCGCATTTCAGGGCCGCTAATTATAAGGATTTATTTCAAACAGGCCAAAGCTTTCTCACCATGTTAGAAAAGTTCCCTCAGCTAAAGGCATTTTTTGATGCAGGCTCCACATTTATTTACATTCGTCTGCTTATTTACGGCAAAACGGCACCATGATCAGCGCCGCCAGGAACATCCAGGCCATCACCTGAAAAATATCATTGAAGGCCAGGGTCAGAGACTGCGCGGCTACTTTGGCGCCGAACAAACTTTTTGCCATCAGTAAGGCCTGCGCAGTGTCTGGCGTGAGATGACCGATCCTTTGCGCCAGCGAGCCAATCACTTCCTGCGCGCTGTCGCTATATTGCCCGAGACTTTCGCCGAAACGCGCCGCATGTACCCGTGTCCAGTCCTGCAACCAGGTATTCACGGTAGCAATACCAATCGCGCCACCCAGATTGCGCATCAGGTTAAACAACCCGGACGCATAACGCAGTTCCGGCCCCTGAAACGCGGTCAGTGCCATGTTCACGCTCGGTACGATACACAACATGATAAACAGACCCCGCACGACCTGCGGCCAGAAAAACTGTTCCGATCCCCAGAATGTGGTGACAGCCGTGGTAAGCCACAGACTCAGTGCGAAACCGGATAATCCCACGGCGATCAGCAACCGGCGGTCAACGCGGTTGATTAATCTGGCGGCAATAATCGTGCTGAAAAACTGCCCGACGCCGACCACAAACACCGTCGTCCCGATTTCCAGGCTGTTGAAATCGCGGATGCGGCCAAGGAACACCGGCGTCAGATAGGTAGAGGCATACAGCCCGAATCCGACCACCAGATTGAACAGGCAGGCGAAGGTGAACGTTGGATCGCGAAAAGGCGTCAGGCGCACGATCGGGTTTTTAGAATAAAAGGAGCGTTCGAGGAACAGGATAAAAGCCACCAGCGAGAACCAGGCTGATATCTGGATCTGCGGATCGCTGAACCAGTTCTTGCGCGGACCTTCTTCCAGCACGTATTCCAGGCAACCAAGGGCTATCGCCATCGACAATAAATGCACCCAGTCGATGCGATTAAGCATCGAAAAATCAGCCTTATCAACATGAATGAACAGTACCGCACCGGTCGCCACCAGAATGCCGGGCAGGATGTTGATGAAGAAAATCCACCGCCAGTCGAGTAACTGCGTGACCACGCCGCCGACCGTCGGTCCGAGCGTGGGCGCCAGCACGCTGACCATGCCGAGGATCGCCGGGATCAGCGCCTGCTGTTTACCCTGAAACATGGCAAAACCGGTGGCGAAAACAGTCGGTACCATCGCGCCGCCGGTAAAGCCCTGCAAAGCGCGGAAGAAGATCATCGATTCAATATTCCACGACAATCCACAACCGATACTGCTGAGCGTAAACAACGCGGCAGAGGCACTGAACAGCCAGCGGGTGGAAAGCGTCTGCGTCAGAAACGCCGAGAAAGGGATCATCACCAGCTCGGCGATCAGGTAGGACGTTTGTACCCAGCTGATTTCATCGGGTCCGGCAGACAGCCCGGCCTGCACATCGTTTAACGAGGCGGCGACGATTTGAATATCGATCAGCGCCAGGAACATGCCGAACGCCATAATGCTGAAAATCAGAAACTTGCGTGAGGTCGGGTAATCCGCAGGCGAGAGCGTTGCGGATGGCGTCAGGGTGGCAGACATTTTTGTGAGATCCCGGGGCTTGTTTATATGATAATCATCATATTAATATGATGATTATCATGCAATGAGTGAGAATAAAAATGAGTGAAACCACAGCAGGTGAAGGGATCGCGGTTCCGGTGGAGAAATCCGGTAAACGTTCAAAGCGGATCTTTGTGGTCAGCGGCATTGCGCTGGCTGTTGCCCTTGGCGGTGCTGCCTGGTTGCTGGCTGCGCCTGCATCGGAATCAACCGACGATGCCTACCTGACCGCGGATGCGACTACCGTCGCGCCAAAAGTGAAGGGGTTTGTGGCAAAGGTACTGGTGCGGCACAACCAGCAGGTTCATGCAGGGGATAAACTGGTCCTGATCGACAGCGAGGAATTTACAGCACGCCTGAATGCGGCACGCGGCGATCTCGAAGATGCGCGGGCGCAGGTCGCTCAACAGCAGGCGGCGTTACTCAGCCAGCAGGCGCAGGAACAGCTGGCACTGACTCAGATTGACGCGGCACGCACGGCAATCCGTTCCTCCCGTGCCGAGCAGCAACACGCCGAAGCCGAACAGCAGCGTTATCAGTCGCTGGCGGTCAGCGGCGCGACGTCACGTAATGATGCCGACCGCTATAAAACCACCGCCGTGACCGCTGAACAGACCTCGGCACACGCCGCTGCCATGCTGGATGTGGCGCAAAATCAGGCGGCAGTCACACATGCAAAACGCGCTGAAATTGAAGCCGCGCTGGCGCTGGCGAATGCGGCAGTCGTGAAAGCGCAGGCGGCGGAAGATCTGGCGCAACAGGATCTCAATCACACTACGATTTTTGCAGCCGTGGATGGCGTGGCGGGAAACCGTCAGGTTCAGGTGGGCGATTATGTCACGCCCGGTCAGCGGCTGATGACGCTGGTGCCGGAGCAGGGGATTTATGTGACGGCCAATTTCAAAGAGACGCAGACCGGCAGAATGCAACCGGGACAACGGGCGGATGTCCATGTTGATGCGTTGCCGGGCGTGACGTTTCGCGGTGAAGTCGACAGCCTCGCGCCAGGTTCCGGTTCCACATTTGCTCTGCTGCCGTTTGAGCCGGGCACCGGTAACTTCACCAAAATTGTTCAACGGGTGCCGGTGCGTATTCGTCTCGATGCCGGTCAGCCGGATTTAGCGGCGCTGCGTCCGGGATTATCGGTGGATGCCCGCGTTTCGTTAACCGATGCGGTCAGGTAAACTATGACGGCAATTTTCTGATGATCAGGGCCTGACTATGCGCTATGAAAGTGAACATAAACCTAAAATCCGCGAGCGGATCGTGAAAGAAGCGGCGAAAGCTATCCGCGCCAAGGGGCCGTTGCAGGTCAGCGTGGCTGGCGTGATGAGTAAAGCCGGGCTGACGCACGGCGGGTTTTATGCGCACTTTGCCTCGAAAGATGCCCTGATCGAAGCAGCTATCGCACAGATGTTTAATCAGGTGATGGCGCGCTGGGATAAAGATAATCAGGGGCTGACCGCACAGCAGCAACTGGCGGGGTATATCGATTTCTATCTTTCGCCATGGCACCGTGATAACCGTGCGCAGGGCTGTCCGGTTTCCGCGCTGGCTTCGGAAACACCCCGTATGCCGGCAGCTTGTCAGGCGGAGTTTGCACGGGGGATCGAACGGATCCGCGGGATGATTTTTCGTCAGCTGACGGAGATGGGCGTTGGTGATCCAAAAACCACGGCGATATCAGTCAGTGCAGAGCTGATGGGCAGCTTGTCGCTGGCACGTTGCGAACCTGATCGTAAAGCTTCGGATGCGTTGCTGGAAAGTGCGCGAAAGACGGTGAAAGCGCGGCTGAATTTGCCGGAAGAATAAACTCTCAGAATCGTTCCCTCCCCTGCGAAGGGGAGGGTTGGGGTGGGGTATTAAGTTCTAAATCAAAAGTTAAGGTTTTCTTAAACAAGGTGTTAGCCCTTAAAACCCCCTCCCAGCCTCCCCCTTCGCAGGGGGAGGAGCTGAAAAAATCTATCAGAAATCATAACCTACTGTAGCAACCACAGTACGTTCCTGACCCCAGTAGCAGTAGCTGGTGCCGTAACAGGCCGCGACATATTTCTTGTCGAACAGGTTGTTGGCATTCAGCTGCACATACGCGCCTTTCAGCTGCGGATTAAACTGCACCAGATTCATACGCAGTGATGCGTCAACCAGCGTGGCAGAAGGCATGTGACGGGTGTTTTCGTTATCCGCCCATTGTGTACCGATGTAGCGCACGCCCGCACCCATATCCACCCCAATCGGCGTGTTGTACTGACCCCAGATGGACGCCATTTGTTTTGGCGTCACATACGGCGTGTTGCCGTTGTTTTCGGCGGCATCACGGATACGCACTTTGTTATAGGTATAACCGGCCATCACGTTGAAGCGTTCGGTAACCTGCTTCTTGGCTTCCAGCTCCAGACCCTGTGAACGGATTTTCCCTGCCGGCTCGTAATAGCTGCCCACCACCACGCGGTTACCCACGTCTTTTTGCGTCAGGTCATACAACGCCGCGCTGTACATATCGGACGTGCCTACCGGCTGGTATTTGATCCCCGCTTCGTATTGCTCGCTCTGCATCGGTTTCAGCAGGGTGCCATCAGCGCCCGGCAGGGCAGACGGTGTCATCGCCTGGCTGTAGCTGACGTACGGAGAAATCCCGCTGTCGAAGGCGTACAGCAGGGAAGCGCGGCTGCTGAAGTGTTCGTCTTTACGTTCGCTGTTGCTCTGCGTGCCGTAAATGCTTTCGTAGCTGCGGCTGGAGGTTTTCAGCGTGTCGTAACGGCCTGACAGGGTCAGATACCACTTGTTCCAGCTCATTTCATCTTGCAGATAAGTGCCCATCTGCTCATAACGGTTTTTACCGCGTGAATGGCTGTAATAATCCAGGGCATCGCCGCCCACACCGGTGTACGGGTTAAGTGGCTCAGCGGTGGCGCCATCAGATTTCACGTCGTTGATAAAGTGGGAATAATCAAAGCCCAGAACCACTTTATGTGCCAGTTCGCCGGTGGCGAAATCCGCTTCCAGCTGGTTGTCGATAGCAAACGTATCCAGAGACGATTTCTCGCCGGAATAGTAGCGATTCATCAGCGTACGGTCTGCGTTCCAGCCAGCCTGATACACCTGATCCAGTTCGGTATTGGAATGGGTGTAGTTGGCGTTCTGGCGGAATGACCATACGTCGTTAAACGCGTGCTGGAATTCGTAGCTGTAGATCTGCTCCCAGCGTTTGAACTGGTTGCGGGTGGTTTCGCCATCGAAGAAACCACGGCTCAGTTTCTGACCGTACAGGCTGCCGTCGGCAGGCACTGCGGCGTGATAACCGCCAGACGGATCTTTTTGCAGATAAGCCCGCAGTAACAGGGAGGTGTTTTCATCCGGCGTCCACAGTAACTGCGGAGAAATCGCGTAACGCTCTTCACGCTGGTGATCGTACTGCGTGTCGCTGCTGCGGGTCATACCGGTCAGGCGGAATGCCAGCTGATCGTTGATCGCGTTAGTGTAATCGAACGCGCCGCCTTTGGTGTTTTGTGTACCACCGGAAAGCTGGAAGTGACCTTCTTCAGCAAACTGCGGGCGCTTGGTGGTTTCCATCACCACACCGCCGGGAATGCTCTGGCCGTAAAGTGCAGAAGACGGGCCTTTCACCACATCAATACGTTCGAGGAACCACGGATCAACCTGAATGGAGTTGTAAGTTGCGCCATCGCTGAGAATACGCAGGCCATCAAGGAAGGTGTTGTTGACGTCACCGCCGTGGAAACCGCGCAGGGAAATTGTGTCATAACGCGTTGCGCCACCGGCAAAGTTGGTGAAGACGCCGGGCGTATAGTTAAGTGCAGCGTTAACCGTGGTGGCGTTCTGGTCAGTCATTTGCTGACGGGTCACGACAGACACGGCCTGACCGGTAGTGATCAGCGGCTGATCCGTTTTGGTCGAGCTTTTACTGGTTTTTGCACTGTAACCCTGCGTCGGGGCATCTGCGGTATCAGCAGGTGCGGCTTTGACAACCACGGTATCTTCGGCAGCCATTGATGCAGCCGGAACGGCCAGCGCCATGGCGCACATCAGCACCGAGCGTTTGAGGGGGAAAGCCAACAACATATTCATAGTCCCTATAAATAACCTGATAAATCATCAGGTGATTAATTGATGCGTGTGAAATAGACCCAAAAAGCCAGCAGGGTTACGCGCGGAAACCGCGGCGCAATAACGCGGTATGGCTTAACGAAAACGAGACGAATGTTAAACTTAATGATAATTGTTATCATTATTATTTTACAAATTCAAGGGGGTTTTCTTCTAAAAATGTGAACTGACGCATGTTTATCATGATGAAAAACAGGGTCTTTTTGATTGTTTTACGAACAACCTTACTCAGGCAATGGATATCGAATATGATTATCGCATCGTGAAATTAGAAGAATCCCTTGAAAACGCAGACAAAACCGCAGTTAAGGATTAGCTTTAAGAGTGAGTTTTTTAAAATCGAAAAAGTTCACGACGGAGATCGGGAAATAATGCAGTGAGGGACGGCGCGGTGGTCGATCCGCATAGCGACGACGCCCGTGTTCAGGGCGTTCGCCGCTTTATTGAGATGATTGAGCAGGAACTCCGCTTATCTGCCACCGCGCTGCAAACCGTCGGCAGTAAAGGCTGGGACGGTTTTGTGCTGGCGCAGGTAGTCAGCTAAACGCAGGCGTTAACGCGCCAGACCAAAGCCAATGTCAAACAGCGGGTTTTCGCTGTCATGCGGCATATCAGACTGTTGTTTGAGCACGGCTTCCATCGATGACGGCAGTTCGAACGGCAGTTTGCCGGTATACGCTTCGCTGCTGGTCAGACGGCTAAACAGCACCGCATCGCTGACGCCGAAATTGCCAATAACCGCTTTTGCTTTGTCATTCACGTTGGTCAGAATAGCAGGGCGGTCGAGGTACACCGTCACCACCGTGGGTACCGCTTTGCTGGCTTTTACGATGGCCTGATAATCGGCATTGTCATCGGTAAAGGCCAGTGAACCTTCATGGTGGCGCTTGCCGAAGAACCACTGTTTATGCGGTTGTTCATAAGGTGCATGGGCGCGGATCAACGCGACATCGGCTTTTTCAGGCGCATCAACCACGGTGAAACCTGCGGCCTGTGCGGCTTTCGGTTCGAGACCATACAGCCACACTTTTTTGCCTTTTTTCAGCGGTAACAGGTCACCGGTATTTTGCAGTAAAACAAGGGAGTGACGTTGCGCCGCATCGGCTTCTTTCTGCCAGTCTGCGCGTCCGACGGTTTTCACCGCTTTCTGAGGATCCACAAACGGATTTTCAAACAGTCCAATGCGGAATTTCTGCTCAAGGATGCGCACCACGGATTCATCCAGCCGCTGCTGCGTCAGCTGTTTTTCGTTGACCGCATTCACCAGGAGCTGTGAGTCAGTCACGCCGCCAAACTGATCCACACCAGCCTTCACCGCTTTGACGAAACGCTGCTGCGGCGTCAGCTTTTCAACGCCCCAGGACATGCCGCCGGGTACCGGTTCTTTGCCTTCCGGCGAACCGTTCAGGCATTCGTCTTCGCAGTTGCTGGTGATCAGCCAGTCGCTGAGGATCACCCCTTTGAAACCATACTGACCGCGCAGGATATCCGTCAGTAACTGATGGCTGAATCCGGCACCGACCTGTTCCAGCGGTTTGCCTTCAAAGGACGCGTTTTTCAAAATAGAGTAGGTGGGCATGACGCTGGCGACGTTGGCTTCGAACGCGCCGGTAAACGGATAGATGTGCTCTTTGAGATTATTGCCCGGGAACACCGCGTTTTTGCCGTAAACGTTGTGGCTGTCGTAGCCGTTTTCCGCCGCGCCGTAGCCGACCCAGTGCTTCACTACCGAAATCACGCTGCCCTGATTCAGGCCATCGCCGCCATTTTGCATCCCTTCGATGTAGCCACGCACCATGTTATGCACCCGCGTCGGGTCTTCACCGAAAGTACCACTGATACGCGCCCAGCGCGGTTCGGTCGCCAGATCGGCCTGCGGAGAAAGTGCCTCGCGAATGCCGACAGCCAGATATTCCTGACGGACGATATCGGCATAGCGGCGGGTGAGTTTTTCATTGCCAATTGCCGCCAGCCCTAACGTTTCCGGCCACTGTGTGAATTTGCCGGAAGCCGTGCTTGCGCCAGTCAGATATTCAAACGAGTTGCGTGGATCACTGCTGATGGTGACCGGAATACCGAGTCGTGATTTTTCAGCAATCTGCTGCAGTTTATTGTTCTCTTCTGCCATCACCGCAGGATCTTCCGCTGACAACCGGGTGATCAGACTGTTGACCTTCGCGCCGGAAATCATCTTTTCCGCCGCCGCCATATCATAGTGAGTCCCGGCGCCGATCGGACTGTTGGCCGTCGGTGCGGAGCCGTGCATCATCACCCCGGCTTTTTCCTCCAGCGTCATACGTTTCACCAGATCCGCCGCGCGTTCTTCCGGCGTCAGTCGCCAGTCCTCATAAGGTTCGAGTTTGCCGGAGTGATTGAGATCTTTAAATTGCAGGCCATCAATGGTCAGCAATGTCACTTCCCGCTGACTCAGTTCGGGTTGATCGGTATCAGCAAAAGCAGCCGGTGTGGAAAACAGAAGGGCAGAAACAGCCAGGTTCAGAGGTTTGATTTTCATCATCATCCTTAATTATTTTGTGTCTATAAAGAATTGATAAATATAGAAACTTAATGCTTAAGGAATAACCTATTTACCTGACTGATATTGCGATCAGGTTCTCAAATGTTATCAGCCAAGCACCATTCCCAGTACCGCGCCGACCGCCAGTACCCATAACGGGTGGATCCGCTTATTAAGCGCCAGCAGGGTACACAGGGCGATCACGCCGGCAAGTGACAGCGTGGTGGCTGAAGCTTTGGCGATCAACAGTCCGCTCGACACCACCAGCCCGACGGTGACCGGCACCAGTCCGCGCTGAATAACCTGACGCCACGGTCGGTCTTTATAACGCTTCCAGCCCCCCATCACGATCAGCGTCACCACGGAAGACGGACCAAATTTTGCCAGCGAAGACACCAGCAGACCGGACCATCCCGCAACCTGCCAGCCAATCAGCGGCACGATCATCATATTCGGTCCGGGAGCGGCTTGCGCCAGCGCGAACAATGCACTGAATTCCTGCGCGCTCATCCAGTGATGTACCTGCACCACGGCACGTTGCATCTCTGGCAGAATGGTATTACCGCCGCCAAAGGCCAGCAGTGAAAGTTCGGTAAACAGCAGGGCGAGTGAGAGTAAAACGGCCATCAGAATTTACTCCTTGCGCAGATGAAAATACTGACCGGAGCCAGCACAAGCATCACCGGCAGCATCGGGATGCGAAATCCTGCGATGGCAATGACGCCTGCGGCGACCAGCGCCAGTTGCAGCCATTTTCCCCGCAAAGGTGCCAGCATCTTGAGGCCGGTCGAGAGCAGTAAACCCGCTGCCGCTGCCGCCATCCCCGCAAACAAATGTTCCACCAGCGGTTCATTCTGATAGCGTGCATACACCAGTCCGAGCAGCACCACGCAAATCGTCGGTGCCAGGATCAGGCCGAGAATGGCTGAAAGCGCACCGCGCAGCCCGCGAAACTCCATCCCCAGCGCGACGGATAAATTAATGATATTGCCGCCCGGTAAAAACTGACACAGACCCAGCAGTTCTGTGAACTGCTCGCCGGTCAGCCAGCGGCGTTTATCCACCAGCATGTGCCGCGCCATCGGCAGCACGCCGCCGAAACCGGTCAGGCCAAGAATGAAAAAGCCTTTAAACAGTTGTCCGCAATCAGGTTGCGGCGCGGTCCCATCTTCTGTATCCAGCATTAATTTATCCTGCGTTTGTGCCGACATTTTCACACTCTCCCTCAAATGTAATTCAAAGCCGCCAGAGGCGTAAATTCTGTTAAGGATCATGCGCGTGGATGTGCCATGATGTCTAATGCCTTTAATAATGACAAAAGATACCCTGAGGGTATGGATATGATTGAGTTAAAACGTCTGAATGCGTTCGTCACCGTGGTGGAAGCGGGCAGCATTACCCGCGCCGCAGAACTGCTGTTTATCCAGCAACCGCCGCTGACACGCCTGCTACAGGGGCTGGAACAGGAATTTGGCGTGCCTTTGTTACAACGTTTGCCGCGCGGGGTGATCCCGACCGAAGCGGGCGAGGTCTTATTGCAGGAAGCCCGCGCGGTACTGGCACGGGCCGCTCAGCTCAGCGCCGCGATGCATCGTGCCGCACAGGGAGAACAAGGGCGCGTGCGTATCGGTTTCACCAGCTCAGCCGCGCTGCATACCTTTGTGCCCGCGCTGTTGCGCCGCTACCGGGAGATTTATCCGGCGGTCAGCACGCAGCTGGAGGAAAGCGGCAGCGGTGAGTTACTGGCGTCTGTGGTGGCGGGCGAGCTGGATGTCGCATTTGTGCGTATGCGGGTCAAAGATATGCCCGAATTAGAAATGGAAAAAGTGCTGGAAGAACCGATGTGGGTGGCGGTTCCGGCCGGACACAAACTGGCATCGCGGACTTCCGCCAGGCCTCTCAAACTCGAAGAACTGAGCAACGAACCTTTTGTGTTGTACCGTCGTCGTGCCGGGCAGGGATTGTATGACGCCATACTGGCAGCGTATGTCCGCGCCGGTTTTAGCCCGCACATCGTGCAGGAAGCGCCGCGGTTAACATCCTGCCTGAGTCTGGTCGGCGCGGGGCTGGGGATTTCTATTGTGCCGGAGTCTATGACCCGCCTCGGCGGCGATGGCGTGGTGTTCCTGCCACTGGATGCCGCCACGCAACTCAGTGCGCCGCTGTATCTCGCGCGGCGGGAGGACAGCCATTCATCGGCTATAATCAATACGTTTTGTGCGCTGGTGAAATCGCAATTAACGGTGCAGTAATTCTCTGCACATTAAAGATGTTGCTCAGAAATATGTTTCTGGGTGGATTCCAGCGTAATGCCGTCAGATTCGATGGCGCTGAGCAGCGAATCGAGCAGGCCGGGGAAGCGGGCGTCCAGATCTTCGCGGCGCAGTGAAAGCAAATTGGCGCGGCCATCCGGGCGCTGCCAGATCACGCCGCTGTCCCGCAATACGCGCCAGTGGTGAGTCAGTGTCGATTTCGACAGTCCCTGCAATAAGGTTCCGCAAGGATGCTCGCCGCCTTTTGCCAGCGTGCGCACCACGGCCAGACGTAGCGGATTGCCCAGCGCAGTCAGAACATTTTCGAGGCGGATCTGCCCGCGCTCAGGGTGGTTGGCTATCATCGGACTATCCTCTTAAAGTACAAAAATCAACGGCCGCGCAATATAGCCTATCCCTCTGCTGCTGTACAACGCGATGGCCTCTCACCAATTTCATCGATAGAATAAAATTATTGTACGAATATACACGTACAATTGTAGTATACTCTCCGCATTAAGAAGTTTAGTACTCATTACTTTGTGACGGGACGTGATAACCACTCTCCGCCAACTTAGCCATCAACCAGTAAGGACGTTATATGGCTCGCAAAACGCCAATCGAGCGCTACCGCAATATCGGTATCTCAGCACACATCGACGCAGGTAAAACCACCACCACCGAGCGTATTCTTTTCTATACCGGCATGAATCATAAGCTGGGAGAAGTGCATGACGGCGGTGCGACCACAGACTGGATGGCTCAGGAACAGGAGCGCGGCATTACCATTACGTCAGCCGCCGTGACCTGTTTCTGGCGCGGGATGGATCACTCGTTCGATGAGCATCGCATTAACATTATCGACACTCCGGGGCACGTGGATTTCACCATTGAAGTGGAACGTTCCATGCGCGTACTCGACGGTGCGGTAATGGTGTACGACGCCGTCGGCGGTGTGCAGCCACAGTCTGAAACCGTCTGGCGTCAGGCCAATAAATACAAAGTGCCGCGTCTGGCTTTCGTTAACAAAATGGACCGTCAGGGCGCAGATTTCTTCCGTGTCCGCCAGATGATGGTCGATCGCCTGAAAGCCAATCCGGTGCCGATTGTTATTCCGATCGGTAAAGAAGAGCATTTCACCGGTGTGGTGGATTTGCGCAAAATGCGCGCCATTTTGTGGGACGACGCGACACAAGGGATGACCTTTACCTATGAAGCGATCCCGGCAGAACTTCAGGCGCTGGCGGAAGAATGGCGAGAAAAAATGGTGTCGGCCGCTGCTGAAGCCAACGACGCGCTGATGGATAAATATCTCGAAGAAGGCACGCTGACCGAGGATGAAATTACCGAAGGTCTGCGTCTGCGCACCATCGCCGGTGAAATCCAGCCGATGCTGTGTGGCAGTGCGTTCAAGAATAAAGGCGTACAGCGCATGCTCGACGCCGTGATCGAACTGATGCCGTCTCCGCTGGATATTCCACCGGTAGCGGGCACTGACGAAGACGCTAACGAAGTGTTCCGTCATTCCGATGACAACGAGAAGTTTTCGGCGCTGGCGTTCAAACTGATGACTGACCCTTATGTCGGCCAGCTGACGTTTGTCCGTGTTTATTCCGGCGTGCTGAAAAAAGGCGACAGCGTGTATAACCCGGTGCGCGGTAAGAAAGAGCGTATCGGGCGTATTGTGCAAATGCACGCGAATGACCGTATCGAGATTGATGAAATCCGTGCCGGTGATATCGCCGCCTGTGTCGGGCTGAAAGATGTGACGACCGGTGAAACGCTGTGCGATCCGACCGACATCATTACGCTGGTGCGCATGGAGTTCCCGGATCCGGTGATTTCGCAGGCTATCGAACCGAAGACTAAAGCCGACCAGGAAAAAATGGGGATCGCGTTGTCGCGGCTGGCATCAGAGGATCCGTCATTCCGCATCCGCACCGACGAGGAATCCGGCCAGACGATTATTTCCGGGATGGGCGAATTGCATCTGGAAATCATTGTCGACCGCATGAAACGTGAGTTCGGCGTGGAAGCCAACATCGGTAAGCCGCAGGTAACGTACCGCGAAACGGTGCGCAAAACGGTGAAAGATGTGGAGGGGAAATTTGTACGTCAGTCCGGCGGTAAAGGGCAGTACGGCCACGTGGTCTTCATGCTCGAACCGTTGCCGGCAGGCACTGGCTTTGAGTTTGTCGATGCTACAAAAGGTGGCGTAGTGCCGCGCGACTATATCCCGGCGGTAGAGAAAGGGGTCACGGAGGCGCTGAACAACGGCATTCTGGCCGGTTATCCGGTGGTCGATGTGAAAGTGACACTGACCTTCGGGTCATACCACGAGGTCGACTCCTCGGAAATGGCGTTCAAAATGGCGGCAATCTTTGGTTTCAAAGAAGCGGCTAAACGTGCGGATCCGGTGATCCTCGAGCCGATGATGAAAGTCGAAGTGGAAACGCCGGAGGAGTACGCCGGTGGCGTGATGGGCGATTTGTCCTCGCGTCGCGGTACAGTGCAGGGCATGGAAGAGATCGCGGGCGGCGGCGGTAAAATTATTAAAGCCGAAGTGCCGCTTTCCGAAATGTTCGGCTACTCCACCGTTTTGCGGTCGATGTCGCAAGGTCGTGCAACCTACAGCATGGAGTTCAATCACTATGCCGAGGCACCGCGCAATGTTGCTGAAAACATTATTGCGTCGCGTGGCAAATAAGCAATACCGGCGTAATCTCCGCCAGAGACAAAACGGTCCGCAAGGGCCGTTTTTTTTGGTCGTAGAAAAGGATTTAATAGTTTATGACTTCATTGTGTGACACGCTAATGCGCATCTCAGGTGTGTATGAGGAGGGTGTTATGTCATCAGTAACGGGAAATAAAAAACGAACGAATGTCACGCTGAGTGCCGATTTACTAGAACAGGCCAAAGTGTTCGGCATTAATCTTTCAGCAACGTTTGATAAAGCGTTAGGAGAAGCGGTGAAAGAGAAGCAAAGGAAACTTTTCTTAGAGGAAAATCAGCAAGCAATGGATTCCTGCAATGCCTTTACTGAAAAGGCAGGACTCTTCTCTCAGGGACGTGGAGTGTTGTAATGGCGCAATTTGATGTGTACGAAAATCAGGGAGAAGGTAAAAATCTTTATCCCTATTTTATGGATATTCAGAATCCCTTATTTGAAAGACTTAATGAGCGGATCGTTGTGCCGCTAACTGCACTTAGCAACCTGAAACCCATCAGGCATCTTCATCCCCTTATCAGGATCCAAAATCATCAATACGTGCTTATGACTAATCTCCTGACCAGCGTAAGTGCGACGCAATTACGTCATGAACCGGTGTTAAATGCAGATATTCATCGGGCGGATGTTGTTGCAGCGCTGGACTTACTGGTCATGGGAATTTAAGGCGCAGAATTCTGCGCCTTATTTTACGCGGTTATCTAGCTGACCAGCTTACTGACGATGGTCGCCACGTGTTTGCCCTGATGCACGGCAATGCGCAGCTCTTCTGCGCTTGGCTGACGTGAGCCATCGCCACCGGCGATAGTGGTGGCGCCATAAGGCGTACCGCCGCGAACCTGTGAAATATCAAACAATTCAGGCGTGGTGTAACCGATGGGAACAATGATCATGCCGTGATGGGCGAGGGTGGTCCAGGTGGAGGTGATAGTCATTTCCTGACCGCCGCCGGTACCGGTGGAGCTGAATACGCTGGCGACTTTACCGGCCAGTGCGCCTTTGGCCCACAGGCCGCCGGTCTGGTCGAGGAAAGTACGCATCTGGCCGGTCATGTTACCAAAGCGGGTAGGTGTACCGAAAATAATGGCATCGTAATCGCCAAGTTCTGCGGGAGATGCGACTTCTGCCGTCTGACCAGTTTTGCCACCGGCAGCCTTAAAGGCTTCTTCAGGCATCGTTTCTGGGACGCGTTTTATCGTGACTTCAACCCCGGGAACGCTACGTGCGCCTTCTGCAACGCTCTGCGCCATCGTTTCAATATGACCATACATGGAATGATAGAGAACCAGTACTTTTGCCATTTTTAACTCCTGTTGAGGTGATGTTTTTTCCATATCACGCGCTGGTTTAGAGCCGGTAATACGGGCGAAAAATTCGCTTAAAAATCCCACATTGACTCCTGCGCCTGCACGGCGGTTGTCATGAGCAAGAGTGTTCATCGTCCGCGCATCAGACGTGAGTTACAAACGCAAATTTTTGAACAGGCTCATCAATTAATTAGGGCAAAGGTGCAGAGAAGGTGGGTTTCGCACCTCTATATACTAGAACAGAAGTGCGGGACTGGCGGGAGAGAAGGGGGGAGATATAAAACGTAGTCAGAGTGCATTATTCTCTTTCTTTTTCCCAACTGACCAGAATTGAGACTTCATCGGGTTGCGCGATGAATTTACTGAGTGTGGCGGTATGACCGTCTTTCATCATGACCGATACGGCCACGCCAGTAATGCCGTGATCCAGCGGGGTTTCTTCAACGCGCTGAAGCATTTTCAGACAGGTAAATTGCTGCTCTGGCGGCAGATGTTTGAACTGATCGGTGTGGCGTTTTTTCATATCGGCATCCTTCCGTAAATTTGCCCATCACGCATTAAAACCAGCTTATGGGTGCGCTTGTAATAAATCGCTGTGAAAACACCTTTGCGATAGACCTGAGCATCCGCGTTATCTTCATCAAGGTATGCTGCAGTCCCTTCGATATATCCCTGCTTGTCAGCGGGAAAGATTTTGACATCGATGCCTTTAATACGTGCGTGCACAATCTTTTTTGCAGTCTGTGCATATTGCGCGGCTGCATTTTCCATTGATTGCTTTAACGCTGCGCTCTGAATGGCCGTCTGGCGATTTTGTTCTGCCATGTAACACGTATCTTTTGATATGCCTTGTGACTGACAGTCCGCCATTCTGGACGCCTGAGTGGAGCAGCCTGCAAGGACGGTCAGCGCAGCAATGACTAAAAGTTTTTTCATTTTGATTTACCCGTATTGGAAAGATGGGGGACGAGTCCCCCCTGAATTTTTACCAGCCAACACTCACGCCAGCGCCGTAACCGAAGTTACTTTGCGTATCGTCGGAGACTGACATTTTGACAATGGTGGATCTGCTGGCATGGAATGAAGCGCCCACGGACAGGGCGTTTTGTGAATCATAACCACCGACACCGGCACCGACCGCGAATTGCTGAGATTCCTGCACCTGAGGAATGTTGGCCTGTGCCATGGCAGAAGCAGAACCTGCGGCGGCTTCTTTCTTATTGCCATCAACCTCAGATTTCAGGTCGTTGAATTTCTTGTTGGTATAGTCATTTGCCTGCCCCAGGGTTTGTGCATCTGCCACCGCGCGGCTGTGAGATTCAGCCAGGATTTCGCCTTGCTGTTCCTGCTGTGTTTGTGCCAGGGTTTGGATCTGCTCCCCGTAATACACGCTCTCGATTTTTTGCTGCTTAGCGGCCATTACAGTCTTATTCTCTGCGGCTTGCTGCTGTTGAGCAACTTTCTGTTGTGTGGCATGAGCCGATGCATCGATCTCAGCCTGGGTCTTGGCCTGCACCATACGCTGGTATTTATCACTCTGAACCATCTGTAACTGCTTAGCCGCACCTTCCGCTGTGTCTTGTGCTGTTTTTGAATCGTTAGCAGCTTGTTCAGCCGTACCCTTTACATCACTTAAAGCAGATTTATTTTGATCGATTTCGTCTTGTTCAACGTGAGAAGCAGCTAAGGCGGCGGCAGCATTCATGCGTGAATAGTGATCTTGAGTGAGGTCTCTGCCATTTTGACCCGCAGCGCCGGTATCGCCTTTAGCGCCATCTTTGCCATCGACGCCATCGCGGCCTGCTGTTCCATCTTTGCCGTCAGCACCTTTCGCTCCATCTGCACCTACGGGACCTGTTTGGCCAGTAGCGCCATCTACAGCAGCTACCAGAGAAACATGTTGTTGAGCAGTACGATCTCTATTGGCCTGCTGCATTGCAGCGCCATCGATCTGAGCTTGCAGGTTATTATCGCTCTCCAGACGTGCGGAAGTTTCTTTATCAATCTGCTGGCGGGCGTAATTAACACCCATTGTTGCGGCTTTGATATCGTTATCCTGCTTGTCGTCGATGCCTTTCTGGTCATTTTTATTCTGGTCAATCTTTGCGTCTAATACCGCTTCATTGTCCATCGCGTTTTTATGCGCCGCATCAGCACGACCTAGAGCAAAGGCCGCTGCTGAACTCGCCTGTTCGATTTTTAGATCCTGACCATCATCACGAGTTGTTTGTGCTGTTTTGATGCTGTTGATCTTGACGTCCTGTAACTGGTCGTACCCTGACCGAGAAGCTAATTTTTCTGCAAGTGATGTTGTTTTAGCTGGTGCATTTAGAACAGGTGGTTCATCAACCAGCTTACTAGCAGTATGGGTGGATTGTGCGTCTGGGGGAGTGACAACTGGCTCAATCGGGACAATGGGTGCGAGTGAGTTTTGTGGTTTTTGAGCATCATCCTGAGTCGGTTTGATTGGCAGGATCTGTACAACTCTGTCTCCATTGTCATAACCGGTGTAGTAGCTATTTCCTTTCAGAGCATCATTAGCCTGTTGCAGCGTATCAGACTCATAAACTCTTGTGACCAATTCTGGTTTGAAGTGTGCAATTTCAGGATTGTTTGAAAAATAGTTATCTGCAGCTTCTTTATCAGCCCCTGATAAAGCGGCTTCTGCAGTATTTGGTGCAACAGCCGTACCTATAATTACGCCAGCCAGCGCAGCAGACGTTAATACACGCCGGATTGTCGAGACCGAAACACCGAAAATATTAGCAAGTTCGGTTGTACTGGTTTGCCCTGCTGCGAAAACTGAAATTATTTGAGTGTTACGACTGCTTGAAGAATTCATCTGTTTTTTCCGGCCATAAAATAAGTATCTGTTAGCGACAAATAAGAAGCATTATCAGAACGCTCTTTCTGTCTCTTCACGAAAATCATACATGCGGTGAATGTGACTTGCTTCACGCATTCACCGAACGTTTGACTTATGTCAAGAAACGTAAACTTATAGCGCTACATGAATTTGTTTCACTTAGCGCGCTTATTTGTCGCTAATGGACACAAATTTGAGTGTCTGCATTGTAAGGAACTAGGAATTTTCGTAGCGAATAGCGACGGGATGAAATCTCTATGAGATTCTTGTACAATATGCAGGGTTAAAAAAACGGGAGATAAGTGAATGGCAGATAACGCAAATGAGTTCCTGGACTATGTCCGGAGGCTGGATATTGATCAGCCCGCGTTGTGTATCCTGTTGGGACTGCCGCGCAGCACGTTAAATAAGTGGATCAACGGCACGGTGACGCAAATCCCACAAGTGGCCGTTTCTGCTGTCAGAATGCTTTGGTTCATGCGCAACAGTGATGAAGCATTATTTGAAAAGTGGGCGATAGTGCAGGATTTTGGTGTGACTGCCGACTATGCCGTCAATGACAGAGTGCAGGAATTCTTGCATACGATTAAACGTGAACCCAGCCCGGCGATCAAAAAGCTATTGAACAAATAACGCAGCGGGCAGGATGTTTGCCGCAGCTGACGGGCGATAAAAAAGGCGGTTAACTTTTAGGGTTAACCGCCTTTTTTATCAGAAGAGCAGGGTGACTTATTCAGATATCAACTTCAGACAACAACGTCGAAAATCATCTTCACCGGTTCGATATTCGTAAAGTTCGCCACATCCGCGACGAAATCTGCAGCATTATCTTTCATGCCTTTTTCGAAGTCTTCCATTGAGAGGCAATAGATATGGCAGGCAGCAATGAATGGGGTCTCTGCCGGTGCGCCCTCGGGCATTTTGTCGATGGCATAAGAATGGCAATACTCGCCCATTCGGCGTTTGATCAGCGGTAAATGCACATCGCGGTAATAATCATGGTCGAAGGTTCCGCCTTTAATGTTCGGGTAAAGCACGCTGTATTTAATCACGTCGTCTCTCGTCTGTTTACGGATAAAAATCAATTTTAGCGTACCGGCCACGGTCGCGCCTCGCCATTTGTGCCCGATGATATTTATCTGAAAAATCATTCATCTGCTCATATGTACTATGCTTAATAGATTGATATTTAGCATGGAATACGCATGGGATTTTTAGGTTGGACAGCGGCAGTCGGAGGGCTGCTATTGATCATGTCACTGGCGTCGGGGTGGATTTCCCGCGGCCCTGTGACGACTTTTGGTTTATATCTGGCGGCGGGAATTGTCTGTGGCCCCTGGGTTCTGGATTTGCTGCATATCGATCTGGTGGCCTATTCCACGCTCACCGCTCATTTCACTGAAATCGCCATGGCGGCGTCTCTGTTTATTACCGGGCTCAAGCTGAGGTTACCTTTTCGCGCGCAAAGCTGGCGCGTAGGCGTGTTGCTGGCGTTTCCGGCTATGCTCCTTACCGTTTTGTGTGTCGCAGGTATTGCGCATTACATCACCGGTATTTCCTGGCCGCTGGCACTGGCGCTGGGTGCAATTATCGCGCCAACGGATCCGGTGCTCGCCAGCATGATTGCGGTGAATGATGCTAATGATGACGATGGTTTACGCGTTGCGCTTTCCAGCGAAGCCGGCATGAATGATGGCTCCGCGCTGCCGATCCTGATGCTGGCGCTGATGCTGTTTACCGCGAATGAAGGTCTCTCTTCGCAGGCCATCTGGCACTGGGCGTGGCGTGATGTTGTCTGGGCATTATTGGGCGGGCTGGCGATTGGTTATGCAATGGGCAAGCTGGTCGGGCTGAGTGCCACGCGTTTTCACAGCCGTCAGCGAACGGTCGCGCCCAGTGATTTTCTGGCACTGTCGCTGATCGCGCTAAGTTACGCCGCTGCGCAGAGTTTAGATGCTTCCGGTTTTCTCGCCGCCTTTGCCGCCGGTGTCGGGCTTCGCAGCGCAGAAGTGCGCGTTGTTTCCCTGCATCCGCCAGACGATGTGGAAGAAGGCTCGCGGCCGCCACCGGCGGAAGTGATGGTCAATCCGCATCAGCGCCACTCCATGCAGGCCGAAATGCCGCGCAATTCTATCGGGCTGATGGTCGGTGATGCACTCTCTTTTGGCGATACGATTGAACGTATCTTTGCGGCGGGGATCGTCATGGTGCTCGGTATCACGCTGGCTGAGCACTGGGAACCGATGGGTCTGCTGATTGCTGCGTTGCTGTTTATCGTGATCCGGCCGCTGGCGGTATATATCACCACGCTTGGCGTGCATGTGCCGAAGGGAAGGCGGCTGATGATTGGCTGGTTCGGTATTCGTGGTATCGGCAGTATGAATTACATCGCTTATGCCTGGACACACGGTTTACACGGGGCAGAAGCCAATTATATGACCAATATTGCCTTTACCGTCATTGTGACCAGCGTAGTCATTCACGGGCTGACCGTTTCACCGGTGCTGAGCTGGCGTAAAGCGAGACAGGAGGCCGCACGGGAAGAACGGGAAGCGCGGGAAAAAGAGCAGGAAAATGAAGCATAGAAAAACGGACGCTCAGGGCGTCCGTTTTTCTTTCTGATGTGGCGGTCAGGCAATCTGTTTTTTGCTGAGACTGAGCATAAACAGCGCCGCAGCACAGAGCACGACAGAAGGGCCTGCCGGTGTATCGTAAAACGCCGAAAATGTCAGGCCGCCGGTAACGGCAATAATGCCAATTGCAACTGCCACCAGTGCCATCTGTTCGGGCGTTTTAGCAAAACGGCGTGCCGTTGCCGCAGGGATAATCAGCAGAGAGGTAATGATCAGTGCACCGACGAATTTCATCGCCAGACCAATCGTCAGCGCGGTCACCAGCATCAGGACAACCCGGGAACGCTGCAGATTCACGCCATCTACATGGGCCAGTTCAGGGCTGATGGTCATCGACAGCAAGGCGCGCCATTGCCAGCACAGCACGGCGATGACCACCGTTACACCGATGCCAATCATCCAGATGTCGCTGTAAGTCACAGACAGCAAATCACCGAACAGATACGCCATCAGATCGACACGCACACCCGACATCAGGCTGACCACAACCAGCCCGAGCGACAGGGCGCTATGCGCCATAATCCCCAGCAGCGTATCGACGGCGAGATGCGGTTTACGCTCCAGCGCCACCAGCAATACGGCAAGTAATAAGGTGACGGCGATAACGGTATAAAAAGGATTGATATTGAGCAGCAAACCGAACGCAACGCCCAGCAGTGAGGCGTGTGCCAGCGTATCGCCGAAATATGACATCCGTCGCCAGACCACAAATGAACCCAGCGGTCCCGCAGCAATAGCCAGCAAAACACCGGCCAGCCAGCCCGGTAATAACAGCGCGATCATGCGTCACGACCTCCGGTATTACGCAAAATTATCTTTCCCTTTAAATCATGACGATGATTGTGGTTGTGACGGTAAATTGCCAGTTGCTCTGCACCGCGGTTGCCAAACATCGCAATAAATTCTGGGTGCGTCGACACCACTTCAGGTGAACCGGAACAGCAGATATGTTGATTCAGACACAGCACTTCATCGGTTTTCGCCATCACCAGATGCAAATCATGCGACACCATCAGCACCGCACAACCCAGCTCGCAGCGCAGGCTGTCGATCAGATTGTAAAGCGCCAGTTGTCCGTTGACGTCAACACCTTGCGTGGGTTCATCCAGTACCAGTAACTGCGGGCTGTTCATTAATGCCCGCGCTAAAAGGACACGCTGGTTTTCGCCACCGGATAACTTTTGCATCGGTTGGTCCAGCAGATGCGCGGCCTGAACGCGTTTAAGCGCAGGCAGAATATCGCTTTTCTTCACGCCAGGTTTGAGACGCATAAAGCGACTGACGGTCAGCGGCATGGTCGGATCAAGGTGAATTTTTTGCGGAACGTAGCCGATACGCAAGCCCGGTTCGCGGGTCATGACGCCTTCTGTGGGCGCAATCAGGCCAAGTACCACACGGACTAATGTGGATTTCCCCGCCCCATTCGGGCCGAGAAGGGTCAGGATTTTCCCCGGTTGCAGGTTCAGCGAGATGTTAGACAGCACGCGTCGGGAACCGAAAGTCACTGATATATTTTGGAGCGTAGCTAATGTGGGCATGTCATAGGGTCTTGCAGAACAAATCGGATGTTATAATATTGCGTTTCGCGAAAAATAACCAGTTTCCCCCACACGAAGATGAGTTCACTCAGCATGATACAGAAAAAAAGCGTTAAACGGATGTTTCTGGCAGCCGCAATATTGACTTCAGGTGCGGTTTTCAGCGCGCAGGCCGACGTTGTAGCCTCCGTACGCCCGCTGGGATTCATTGCATCAGCGATTGCCGACGGCGTCATGCCGACAGAGGTCTTGCTGCCTGACGGCGCATCACCGCATGATTTTGCCCTGCGTCCTTCCGATATTGCACGCCTGCGCAGCGCCGATCTGGTGGTATGGGTGGGGCCGGAAATGGAAGCCTTCATGACCAAATCCGCCGCACAGTTACCACCAAACCGTCAGGTAGAAATTGCGACATTACCGGCCGTCAAACCGTTGCTGATGAAAGGCGGTGAGGATGAGCATGACCACGATCATGCCCATGAAAATGACGGGGATGAGCACCATCACGGTGAGTACAATATGCATGTCTGGTTATCACCGGAAATCGCCCGTGAAGCCGCAATTGTGATCCATGACAAACTTGTGGAGCTGGTTCCGCAGAAAAAGCAACAATTAGATGCAAATTTGGCACGTTTTGAAGATGGCTTGACAAAAACTGACAAAAATATTGGTACTATGCTGCAGCCTGTGCAGGGTAAGGGATATTTTGTTTTTCACGACGCTTATGGCTACTTTGAAAAACACTTCGGCCTCTCGCCACTTGGTCACTTTACGATCAACCCTGAAATTCAACCCGGCGCACAGCGATTACATCTCATTCGAACACAGTTGGTTGAGCAAAAAGCGACCTGCATTTTTGCTGAGCCACAATTCAGGCCGGCCGTCATAACGGCTGTTGCCCAGGGAACAAAAGTGCGTATGGGCACATTGGATCCGCTGGGGAGCGGCATTGAACTGGATGCGGACAGCTATGTGAACTTTTTGTCACAGCTGGCGAACCAGTACCTGAGCTGCCTGAAGTAAGCTAAAAGGACAGAATTTAAGTGCAGCTGATAGCCCGATCTATCGCTCTGGCGTATAGCAACCTTCCACGGCCCCACCGCATTATGCTGGGGTCTCTTACCGTCGTCACACTGGCTGTGGCCGTATGGAAACCGTTAGCTTACCACCCGGACAACGACCTTTCTGATACCAGACCGCTGGTTAAAAATATCACCCTCGATAATCAGCAATTACGTTCTTTGCTTCCCGAAGCCAGCGAACCTATCGATCAGACCCCACCGGCCGACGATGACATCCCGCAGGATGATCTTGACGACAAAACGGCCAATGAAGCGGGCGTCCATGAATACGTTGTTTCTACCGGCGATACCCTCAGCAGCATTCTGAATCAGTACGGCATTGATATGTCAGAAATTGCCGCGCTGTCTGACGCCAACCGTGATTTGCGTAATCTGAAAGTCGGTCAGCAGATTTCCTGGACACTGAATGATGCCGGGGATTTACAGCGTCTGACCTGGGAAAAATCGCGCCGCGAAACCTATACCTTTGACCGTTCCGGCAGCACCTTTAAAGCTTCTCTCGAAACCCTGAAAGGGGAATGGAAAGACACGGTGATTAAGGGTTCGCTGAACGGGAGTTTTGTCACCAGCGCCAGAGCCGCAGGGCTGAGCAGCGGTGAAGTCAGTGCCGTTATCAAAGCGCTGCAATGGCAACTCGATTTCCGTAAGTTACAGAAAGGCGATGATTTTGCGGTTCTGATGTCCCACGAAGTGCTGGATGGCAAAAACGAACAAAGCGAATTGCAGGCCGTGCGTATGCGCACTGGCGGTAAAGATTATTACGCAGTTCGCGCGGAAGACGGTAAGTTTTATGACCGTTCAGGCAGCGGGCTGGCTAAAGGTTTCCTGCGTTTCCCTACCGGTAAACAATATCGCGTTTCTTCCAACTTTAATCCGCGTCGTCTGAACCCGGTTACCGGCCGTATTGCGCCGCACCGTGGCGTTGATTTCGCGGTACCTGTCGGCACGCCGGTTCTGGCTGTCGGCGACGGTGAAGTGGTGGTTGCCAAGAATGGCGGGGCGGCAGGTAACTATGTGGCGATCCGCCACGGTCGTCAGTACATGACCCGTTATATGCACCTGCGCAAAATTCTGGTGAAACCAGGTCAGAAAATTAAACGCGGTGACCGCATCGCGCTTTCCGGCAACACTGGTCGTTCCACCGGCCCGCATCTGCATTTTGAAATGTGGATCAACCAGCTGGCCGTTAATCCGCTGACAGCGAAATTGCCACGTACCGAAGGGCTGACCGGTAAAGACCGTGCGACTTATCTGGCCACCGTTCGTCAGGTTGTTCCTCAACTGAAGCTGGACTGACCGCTTAGGTTTTAATGATTAGCTGCCGTGATTTATTGCAAAATAACTCACGGCACTTATCATTAAGCCAGAATTTGATATAAGAGCCTGAGCATGCAGCCAGAAAAAGAAAAACGATCTTCCGCAGAATTTATTCCGCAATTTCAGAAAGCCTTCTACCATCCGCGTTACTGGGGCGTCTGGCTGGGCGTCGGTGCGATGGCAACCATGGCCTGTTTACCCGCGAAAGTCCGTGATCCGGTGTTAGGCAGTCTGGGGCGTCTGGCAGGAAAGTTTGCCAAAGGCGCCCGACGTCGTGCTCAAATCAATCTGTTGTATTGCCTGCCTGAAACGCCGGAAGCTGAACGCGAACACATCATTGATGAAATGTTTGCAACCGCGCCGCAGGCGATGGTGATGATGGCTGAACTGGCAATACGTAATCCGGAAAACGTCATGCAGCGCGTACACTGGCATGGCAAAGAAATTATCGATGAGATGAAGGCGAAAGGCCAGAATGTGATTTTTCTGGTGCCGCATGGCTGGGCTGTGGACATCCCTGCGATGCTGATGGCCGCTGAAGGCCAGCCGATGGCCGCGATGTTCCACAACCAGAAAAACCCGCTGACCGATTATCTGTGGAACACCGTACGTCGTCGTTTTGGTGGTCGTATGCACGCACGTAATGACGGCATTAAACCGTTCATCAGCTCCGTGCGTCAGGGGTACTGGGGCTATTATCTGCCGGACCAGGATCACGGTGCGGAACACAGCGAGTTCGTGGATTTCTTCGCGACCTACAAGGCGACATTGCCTGCAGTAGGGCGTCTGATGAAAGTCTGCCGCGCCGCCATTGTCCCGTTATTCCCGGTGTATAACGGTCGTGAACAGCGTCTGGATATTTACGTCCGACCGCCGATGGACGATCTGGCCACTGCGGATGATAACTACATTGCGCGACGCATGAATGAGGAAGTGGAAATTCTGGTTGGACCGAATCCGGAACAGTACACCTGGATCCTCAAACTGCTTAAAACCCGCAAGCCGGGTGAGCCTGAGCCGTATTCGCGTAAAGAGCTGTATCCGAAGAAATGACCGTCTGGATTTAAAAATAAGCTGAGGCTCACACCTCAGCTTTTTTTATGCTTTTTTCGATGAGTCCTTTAGAAATGCCGCAATCAGGATTATGCCAGCCACGCCAGCGATAAGGCCTGCAAGCATAAAAATGCCGTTACCCAATGCAAAATACAGCTGTTTAGCGATTTCAATTCCGGCTGCAAACACCACGATAGTCATCAGCCCTAGTGCCGCTGCCACGGTGCCTTTTCCTGTCGGACTGGAAAACAGCGTCAGACGATAAAGACCCGCATTCACCAGTCCGGTACCCAACGCGTAAAGACTCAGCCCAGCAACCATCCAGAACCAGGCATGTGCCATAAACAATGCGGCGAACGCACTGACCAACAAACCGAGAACAATCGGCACAATCCCGAGCCAGACCGGTGTGCGGATATTCACTCTGCCGCTGATTCTGCTCAGGGTGATATTGCCAATAATCAGGCCGGTGAACACCGGAACCTGCAACCAGCCATATTGTAATGGCGTCATACCTGCGTCCTGGATAAGCAAAACAGGCGACTGTGCGACCCACGCCAGCAACGGCAGGGTGATCAATCCGATGGCGAGTGAGCCCATCACCACGCCTTTATTGGAAAACACTTCACGGTAATCGGCCAGCAGTCTGCGCATTGAAAAGCGGCCATCACGACCGGAAGCGGTTTCCGGCATACTGCGCCACAAGCCCCAGAATGCCAGAGCGGAGATGACGGAAAACAGCGCAAACATGGCTTTCCACGGTGCGTAATGAATGAACGCCGCACCCGCCAGTGGCCCGAGCAGCGGGGCGATCAGCGTGATGTTCGCCATCAGTGCCATCAGTTTGACACTGAGCGTTTCGCTAAACGCTTCCTGGATCGCGGCGTAACCAACCGCACCGATGAAACACAGGCTCATCCCTTGCAAAAACCGCATCAGAATAAACTGCCCGATGCTTTGGGTGAAAACGGTCAGCAGGCAGGTAACGGTGAAAAAGGCCACGCCCGCGAGTAATACCGGCCTGCGTCCGAGGCGGTCGGAAAGCGGACCCAGCAGCCATTGCAGCAGAATTCCGCCACACAGATACGCGGTCAGTGAGGTGGATACCCAGTCGGCGCTGGCGCTGAAATCACTGATTACCTGCAACATGCCTGGCTGGATCATATCGTGGGCGATATAGGTGGCGAACTCGAACAGCACCAGCGACAGCGGGAACAGCCACTGGCGGGAATTCAGCCGTGAGGCGGGTTCAGAAACGGACGACATAACATTCACTCTCCGGTACTCAAAATCAAAAAAGCGCGGCCTGTAAAAGCCGCGCAACTATTCATCGCATTAAAATTTCATCACTTTAAGGTTTCATCACTTTAAAGTGTTGCTCAGTAGCGGTTAGCGTACGCCGCAATCGGGTTTTCCAGCGTACCGGCGAATTTCAGATTTTGCGCCGGATCTGACAGGTTGATCATCTGCTGGTTATTCGCCAGTTGCAGACGGTTCAGGCACGAGTGCGTGAACTCGGCGCCAAACATGTCATAGCGCGCAAATTTCCCAGCCAGTTCCGGATACTGAATCTGGTAATCGCGCACCACTTCCGCCACCACCTGCCAGAACTGACCGGCCGGATAATCGCCGTTCTCTTCCAGAATACGGGCGATGAAGCGGAATACGCCGGCAAAGACGTCGGTGAAGATCGACAGAATTTTCAGGTCTTCCGGCACATCGACGGCCAGACGTTTGGCTTTCTCCGGCAGGTTAGCGTCGGGATTCATTACCGCAATTTCTTCGGCGATATCCTTCATGAAAGCATTCACCGGAATATTGTTTTCGAAACGCAGGATCAAGTTTTCGCCGTGCGGCATGAACACCAGATCGTACTGATAGAAACAGTGCAGCAGCGGGCTGAGGTAGGCGTGCATATAGCGTTTCAGCCAGTCACCGGTCGCCAGACCGGAGGATTTGATCATCTCGACAATCAGCGCATCGCCATATTTGTCGGTGTGAAGCAGCGCGGCCATGGTCATCAGTCGCTGATTCGGCTTTAACTGCGCAACCGGATTTTCACGCCACAAAGCGGCAAACATTTTCTTGTACGCGCTGTCACCTTTTATCGCTTCTTCGAAGTAGTGATTGTGATAACCAATCGAAGCGACTTCCTGCAAAATGCTGAAACCGGTGGATTGCAGATAGGAATCGTTTTCCACCAGTTCCGCCAGCCATTCGTTGATGCCCGGCGTGGTCGCCATGTAATACGGCGACAGCCCGCGCATAAAGCCCATATTCAGAATCGACAGGGCGGTTTTGACGTATCGCGCTTTGGGACGACTGGCGTTATAGAAGGTGCGGATTGACTGCTGTGCCAGATATTCATCATTGCCTTCACCGAGATAAATCAGGAACTGACGGGCAATATCCGGGGCGAAAACGGTCAGCAATTTATTCTGCCACTGCCACGGATGAACCGGCATGAAATAGTAATTTTTCGGATCCACGCCCATATCGACCAGCTTCTGCGTGAAGGCACAAATCTGCGCGTCGCCCAGTTCCTCGGCGATCAGTTTTTCATACGGCAAACCTTCAACACTGGCGAAATGTGCTTTGTCATGGTGAACCGCCACCCAGACCAGTTGCAGCGGATTGGCTGCTTCCGGCGCGTAACGCACATAATCACCGGCATCAAAACCGATGCGACCGTTGTTGGCGATGAAGCTCGGATGGCCTTCGGTCATGCTGGTTTCAACGGTCTGGAAATCGGCTTCTGACAGCTGTTTTGCCGTTGTATGGTTGTTCACCAGTTTGTAGGCGCTGCTGTAAAGCGTACTGCTGATTTCTTCCAGATAGGTCGGCAGCATGGCTTGAGAAATGCCGATTTTTTCAGCGAATTCAATGATGAATTTCACGGCATCCAGCGGCTGCGGGCTGAGATTATCCAGGCGTTGAATGCTGTCGAGATCAATCATCCAGTCATTTAACGGCAACTGGCGCGCACGGAAACGGTATTCGATTTCCGAGGCCGGTACTGCCAGCTGATAGTCTGTCCAGGTGCCGGTAGTTTTCAATGCCTGCGGGGCGAGCAGGCGCTCGTGCGTGAGTTCGGACAGACATTTGCGCAGCAGCAGGGCATTGGCTTTTGCCCAGATTTCAGGTTGCAGATGCTGACCTGTTTGCATAGTGGATGGCGTCATACTGTTTTTTTCCTTCTGGCTGGCCTGAATAAAATCCTCACGCTGGCAAAATGCCAGCCATGCCGTTTTGTGTGTCAGCTGAACTTGTTTCTGATAACGGAAACCGGCGCGCTTGTTCAGCTTGTGAATTTTCTCGTTGCGCACATCGGGCTCGACCACCACGCGTTTCACGTCCGGCTGGCTGAACAGATATTCCATAACTGCGGAAAACACCTGCCAGCTGAAACCTGTGACAGGTTTGTCGGCGGGAGAAAGCAGGATATGCATGCCCATATCGCCGGGCTGAACGTCGTAATGTTCACGCAGCGGATCGTCCTGAACCGGATAGCATTCAATCAGGAACTGCGGCTGGCCGTCGATTTCACCCATCAGCGCGGCTAGTGAGTTTCCCGCTGTCAGGTCGCGGTAAAACGCATCCACTTCGGCGACGGTACTGTTTTGCATCCCCCAGAAATGCGCGTAGGGCTGAATCATCCAGCCATGCAAAATGGCGGCATCTTTTTCCAGCGCAAGAGGGCGAAAGGACAGTTTTCCTGCGGCACGCTGGCAGGAAAATACGGAACTGGGAATAGCATCAGTCATCGGTAAATTCTCCGTTAGTTTCCGGCAAGGTTGCGGGTGCAAAAGGTCTGGAAGGCGATGGATTTCTCCACCGGATACACTTCGCGCCCCAGCATTTCGCGGATAATCGTACTGTTGCGGTAGCATGCCATGCCCAGATCCGGTGTAACGAAACCGTGGGTATGCAGCTCGGCGTTTTGTACGAAAATCTGGTTATGGGCATCAATACTGTAATTGCGGTTGACGGCGTAACGACCGGCGTCATCCCACTGAATGCGGTTGTAAATGCCTTCGACAAACTGCGGCGGCTGATAGCCGTAGCCGGTGGCGAGGATCACTGACTCCGTACGGTGCCGGTATTCCTGCTGCTGCTCGTGGTGCAGCAGGTTCATCTCCAGTTCACCATGGTGGTTGCGGGTCAGCGATGTCAGTTCTGAATGGGTGTACAAATCAACGTTCAGCGGGCCGTCGAGGCGCTTGATGTACATCAGGTCGTAGATATCGTTGATCAGACTGATATTTATGCCTTTATACAGGCACTTCTGTTCCCGGTTGAGCTGATCGCGTTTGGCCATCGGTAATTCGTGGAAATAGTCGATGTATTCCGGTGAGGTCATTTCCAGCGTCAGTTTGCTGTATTCGAGCGGATAGAAACGCGGTGCGCGGGTCACCCATGTCAGATGGTAATCATGCTTATCGATATCAGAGAGCAGGTCATAGTAAATTTCCGCTGCGCTCTGACCGCTGCCGACGACGGTGATGGATTTGGAATTCTGTACCTGTTCTTTGTTCGGCAGATAGGCTGAAGAGTGATGCACGTTGTTGCCCGCATCACGGGCGCAGGCGGGCATCCACGGCGACGGGCCAGTACCCAGCACCAGCCGTTTAGTGCGGTAAATCTGATTCTCGTTACTTTTGGTCGAGCGTGTCTGAACCAGATAGCATTCCTGCGTTGCGTCCCAGGTCACCAGTTCCACACGCGTGGAAAATTGCAGGCTGCTTAGCTGGCTGCACGCCCACTGGCAATACTGGTTAAACTCTTTGCGCATCATGAAGAAATCTTCACGGATGTAGAATGAGTAGAGTTTTCCCTGCAATTTCAGGTAATTCAGAAAGCTGTAAGGGCTGGTCGGATCGGCGAGCGTGACCAGGTCGGCCATAAACGGCGTCTGCAAATGCGCACTTTCCAGCATCATGCCAGTGTGCCAGTCGAAGCTGTCATTCTGATCTAAAAAAAGACCTTTCAGCTCTTTCACCGGTTCAGTCAGACAGGCCAGGCCGAGGTTGAACGGGCCGATGCCCACGGCGATAAAATCATACATCTGTTCGGTTGAATTCATATTCATGGTGCGGCTCCTTTTACCGGTTTTTGGCGGCGCTCAGCGCAGTGGCAGTCAGTTCTTTGCCGTAATGCGTGATCAGACTGAGCACATCGGCAACGTCTTCCGTGGTGGTGGTCGGGTTCAGCAAGGTGAATTTCAGATACTGACGGTCATGGACTTTGGTACCGGCAATCACGGCGCTGCCGTCGCGGAAAATCGCTTTACGGATACCCGCATTAATCGCGTCAATCTGCTCATGATTCATGGACATACGCGGCACGAAACGGAACACCAGCGTGCTGAGCTCCGGTTTATGCAGCACTTCAATGTTCGGGTTCTGTTCCATCATCTGATGGGTTTCGGTGGCGCGTTCCAGCAGCACATCAAAGGATTCACCCAGCGCCTGCTGGCCCATGATGCGTAGCGTCAGCCACATTTTGAGGGCATCAAAACGTTTGGTGGTCTGAATACTTTTGTTGACGAGGTTCGGTGTGCCTTCGAGTTTTGCACTCAACGGATTCAGGTATTCGGCGTGGTGAGTAACATGCTCCAGATGGCTGTGATCGTTAACCAGAAACGCGCTGCAACTCACCGGCTGGAAGAAGGATTTGTGATAATCCACGGTGACGGAATCCGCCAGATGAATACCTTCAATGCGCTGACGATGCTGAGGCGACACCAGTAACCCGCAACCGTAAGCGGCATCAGCGTGCATCCAGATTTTTTCTTTGCGGCAGATTTCGGCAATTTCATTCAGCGGGTCGATACTGCCAAAGTCGGTGGTGCCTGCAGTCGCCACCACGGCGATCGGGATCAGCCCTTCTGCGTGGCAGCGCTCGATTTCGGCTTTAAGCACGTTTATGTCCATACGGAACGCACTGTCACAAGCCACCGGCACCACGGCGTCATAACCCAGGCCGAGCAGGGCAGCGGATTTCTGAATGCTGAAATGGCTGACCTGAGAGCTGAAAATACGCCAGCGGTTAGCTTCCGGCGGCAGACCCTGATATTTGATGCTGTGTTGCGGACGGGTACGTTTGCAGTGACTGTCACGCGCCAGCAGCATCGCCATCAGGTTGGATTGCGTACCGCCGCTGGTGAAAATGCCGTCGGACTGTGCGCCAAAACCTATACGGGCGAGAGTCCAGTCGATGACTTTTTGCTCGATTAAGGTGCCACCTGCGCTCTGGTCCCAGGTGTCTACGGAAGAGTTAATCGCGCTGATAAAAAGCTCCGCCAGCTGGGACGGAACCACGGTCGGACAGTTCAGATGTGCAAGGTATTTCGGGTGATGAAAATAAACCGCGTGCTGAAGATATAAATCATCCAGTTCTTCCAGAGCCAGACGTGTTCCTGCAAGGGGTTTGGTCAGATCAATATGTCGAAATTGTTCTGCTAATTCAGCGGGAGATACACCGGAAAAAGGTTTTTCCGTGTGGTTAATGTGAGATTTAATTAATTCAATCCCTTGTTCAATCTGGGCCTGCCATTCCGGCGTGCTATTTTGATTGAATATATAACCCTTATTTTCACTTATTTTAGCCTGAGTGATCATGAGGTCTTTGGTGCTGTCCTGCATTATTTCCCAATTATTTATCTGGCTCATCTTGGACCCTTTGTGTTTTTCCGTTCCCTTTACTACGGGCAAGGGGAGGCCACCCGGTAAAGTCAGGAGATTTCAGTGAACGTGTGTATTAGCAGGCAGGGCTTAAGGCCACGCCTGTCAGGCGTGTGGTTTTATCTGTTTTCTTATCGCAAATAACAGGGTTTACGTCTTGTTTGATTTCCTTAGTACGGACTTATACAAGGTTTTAACGAATGAGAATCATTATAAATGCAAATCATTATCATTCAACTACGGCATTGAACATTTGGTGATTAGGGGCGATTAAGCTTATTTTATGTGATATTCATCACATAACTGAGCTGATGAGTGCAATAAAACAGGTATTCACATGGGAGTAGTCTGTATTTATTATTCGTTTTACAGGTTAAGGGACAGTCTTTGTCGATACAAAAAGTTATATTAATACACAATAAAAACAAGCCTATTCTGCTATTAGAAGTTTTTGCAAAAGATCGGCGGAAAATTATTTCAGGAAGATGGCAAAATAATGATCAAATTAAGGCGGGGAATTAACCGGATTGTTTCGGGGTAAAAGTGTGTGGAAGGGGAAATAAAAAGGCCGATCATAATGATCGGCCCTTAATACATATTTAATTACATATTGAGTTTAATCAACACGCAGCACACGGCTGGTATTGGTAGTGCCGATGGTGCTCATGACGTCGCCCTGCGTGATAATCACCAGATCACCTGACAACAGATAACCTTTATCGCGCAGCAGATTGACCGCGTCCTGAGCCGCCGCTACGCCGTCGTTGACGCTGTCGAAGAAGACCGGCGTAACGCCACGGTAAATGGCGGTCAGATTCAGGGTGTGCTCATGACGGGACATGGCAAAGATTGGCAGGCCAGAACTGATACGGGACAACATCAGAGCAGTACGACCCGATTCCGTCATGGAAATGATCGCCGTCACTCCTTTCAGGTGGTTTGCCGCATACATCGCTGACATCGCAATGGCTTCTTCGATGTTATCGAATTCCACATCCAGACGGTGTTTGGATACGTTAATGCTTGGGATTTTCTCAGCACCCAGGCAAACACGTGCCATTGCCGCAACCGTTTCTGAAGGATACTGACCTGCGGCGGTTTCTGCTGAAAGCATGACCGCATCGGTGCCATCGAGTACGGCGTTCGCCACGTCCATCACTTCAGCACGGGTTGGCATCGGGTTGGTGATCATCGATTCCATCATCTGAGTCGCAGTGATCACTGCACGGTTCAGCTGACGGGCACGGCGGATCAGTTTCTTCTGGATACCGACCAGTTCAGGGTCACCAATTTCCACACCCAGATCGCCACGGGCGACCATCACCACGTCGGAAGCCAGAATGATGTCGTCCATTGCGGCGTCGGTGGCAACGGCTTCAGCGCGTTCAACCTTAGACACGATCTGTGCGTTACAGCCTGCATCACGGGCCAGACGGCGCGCGTAGTTAAGATCTTCGCCGGTGCGCGGGAATGAAACTGCCAGATAATCTACGTCCATTTTGGCCGCAGTAATAATGTCTGCTTTATCTTTTTCAGTCAGGGCTTCAGCAGAAAGACCACCGCCCAGTTTATTGATGCCTTTGTTGTTAGACAACGGGCCACCAACGGTGACTTCGGTAAACACTTTCATGCCCTGAACTTCGAGCACTTTGAGCTGCACGCGACCGTCATCGAGCAACAGGATGTCGCCCGGTACGACGTCAGCAGGCAGACCTTTATAGTCGATACCGACTTTTTCTTTATCGCCTTCACCTTTGCTCATGTTGGCATCGAGCAGGAATTTGTCGCCAATATTGAGGAAGACTTTGCCTTCTTTAAAGGTAGAAACGCGGATTTTAGGACCTTGCAGGTCACCGAGAATGGCGACATGGCGGCCAAGGCGGGCGGCGATTTCACGCACTTTGTTAGCGCGAAGGATGTGATCTTCAGCAGTTCCGTGAGAGAAATTCATACGTACAACGTTTGCGCCCGCTGCAATGATCTTCTCAAGATTATTGTCGCGGTCAGTTGCCGGACCGAGGGTGGTAACGATCTTCGTTCTTCTGAGCCTTCTGGACATGCCTAACTCCGTTAACTGATGAAACATGGTAATGCAAAAAACAACGAGTCCACTTTGCCGGAGGTGTAATTGTAATACAAAAGAGTTTCACCTGTGTGACCCGCTGGCCTTATGTCTGGCTTTCGTCTTGCGCACGTTGCGCGAAGATTTCCGGGCAGACTCCCTATTAAATCAATGGTGCTTTATTAATTCGTTTGTTGAATGATTTATGCCTTAGCCTGTTGAGCAAGCTCATTCATGCAGGGTGGGGACGACTGTCCCTTTATCAAAGCGCGATTCTTTCAACGCTTCTTTGACCCGCTTCAGGTTATCTCTGAATTTTGCGCCACGGCGCAGAGTAAAACCGGTTGCCAGCACGTCGATCAACGTGAGCTGGGCAATTCGCGAAACCATCGGCATATAAACGTCGGTATCTTCGGGAACATCCAGTAACAAAGCCAGCGTCGCTTCATGGGCCAGAGGTGTATTAAAAGAAGTGATCGCAATCACCGTGGCATCGTTTTCACGGGCGAGTTGGGCAAGTTCGACCAGATTTTTGGTGCGTCCGGTGTGCGAAATCAGTACCACCACGTCGCCTTCGCTGGAGTTCATACAGCTCATCCGCTGCATGACGATATCGTCGAAGTAAACCACGGGAATGTTAAAGCGGAAAAACTTGTTCATGGCATCATGGGCGACCGCGGCGGAAGCGCCCAGACCAAAGAAGGAAATTTTCTTGGCCTGTGTGAGTAAATCGACGGCACGATTGATGGCGGCGATATCCAGGGTATTCTTCACCTGGTCGAGACTGGCCATGGCGGACTCGAAAATTTTACTGGTGTAAGCGCTGACGCTGTCGCTTTCATCGACGTTACGGTTCACATAAGGTGTACCATTTGCCAGACTTTGTGCCAGATGCAGTTTAAAATCCGGAAACCCTTTTGTGTCGAGACGACGGCAAAAACGGTTTACAGTAGGTTCACTGACGTCGGCCATGCGGGCGAGGGTGGCAATACTGGAGTGAATAGCAACATGCGGCGATGCCAGGATAACTTCAGCAACTTTGCGTTCTGACTTGCTCAGAATGTCAAGGTGAGTCTGGATTTTTTCCAACGTATTCATAAGCATGCCACTCATAGGTTTCAACGATTTCTTTGAAAAGAGGAAATCGGACTGATTTGATGAAAATATACTACGCGCTTAATGCCGTTGGCAGCGTCAGCCAGGCGAATTTACGGCTTTTTTTGTCAGAGTTTGACCGAGATCTAACTTTCAGTATGGTAAATTCTGTTCAGTTTTGTCATAAAATTACAGGATGTTGTGGGTTTTAACAGCACCTGAGAGACTTATGATAAAAATAAGGTTTTCCGCAGAGTTATTACCTTGTCAGATCATGGTTTACGGCTCACGGGCAATCAGAGTACATTGTTGCTGAAATAAAATTACAATATGTACCCGGGATAATTCGAGTTGCAGCTCCGGCGAAGCAACCAGAAATATGTCAGGTATTCCTGCATTGAGGAGAAGAACATGGCGGTAACTCAGACAGCCCAGGCTTGTGATCTGGTAATTTTCGGTGCGAAAGGCGATCTTGCGCGCCGTAAGCTGTTGCCTTCCCTGTATCAGTTAGAGAAAGCGGGTCACATTCACCCGGATACCCGCATTATCGGTGTCGGACGTGCGGAATGGGACAAAGCGGCCTATACCGAAGTGGTTAAAGAAGCACTGACCACCTTCATGAAAGAAAAAATTGATCCGGAACTGTGGGACAAACTCAGTGCCCGTCTTGATTTCTGTAACCTTGATGTCAATGATCTGAAGCATTTCAAAGTGTTGGGCAAGATGCTCGACCAGAAAAATCGTGCCACCATTAACTACTTTGCGATTGCGCCAAGCCACTTCGGGGCTATTTGCCGCGGTCTGGGTGAAGCGGGCCTGAATAAAGAGCCTGCGCGCGTCGTGATGGAAAAACCTCTCGGCCACTCGCTGGAGTCGTCTCAGGTGATTAACGATCAGGTCGCCGAATATTTCGCAGAATCTCAGGTTTACCGTATCGACCATTATCTGGGTAAAGAAACGGTACTGAACCTGCTGGCACTGCGTTTCGCCAACAACCTGTTCGCCAGCAACTGGGATAACCGCACTATCGATCACGTGCAGATCACCGTTGCTGAAGAAGTGGGTATCGAAGGCCGCTGGGGTTACTTCGATGATGCGGGTCAGATGCGTGACATGATCCAGAACCACTTGCTGCAAATTCTGACTATGATCGCCATGTCTCCACCGGCTGATCTGAGTACCGACCGTATCCGTGATGAGAAAGTGAAAGTACTGCGCTCACTGCGCCGTATCGATCAGTCTAACGTACGTGAAAACACCGTACGCGGTCAGTACACTGCCGGGTTCGTGCAGGGCAAAAAAGTTCCTGGCTATCTTGAAGAAGAAGGCGCGAAGAAAACCAGCAGCACCGAAACGTTCGTGTCTATCCGCGTGGATATCGATAACTGGCAGTGGGCGGGCGTTCCGTTCTACCTGCGTACCGGTAAACGTCTGCCGACCAAATGTTCAGAAGTTGTGGTGTATTTCAAGAGCCCGGCACTGAACCTGTTCCGTGATTCTTACCAGCAGTTGCCGCAGAACAAACTAACGATTCGTCTGCAACCGGATGAAGGTATCGAGATCGAAGTACTGAACAAAGTACCGGGTCTGGAGCACAAACACCGTCTGCAAACTACCAAGCTGGATCTGAGCTTCACTGAAACCTTCAATGAGCAACATATTGCCGATGCTTACGAGCGTCTGCTGCTCGAAACCATGCGTGGCATTCAGGCGCTGTTCGTGCGTCGTGACGAAGTAGAAGAAGCCTGGAAATGGGTCGACTCCATCATGAACGCATGGGCTGCAGAAAGCGAAGCACCAAAACCGTATCAGTCCGGGACATGGGGGCCTGTGGCTTCTGTGGCGATGATTACCCGCGACGGCCGTTCCTGGAATGAGTTCGAGTAACGAATAGTTTGAGTAACGAATAGTTTATTGAGTCATTACTCCCCAAAATGTTTGAGGCTGTAGCAAGGCGGCAAGTGAGTGAGTCCCGATGAGCTGACATGAGTCAGTGATTCGGGTGAACAAATGTAGCCAACGCCGCTGCGGCTTCAGACATGACGGGGAGGGTAGTATCGTCCAATCGGGTGTGGTCGGTTTCCAGTGATTTCTTCGTTGTGAAAAAATCACTGGTCCCTGTGGCAGGGGCGCGCCATCAATCACAACGGTGCCTGCGGGCATGAATGGAGAGCAAGATGAAAAACTGGAAAACAAGCGCGGAACAAATTCTGACCTCAGGGCCGGTCGTTCCTGTGATTGTTATCAATAAACTGGAACATGCCGTTCCGCTGGCCAAAGCGCTGGTTGCCGGTGGCGTGCGCGTTCTGGAAGTCACCTTACGTACCCCGTGTGCGATGGATGCGATCCGTGCGATTGCCAAAGAAGTGCCGGAAGCCATTATTGGCGCAGGGACTGTGCTCAATCCTGAACAACTGGCCGAAGTGACCGAAGCCGGTGCGCAGTTCGCGATTAGCCCGGGTCTGACCGATGCATTGCTTAAGGCTGCGAATGCCGGTTCGATCCCGCTGATCCCGGGTATCTGCACTGTTTCAGAACTGATGATGGGTCTGGATGCTGGTCTGCGTGAATTTAAATTCTTCCCGGCGGAAGCTAACGGCGGCGTGAAAGCGTTGCAGGCTATCGCAGGGCCATTCCCGCAGGTGCGTTTCTGCCCGACTGGCGGTATTTCACCGGCGAACTACCGTGATTATCTGGCGCTGAAAAGCGTGTTGTGTATCGGTGGATCCTGGCTGGTGCCGGCTGATGCGCTGGAAAGCGGTGATTATGCACGAATCACCGAACTCGCTAAAGAAGCTGTAGCGGGTGCAAAAGCGTAATAAAGCATTACGCTGATAATAAAAAAACCTCCGGCTGGAGGTTTTTTTATGTCCGAAAATCAGTGATTAACGTGCAGCGATAATCTTGATTTCAATTTTGTATTTCGGATTCATCAGGTTGGCCTGCACGGTGCAACGTACGGGGGCATTGCCCGGCGATACCCACGCATCCCAGGCTTCGTTCATGGCCGGGAAATCTTCTTTATTCACCAGAAACAGTGTGGCATCCAGAATTTTGCTTTTGTCTGAGCCCGCTTCAGTCAGCGCTGCGTCGATAATCGCCAGCGTTTCCGCCGTTTGATCTTTCGCATTCGCGTCCAGATTTTCCGGTACCGCGGTGTAATAAATGGTGTCGTTATGGATCACGATGTCGGACATCCGTGGCTCAGGGCGAATACGTTCGATGGTCATTTTTTAACTCCGGTTAGTCACATACTTATGATGGCGCTAAGGGTATCACAAAGGATGAATGCGTTGGATTGGCAGATGGCGGTGGTAGTGAAGCCAAGGGATTGGCATAATCACTGCTGATCCGTACAGGTAGAGAGACAGAGTGACAGACGATTTCGCAACAGACGGCGCACTGGCGCAGAAAATTGAAGGTTTTAAACCGCGTGAACCTCAGCGTCTGATGGCGCAGGCTGTCAGCAAAGCCATCACCGGTAAGCAGGGGCTGGTGGTCGAAGCCGGTACAGGTACCGGTAAAACTTATGCGTATCTTGCTCCGGCACTGCGTTCCGGCAAAAAAGTCATTATCTCCACTGGTTCGAAAAACTTACAGGATCAGCTGTATTCCCGCGATTTGCCTAAAGTCGCCAGCGCACTGAATTTCAAAGGTCGTCTGGCGCTGCTGAAAGGGCGCTCAAATTATTTGTGCCTGGAACGTCTGGAACAGCAATCACTCTCCGGCGGCGATCTCGCCAGCCAGGCGCTCAGCGAACTGGCACATCTGCGTCACTGGTCGAGCAGCACGGAAGAAGGCGATATCAGCACCTGCAATGTGGTGCCGGAAGATAGTTTTGTCTGGCCACTGGTGACCAGCACCAACGATAATTGCCTCGGCAGTGACTGTCCGCTGTATAAAGAATGCTTTGTCGTAAAAGCCCGTCGCAAGGCGATGGACGCCGATGTGGTGGTGGTTAACCATCATCTGTTTATGGCAGATATGGTGGTGAAAGAGAGCGGCTTCGGTGAGCTTATTCCCGAGGCTGACGTGATGATTTTCGACGAAGCCCATCAGATCCCTGATATCGCCAGCCAGTATTTTGGTCAGCAGGTGACCAGCCGTCAGCTGCTGGATATGGCGAAAGACATCACGATCGCTTACCGCACGGAAGTCCGTGATTCCGTGCAGTTACAAAAAAGTGCTGATCGTCTGAGCCAGAGCACGATGGATTTTCGTCTGGCGCTTGGTGAACCGGGTTTTCGCGGCAATCTGCGCGATGTGCTTAACCAGCCCGCTATCCAGCGCGCGCTGTTATTACTCGATGACGCGCTGGAACTTTGCTATGACGTGGTGAAATTGTCGCTCGGGCGTTCTGCGCTGCTCGATGCGGCTTTCGAACGCGCCACGCTTTACCGCAATCGTCTGAAACGCCTGAAAGACGTGTCCATTCCCGGCTACAGTTACTGGTATGAATGTAACTCACGCCATTTCGTGCTGGCGCTGACACCGTTGTCGGTAACCGATAAATTCAGCGAAATGATGAAAGAGAAACCAGGCGCGTGGATTTTCACTTCAGCTACGCTTTCCGTAAACGATCAGCTGCATCATTTTACCGAACGTCTCGGGCTGGATGAGGCAGAAACATTACTGCTGCCAAGTCCGTTTGATTACGCCAAACAGGCGCTGTTATGCGTGCCGCGTTTTCTGCCTGAATCGAACGTCAACGGCAGCTCGAAGCAGCTGGCGCGTATGTTGCGTCCGCTGATTGAAGCCAACAAAGGCCGCTGCTTCTTCCTGTGTACGTCTCACAAAATGATGCGCGAACTGGCCGAGGAATTCAGAGCCAGCCTGACGTTGCCGGTTTTATTGCAGGGCGAAACCAGTAAAGGCCAGCTTCTCGCGCAGTTTGTCGAAGCGGGTAACGCCTTGCTGGTGGCGACCAGCAGTTTTTGGGAGGGCGTGGATGTGCGAGGCGATGCGCTGTCTTGCGTCATCATCGATAAACTGCCGTTCACGTCACCTGACGATCCGCTGCTCAAAGCCCGTATTGAAGACTGTCGCCTGCGCGGCGGAGACCCGTTCAATGACGTACAATTACCTGATGCGGTCATTACGCTGAAACAGGGCGTCGGGCGTTTGATCCGTGATACGTCTGACCGGGGTGTCATGGTGATTTGCGATAACCGGCTGGTGATGCGTCCTTATGGCGAAGTTTTCCTCAATAGTTTGCCGCCGACACCGCGCACGCGTGACCTGGCACAAGCGATCCGCTTTTTACAGGATGTCGAAGAGCAGAAATAGCCCTTTGTTTATGCTAAGATGCCGCCCCGAAAAAGGCTCTTATACCCGTCATATTTCAGATTGCAGATGCGTTGACTGCGCTCAATCACCCCAGTCACTTAGTTATCTAAGTTCCCTGGGATCCACGAGCTTGTCGCCTTGCTGCAATCCGAAGTACATAGGGTACAACTTATTAATTACCCCGCCTGAGGTCTGGCATGTCCACGCGAATTTTAGCAATTGATACGGCGACAGAAGCCTGTTCGGTTGCGCTTTATAATCAGGGCGAAACGCTCGCTCATTTTGAACTCTGTGCCCGCGAGCACACTCAGCGCATTTTGCCGATGGTCCAGCAAATTCTCGCCGAAGCAGGACTTTCCCTGACTCAGCTTGACGCGCTGGCTTTTGGTCGCGGACCGGGCAGTTTTACCGGCGTGCGTATCGGCATTGGTATGGCTCAGGGATTGTCGCTGGGCGCGCAATTGCCTTTGCTGCCAGTGTCTACGTTACAGACGATGGCGCAGGGCGCGTATCGCCTGACCGGTGCTGATAACGTTCTCGCAGCCATTGATGCCCGCATGGGTGAAGTCTACTGGGGTGAATTCAGCCGCAATGCACAGGGCGTCTGGAGCGGTGAAGAGACCGAGAAGGTCATCAAACCAGAACAACTTCTGGCGCGCGCCGCTGAATTATCTGGCCGTTTTGCGACGGTGGGAACCGGTTGGGAGACTTATCCTCATCTGTTAGGTGAATCTCCGGCAGCTGAATTATTTGATGGCAAAATGTTACTGCCTCATGCAGAAGATATGCTGCCGCTGGCGCTCCAGCTCTGGGAAAATGGCATCCGTGTTAATCCGGAAGATGCCGAACCCACTTATCTGCGCAATGAAGTGACGTGGAAAAAGCTGCCAGGACGGTAAATGACGGTAAAGTCAGGCAACTTGTGCTCTGAAAAATGGTCAAAATGAAGAGTTTGCACAGGAGTCATCGCAATGCGTAAGTGGTCTGTAATTCAGCAGTTATCGGGTAAAACGGGTAAAAAAATGGCGCTGAGTGCGGTTGCACTGAGTGCTTTGGTGTTATCGGGTTGTGTCACGGTGCCGGATGAAATTCGCGGTACCACGGCCACCCCGCAGATGAATTTACAGGCAGTGCAGGGCGCACCGGGTCTTTATGTCGGTCAGGAGTCGCGTTTTGGCGGCAAAGTGGTCTCTGTGACCAATTTGCAAAACAAAACCCGCCTGGAAATTGCCACGGTACCGCTGGATGAAGGCGCAAGGCCGGTCTTAGGCGCAGCGTCGCGCGGGCGGATCATGGCTTACATCAACGGCTTTGTGGATCCTGTCGATTATCGCAATCAGCTGGTAACAGTCGTCGGGCCGATTGCCGGTGTGGAGAAAGGCAAAATTGGCCAGACTTCCTATGATTTTGTCACCGTTAACGTCAACAGCTATAAACGCTGGCGTATACAGCAACAGGTTGTGATGCCTCCGCAGCCGATTGGCCCGTGGGGTTATGGCTACGGCGGCCCCTATGATTCATGGGGGCGCGGGTTTGGACCCGGCTGGGGGCCCGGTTGGTATAACACGGCACCCGCACGGGTCGAAAGCATCGTCACCGAATAGACCTCCGTCGCCGCATGGAGCACCACCGACACATTCTGGCGGGCACCCACCGGCGGCAATGAAACCGGCTCCGGCACATCCCGTGCCGCCGCCACCAAAGCAGTAACAGCAGTAGTTGTTGTAGTTGTAGTTGTAGTTGTTAAGGCGGCTTAATTGCCGCCTTTTTCTTTTAAGCCATGGATGGTTTGGCAAAGCAAGGGCGCAGAAAAAGTGACCCGCCTCTCAACCTCGACATTGTTTGAAACGCAACTGGTAAGCTGAGTTAAAATATTGTTAAAGACGTGATAAAACTCGTCGAATAGAGACGGCAACAGAACATGATTTCAGGAGTGATACCTTGGAAAAGGTTTGGCTAAAACGATATCCGGCAGATGTTCCTGAGAACATCGACCCTGACCGCTACAGTTCGCTGGTCGAAATGTTTGAAAATTCCGCGCTGCGTTACGCTGACAGTGTGGCATTTATCAACATGGGCGAGGCGATGACCTACCGCAAGCTTGAAGAACGCAGCCGGGCTTTCGCTGCTTATCTGCAAAACGAACTGGGTCTGCAGAAGGGTGATCGTGTTGCACTGATGATGCCGAATTTGTTGCAGTATCCGATTGCGCTGTTCGGCGTCTTGCGCGCTGGCATGGTCGTGGTTAATGTAAACCCGCTGTATACGCCGCGTGAGCTTGAGCATCAGCTGAATGACAGCGGCGCCAGTGCAATTGTGATTGTCTCCAACTTTGCCCATACGCTGGAAAAAGTGGTGTACAAAACGCAGGTCAAACACGTCATTCTGACCCGCATGGGCGATCAGCTTTCTGCCGCAAAAGGCACGCTGGTCAATTTTGTGGTGAAATACATCAAACGGCTGGTGCCAAAATATCACCTTCCGAACGCGATCTCCTTCCGTACCGCATTACAGCGCGGGCGTCGTCTGCAATACATCAAACCCGACATCATTAATGACGACCTGGCATTTCTGCAATATACCGGTGGCACCACCGGCGTGGCGAAGGGCGCGATGCTGACGCACCGAAACATGCAGGCGAATCTTGAACAGGCAAAAGCGGCGTACGCACCGCTATTGCAGCCGGGACATGAGCTGGTGGTGACAGCACTTCCGCTATACCACATCTTTGCCCTGACGGTGAACTGCCTGCTGTTCCTCGATCTGGGCGGTAAAAGCTTGCTTATCACCAATCCGCGCGACGTATCAGGTATGGTCAAAGAGCTGGCCAAATATCCGTTTACCGCCATCAGCGGGGTAAATACCCTGTTTAATGCGCTGCTCAATAACGAAGACTTTCGCGAACTGGATTTCTCCACGCTGCGTCTTTCTGTAGGTGGCGGGATGTCCGTGCAAAAATCTGTGGCGGACAAATGGGAAAAACTGACGGGTAAACATTTGCTGGAAGGTTACGGTCTGACGGAGTGTTCCCCGCTGGTGGCCGGAAATCCGTACGATTTGAAACATTACAGTGGCAGCATCGGTTTGCCAGTGCCGTCGACAGAGGTACGTCTGGTGGATGATAACGGTCATGACGTTGCGCCGGGCGAGCCGGGCGAGTTGTGGGTACGTGGTCCTCAGGTCATGCTGGGTTACTGGCAGCGGCCGTCTGCAACCGATGAGGTGCTAAAAGATGGCTGGTTATCGACGGGCGATATCGTTACAGTGGACGAGCAGGGCTTCCTACGGATTGTTGACCGTAAAAAAGACATGATCCTGGTTTCCGGTTTCAATGTTTACCCTAACGAAATTGAAGAGGTAGTTTCACAACACGACAAAGTTCTCGAAGTTGCCGCCATTGGTGTGCCGAATGAGTCGTCGGGTGAAATTGTCAAAATTTGCGTGGTGAAAAAAGACTCTTCACTGACCAGCGAAGAACTCCTGGCACACTGTCGCCGGTTATTAACCGGTTACAAAGTACCTAAGATTGTCGAGTTCCGTGATGAGTTACCGAAGTCAAATGTCGGTAAAATCCTCAGACGGGAACTTCGCGATGAGCAGGCAAAACCCAAAGTCGATCCGAAGCAGGATGCAGCATAGCGGTTAACACGTTTGTTCAGTGACAGTCAGATTCTTAACGCCGGCGATGTCCGGCGTTATCACGTTATAACGTAGTAATGATTAAGAGAATTAAGATTTGAATTATCAGTTGATCACCACCAATGACGCGCTGGAGCAGGTTTGCCTTCAGGCCAAAGCGCACAGCAAAATTGCGCTGGATACCGAATTTGTTCGTACCCGTACTTATTATCCTCAACTGGGTTTGATCCAGCTTTTTGACGGCGAACAGCTCACCCTTATCGATCCTTTACCGATCACCGCATGGCAGCCTTTCATTGATTTGCTGGTTAATCCTGATGTCATCAAATTCCTCCATGCGGGCAGTGAAGACCTCGAAGTTTTTCTGAATGCTTTTGGTGTTATGCCTTCACCTCTGATTGATACGCAGATCCTCGCCGCGTTTAGCGGGCGTCCGCTTTCCTGTGGTTTTGCCCGTCTGGTGGCGGAAACGACCGGCATAGAGCTGGATAAAAGTGAATCGCGCACTGACTGGATTGCCCGTCCGCTGAGCGAAAAACAGTGTGTGTATGCTGCTGCTGACGTGTGGTATCTGTTGCCGCTGGCCGACCAGCTGATGCGCGAAACCGAAGAAGCAGGGTGGATGGATGCGGCTCTGGACGAGTGTCTGGCGCTCTGCCGTCGTCGCAGTGAAGTGCTGCAACCTGAGCTGGCCTATCTGGAAATCGGCAATGCATTTCAGCTGCGTCCGCGCCAGTTAGGCTGCCTGAAATTGTTAGCTGCCTGGCGTCTAAATCAGGCGCGTCAGCGTGACCTGGCGGTTAACTTTGTGGTCCGCGAGGAAAATCTGTGGCAGGTCGCCCGCTATCAGCCGACCTCACTGGGCGAACTGGAAGCGCTGGGCCTGAGTGGTCCGGAAATCCGCTATCACGGACGCACACTGCTGGCGCTGGTGGAAGAATCCAATGCGCTCGATGAATCTGAACTGCCTGCACCGATTTCGAACCTTATCGATCAGCCCGGTTATCGTAAAGTCTTCAAAGATATCAAGGCACTGATCCAGGCTGTGAGCGAAGAGAGCAAACTCAGCGTTGAATTACTGGCGTCACGTCGTCAGATTAACCAACTACTGACTCATCACTGGAAGCTAAAAGATAAAGAATCTCAGCCGGAATTAATCAGTGGCTGGCGCGGAAAATTGTTAGCTGAAAGGCTGAATGAAATTCTGAGCAATTATTGATCCCTTCGTTATGAAGGTATAGTCAATCCAGGAGTGAATTAAAAAGAGCGGGCTAATACCCCGCTCTTTTTTTATTCTTTGATGACAAGACAACTGCGAATAACAAGTTAGCGGATAACAGGTTGTCATAAATTATGCCGAATTAAAGCAGTCTATGGATATTAAATTCCAGCATGAATGAGATGAGTCTTAATCAAAATTTTTCAGGAATAAATGCAAAAAGACGGGAAATGAATTTGCGGGGTGTATTTATATACAGTGGTTATAGAAAGGAAAAATAAAAATAACAGAAAGGAATGCGAAAAAGGCAGTGGCCCTCTGAGGAAACAGAGGGCGCTATGCTGAAAAAAGCACCTGTAAACAGGCTAAATGGACTGCTGTCATTTAGGCGCTTCTTCCGACTCTGGCAGGGTAACGTTAAGTTCCAGTACGGAAATATCGTCACCTTTTTGCTCGAACTGAACCTGTAACATTTCCGGGTCAATCTTAATGTACTTACAGATGACGGCGAGAATATCGCGTTTCAGTTCAGGCAGATACGACGGTTCACTATCCCCTCGACGCCGTTCGGCTACGATGATCTGTAGCCGTTCCTTGGCTATATTGGCTGTCGATTTTTTGCGGGACAGAAAGAAATCTAACAATGCCATGGTTTATCCCCCAAAAAGGCGTTTCAGGAAACTCTTCTTCTCTTCCTCAATGAAACGGAATGCACGTTCTTCCCCAAGCAGACGGCTGACGGTATCGTCATACGCTTTCCCTGCATCGGATTCCTGATCCAGAATGACCGGCTCGCCCTGGTTGGACGCACGCAGTACAGACTGATCTTCAGGGATAACCCCGATCAGTGGAATGCGCAGGATTTCCAGCACATCTTCCATGCTCAGCATGTCACCACGGCTGACACGGCCCGGGTTATAACGGGTAAGAAGCAGATGTTCTTTGATAGGCTCCAGGCCTTGTTCCGCACGACGGGATTTTGATGACAAAATGCCCAGAATACGGTCGGAGTCGCGAACGGAAGAGACTTCCGGGTTCGTGGTGATCACGGCTTCGTCGGCGAAATACAATGCCATCAGCGCGCCGGTTTCTATACCAGCCGGGGAGTCACACACAACGAAATCGAATTCCATCTCGGCTAAATCGTTCAGGATTTTCTCCACGCCATCACGAGTCAGCGCATCTTTATCGCGCGTCTGGGAGGCCGGAAGAATAAACAGGTTTTCAGTGCGTTTATCTTTGATAAGCGCCTGATTCAGCGTGGCATCACCCTGGATCACGTTAACGAAATCATAAACCACCCGGCGCTCACAGCCCATAATCAAATCGAGATTACGCAGACCGATATCGAAATCGATAACAACGGTCTTTTTGCCTTTTTGAGCTAAACCGGTAGCAATGGCCGCGCTTGAAGTGGTCTTGCCAACGCCCCCTTTACCCGATGTAACAACTATGATGCGTGCCATGAAAGGATTCCTTGTCAAAAGGGCTTAGTTTAAAGGTTGTATGGTTAACACATTATTTATCAGGCTGAGGCGCGCTGCCTGACCGAGATAATCGGCCGGGATTTGATCACTCAACCAGTATTGCCCTGCGATAGAGACTAGTTCAGCGCCTAATTGCGTGCAAAAAATCTGACAATTTGCATCGCCTGCGGCGCCTGCCAGTGCTCTGCCTCGCATCATGCCGTAGATGTGGATATTGCCATCGGCAATCAGTTCCGCACCTGCACTGACACTGCTGGTCACGATGAGGTCGCTGTTACGGGCATAAATTTGTTGGCCGGATCTGACCGGGGTACTGACAATGCGGGTCTTGGCCGGGGCATTGTCGGGCACGACAGGAACCGGTGGTTCAGCAGCGATACGCTGGGCACGACCTTCACTGAGCAGCGGTAAACCGGTGCGGGAAAGTGCGCGTTTTTGCGCTTCGTCTTTACAACCACTGATGCCAACAACGCGAAAGCCTGCAGAAGCGACAGCCTGTTGAATGTCTTTCCAGTTTGCTGCACCTGTGAGTGAAGCAACGTTGATAACAACAGGGGCATTTTTCAAAAAGGCCGGAGCTTGCTCCACTTTTTCCTGTAATGCCTGATAAATAACCTCTGGTTGTGAACTATGTAAATGAACAACCGATAAGGTAAAACTGCTGCCTTTTAGTTCTATTGGCGATTGTGACATCTATCCTGACTCAGTCTCAGCAACTCTAAATCCCCGGAATACCACTCGGGGGGCGATATTCCGATGTACGATAAGCATGTTATAGTTACAGTTATATCTAGGCAAGCCACCGTTTCAATAAAATAGAGTTAAAAAAATGCTTTGTGTGATCTATAGAAGTACTAAACGTGACCAGACTTATCTGTATGTCGAAAAAAAAGACGATTTTTCCCGTGTGCCTGAAGAATTACTCAAAGGTTTTGGCGTGCCTCAGTTCTCAATGATGCTAAATCTGGCCAACCGTGAAAAACTCGCCACTGCGGATATTGTCAAAGTACGCCAGTCTCTCGAAGAGCAGGGTTATTATCTGCAGGTTCCACCTCCGGCAGAAAGTTTATTGAATGTTCATCTGAACGACGCCAGTAAATAACGCATTCCAGACATTTGTTTCGGCAATCCTCGAACTTTCGGACGTCATGACTTGCATTCATCGTTGTAGTGCTCAAAGCTTAGAACGATGAATCACTTGCAGAAGTCAAAAGGAAGAAATTGATGAAATTGTCGGCACTGGCCGTGTTAACACCGCTGATCATCCTCAGCGGTTGTGCAGCGCAAAAAGCCACCTCAGGGCAAACCACCACACCATCCACTGCGGCAACACAGCCTGCCGCCGCCGCACCGGCAGCGCCTTCAGGCAAAACGTCTCTGGCAGAACAGGGACGGGATCCCGCTGAATTCCCGGCTTATGTGGAGCAACTCAAAGCGCAGGCGCTCTCTCAGGGGATCAGCCAGCAGACTATCGACAGCACCTTCGCGAATATTCATTTCGTCGATCGCGTGATTAATTCAGACCGCAATCAGTTAGAGAAGAAGATTACTCTCGACGATTATCTGACCCGCGTATTGCCTGAATGGAAAATCAAACAGGGACAGGAGCAGTTGCAGAACAATTTGCCTGCGCTGACAAAAGCCAGCGACCGTTATGGCGTACAGCCGCAGTACATTGTGGCGCTGTGGGCGATGGAGAGCAGCTTCGGCAAGATTCAGGGGAAAGAAGATGTGTTCTCCGCGCTGGCGACGCTGGCCTTCGAAGGACGTCGCGAAGCGTTCTTCACCAAAGAATTTATGTCGGCGCTGAAAATCGTTGATTCAGGTAAAGCCACCAGCGACATGATGAAAGGTTCCTGGGCGGGTGCGATGGGGCAGTCGCAGTTTATGCCAAGCTCATATCTGACTTACGGCGCTGACGGTAACGGCGACGGCAAAATCGATATCTGGAAAAATACCGACGATGTCTTTGCCTCAACGGCCAATTATTTATCTAAAGAAGGCTGGAAAGGCGATCAGGGCTGGGGACAGGAAGTGAAATTGCCCGCTAACTTTGACGGTAATCTGGCAGGGCTTAAAAACAATCAGATGCATCCGGCCCGATACTGGCAGCAACTTGGCGTAACGCAGGTTGACGGCAGCCCGCTGACATCCACAGCCACCCGCGCATGGATTATCACTCCGGATGATACGCAAGGTCGGGCTTTCCTGGTTTACGATAACTTCCGTACGATCATGCACTGGAACCGTTCAACCTATTTCGCGCTGAGTATCGGCATGATGGCAGATGGCGTCGCGGGTGCGCAAACACCGGTAGTTTCCGGCGAGGCAGCACCGGCGCAGAACGCACCGGCGTCTTCAGCACCTTTAGCGGCGGCACCTCGTAATCCGTTCAGCGGCTGATATTCCTCACATCAAGGAGTGGCTGTATGTACCAACACAGAGACTGGCATGGCGCATTACTCGATTTTCCGGTGAATAAAGTGGTGTGTGTCGGCAATAACTACGCCGACCATATCAAAGAGATGGGCGGTCAGCGATCGGCTGAGCCGGTCGTGTTCATCAAACCGGAAACGGCGCTTTGCGATATTCGTCAGCCTGTCGCTATCCCGAAGGATTTCGGCGCTGTACATCATGAAGTCGAACTGGCGGTACTGATCGGCACTCCGCTGAAACAGGCAACAGAAGATCGCGTTGCGAATGCCATCGCCGGTTACGGGCTGGCGCTGGATCTCACGTTGCGGGATTTGCAGACCCGCTTTAAAGAGTCCGGACAACCCTGGGAAAAAGCCAAAGGGTTTGACGGATCCTGTCCTATCAGCGGGTTTATTCCGGTCAGCGAATTTGGCGATGCGCAGCAGGCTGAGTTGCTGCTGGAGATCAATGGGCAAACGCGTCAGTCAGGAAATACCCGTGACATGCTGACGCCGCTTTTGCCGCTGATTGCCTATATGAGCCGTTTCTTCACTTTGCGTGCAGGTGACATAATTTTGACTGGTACACCTCATGGTGTCGGGCCGCTCCACGCTGGCGATGAAATCTTAGCTACACTCAATGGTAAGCAAGTGACTACCCGCGTGATTTAGCGCAAAGCAATGATGTCGCCGGAGCAGCTTTCCGGCGGCTTTACTTGCATCTGACGGCTAAAGCGTCTATATAAGCACCCTCATTTTATTTATACCGGATGCACATCATGACTGAACCCGCTTTTTGGCAGCAAAAAACGCTGTCTGAAATGACTGACGAAGAATGGGAAGCATTGTGCGACGGCTGCGGACAATGTTGCCTGCATAAGCTGATTGATGAAGATACGGACGAGATTTACTTCACCAACGTCGCCTGTAACCAGCTCAATATTAAATCTTGTCAGTGCCGCAACTACGAACGTCGTTTTACGCTTGAAGAAGACTGCATCAAACTGACGCGTGAAAACCTGACCACTTTCGACTGGTTACCGCCTACCTGCGCATATCGTCTGATAGGCGAGGGCAAGCCTTTGCTCCCGTGGCATCCGCTGCTGAATAAAGCATCCAAATCTGCCATGCATACGGCGCAGATCTCCGTGCGTTACATCGCCGTGCGCGAAGACGACGTCGAAGACTGGCAGGATCACATCATGAATAAGCCAAGCTGGGCGAAGTAAGCTCGCTTCTCTTTCAGCATCTGAAATGAAAAAGCCCCGGCAAATGCCAGGGCTTTTTTTTATTCCAGGATTTTGATATCAGATCTCAGAATCAGGCCGGACAGCACCCAGCGCATTCAGCGCTTCGGAATCCAGCTCCGGATCGGCCTTGTCGATAAATCGCGTCATCTCAATCAGTGCCTGAAACTGTTCAAACAAAATTTTGGCGTCGGATTTAAGGACTTCATCATCGGAGTCGAGCACGGAGTTAATGGCTTTATTGACGCTTTCGATGATTTCTTGCGGCCCGCCATTTTTCCCGACAGTGATGAAAATAGCCCCGAGAAGGAGTGACTGCGCCTCAACCTGAGCGGTAAGCTGTTTAGTGTCTGCTTCCATACGGGAGATTTTTGCGATCATACCTAAAATGATATTTTTCATTTATTACCCCTGCAGATCGATAGTGTTAGTTGTCATTTATTTCTACGCCAGGTTCTGAAAACTGCATAATCATATTTGGTAAAACTGGGCGGTTTGTAGCAACCGCCCGTTAAACTCAGACCGAAGATAACGATGCGCGGATTGGGCACTTAGAGAAAATGCCCTGCGTATCATGTCTCCGGGTGATTTTTACCTTCCTCAATGAAATCTTCGTCAATCTCATCGGTATTGTTACGATGGTCACGCCCGGAAAGAATATTCCAGCAGGCGATAAACAATGCCGCAATCAACGGACCAATCACAAAGCCATTAATGCCATAAACTTCCATGCCACCCAGCGTGGTGATAAGGATCAGGTAATCCGGCATTTTTGTATCTTTGCCAACCAGCAGCGGGCGTAAAACGTTATCCACGATACCGATAACCACCACGAAGAAGACCACGATAAAGATCCCCTGCCACAACATTCCTGAAGCGAAGAAATAGATGGCAGCCGGTACCCAAATAATGGCTGATCCAACCGCAGGGATGATTGACAGGAAGGCCATCAGCGCGCCCCAAAGAAGGCTGCCATCCACACCCGCGATGTAAAATGCCAGCCCGCCCAGCGCACCCTGAACGATTGCCACCACCACCGTACCTTTAACTGTCGCGCGGGATACGGCCGCAAACTTCATAAACAAATGATGTTTAACGTGGCGGGAAAGCGGCAGGGCTTCCAGCGTCAGATTAACCAGATAAGCGCCATCTTTCAGCAGGAAGAACAGGATGTACAGCATGATGCCGAAACCGACAACAAAGCCGAACGTGCTCTTACCAATGACAAAAACGCTACCCGCCAGATACTGGCTGCCTTGCAGCGCGACATCAGAAAGCTTTTTCTGAATTTCAGTCGTGCTGTCCAGATTATGCTCCGCAAGGAAATGTCTGGCCCATCGCGGTAAATGGTGGATGGTATCGGTCAGCATCGCCGGCAACTGGGAATCATTCGCCTGAAGCTTGGTGTATACCGCATTGAATTCGATCGCCAGCGAAGAAGTAATAATCGCCAGCGGTGTGAATACAATCAGACAAATAATCAAGACGGTTAATAAAGAAACAACACCGTTGCGATCACCGACAAATTGTTTAAGCCGGTTTTTCAGCGGATTGAAAATCACCGCAAGTATAATTGCCCATAGTACGGAAGAATAATAAGGCCTCAATACATCAAAAAAAGCCAAAGTAACGATTAAAAGAATCGCGATGAAAAACCCTTTTGAAAACCCTTTTACAACCATATCTGTTCCTCTGATGAACCTTTTTGCCCTCGTAGCATAGAACTCATTGAGGTTTTTACAAATCCAGGTCTTTTTTTGCACAGTGTATTGAGCGAACCTGCCAGCTGATACTCGTCCGGACAGGCCGCCAGTGTGGCGTTATCTGAACAAGCCATAAAAAATAAAACCGACTACGACCCAGAAAAGGAGACAGGCTCCGACGCAGATTATCCAGACCAGCCCGACAGGGAGATTTTTCATTGCAGGTTCCAAATTAGTCATATAAACCACTCTGATTAAAAAGTCTGCATTCCCTGCATGATGATACTGAAGGTCATAGAAAAGGCGCCGGGAGGCGCCTTTGTGAATTTAGTTTACTGAAATTAACGACCGAACAAGTCACGTCGTTTAGGTTTTACGAACTGTGCCAGCAGCACCAGAATCGCAATGACCATAAACACGCTGAAAACAACAACCAGCCACTGCGGCATACCGAGTGACAGGAATTCCCATTGTTTTTCCGCACAATCACCGCTGGCAATAAACATCCACGGGAACCATTTGTCCAGTGGCAGCCAGGTCGGGAAGCGGGCAGCAAAATCACAGGTCGCGAACGGAGAAGGATGCAGCTGGATCATGGTGTGTTCCCATGACAAACGGATCCCTTCGTAAGCGCTGTAAATCCAGATAAGAATACCGGCATAACGTAACCAGGTAGAGGGTGCAATCGCACCGACCAGCCCGGCAGCCAGAATACCCATCAACGCACAGCGTTCATAAATACACATGACGCAAGGTTTAAGAAGCATCACGTGTTGAAAATACAACGCAACCAGCTCAAGAATCAGAGCTGTCAGAGCCATCAGAAGCCATGCACCGCGGCCTTGTGAACAGCGGTTAAGATATTGCAACATAGTAAAATTTCCCTGCGGTTAGCTACTGATACGCAGTGTAAACCAATTGCTCCCTGCTGCCAGCCTGTCAGAATAAATAATAGGTAAATAATTAATATAAATCGGAGAATTCGACTTTAATTTCGGTAATTTTCTGGGCTACGGAGCTGCCAGAGAATTACCGACGTTATGTCTGTGTATTAGTGAGGCATGAGTACTTCACTGGCCGGTGGCATGCTCAGCCATCCCATCTCCGTAAACCACTGCGTCATATCCGGCAGCAGATATTGCACGCACAGCAAACCCACCAGCGTCATGACCACTGTGTAAGGTAGCGCCATCCACACCATTCTGCCGTATGAAAGGCGGATGAGTGGAGCAAGGGCGGACGTCAGCAGGAACAAGAACGCCGCCTGACCATTGGGCGTGGCAACCGATGGCAGGTTTGTGCCGGTATTAATCGCGACCGCCAGCAGTTCAAATTGCTTCAGGTCAATCACGCCATTAACCAGTGCAGATTTTGCTTCATTGATATAAACAGTGCCGACAAAAACGTTATCAGACACGGAAGAAAGCAATCCGTTGAACAGATAGAACAATGACAGCTGATTTGACGGCGCTGACTGAAGCACAAAGTGAATGATTGGAGTGAACAGATGCTGTTCGACGATCACGGCAACGATGGCAAAAAAGACGGTCAGCAGGGCGGTGAAGGGCAGGGAATCCTGGAATGCTTTACCAATCGCATGTTCATCAGTGACGCCACAAAATGCGGTGGCAAAGATAATCACCGAAAGACCGATCAGTCCGACTTCAGCCAGATGGAAAGCCAGGGCGATAATCAACCAAACCCCAATGACGATCTGCACCGCCAGCTTAATGCGGTCTTGTTTCGTGATGTTCTCACTGTTTTTCTGATCGTACTTTTTAAGCACTTCATAAACCGGATGCGGCAGTTTTGCGCCATAACCAAACACGCGGAAACGCTCCACCAGCGCGCAGACAATGAAACCGCAGATGAACACCGGGACGGTGACCGGAGACATACGGATCAGAAAGTCGACAAACTGCCAGTCTGCGCTTTTAGCGATGATCAGGTTCTGCGGTTCGCCCACCATGGTCATCACACCGCCGAGCGCGGTACCCACGCCGGCATGCATCATCAGGCTGCGTAAGAAGGACCGAAACTGCTCCAGAACGGCCTGATGTTGCTGATTGCCTGTAAACGAGCTGTCGTCGGTCACATCCGTGTTTTCACTCTGATTAGAGGCGACGTTGTGGTAAATCGAATAAAAACCGACTGAAACGCTGATCACCACAGCAATAACGGTCAGCGCATCGAGGAAGGCGGAAAGGAAAGCGGCAGCAAAACAAAAGGCCAGTGACAGCGCAATTTTATTTCTGAGATTCAGCAGCAGCTTGGTAAATACGGTCAGCAGCAGTTGCTTCATAAAGTAGATGCCCGCCACCATAAAAATCAGCAGCAGGAGCACTTCCAGATTGGCCGAAATCTCTTCACGGATACGCTCTGCGCTGGTCATGCCAATCATGACCGCTTCAATAGCCAGCAAACCGCCAGGCTGAAGTGGATAACATTTAAGCGCCATACCCAGGGTAAAAATGAACTCGATGACCAGCAACCATCCGGCTAAAAACGGACTGACCAGAAAGAAAATCAACGGGTTAATAACCAGAAAGGCCAGAATGGTAATTTTGTACCAGTCAGGAGACTGCCCCAAAAAGTTTTTTATAAATGCGCGACTGTAGCTTGTTTCCATATTCCCCAGTTCTCCTTTATCTGTAATTTATAGTGGTATCAAAAGCATAGGTCAGTGTAATTGTCTGACAGAAATTTTTCACCGGAACGGACTATCCCATAAGCCATTAAGAAATGTGAAATTCTGCAAACCCCTGCACAGTTTCAACATTTGTTCTGACTGACGGCTATAACAGGCGTTTTTCATCTGGTATGATGAGCTGAACTATATCCCTGATAAAAGCCCCACACGGAACGACAAACACATGGTTATTAAGGCACAAAGTCCTGCCGGTTTTGCCGAAGAGTATATCATCGAAAGTATCTGGAACAGCCGCTTCCCTCCGGGCTCAATTTTGCCTGCAGAGAGAGAACTTTCCGAACTCATTGGCGTGACCCGAACCACATTGCGTGAGGTGTTACAGCGGCTTGCCCGGGATGGCTGGTTGACAATTCAGCATGGAAAACCGACCAAAGTGAACAATTTCTGGGAAACGTCGGGTCTGAATATTCTGGAAACGCTGGCGCGTCTCGATCATGACAGTGTTCCACAGCTCATTGATAATTTGCTGTCCGTGCGTACTAACATCGCAACAATCTTTATCCGTAAAGCGATGCGAACCAATCCTGAAGAAACCCAGCAGGTACTGGCTAAAGCGGCGGAAGTTGAAGATCATGCCGAAGCCTTTACGGCGCTCGATTACGGCATTTTCCGTGGTCTGGCATTTGCCTCCGGCAACCCGATTTACGGTCTGATTATCAACGGACTGCGAGGTCTTTATACCCGCGTCGGACGTTATTACTTCTCCAATCCTGAAGCGCGTAAACTGGCGATCACTTTCTATAAAAAGCTGTCTGATATCTGCCACGAGAAAAGCTATGAGCAGATTGTCGATTGCGTGCGTAATTATGGCCGTCAGAGTGGTGAAATCTGGCACAGCATGCAGAGCGCGATGCCGGGTGATCTGACCGAACAAAAAAAACGCTAATTCCCTTCATCTTTCTAACTGTCTCTTCGTTGCCGCCTTGATACAATTCGATTGATTTCGGGAAGCAACAATAAATACAGGGCGCTTAGCGCCCTTTTTTATGTCTGAATATGGGAGGTTTATAGCGGCGTCGGACGCGGCGGGCAGCGTTCGAGTAATTCAACGCTGCCGTCTTCGTTGAGTTGCTCGATAAAGACATCGAAGCCCCACAGACGATGAACATGTTTCATCACTTCACGGCGGCTCTTATCGAGCGGTGCGCGATCTTGCGGGATATAACGCAGCGTGAGCGAGCGGTCACCGCGCAAATCGACATTCCAGACCTGAATGTTGGGCTCGTGATTACTCAGGTTATACTGCGCCGATAACTCCTGACGAATGGCGCGATAACCTTCCTCATTATGAATCGCCGCGATTTCCAGATAGTTATTATGGTCGTCATCCAGCACGGTAAATAACCGGAAATCACGCATCACTTTCGGCGACAGGAACTGGCTGATAAAGCTTTCATCTTTGAAATCCCGCATCGCAAAATGCAGCGTTTCAAGCCAGTCTGAACCCGCGATATCCGGGAACCAGTAACGATCTTCCTCCGTTGGTTCCTGACAGATACGTTTGATATCTTGCATCATCGCAAAGCCCAGCGCATACGGGTTGATGCCGCTGTAATACGGGCTGTTATAAGGCGGCTGATACACCACATTGGTATGGCTGTGCAGAAACTCCAGAATGAAACGGTCGGTGACTTTTCCTTCATCATAAAGATGATTAAGAATGGTGTAATGCCAGAACGTCGCCCAGCCTTCATTCATCACCTGAGTCTGTTTCTGCGGATAAAAGTACTGGCTGATTTTACGCACGATACGCAAAATCTCCCGCTGCCAGGATTCCAGCAGAGGCGCATTTTTTTCCATGAAATACAGCAGGTTTTCCTGCGGCTCTGAAGGGAAGCGTCGCGCCTGTTCAGGTGCATCAACGCTGTCCTTGCGCGGCAACGTTTTCCACAGCGTGTTCACCTGGCTTTGCAGATATTCCTCACGGCTTTTCTGCCGCGCCAGTTCCTCCTGCAAGGAGATTTTTTGCGGACGTTTATAGCGATCGACGCCGTAATTCATCAACGCATGACAGGAATCGAGCAACCGTTCAACCTCATCGACCCCGTAGCGTTCTTCACATTCGCTGATATAACGTTTGGCGAACAGCAGGTAATCGACGATTGAACTGGCGTCAGTCCAGCTTTTAAACAGGTAGTTATTTTTAAAGAAAGAGTTGTGGCCGTAACAGGCATGAGCCATGACCAGCGCCTGCATCGTGATGGTGTTTTCTTCCATCAGATAGGCGATACAGGGATTAGAGTTGATGACGATTTCATACGCCAGACCCTGTTGTCCGTGTTTATACAGTTGCTCGGTTTCAATAAATTTCTTACCGAACGACCAGTGAGTGTAATTAATCGGCATGCCGATGCTGGAGTAGGCATCCATCATTTGTTCGGAGGTGATGATTTCGATCTGATGGGGATAGGTTTCAAGCCGGTAAGACTTGGCCACCCGGTCGATCTCCGCAAGATAGGTCTGCAATAACTCAAACGTCCAGTCCGGTCCGTCGCTGAGACGTTTGTCCTCAGTTTTTTGCTTCTGGGTCACTGTTGTCATAAGCCGCACCCTCATTCAGTTATGGACGCTACAGAGTGTTTGATTCACAACCTTTTCTTAAGATTTCGCACGTCCATTGATAATCGTAGCTCAATCTGAGTGTGCTGTTAGATAAACACCATGGATCCCTTCCTGATTAACTCTATATCCTCATGGCTGATGGCTGTCAATTTCCCTTATCCGCCAGGTTTGTGTCATAAAATGCCGCTGATGAGAGTGGTATTCGTGTTATCAGTCCCATGCCTCGTTTTTCACCCCTTTATAAAAACCCACCTGTCCTGAATCGCAAAAATTCTCAATCCGTGAGGTAATATCACTACCGTGAGTGTTTGTGGTTTTTTATTCTGGTTTTATGGCTTTATTGAAGAATAAAAACCTTTTCATAAACCAGCTTTGATGCGCCCCCTGATTCGTGACATCAGTGCAGTCATTGCTATCATAAGACCATAATTTTCTTTCCCGATGGATGAAATGTTGCGAGATATCGTTATTTATTTCACCCTATTGAAATAAATGCCGTCATGAACGATAAATAATTGTGAAAGACCTCACGGTTATGAGTGACTGTGTTGGTGATTTTTCTCAGTCAGGTTAATTTCCTGTCATCAGAATATTATGCTTTGTTTGGGTGTGGAGTGGAGTCGATATGCGTGTGGTCATTTTAGGCAGTGGTGTGGTCGGTGTCGCCAGTGCATGGTATCTGGCAAAGGCGGGTCATCAGGTCACGGTCATTGATCGTCAGTCCGGTCCGGCGGAGGAAACCAGCGCGGGTAATGCAGGCCAGATCTCTCCGGGTTATGCCGCACCGTGGGCGGCTCCGGGCGTTCCGGTGAAAGCGGTAAAATGGATGTTCCAGAAACATGCACCGCTGGCAATCCGTCTGGACGGCACGCAGTTCCAGCTCAAATGGATGTGGCAGATGCTGCGCAACTGCGACATGAACCATTATCAGACCAACAAAAGTCGTATGGTGCGTCTGGCGGAATACAGTCGTGACTGCATGAAGGCATTGCGTGACGATACCGGCATTCAGTATGAAGGTCGTCAGGGCGGAACGTTACAACTTTTCCGTACCGCGCAGCAGTTTGAAAGTGCATCCAAAGATATTGCTGTTCTTGACGATGCGGGTGTGCCGTATCAGCTGCTGGAGTCCAGTCAGCTGGCCACCGCAGAACCTGCGCTGGCGCAGGTCGCGCACAAGCTGACCGGCGGTCTGCGTTTGCCGAATGATGAAACCGGCGACTGCCAGATGTTTACCCGCAAGCTGGCGGACATGGCGCGTCAGGCGGGCGTTGTCTTCGAATTTAACCGCACGGTGGATAAGCTGCATGTAGAAAACGGCGAAATCACCGGCGTGCAGTGCGGCGATGAGGTGGTGAAAGCCGATGCTTATGTGGTGGCATTTGGATCCTATTCCACTGCGTTGTTGCGCGACCTTGTGTCTATCCCGGTCTATCCGCTGAAGGGATATTCCCTGACCATCCCGATTACCGATCCTGCTTCCGCGCCGGTTTCAACTGTACTCGATGAAACCTACAAAATTGCTATCACCCGTTTTGATAACCGTATTCGTGTCGGTGGCATGGCGGAAATTGTCGGCTTCAATCTGAAACTGGCACAGGCGCGACGTGAAACGCTGGAAATGGTTGTAAGAGATCTCTATCCGAATGGAGGAAATGTCGGGCAGGCGACGTTCTGGACCGGTCTTCGCCCGATGACGCCGGACGGTACGCCGATTGTCGGACGCACGCGCATTAAAAATCTGTATCTGAATACCGGTCACGGAACGTTAGGCTGGACAATGGCCTGTGGCTCAGGGCAATTGCTGTCAGATATTATGTCGGGCGTGACGCCGGCCATTCCGTCTGATGATTTATCGGTTGAGCGTTACAGCCCGGATTTTATCGCGCGTCCAGCGGGGCCGCATAAAATGCATCCGGTAGGCTGAGTCCGCTGACATTATTTCCCATGCAGTGCCTGACGCTGCATGGGAATTACTTTGCTTATTACCGGAGCCGGTATGCCTCGCCCGATTTCTGCCACATTATCTCTTTCCGCATTAACCCAAAATCTGAACATCATTCGTGCCTTTGCCCCTGACAGCAAGGTCTGGACTGTTGTCAAAGCCAATGGCTACGGGCACGGGATTTCGCGCATCTGGCGCAGTTTGTCCTCCACCGATGGCTTTGCATTACTTGATTTCAACGAAGCTATTTTGCTGCGTGAAGCGGGCTGGCAGGGGCCGATTCTGCTGCTTGAGGGATTTTTCACTCCTCAGGATTTAATGATCGTTGATAAATATCGTCTGACGACTGCCGTTCACAGTGACTGGCAAATTAAAGCACTGGCTGAAGCGCAATTGAGTCAGCCGGTTGAGATCTACCTGAAAGTGAACAGCGGCATGAACCGTCTGGGGTTTCCCCCCGAGCGGGCGGGCGCTGTGTGGCAACAGCTGAGTGAACTGAAACAAGTTGGCGAACTCACCCTGATGAGCCATTTTGCTACCGCCGACAGTGTGGAAGGGGTCGATGCCCAGATGGCGGCGATTAATCTGGCCGGACAAAATATCCGCGGGCCACGGTGCCTGGCGAACTCGGCGGCGACCTTGTGGCATCCTCAAACCCATTATGACTGGGTGCGCCCTGGCATTATTATTTATGGTGCATCGCCAAGCGGTGAGTGGAAAGATATCGCTGATACTGGTCTGCAACCGGTGATGACGTTAAAAAGCGAGCTGATTGCCGTGCAGGAGCTTAAAGCGGGTGACCGCGTTGGCTATGGCGGCCGTTATCACGTGAGCGGCTCGCAGCGCGTAGGGGTGGTCGCCTGTGGCTATGCTGATGGTTATCCGCGCCATGCGCCGTCCGGAACACCTGTGTGGGTGGATGGCGTGTGCACAACCACGGTGGGGACGGTATCCATGGATATGCTGGCTGTTGATCTTACGCCGTGTCCGCAGGCGAAAATCGGTTCACCGGTCGAGTTATGGGGTAATCATTTGCCGGTAGATGATGTGGCGACGGCATGCGGTACGCTGGGCTATGAGCTGCTGAGTGCGCTGGCACCCCGCGTACCGGTGACGACAATCGATTAAAGAGAGCGGTTATTGTTCCAGACGGGTCAGACGGCCCGTCGATTTCTTACTGGCGCGACGTGCCAGCATCGCCAGACACCCTCCCGCCAGCATCACCAGCGCCAGACTCAGCTTTGGCTGCAACGGCAACGCCATCGCAATAAAGCCCAGCAACGCGCCACCGGCCATCTGCACCGAACCGACCAATGCGGAAGCGACACCTGCTTCGGCAGAGAACGGTTCCAGCGCATAGCTGGTTGCCGGCCCCATCAGGAACGCCAGACCGGCGCAGGCGCTGGCCACTGGCAACATATACAACCAGGTTGCGGTCTGTTCAGCAGGCGGAACCAGCGTTATCCCGGCAATCAGCCCGAGGCAGCCGATAAACATCAGAATCCCGCCCGTTTTCAGGCATACCGGACGTCCTACCTTGCGGATAATGCGGTTAGCGATAAAACTCATCCCCATGATCCAGAATCCGTTTGCGCCGAACACCAGGGAAAATTCCAGTGGGGTGAGTCCGGCAATATTCATCAGCACCGTCGGTGCCAGCGAAACGTACGTCAGTGCCATACCCATTGCGCCGGCATTAACCAGTGCGAAAGTGATAAAGCGGGCATCAAACAAGATACGTGCGTACTGACGGAACGGCAGTCCGGTATTGTTTTGCGTTCCTTCGGGACGGGTTTCCGGCAATTTGAAAATGACCAGCAGCAAAACTGCCAGCGTATAACCCGCCAGCGCCCAGAACGGCGCACGCCAGCCATAATATTGGGCAATCAGTCCGCCAATCAGCGGCGCCAGAGCTGGGATAATGTTGAGCGTGCCGTTGAGAAAACCGTACGCGCGGGCGGCATCGTTGCCGCTCATCCGGTCACGAACCCCGCTGAAAATCACCACCGATGTACAACAGACTGCCAGCCCCTGAATGACGCGCGAGAGCAGAAACATCCACGGTGCGATGGCTGTAGCGGCGACGATCGCGCCTGCCAGATAAATCACCACGCCGATGATGGCGATGGGACGGCGTCCGAATTTATCAACCAGCGGCCCGGCAACCAGCTGGCCGAGGCCCATCACCAGAATGAAAAGTGAAATTGAGGACTGAATGACCGCCTCGGTGCTGTTCAGACCCAGAGCAATCGCCGGGATCGCCGGAAGGTAAAGGTCGATACCCAGAGGGCCAAGCAGTACCAGGCTCAGCAGCAGGAAAAGGAATTTTTGCATTGAAAACATCACTGTCAGTCATCCGAAGGGAGGCTAAGGGTAATGATTTAGTTAAAGAATGGAAAGTAGCTTGTGATAATCGTGCGGGAAGGACTTGTGAAAAAAAACGGACACCTGTCAGTGTCCGTTAACGCAGAGATACCGGAAAGATTATTTTTTCTTCCAGAAATCATCAAACACCGTGACCGGTGGCTGGCGTTTGTGTTCTGTACGCAGATACCAGCCTTCGATAATCGTGGCATATTTATCGTCGACTTTTTTGCCTTCGAGATAATCGTCGATCAGCTCGTAGGTCACGCCAAGAGCAACTTCATCCGGCAAAGCAGGGCGGTTCTCTTCCAGATCCGCCGTCGGGGCTTTGGTATACAAATGTTCCGGGCAACCGAGCTCTTTAAGCAACGCTTTACCCTGACGTTTGTTCAGACGGAAAATCGGGTTAATGTCAGTACCGCCATCGCCGTATTTGGTGAAGAATCCGGTCACGGCTTCTGCCGCATGGTCAGTTCCGACCACCACACCTTTTTTCATTCCGGCAATGCTGTACTGCGCTTTCATGCGTTCGCGGGCTTTTTCATTACCTTTAATGAAATCACTCAGCTCAATACCAATTTCGCGCAATGTCGCTTCGCTTGCCAGTACGGCATTCTTAATATTGACGGTCAGAACCTGATCAGGCTGGATGAACGCGATGGCATCCTGACAGTCGGATTCATCAGCCTGCACGCCATACGGCAAACGGACAGCGATGAACTGATAATCGGCTTCGTGAGTTTCTGCGCGTAATTCGCTAATTGCCATTTGGCAAAGTTTGCCGGTGAGAGTAGAATCCTGCCCGCCGCTGATACCCAACACCAGTGTCCTGATGAACGGATGGGCCAGCAGATAACTTTTGAGAAAATCGACGCTGACACGAACTTCCTGTGCGGCATCGATATGCGGTTTAACGTGCAGAGCCTGAATAATCTCTTTTTGTAAAGCCATGACCACTCCTACTGAAGGCTGCCTTCGAGGAACCCGAGGCAAAAATAAGACGTTATCAGGATAAAACTACCCCGCATCGCTCAAAAGGACAAGATTCAGCGAAGAGTTCGGCGGAAATCTGTACGCTGCCGGCTTGCAACATTTCGAACCAAAGCGGCAGGAAAGAAGTAAAGTGTGGCACGCGATGAGTAATTACTGACTGATGTTGAAAATAAGAAATCAATGAAGGGAAATGTAATGATTCCGTATATTTCTATTGCAGGAAATATATGTCATTCGGAACTATCTAAAAAAGCCGCTTTATTAAGATATCCTGGGCTGAGTGCGTTATATTTGTTGCGGTAGAAATATTTGTATGTATGTGCCATCGAAATGGAGTTGCCAGGCTTGATTAACGGATCCTAATTAATGGCATACATCGTGTGGTTTTAATGTCGTTATTTGCCTTAAGTCTTATTGGGGAAACAAAATGTTTTTTCGGGTTGTACGTCGTCTACCAGCTTGTGCCATCGTCTGTGGTGCAGCGCTGTTCAGTATCTCAAGCCTTGCAGACACCACCATCTTCACTGCGTTAGATGACCCTGCTCAGGCGAAAAAGCCTTTCGAGGGCAACGTTCAGGCGGGTTACAGTGCGCAAACTGGTAACACCAGCAACTCCACGTTGAATGCTGATACCACCATGACCTGGTTTGATACCAACACGGCTTACAGCCTGTGGGGTTCTGCACGTAATACTTCTTCTTCCGGTGTGCGTTCATCCGAGAAGTACCAGGCCGGTGGTCGTACCCGTTATAATCTTGATAACGCGAACTATGTTTTCGGTCAGGGTAGCTGGCTGAGCGACCGTTACAACGGTTACCGTTCACGTACTGTCGGTACATTGGGTTATGGTCGTCAGATCTGGAGCGGTCCGGTTCACACGCTGAACCTGGAAGCGGGTCCGGGTGTTCGTCATGATGAATTCCAGCAGGGCGGTAATACCACCCGTGCCCTGGCTTATGCTTCCGGCACTTACGGTTACCAGATCAGCGACACTGCTCGCTTCACGCAGGGCGTTTCAGTTTTAGCGAACGATGAAACCACGCTGAACTCTGAAACTGCGCTGACCGTTGCGATCAACTCCCACTTCTCCCTGAAAGTGGCGTATGACGTAACCTATAACACCAAACCACCAGCCAGCGCGCCGGATAAAACCGATACCGTGACGTCTGTAAACCTGGTGTACGGCATGTAATTTCCCCTTCGGGAAATGATGCAAGAAAGCCAGAGGGATTATTCCTCTGGCTTTTTTTATGGATTATTTTCTGTGTGACGTGCAGGTTTTTGCGCTAAAAAAAAACCACGCACTCAGGCGTGGTTTCGTTATTTCTGAGCAGATATTATTTCTCTGCGTCTTTATATACTGTGGCTATTGCTTCAAAGTTCGGGCCTTTCTGGCCGGCAGCAATGATATGGTAATATTTACCGCCTTTTTCATCCGCTAACTTTGAGAGCTCATCGTGCAACTCACTTGGTGAACCGACTTTCCCGCCGGATTCAGCCACCTGGATGTTGCCGATTTTGACCAGTTTAAAGTGGGCGACTTCTTCTTTGGATACCTGATCGGCAGCTAATGCACTGAAAGTACTGAAAGAAAATGCAGAGATCAGCAGGGTAGTAGCTAAAGTAATTTTTTTCATATACAGCGTCCTTTTGTAGAGGTAAGTAATTGCTTTGCTCTTTTGAAGTTTAGACGGTATTTCAAAAAATACCCCAAGTCTGATGAGATTTTGTAAGAGATAAAAAAACAGCGGGTCATTAATAAATAATCCGCTGTTTTGAAAGGCTAAAGATTAGTGGTCCTGAACCTGCTTATGGAATAGCTCCCTGAACACCGGATAAATATCTTCCTGTTCGCGGATATGCTGCATGGCAAAATTATCGAATTTCTCCTGCAACACTTCGTATTCACGCCACAGCGTCTGGTGGGCGCGGCGGGTGATTTCGATGTAGCTGTAATAACGCACCAGCGGCAAAATCTTCTGTGCCAGAAGCTGGTGGCACAGAGGGGAGTCGTCAGCCCAGTTATCGCCATCGGAAGCTTGCGCGGCATAAATGTTCCACTGCGCCGGATCGTAGCGTTCCCTGATGACGTCATCCATCAGTTTCAGTGCGCTTGAAACGATGGTCCCGCCGGTTTCCTGTGAGTAGAAGAACTCCTGTTCATCCACTTCTTTGGCTTGTGTATGGTGACGGATATAGACCACATCGACGTTTTTATAGGTTCTGCTCAGGAACAAATAAAGCAGGATATAGAAACGTTTGGCCATGTCTTTGGTCGCCTGATCCATCGAACCGGAGACATCCATCAGACAGAACATCACCGCCTGGCTTGACGGCTCAGGGCGACGCTCATAGTTGCGATAGCGTAAATCGAAGGTATCAATGAACGGTGTTTTCGCGATCTTCGCCCGCAACTCGGCGATTTCTTTACGCAGCCGTTCTTCTTCGAGTAACTGTGCCGGTTCGCTGTGCTCGACCTCGGTCAGCGTCGATTCCAGCTCACGCAGCTCCCGTTTTTTACCCGCGGTCATCGCCGTGCGGCGGGCCAGCGAGTTTTGCAAAGAGCGCACCACACTGATATTGGCCGGTACGCCATTAGACGTATAGCCGGAGCGGTGGGTTTTGAATTCGTTAAGCTGTTTATGCTGGTTTTTACGCAGGTTTGGCAGTGCAAGATCCTCAAACAGCAGATCGAGATACTCGTCTTTGGAGATCTGGAACGAAAACTCATCTTCGCCTTCACCGTCCTGACTGGCTTCTCCCTGACCACTGCCGCCGCCACCGCCCCCTTGCGGTCGTTCGATACGGTCATTCTGCACAAAGTGGTCATTACCAGGGTGAACACGGTGGCGTAAGCCACCGCGACCCTGATGAAACATGGGTTCGTTGATATCAGCATTGGGGATCGAAACCGACTCCCCGCTGTCCACGTCGGTAACCGAACGCTTGTTGATGGCCTCGGCAATCGACTGTTTGATTTGCGACTTATAGCGGCGCAAAAAGCGCTGGCGGTTCACCGCGCTTTTGTTTTTGCCATTCAGTCGACGGTCAATGAAATACGTCATATTTCCCCCAAACGACGTTGCCAACGATCCTCTGTTACGAGGATTTTCTTACGCGCAGGTACCATTCACACAGCAAGCGAACTTGTTTGCGTGTATATCCTTTCTCCATCATTCTGTCGACAAAATCATCATGTTTCTTCTGTTCATCGGTCGACGTCTTGGCGTTAAACGAGATAACTGGCAGTAATTCCTCGGTATTTGAGAACATTTTTTTCTCAATGACCGTGCGCAGTTTTTCGTAACTGGTCCAGTTTGGATTGCGGCCGCTATTGTTAGCGCGGGCACGCAGCACGAAGTTGACAATTTCGTTGCGGAAATCTTTTGGATTGCTGATACCGGCCGGTTTTTCAATTTTCTCCAGCTCAGCATTCAGCGATTCACGGTCGAACAGTTGTCCGGTATCCGGGTCGCGATATTCCTGATCCTGTATCCAGAAATCAGCGTACGTCACATAACGGTCGAAAATGTTTTGCCCGTATTCTGAATAGGATTCCAGATAAGCCGTCTGGATCTCTTTGCCGATGAACTCAGCGTATTTCGGGATCAGATAGCCTTTCAGGTGCTCCAGGTATTTTTCAGCGATGTCCTGCGGGAACTGTTCGCGCTCGATTTGCTGTTCCAGAACATAGAACAGATGAACCGGGTTGGCGGCCACTTCAGCATGGTCAAAGTTGAAAACGCGGGACAGGATTTTAAACGCGAAACGCGTCGACAGCCCGTTCATACCTTCGTCTACACCCGCATAGTCGCGGTATTCCTGATAGGACTTGGCTTTCGGATCGGTATCTTTCAGGCTTTCACCGTCGTAAACCCGCATTTTGGAATAGCTGCTGGAGTTTTCAGGTGTTTTCAGCCGCGACAAAATCGAGAAGCGCGCGAGCGTTTCCAGAGTTCCCGGCGCGCACGGAGCATGGGAAAGTTCACTGTTGCTGAGCAGTTTGTCGTAGATTTTCATCTCTTCAGACACGCGCAGGCAGTAAGGCACTTTCACGATGTACACACGGTCAAGGAATGCTTCATTATTCTTATTGTTACGGAACGTCACCCACTCAGATTCGTTGGAGTGCGCCAGAATAATGCCGTTGAACGGCAGGGCGGAGATCCCTTCGGTACCGTTATAGTTACCTTCCTGCGTCGCAGTCAGTAACGGGTGCAGCACTTTAATCGGGGCTTTGAACATCTCGACGAATTCCATCACACCCTGGTTTGCACGACACAGCGCACCGGAATAACCATAAGCGTCAGGATCGTTTTGGGCGTGGTTTTCCAGTTTACGGATATCCACTTTCCCGACCAGCGCAGAGATGTCCTGATTGTTTTCATCGCCCGGTTCCGTTTTGGCGATGGCAATTTGTTCAAGAATAGACGGCCAGACTTTCACCACTTTAAACTTGGTGATGTCACCGCCAAATTCATGCAGGCGTTTTGCCGCCCATGGCGACATGATGGTGCCGAGATAGCGCGGAGGAATGTTGTATTCTTTTTCGAGAATATGCGCATCTTCCTGCGGGTTAAACAAACACAAAGGATGATCGTTTACCGGGCTGCGTTCGCCATTAGCGCTCAGCACATAAATCGGTACACGTTGCATCAGGGATTTCAGCCGTTCGGCCAGTGACGATTTACCGCCACCCACCGGGCCCAGTAAATAGAGGATTTGTTTCTTTTCTTCCAGGCCCTGCGCGGCGTGTTTCAGGTAGGAGACAATCTGTTCGATAGCCTCTTCCATGCCGTAAAACTCTTCAAATGCAGGGTATCGTGCAACAACACGGTTCGAGAATAAACGCGACAGGCGTGGTTCAAGCGCGGTATCTACCATCACTGGTTCACCGATTGCCATCAACAGACGTTCCGCCGCATTGACATAAGCACTGCGATCTTGCCGTGCAATGGTAAGAAATTCCTGCAGTGTGAACTCTTCGTCCTTGGCAGCCTCATAGCGCTGGCGATAGTGGTCAAATATGTTCATACGATGCCCGTCCTTCGTTATTTTACCCTTCGTCCTTGGAACCGCTGTTTGACCGCAATTCCAACGAGTTGGATATAGCACAGGTTAATGAGAGCTTTCTCAGCGCTCCCGGAAGAAAGATCTCCCACCTGAATGACAGCAACCCTTATGCCAACTTGCAGAACCCTTCAAAGCCGACAGTCACAATGATTTGTTTACTGTCAGACCCGGTGGGACGGGCAACCGTTCAGGCTAAGTCTTTCATCTATTTATAAGCGTAGTTTGGCATTAAGAAAATTTCCTCTATGGGTTGGGCGTTTTTTAAGCCATATCAATGACTCAGTTGTCGGAAATGCTCTGGAAAGCCTTACAGGGCGTGCTTTGCAGCGCGGATGTTGTTTCTTTAGTCATTTTTATTTCATATTTTGCAGATAAATTATGCGATCGCCTCTGTTTTACGTAATGAAACCGGTTCAGGACATTCTGAAAAACTGTAAATGCTAAGCGCAATGTTTAACGTTCATTTACACTAGCGACGATTTTTTACTTAATGGAATTAAGACAATGAAAATTTCAAACCTTAAAACACTGTCCATCGTGGGCGCGGCAGTGCTTTGCAGCCATGCAGCCGTGGCTGGCACCTGGTCACTTGGCGCATCAGCATTGGGTGACGTCAACCCGTATCGTGGATATGACAACAAAGTTTATCCGGTACCGCTGGTGTCTTATGAGGGTGATGATTTCTATTTCAAATCACTGACTGCGGGTTACTACCTGTGGAAAGACGACAGGAATAAGTTCAGCGTTACGACGACATACGTTCCATTTGGGTTTGACCCGGATGACAGCGATGATCATCAGATGAAACATCTGAACAAACGTCGCGGCACGTTATACGCTGGTCTGGCGTATTCACATATTGAAGACTGGGGTACGCTGCGCGCGACCTTCAATGGTGATGTACTGAACAACAGTAATGGTCTGGTCGCGGACGCTGCTTATCTGTATCCAATCCATCAGGATAACTGGGCGCTGGTGCCTGGGTTCGGTGTGATGTTCAACAGCAGCAATCAGAATGACTATTACTATGGTGTGACTAAAGGTGAATCACGTCGCAGCGGTCTGAGCAGCTATTCGGCTGATGATAGTTTTAGCCCATACGCTGAGCTTTCTGCTCGTTATAATTTCACCCGTGACTGGCAGGCATTCTTCACTGGTCGCTATATTCGTTTAGCGGATGAAGTTAAAGACAGCCCGATGGTCGATAAGTCATATTCGGCGATTGTCTGGACAGGTGTCACTTACACCTTCTGATGCAGCGCACCGTTACGGTGCTGATATTGCACATCAATGGGGCGTTTCGCCCCATTTGCACATTTATGGCTCATCAACTTTATCGACAAAGAGACTCACGACCCGACCGGAGGAAACAGATGAAAGCGAAAACCGTGCAATTCCCAGACGGGAAAACTGTACCCGCAATCGGACAAGGCACCTGGTATATGGGGGAGCGAAACAGTGATATTCGCGCTGAAGTGAATGCGTTAAGACAAGGGCTGGATGCCGGTATGACGCTGATCGACACAGCAGAAATGTATGCAGACGGTGGCGCGGAACGAGTGGTCGGCGAAGCGATAGCAGGGCGGCGGGATGATGTGTTTCTGGTATCCAAAGTCTATCCGCACAACGCCGGTGGCGCGAAAGCCATAACAGCTTGTGAGCAAAGCCTCAAAAGATTACAAACCGATTATATAGACCTTTACCTGTTGCACTGGCGTGGTTCGATCCCGCTACATGACACGGTTGCCGCGATGGAGAAATTACAACAATCAGGCAAAATCCGTCGCTGGGGCGTCTCCAATCTTGATACTGACGACATGCAGGCGCTGTGGAAAATTCCCGGTGGCGAACAATGTATGACGAATCAGGTGCTGTATCACGCGGCTGCGCGTGGCATTGAATTCGATTTGCTGCCGTGGTGCGAAGAACACGGCGTGCCGGTGATGGCTTATTGTCCTTTGGCTCAGGCAGGAAAGTTACGCCACGACGTGCTGACGTCACCGGTGATGCAGAATATCGCGAAAGAGCGGGGCGTCAGCAGTTCACAGATTGCGCTGGCCTGGGTGATCCGCTCGGGGAACGTGATTGCGATCCCAAAAGCCGTGCAACCGCAGCATGTAAAAGATAATGCCGCAGCGATGACGCTCGATTTGTCTCAGGAGGAAATAGCGCAAATTGACGCCGCTTTTCCGGCACCAAAACATAAAACGCCGCTGGATATGGTCTGAAATCTTCCATTCCTTTCATCATGCATCAGACAGCAAAAAGGGGCCTTTTGGCCCCTTTGTCATCCAGGCTGAAATCTCAAAGCGATTATCTGCGTATGGAGAACGTCACCGCCAGGCGCGCCGGTGCGGCATGCGTAGAAATGTGTTTGTCTGAAACCTGCGCGGTTTCGACGCAGACCATGGTTTTGTAGCCGTCGTCTGGCATATCCGCCATGCTGACAGACAATTCAGAACCTGGGTTCCAGGCAACAACGTCTGAATTGTTTTCGTGTGCGATAACCAGCGTGCGTTTCAGCACCGGATCGACGATTTCACTGTTAGCCTGCGGCTGGGTATAGATACGGTCAGTCTGGCCAGTGAAAGTGAGGTCGCCTTCGGTTTGTTTGGCTTTTGCGCCATCGACTTTATCGATAAAGTGGTTGCCAAGACCTTTGACGCTCACACTGGCAATATCACCGATATTGAAATAAGTGTGAAGGGCGCTGTTTGCGTCGAAATCACCGGTAGATTCCAGTTCGATATGGCAGGTTGCGCCGAGCGTGAAGCGTGCGGTCAGCGTAAATTCGTGCGGCCACAGAGCCAGTGTTTCAGGAGAGCTTTTCAGCGTTAAGGTCAGAACAACGCCTTCGTCAGTTTCCTGGTGATCCGTGAGTTCCCATGCCATGTTACGGGCGAAACCGTGTGAGGGTTTACCTGCCGGACCAAACCACGGCCAGCAAATTGGAATACCGCCACGAATAGCAACGCCTTCTTTAAACGCACTGGCGCTGCTCATCCAAAGAACAGGTTCTTCACCTTCAGGCTGCCATGACAGCAGATGCGCGCCTTGCAGGGCAATCGCAGCACGAACTTTCGGATGGGTAACAACGAGCACCGGCAGTTCGTCGATAAGACGCTGGCTGACGGAGGTAGTGATCTGGTTTACGACTGGAAGAGAAAAGAGTTGTTCTGTCATTATCTAAAGTCCTGTCAGGGTTAAAACTTCTAAGATTTTGAACCAAGACTACACATGAACCCAATCCCTCTGTTTGATCGCACTCATGTGCTGATAAAAAAGTGCATCCGACAGAAAGCAAAAGGGCGACTTGCGTCGCCCTTCAATCAGTTCATTCACATTGCCAATTATTTGGAAACGTGAGCGATCAGATCCAATACTTTGTTGGAGTAGCCAGTTTCGTTGTCGTACCAGGAAACCAGTTTCACAAAGTTGTCGTTCAGAGCGATACCTGCTTTCGCATCGAATACGGAAGTCAGTTTTTCGCCGTTGAAGTCGGTAGATACTACGTCGTCTTCGGTGTAACCCAGAACGCCTTTCAGGTCGCCTGATTCAGAAGCTGCTTTGATTACTGCGCAGATTTCTTTGTAAGACGCTGGTTTTTCCAGACGTGCAGTCAGGTCAACAACAGAAACGTTAGGGGTAGGAACGCGGAACGCCATACCAGTCAGTTTACCGTTCAGAGCTGGGATTACTTTACCTACTGCTTTAGCAGCACCGGTAGAAGAAGGGATGATGTTCTGGGATGCGCCGCGGCCGCCGCGCCAGTCTTTGTGAGACGGGCCATCAACAGTTTTCTGAGTTGCGGTAGTTGCGTGCACAGTGGTCATCAGCGCTTCAACGATACCGAAGTTGTCGTTGATAACTTTAGCCAGTGGTGCCAGGCAGTTAGTGGTGCAAGATGCGTTAGAAACGATTTCCTGACCTGCATATTCTTTATGGTTAACGCCCATAACGAACATTGGGGTGTTGTCTTTAGAAGGACCAGTCAGAACAACTTTCTTAGCGCCTGCAGTGATGTGCTTACGAGCAGTCGCATCATCCAGGAACAGACCAGTAGCTTCAGCTACAACGTCAACGTTAACTTCGTTCCATTTCAGGTTAGCTGGGTCACGCTCAGCGGTAACACGGATGGTTTTGCCGTTAACAACCAAGTGACCGTCTTTAACTTCAACAGTACCGTTGAAACGACCATGAGTTGAGTCGTACTTCAGCATGTATGCCATGTAGTCCGCGTCTAACAGATCGTTGATTGCTACGATCTCGATGTCAGAACGTTCTTGAGCAGCACGGAAAACAATGCGACCGATACGGCCAAAACCGTTGATACCTACTTTGATAGTCATATATTCCACCAGCTATTTTTTTAGTGAATAAAAGGTTGGTTGTAAAATTACAAAAACCTTGCTGAGCGTCAAGCGGAATCGTGTCAATTATTGCTGTAAGTCAAAGCGACGACCTACTATTGCTCGCTTATTGCACGTTCCGTTTTCTTAATCGGCTTACAACCACATGGGGGCGAAAAACTGAATATAAAGTACCGGAACATCAGGAGTGTGATCGCCATCACAAGTTGCGAGTCAGGTAACGCTGATGCCATACAGTTTAGGCCAAAAGGGGCAGACCTGTTGTTAATTTTTTGTTATTATAAACTGTTATTTTAGTTGATTTTTATATTCGTCAGAGAACGATAAACATGAGCATCATAACCAAATCTTCCCCTGCACCCGAGCAACTCACTGAAATTCAACGTTATGTCACGCAAGATCACGGAACAGAACCTCCTTTCTCCGGAAAGTTACTGCACAACCGCCGTGAAGGCATTTATCATTGCGTAGTCTGTGGAACTGCGTTGTTCTATTCCGATACTAAATATGATTCCGGCTGCGGCTGGCCAAGTTTTTATCAGCCAGTACAACCCGATGCCATTAAATATCTCACTGATAAAGCACATAATATGCAACGCATTGAGATACACTGCTCAGGGTGTGAAGCGCATCTGGGCCACGTTTTCCCGGATGGTCCTAAGCCGACAGGCGAACGTTACTGTGTGAATTCGGCCTCAATGCGATTTACTGATGGTCAGAGTGGTGACATAACCGCCGGGTAGAGTGCCTTAAAAGTACGATGTAATTTACCCGACAAAATCGATTCAGCTATTATTCCAAACCGTTTGAATAATAGCGTGGAGCTGAGGGCTCAGTCAGATGGAAATTAATCAACTCATTGATGTAATGACACCGGAAATCTATGCACGCCTGGTGCAGGCCGTTGAACTCGGCAAGTGGCCAGATGGCGTGGCGCTGACGCCGGAACAGAAAGACCACAGCCTGCAGGCCGTGATGTTGTATCAGTCACGTCACAACGTGGACGCTCAGCACATGAGCATCGGCACTGACGGGCAGATCGTCACCAAAAGTAAGCAGGAACTGAAACAGCAGTTTGCGCAGGAAACGCTGATAAAGCTGAAACCTGAGTAACGACTGCTTCAGCAGAATAAAAAAGGGCGCTACAAAGCGCCTTTTGAAATTGATGTTACCTTCAGATAATAAAGGAATAAACGCTCAATTTTATCCCAATATGGACATCAATTTAGCTGGTTTTATACCCGCACTACTTCCCGTTGCACTGTCTCCCGGTGCAAGTTTTACGCTTGCCATGAACAGTGCGCTGTCAGGCGGACGGAAAGGGCTTTTTAAGACGCTCACCGGAACCGCTCTCGGCATTTATACCCATGCAATTTTTATCGGGCTTGGCATAACCTCTTTGCTGGTGGCATCCCCGACGCTATTCACAATTCTGAAAATCGCAGGCACAGCCTATCTGCTCTGGCTGGGGATCCAGCTTATCCGCAGTGGCCTCAATGCTCGTGAAATGGTGTTCGATAGCAGTGGGTCAGCGGTGACATTAAAAGATGCCTGGCTCGCTAATGTACTCAACCCAAAAGCCATCATGTTTTATCTCACTGTGGTGTCGCAATTTGCCGGCAGCCAGGGTGAAATCAGTCATTATATGATTCTGGCGACCGTGCATATTGCGGTGATGTTCGTCTGGCTTATCGCTGTCAGCAGAGCTCTTATTTTCTCTGCGAATAAGATAAACACCGTTACCCTGAAAAAGGTCGTGAATATAGCAGGTGGGGGATTACTGGTTGTTTTTGCGCTGAGTAGTTTTCTGCATTGAAGTGGTGGGCGGGTTAAAGATTTCGCTGTTATTTATCGTCCTGCTATTCCTTTAGCAGGACGATAAAATTCACGCCGTCACTGCCCCGGACGTACTGACCTTTACCCCTGCAGCCCGCATCGCTTCAACCGCTTGTGCGCTGTCTTCCGGCTGTAAGTTCACGCCACGACAACCATCGGTCAGCAACGTCACCTGATAACCCAGTTCCAGTGCGTCGAGCACAGTGAATTTTACGCAGTAATCGGTGGCAAGTCCCATCACGTACAGATGCGTTACCTGCGCCGCTTTCAGCCAGTCGTTCAGCACTGTTGCTGCGCGGTGCCCGTTATCGTAAAAGGCGCTGTAACTGTCGATGTCCGGATTTGTGCCTTTCTGTACGACGAAGTCTACCAGCGGCAGGTTCAGGGCAGGATGAAACTCAGCCCCGGGTTCCTGCTGAACACAGTGAACCGGCCACCAGACTTGCGGCAACCCGTTCAGTTCGCCCGATGTCCAGGCCTCTGCGTGCGAGTTAGTGGCAAAGCTGCGATGACCGGCAGGATGCCAGTCTTGTGATGCCAGCACCGGGATGCCCTGGTTTTTACACCACGCCATCATCTGATTAGCAACCGCAACCGTATCATCGCCGTCAGTGACCGCCAGCGCGCCGCCGCGACAAAAATCATTTTGCAGATCGACCAGCAACAAAGCAGATTTCATATCGTCCCTTATTTATTCGGTCAGTTCGCCACGCAGGTTCTGCTGCATCAGTTCGCGGATTTCTTCCGGAGTATGTGTCTGGCTGAGCAGATAATGCAATTTGGTCAGCGCCGCTTCGACGGTCATATCAAACCCGCTGATCACGCCCGAGTGCGCCAGCGCGTTACCGGTCGCATAGCCGCCCATATTGACGCGCCCTGAGATGCATTGGGTCAGATTAACCACCACGATGCCGCGTTCGGACGCGTCTTTCAGCACTTTCAGCAAATCGCCTTTTTGAGGCGCGTTACCGACACCGTAAGAGCGCAGGATCAGGGCTTTCACCGGTTGCATCAGGAAGTTCTGCACGACTTCCGCGGAAATTCCCGGATAAATCGTTACCACGCCGATAGGCTGCGGGGTGATGTGATGTACTTTCAGCTTTGCGGCAGGAACAACAGGCAGCGACGGCGTAGAAAGGCGGCGGATGTGGATCCCGGCTTCCAGCAGCGGCGAAAGGTTCGGCGAGGCAAAGGCATCAAAACCATCTGCGTGTGCTTTGGTGCTGCGGTTCCCGCGATACAGACGATTGTTGAAGAACAGGGTGACTTCGTTGACCGGATGGTTCGCCGCGATGTACAGCGAGTTAAGCAGGTTGATCTGTCCGTCAGAACGCAACGCTTCTAGCGGTATTTGTGACCCTGTCACAATTACCGGCTTGCTGAGATTTTCCAGCATGAACGACAGCGCAGAAGCGGTGAACGCCATGGTATCCGTGCCATGCAGGATGACGAAACCGTCGTACTCGTCGTAATGTGCCTGAATATCGTCGGCGATATGCTGCCAGTCTTCCGGCGTCATGTCGGAAGAATCCATCAGTGGCGCATATTCCTTAATGGTGAATTCAGGCATTTCAGGACGATGGAATTCAGGCATTAGTGCCAGCTGACGCTGTAAATGTCCCGAAACCGGAATGTAACCCTGTTCAGAACGCTGCATACCGATTGTGCCGCCCGTGTAGGCAACGTAAATAGATTTTTTAGTCATCGACGATGTTCTTTTTTTAGAAAGGTGAAAGCAACTGCGCTAAGTATAAAGGCTTCGCGACGGGTGTCCCACCATAAAAAAGCCCGGAGCTCTCAGTGAGCACTCCGGGCAGTGAATTAGGGCGAATCTTTATCCGACTTTATTCCGCTTAATCCCAAAAACGGAACGTTACTTCACATCACCACAGGTCAGGCAAAGTGCGTAACGGTTTTGCGGGTCATTCATGTTGCTGAACAGGTCAGCCTGGGATTTCAACTCCATCGCCATTTTGCTCACCGGCGCAGGCAGATAAGCCTGGATCGCCGCTGGCAGCATGGCATGAACGGATGCACTCACTTGTGAGAACACCAGGTCGCTCAGGCTTGGCTCGCTGACATACCAGTTCAGCTGCCATTTCGGCAGCTTCGCCAGATCAGCGGCTTTTTTCACGGCGTCATCGAAATCACCCAGCTCATCCACCAGGGCATTGGCCTTGGCATCAGAACCAATCCACACGTGGCCTTGCGCAATCTGGTCGATTTCTTCAGGCGTTTTGTGGCGTGAGTCGGCAACCAGACCGAGGAAGGTTTTATAACCATTCTCGATGTTCAGCTGCATCATCTGCGAGAACTCAGGAGGCAGCGCTTTGGTGGAGGCAATATCCGCCAGCGGCGATGTTGCCACGCCGTCAGTGTGAACGCCTGCGTAATCCAGTGTGTTCTGATACGTGTTGATCACGCCAAAGATACCGATGGAGCCGGTGAGGGTGCTCGGGCTGGCGATGATGTAGTTCGCTGGCGTTGAAATCCAGTAACCGCCGGATGCCGCCATACCGCCCATGGAAACCACCACTGGTTTGCCTGCGGCTTTCGCAGCAGCCAGTTCAGAGCGGATCACTTCAGAGGCACTGACGCTGCCGCCCGGGCTGTTAACGCGTAAGACAATCGCTTTCACTTTCGGATCCAGACGGGCATCACGAATCTGCTGCGCGGTTGTGTCGCCACCGACTGCACCCGGTTGTTCTTCACCGTCATTGATCGCTCCGGTCGCGAAGATCACCGCGATTTGCGGATCGTTATTGTCCGGTTTTGGTTTCGGCGAATAATCGTAGATGCTGGTGTAGTTAAAGTCTTTGGTGTCTTTATTCCAGCCAAAGGCTTTCACCATCTCGTTATCCGCTTCGGTACGTGAAGCCAGCGCATCCACCAGTTTTGCTTTCAGCGCGTATTGCGCCATATCGCCGCCCGTAGCCTGCATACCCGCTAATACACCCGCCGCGCCAGGGAACAATTGTTCAGGCGTAATCTGACGGTTTGCCGACACGGTGTTGAGGTAATTGGTCCACAATCCACCAATCCAGCGACTGTCTGCTTCGCGTGCTGCAGGAGACATATCGTCACGGATCAGCGGTTCAACGGCGGATTTATAGGTTCCGACGCGGAAAATGTTGGTCGTGACTTTCAGCTTCTCAAGCAGGGATTTGTAATACAGATTGTTGGTCGCAAAACCGTGCAAGTCCACCGCGCCTTGTGGTGACATGTAGATTTTGTTGGCGTAGCTCGCCAGATAATATTGCGACTGGTTATAGCTGTCGCCGATGGCATAAACCGGTTTACCCGCGTCACGGAACTCACGCAGCGCCTTGCCAATATATTGCATAGAGGCCTGGTCAGTGCCGGTGAAATCGGTCAGCTGCAAAACAATGCCGGTGACGTTTTTGTCATCTTTCGCGGCGCGAAGGGTATCGACCAGATCAAACAGGGAATTCTCCTGCAAACGGCTGCTCGACGTGCCCAGTAATTCGCGGCCCCACTGACGGACTTTATTATTCACCGAAGGCTTATCCACCACGGAACCACTCAGGTCAACCAGCAGCGCGCCTTTGGTGGTGTCGACGGGTTTGTCCTGCACGGCGTACCAGATGCCCACGCCAGCCAGAATGATCAGAATAAGGAAAACGTTGAGAATGAATTCTCTGACGAAATTAAGAAGACGCCAGGTCCACTTAAAAAAACCGGCGATAATTCGCCACAATGTGCGCATGGTCTCTCCAACAAGACAGTTAAGTATCGCTATCCTAATGACACGCCGGAAAAAAGTCAGCTTTAAATCATGTCAGGATTTGGCAACGACGCATTATCTGAAAGCGCCTGATGCGTTGGAAAAAGGCGTAGCGGCTATGTTAACGTAAGGTAAATAGCAATTATTCTCAGGAGATTAAAATGGACGCTTTGGACTTGTTACTTAACCGCCGTTCCGCTTCCCGTCTGGCTGCTCCTGCGCCGGCTGGCGATGCGCTGCAAAACATCATCAACGCCGGTATGCGCGCGCCAGACCACGGTGCCTTGCAACCATGGCGTTTTGTGATTGCAGAGAACGACGGGCTGACCCGTTTTAGTGAAGTATTGCGTGCTGCCGCCATTAAAGACGGGGCGGATGAAAAAGCCATCGAGAAAGCCACGCAGGCGCCATTACGTGCGCCGCAAATCATTACCGTTATCGCGGCCTGTAAAGAAAGCCCGAAAGTGCCGCAGTGGGAACAGTTGCTTTCCGCCGGTTGCGCGGTTCACGCCATGCAGATGGCGGCGCTGGCGCAGGGTTTCAACGGCATCTGGCGTACCGGCGCATGGACTGAACATGCGGATGTGCGCAAGGCTTTCAAGTGTGGTGAAAACGATAAAATTGTCGGTTTCCTGTATCTCGGCACACCGCAACTGAAAGCGAATTTGCAGGTGATCCCGGCTGACAGCACCCCTTTTGTGAGCCATTTTTAAAAATTCATCCGTTCGTAAATTAACCGGTTTATATCGGCCTTTTCCGATAAAACCGGTTTTTGCTGCCTATTTGAGCGACCATCGCTGCGGATCCTTCTATCCGTCTTACTAATTGCGCCGCCAGCGGCTAACATAGCCACCTCTGCATGATGAGGACGTAGTGAAATGAAGGATGGGATAATGGAAATCTTTACAGCGATCACCCTGCAGGCAGGTACGGCCTGATGCGTTTGTTCATTGCGGAAAAACCCAGCCTTGCCCGCGCCATTGCGGATGTCCTGCCAAAACCTCATCGCCGCGGCGACGGGTATATTGCCTGCGGTAACGATCAGGTTGTTACCTGGTGCGTCGGCCACTTACTCGAACAGGCTCAGCCCGACGCTTACGACAGCCGTTTTGCGCGCTGGTCGCTGGCAGATTTACCTATTATTCCTGAAAAGTGGCAGCTTCAGCCGCGTTCTTCCGTCGCCAAACAACTTAATGTCATTAAACGCCTGTTGCTCGAGGCGACGCAGGTCGTCCACGCCGGTGACCCGGATCGCGAAGGGCAGTTGCTGGTGGATGAAGTGCTGGATTATCTGGAACTGACGCCGGAAAAACGTCACGCGACCCAGCGCTGTCTGATAAACGATCTCAACCCGCAGGCCGTCGAACGTGCCATTGACCGCCTGCGTGACAACCGCGATTTTATTCCGCTATGTGTTTCTGCGCTGGCCCGTGCCCGCGCGGACTGGCTTTACGGCATCAACATGACCCGCGCTTATACCATTCTTGGCCGCAACGCTGGCTATAACGGCGTGCTGTCCGTCGGGCGTGTGCAAACGCCGGTTCTCGGGCTGGTGGTGCGCCGCGACGAAGACATCGAAAACTTCGTGCCGAAAGATTTCTTTGAAGTGAAAGCGCATATCGTCACGCCTGCCAACGAGCGTTTTATAGCGCTGTGGCAGCCGAGCGATTCCTGTGAGCCGTATCAGGATGAAGAAGGGCGTTTGTTGCATCGTCCGCTGGCCGACCACGTGGTGGCGCGTATTGCCGGACAACCGGCGATGGTCACCGGCTATAATGATAAACGTGAGAATGATATTGCTCCGCTGCCGTTTTCGCTTTCTACATTGCAGATTGAAGGTTCGAAAGCCTTTGGTCTGAGTGCTCAGCAAATTCTTGATATCTGTCAGAAATTGTATGAAACGCACAAATTGATTACGTATCCTCGTTCGGATAGCCGATATCTACCAGAGGAGCATTTTGCCGGTCGTCATTCTGTCATCAACGCCATCGGCGTTCACCGGCCGGATCTGATGCCGCAACCCGTGGTGGATACCGATATACGCAACCGGTGCTGGGACGACAAAAAGGTTGATGCTCACCATGCGATTATCCCGACTGCGCGCAGCAGTAACGTGAATCTGACCGAAGACGAACGCAAAATTTACGGTCTGGTGGCACGTCAGTATCTGATGCAGTTTTGCCCGGATGCGGTGTATCGCAAATGCGTTATCGATCTGGATATCGCGGGCGGAAAGTTTATCGCCAAGGCGCGTTTCCTGGCGGAAGCGGGCTGGCGTACTTTGCTGGGCAGTAAAGAACGCGACGAAGAAAACGAAGGCACGCCGCTGCCAGTGGTCGCCAAAGGTGACGAATTGTTATGCGAGCGCGGGGAAGTGGTTGAAAGACAAACTCAGCCACCACGACCGTTTACCGATGCCACACTGCTTTCTGCCATGACCGGGATCGCGCGTTTTGTGCAGGATAAAGAACTGAAAAAAATCCTGCGTGCGACGGACGGTTTGGGCACAGAAGCCACGCGTGCCGGGATTATCGAGCTGCTGTTCCGTCGTGAATTTTTATACAAGAAAGGGCGCTATATTCATTCCAGCGATACCGGGCGCGCACTGATCCACTCGCTGCCGGATATTGCAGGGCGGCCAGATATGACCGCTGACTGGGAATCAACACTGACGCGTATCAGTGAAAAGAGCTGCCGTTATCAGGATTTCATGCAACCGCTGGTCGCGACGTTGCAGAATCTCATCATGCAGGCCAAAACAAACCGGGTGTCTTCGGCATTCCGCAGTCTGCCTTCCAAACCGGCGGCCGCTGCGGCGAAAGGCAAAAGCGCCCCCAAACGCCGTAAAGCGAGCACTAAAGGGAAGGAAGCAAACAGTGATGAATAATGTATTGGTGAGAAATGTGCTGATGGTGTTACTGGCCGGTTCCGCGCTGCTGTCTGCACCGGCGATGGCAAACCGCAGTAATATCGGTAACGGCGCAGATGTCGTGGTGCCGCTGCCGCCGCAAATCTGGGAAAACAGCGGCAGCAACAACAATAACAGTGCCCCGACCTGCCATAACTGCTGCATCTACAATAACCAGAGTTACAGCGAAGGCGCGGTAGTGACGGCGGACAGCGTAGTGTTGCAATGTTCACGCGACCCGAATGTGGTTGGTACCAATGCACTCAAATGGGAAGTGTTGAGGAAATAAGACTTTCTTAAAGCTCTTGATTTTCTCAAGACCTCTGATTTTCTCAAGGCTTCTGATTTCTCGATACTTCTGATAAAGAAAAGGCGCGGACTGTTTCCAGTTTCGCGCCTTTTTGTTTGAAGGGTTGATACAGTTACACGGCGAATTTCGCCAGATACGCCTCGATCAACGGAATATCCGCAGGTGCCAGATCAAACGACAGCACGTCGTCGGGCGCAACCCAGCAGATTTCAGAGTGACACTGTAACGTAATCGTCCCCGTAAATCCGCTGACCCGCCAGCCGTGCAATCGAATCAGCCTGGCGGGTTGCTGTAATTCGCTGGTGGCGATGAATTCTTCCACCGTGGCCTTGATACCCAATTCTTCCTGCAACTCGCGCACTAGAGCAGAGGGCTGACTTTCTCCGGCTTCCACTTTCCCGCCGGGGAATTCCCATAAACCAGCCTGATCGCTGGACGCATCCCGACGGGCGAGCAGCAATTTGCCCTCGTACTCAATCAGGGCGGCGACCACGTCAATCATCGTCATGGTCATTATTTCAGGTCAAACGTCGCCCAGATTGGCGCATGGTCAGACGGCTTTTCCATGCCGCGAATGTCGTAATCGATGCCAGTCGCAGTGCAACGTGCCGCCAGCGGCGTACTTGCCATAATAAGGTCAATACGCAGACCACGGTTCTCATCGAAGCCGCGTGAACGGTAATCAAACCATGAGAATTTATCGGCAGTTTCAGGGTTCGCGGCGCGGAAAGTGTCAATCAGACCCCAGCCTTTCAGGCGATCCATCCATTCACGTTCTTCCGGCAGGAAAGAACATTTGCCGGTGCGCAGCCAGCGTTTACGGCTGTCTTCACCGATACCGATATCCAGATCGGTCGGGCTGATATTCACGTCACCCATCACCACTACCGGATTATTCACGGACAAACTGGTGGTCAGGTAATCCTGCAAATCGCGATAAAACTTCTCTTTGGCCGGGAACTTGGTCGGATGGTCGCGGCTTTCGCCCTGCGGGAAGTAACCGTTGATCACGGTCAGAATGCCCTGTGGCGTTTCGATGTCGGTCATGATGATACGGCGCTGAGACTCTTCGTCATCACCCGGGAAACCACGGCGTACAGCCACCGGTTCCTGCTTCGTCAGCATGGCAACGCCGTAATGGCCTTTCTGGCCGTGATAAAACACGTGATAACCGTACTGACTGACATCTTCCAGCGGGAACATGTCGTCATGGACTTTGGTTTCCTGCAAACCGATCACGTCAGGCTGGTGTTGTTCGATAATTGCCGCAAGCTGATGCGGGCGGGCGCGCAATCCATTGATATTGAAGGAGACGAACTTCATAGTCGGGAACCATTTGGCGATGAAATCAGAAGCGCGATAGTAGCAGAAAAAGGGCGTAATGGCGAAATCGCGATGAATGACAATCAGGTTTCAACAGCCAGAATAAACGTCTGTAAAAGCACAACGTCTGCCTGAAATTTATGGCAAATGGATTTCATTCGGAGAATTATTTTGTCAACTTTTCGTGACAGTCTCTTCTTCCCGTGTACATGAAAGAGTATTATGCCTGTAGCGATTTCCGCACCGGCAGAAAAAGGTCAACACTGATGCGTCTGGAAGTTTTTTGCGAAGACCGCCTGGGTCTCACCCGTGAACTCCTCGATTTACTGGTTTTACGCAGTATTGATTTACGTGGTATCGAGATTGCCTCGATTGGCCGCATTTACCTGAATTTTTCCCAACTGGATTTTGACACTTTTCGCGCCCTGATGGCTGAAATCCGCCGTATCGAAGGCGTGACGGATGTCCGCACCGTCACGTTCATGCCTTCTGAACGCGAGCATCGGGCATTACGCGCTTTACTGGTTTCCATGCCGGAACCGGTTTTTTCCATTGATATGAAAGGCAAAATCGAGCAGGCCAACCCGGCTGCGATGGCCTTATTTGAACTCGATGAAGATAAAATCCGCAACGTGACGGCGGCTAGCCTGATCACCGGTTACAACGTCACGCGCTGGCTGGAAAGCGAAAATGCACAGCCGCACTCAGAGCGTATTGTGATCCGCAGCCAGGATTTCCTCATGGATCTGACGCCTATCCACGTAGACGATGAAGACGGTAAAGGTGGCATTGCCGGTGCCGTGGTGATGCTCAAATCGGCTGCCCGCATGGGCCGTCAGTTGCAGGACTTAACGGTTAACGACGACAGCGAATTCGACCACATCGTCGCCGTCAGCACCAAAATGCGTCACGTACTGGATCAGGCGCGCAAACTCGCGATGCTGGACGCGCCGCTGCTGATTGTCGGCGATACCGGCACCGGCAAAGATTTACTGGCTCATGCCTGCCATGTGCGCAGCGCACGCGGCAAAAAGCCATTCCTTGGCCTTAACTGTGCGTCGCTGCCAGATGACGTGGTGGAAAGCGAACTGTTTGGCTATGCCGCCGGTGCCTATCCGAATGCGCTGGAAGGTAAAAAAGGCTTCTTCGAGCAGGCCAATGGCGGTTCGGTGCTGCTGGATGAAATTGGTGAAATGTCACCGAGAATGCAGATTAAACTGCTGCGTTTCCTCAATGACGGCACGTTTCGTCGTGTGGGCGAAGAGCATGAAGTGAAAGTAGATGTTCGCGTGATGTGCGCCACCCAGAAAAACCTGGTGGAACTGGTGCAGCGTGGCGAATTCAGGGAGGATTTGTATTACCGCCTGAACGTGCTGAGCCTGACGCTGCCGCCGTTACGCGAGCGTCCAGCCGATGTGATGCCGCTGACCGAACTGTTTGTGGCGCGTTTCTCCGATGAACAGGGAATGCCGCGGCCAAAACTGTCGTCACAGCTGGCGAATTACCTGACGCATTACGGCTGGCCGGGCAACGTCCGTCAGCTCAAAAATGCGATTTACCGCGCACTGACACAGCTGGAAGGCGGCGAACTGCGACCGCAGGATATCGTTCTGCCGGACTTTGACGCAGAAGTGACGATTGGTGAAGAAGCCCTGAACGGTTCACTTGACGATATCAGCAAACGTTTCGAACGTTCCGTGCTGACCCGCCTTTACCGCACTTATCCGAGTACGCGTAAACTGGCGAAGCGTCTGGGCGTATCGCATACGGCCATCGCTAATAAACTGCGGGAATACGGGCTCAGCAGCCGTCGCGGTGAAACGGGCGAAAGCGAAGAGTAATTTTCTTCTCAGAAACTGCGCCCAATAAAAAAGCAACGGATAGCGCCGTTGCTTTTTTTTCATCTGTTGCCTGTGAAAGCAGAAATTACTTCAGCACAGCCAGCGCAGATTCATAATCAGGTTCAGTGGTGATTTCGTTCACCAGTTCGCTGTACAGCACGTTGTCCTGACCATCCAGAACCACAACCGCACGGGCAGTCAGACCAGACAATGCGCCATCGGTGATGCCCACGCCGTAGTCAGATTTGAAATCACCACCACGCAGGGTAGACAGCGTAACAACGTTAGACAGACCTTCTGCACCGCAGAAACGTGACTGCGCGAATGGCAGATCAGAAGAGATGCACAGCACGACTGTGTTCTCAATTTCACCCGCCAGCTGGTTGAATTTACGCACGGAGGTGGCGCAGACGCCGGTATCAATGCTTGGGAAAATGTTCAGGACTTTACGTTTGCCTGCGAAGCTGCTCAGGCTGACATCAGAAAGGTCTTTTGCGACCAGGCTGAAAGGCTTGGCGACGTCGCCTTTTTGTGGGACTTTGCCCGCAACGGTTACCGGGTTGCTCTGAAAGTGTACTGTCTGGGTCATGATTATTTCCTATGTCCATTGGAGTCAAACGGCTTTCAGTTTAGGGTAACAATGCTATGTTGGATATAGAATATTTGTTAATTACTTGTATCTATTGATTGTATCCCACAAGGCGCATTTCACTATTGGAGACGCTATGAGAAGTGTTCGCTTTTATCCGGAAGCCTGGCCGTTACATACGCCGTTTGTGATCTCCCGCGGAACCCGCACCGAAGCCCGCGTTGTGGCAGTTGAAATCGAAGAAAATGGCATTCGCGGGATTGGCGAGTGCACGCCATATCCGCGATATGACGAAAGCGAAAGCTCCGTGATGGCACAAATCGCCAGCGTGATAACAGCCATTGAGCGGGGTGCCAGTCGCGAACAGCTGCAACATCTGTTGCCAGCGGGCGCTGCGAGAAACGCGCTCGACTGCGCGCTGTGGAATCTGGAATCTCAGACCCGCGGCCTGAATTTATGGCAACTGACTGCTACCGAACCCCTGGCTTCAATCAGCATGGCGCAGACTGTGAGCATTGGCACGCCGGAAACGATGGCACAAGCCGCGCTGGCGCTGCAAAAGCAGGGCGCCACATTGCTGAAAATAAAACTCGACGATCGTCTGATCGCCGAACGGCTGGTGGCTGTTCGCGCCGCCGTTCCGAATGCTTCGCTGATTGTCGATGCCAACGAAGCCTGGCAAAGCGACGGACTGGCGGCGCGTTGTCAGCTGCTGGCCGATCTGGGCATTCTGATGCTCGAACAGCCACTTCCGGCAGGTGAAGATTCCGCGCTGGAAAACTTCATCCATCCTCTGCCGATTTGTGCAGACGAAAGCTGCCATACCGTGGAGGGTTTGCCTGCCCTGAAAAATCGTTATGACATGATCAACATTAAGCTGGACAAAACGGGCGGTCTGACTGGCGCACTTCAGCTGGCGCAGGCGGCGCGTGAAACGGGATTCGATATCATGCTTGGCTGCATGTTGTGCACTTCGCGCGCGATTCGCGCGGCACTTCCGCTGACCGCCGGCGCAAAATTTGTCGATCTCGATGGCCCGACCTGGCTGGCGCAGGATGTCGAACCCGCGCTGAAGTTTCATTGCGGCGGCATTGATATTGCCGGTTCTGCCTGAATTTTATCCCCAGATAATGCGGTTTTGTGCGCGAAGGCAAATCTGTAATGATTTCTTATAGGGGATTACGGCAGGTAATGATAAAACTCCTGAATGTTTCAGGGCGCAGCCCTTTGTCCGTTCAGGAGAATTTATGCCGCAGGGAAAATCATTTCCGCTTTTATCTTATTCCGTATGCGCTGCGCTGGTGGCGCTGACTTTCGGTCAGGCTAACGCCGCTCAGGTTCCCGCCGGTACCCAACTCGCCGCAAAACAGGAAATTGTCCGTCACATTAAAGACGAACCCGCGTCGCTTGATCCTGCGAAAGTGGTGGGTTTACCTGAGGCACAGGTCGCCCGCGATTTGTTCGAAGGGCTGGTGAATCAGGACGCGACCGGTAAAAGTATTCCGGGCGTCGCCGAAAGCTGGCAAAACCAGAACAACCAGGTCTTCCTTTTCACCCTGCGCAAAGATGCCAAATGGTCGAACGGTGATCCGGTCACGGCGCAGGATTTCGTCTACAGCTGGCAGCGTCTGGTCGATCCTAAAGGTTCCGCGACCGGTGCCTGGTTCGCTGCGCTGGCCGGAATTTCTAACGCCGATGCCATCATCGCCGGAAAAATGCCGGTGGATAAACTGGGCGTGACCGCCGTCAGCCCGACGCTTTTACGTGTCACGCTGGATAAACCCGTACCGTATTTTGTCAGCCTGCTGGCGAACTTCAGCCTGTTCCCTGTGCATAAAGCTACGGTAGAAAAGTTTGGCGATGACTGGACTAAACCGGGCAATCTGGTCGGTAACGGCGCGTATGTGCTGAAAGACCGCGTGGTGAACGAAAAACTGGTGCTTGAGCCCAATCCGCATTACTGGGATCACGCGCACACCGTGCTGACCAAAGTCACTTTCGTGCCGATCAACAAAGAGTCCAACGCCACTAAGCGTTATCTGGCCAACGATATTGATATCACCGAATCCTTCCCAAAAGACCAGTACAAAAAGCTGATGCATGATTTACCGGGCCAGGTTTACACGCCATATCAGCTCGGCACTTACTATTACGCTTTCAACACGAAGCGCGCACCGACAGACGACGCGCGCGTTCGCAAGGCGCTTTCCCTGAGTATTGACCGTAAAATCATCGCGGAAAAAGTACTGGGCACCGGCGAAAAACCGGCGTGGCGTTTTACCCCCGACGTCACCAGTGGTTTCAAACCCGCGGAAAGCGAGCTGCAACAGTATTCACAGGAAGAGCTGAATGCACAGGCAAAAAGCCTGCTGGCGGCGGCAGGTTATGGCCCGTCAAAACCGTTGCATCTGACGCTGCTGTACAACACGTCTGAAAGCCATCAGAAGATTGCCATCGCCGTCGCATCAATGTGGAAAAAGACGCTGGGTGCGGACGTGAAGCTGGTGAATCAGGAATGGAAAACGTATATCGACAGCCGTAATACCGGCAATTTTGATGTCATCCGCGCTTCATGGGTCGGAGATTACAACGAAGCCTCGACGTTTCTGTCGCTGCTGACCTCCACGCACAACGGAAATATCAGCAAATTCAGCAGTGCGGATTACGACAAAGTCATTGCCGATGCCAGCCGTGAAACCAGCGAAGCACGGCGCAATGATGATTACAATAAGGCCGAGCAGATCATCGCCACAGAAGCGCCGATTGCGCCGATTTATCAGTACACCAACGGGCGCTTGATCAAACCGTGGGTGAAAGGATACCCGATCACCAATCCGGAAGACGTCGCTTACAGTCAGGAAATGTACATCCTGAAGCACTGACAGATATCCGGAGTAGCTGATATTTGGGGTAAAAGTCAGGGTAGATTCCCGTTATAGAAAAGCGCCCGCTGCACATAACAGCGGGCGCTTTTATTTTATCTCATTACTCAGCTTTTACGGCTGAACAGACGAACCAGTAACGCGGCACCCGCGGCGACGGTCGCCAGCAGCACCACGCCTGACCAGCCACCGGCTTCCAGTGCTTTACTGCCAAGTGCTGCGCCCGCTGACATACCGATAAACACCACGGTGAACAGCAAGGCGTTCAGTCTGCCGCGTGCCGCCGGTTCAAGGCCGTAGACCAGAGTCTGATGCGCAACCAGCGTGGCCTGAATACCTAAGTCAAAACCGACAGCGCTCAGCACAATCAGCGCCAGCTGGGCGTGTGGCGACAACAGAGGCAGCAGGAACATCGCTGCGAAAGACACCATCACCAGCGCGGAACCCATCTGAGTCACCCGTGCCGGGCCTTTCTTATCGGCTAACGCACCGGCCAGCGGCGCCGCTAAAGCACCGGCAGCGCCCGCCAGTCCGAACGCACCGGCTACTGCGCTGCCCAGATGGAACTGTTCATTCAGCATAATCGCCAGTGTGGACCAGAAGGCACTGAACGCCACCGACAGCAAACCCTGAGCCAGTGCCGCATGGCGCAGCGTTTTGTAGTTCTTCCACAGGCCAAACATCGAATGCAACAAACCGGCATAACTGATGCGCGTATCCGGTGTGAAACGCGGCAGAACCCGCCACAGCGCCACGCCAGTCAGTGCCACGCTGAGTGCCGCCAGCTGATACATCACCCGCCAGCCAAAATACTCGGCGACAAAACCGCTCAACACCCGCGAGAGCAGGATCCCGACCAGCAGGCCGGTCATCACCGTACCGACGGTTTTACCGCGCTGCGCGGGTGGCGCAAGGTGTGCTGACGCCGGGACGATATCCTGCGCCATGGTTGCGCCAACGCCGGTGATCAGACTCGCTACCAGCAGCCCGTGAATACCCGGTACAAACCCGCAAAGCAGCAGGGCGACAGCCAGCAAAATACTTTTCAGCAGGATAATCGTGCGGCGGTCATGACGGTCGCCCAGCGGAATGAGAAACAAAATGCCCAGTGCATAACCGGCTTGTGTCAGCGTAGGGATCAAACCGACCGATGTGGTACTGGCGTTCAGATTACTACCCATGATCCCGAGCATCGGCTGACTGTAATAAATCGATGCGACGCTCAGTCCGGCACCGGCGGCCAGTGTAAATATGATCTTGCCGGAAAGTGCTGAGCCGCTAACGTCTGATGTACTGGTGAGTTCTGACATAACGTAATTTCCTGATGAATGAGTTCGTAAGGTGGTGCGCGCTGAAAGCATTCTTCACGGAACTGGTTATAAGTGGTAGCCTGCACAAAGGTAAAACAGTTATACGTGAGGCGTATGAGCATAACTATCCCAGCGACCGTCACCAGCGGCATTGATCGTATCGATCTGATGCAAACTTTCGTGCGCATTGTCGAAAGCGGCAGCCTTTCCGCCGCCGCCGTACAACTGAGCACCAGCCAGCCGACGGTCAGCCGCCGTTTGCAATCGCTCGAACGCCTGCTGGGCGCGAAGCTGATTCTGCGCACTACGCACGCCATGAAACTTACCGACGACGGTGAGCGCTGTTATGAACAGGCAAAACTGGTGCTGGAGCGCTGGGCGGCGCTGGAAGATCAACTGAGCGGTGCAGGGGATGAACCGGTCGGCATTTTGCGGGTACGTGCGCCGCACGCGTTCGGCCAGGATCAGCTTATCGCACCGTTAACCCGTTATTTGCAGCGTTATCCGAATCTTTCGGTGGACTGGATGCTCAACGACCGCACGCCGGATTTTATCGCCGAAGATATTGATTGTGCGATCCAGGTCGGGAATGTGCCGGATCCTTCTATGGTGGCCATCCTGCTGGCGGAAGTTCCGCGCATTGTGGTTGCGACGCCGGAATTATTACAGGAACATCCGGTCAGACAGTTCAGTGAGCTAAAAGACTTACCCTGGATTTCCCTGAGTACTTTTTATCGTAATGACGTGACGTTGCGTCGTGATAACGACGGGCACATGGAAAGTTGTCCCATCGTGCCGCGTCTGGCGACGGACAGTTTATATGCCGTGCGTAAGGCCGCGCTATCCGGACTGGGGGCGGGTATTGTTTCCGCATGGGTGGTGAAAGAAGACCTTGAAGCAGGGCGTTTGCAGCGCGTTTTGCCCGGCTGGAACGCATTACCATTGCCGGTGTATCTGGTGTATCCGTATTCCAGCTATTATCCGGCCCGGTTACGTAAATTTCTTGAAATGATGCGCAGTGTGATGCCGGAACTGGCAGAAATGCAGGCACCGGGCGGATAGAAATATTCTGCTATATCACGAAACACTAAACCTATTGGCCTTAACACTTTTTTCCAAATCCGGTGGCATGATCTTGCAATGTTTCAGGAGAGTGAATTTCACCTGAACTGACTTTTTGAATTTCAGTCACTTAACGCTAGACTTAAAAAGATAACGCAGAAAAAGCGAGGAATGTCGTGGAAGTTATTAAGGGAAAAGAATTACAGGTTTCAGATGCGGTCTACGCCTTGCAGATGGACGGTCAGGGCGGGGTGAGTAATATCAGTCCGCAGTGCGTCGCCAGCGAAGAAAAACCCTGCTGGCTGCATCTGGATTACACGCTGCCCGCCAGTGAGCAGTGGATTAACAACACGCCGGTGCTGCCCGATACCGTCCGTCAGGCGCTGGCCGGTGACAGCGTTCGTCCAAAAGTAGTGCGCGTGGGCGAAGGCACGTTAATCACCTTGCGCAGCATCAATCTCAATGCGGATTCGCGCCCCGATCAGCTGGTCACTATTCGCGTTTATCTCACCGATAAAATGATCGTCTCCACCCGTCACCGTAAGGTGTTTTCGATGGAGGAAATGCTTGGTGATATGAAATCCGGCAGCGGGCCTAAGAATACCGGACGCTGGCTGGTTGAGATTTGCGATGCGCTGACCGATCAGACCAGTAATTTTATCGAAGATTTGCACGATAAAATCATCGATATCGAAGATGACCTGATGGAACAGCAGGTGCCGGAGCGCGGTCAGATGGCGCTGCTGCGTAAACAACTGATCGTTTTGCGACGCTATATGGCGCCGCAACGCGATGTGTTTTCACGTCTGGCCAGTGAACGTCTGCCGTGGATGAATGACGATGACCGACGTCTGATGCAGGAAATCTCCGACCGTCTGGGGCGCGGGCTGGATGATCTTGATGCCAGCATTGCGCGCACGGCGGTGTTATCGGATGAAATCAGCTCACTGATGGCTGACTCCCTGAACCGCCGCACCTACACCATGTCTTTGCTGGCGATGGTTTTCCTGCCCGCGACATTCCTGACCGGCCTGTTTGGCGTTAACTTAGGCGGCATTCCGGGGAACACGTCACCCTTTGGTTTCGGGATTTTCTGCGCCTGTCTGGTGGCATTGGGCGGTGGCGTAGCGTTGTGGATGAAGAAAAGTCGCTGGTTATAACGCGCTCACTGGCTGCAAAAAAGCAAAAAAAAGCCGGTCATAAGACCGGCGTCGTTCGAATTAAATTTTGCTATGCATTAATTCTAAAAATTTGGAAATAAGACAATATGGAGCACAACGCCCATCGCTTGACGTTGCATTCACCTGCGAAATAGATATTGCACCGATTCCGCGATTCTAATGTTGATTTCGCTCAATCTTTTTGAGGTTTCTCCTCTGTGAAGGGCATCATCAGGCACTTTCGCCGGATTGCGCTCACTTTGGGACAAAACAGGAGTTTGCTTTGCATACCCGGGAAATGATCCAAAAGGCATATCAAAATACCAACAGTAAAACGCTGACTATATGGAATGAGCATCCGGAAACGGGCGCGGTGAGAACGGAACCTTTTTATCATCCGCACCGTCTGGCTATCACCAGCGGCAACCGCGCAGGCCCGTCGATGAGCGGATTACTGGCGGATATCACAGCGGCGGCGCAGGGCGATGTGTTAGCGGATGTCGCACCGCCGGACGGTATGCATTTTACTTTCTTTGCTGTAACGCAGGCGCTGTACGACCGCCCTGAAGATGCGGAAAATGCTGGCGAACTGACTGAGATTTTCAATCAGTATTGTCGTGGACATATTATGCGTATCAGCGACTTGCGACTGATTGCATTGCCGGATCAGTTGCTGCTGGCGGGATTTCCGGATGAGGAAAGTTTGCGAGTCCGTCAGGCACTGGTGGAACACCTTCTCAGCACGCAATGGGCGGGTAAAATACGTGAGCGGTTCCCGAATACTGAGATCCCCCAAATCTTCTGGCACAGCACGCTGATGCGATACGGTGCGCAATATTTGCCGTCGTCTTTACGGGAGTTCTTCCTGCAAAACCAGAATAAAAACTTCGGTTCACTCAGTTTGCCGGTGAAACTGGTCATGACCAACTACAACTGGACTGACACTTTCACGCTGGCCTGAAAACCTGAAGCTCTGGTCTTAAAACCTGAAAATAGAAAAGCCCGCTTAAAAGCGGGCTTACGAGATGCAAAGCGCAGACGTGGAAATTATTTAATTTCTAACACATTCAGACGCTCAACCGGCGCAACGGTTTCATCGTCCTCCGGCTGCCAGCCGACAGGCTGCATCGGAATATCTTCGCGATCAAAGGCCAGATCCCCGCCGTCAATCACTTCACCACCGTGTTTAATTCCTTTGAAATCAAAAAGATTCATGTCATTGAGATGGGAAGGCACCACGTTTTGCATCGCGCTGAACATGGTTTCGATGCGTCCCGGATATTTTTTATCCCAGTCTTTGAGCATGTCGCCGATAACCTGACGTTGCAGGTTTGGCTGCGAACCGCACAGGTTACATGGGATGATCGGGTACTCGCGCGCAATCGCGAAACGCTCGATATCTTTCTCGCGGCAGTACGCCAGCGGGCGGATCACGATGTGCTTGCCGTCATCACTCATCAGTTTTGGTGGCATGCCTTTCAGCTTGCCGCCATAGAACATATTGAGGAACAGAGTTTGCAGAATGTCATCACGGTGATGGCCGAGTGCAATTTTGGTACAGCCCAGTTCGGTGGCGGTGCGGTACAAAATCCCGCGACGCAGACGTGAGCACAGAGAACAGGTGGTTTTGCCTTCCGGAATTTTATCTTTAACGATGGAATAGGTGTCTTCGGTGACAATTTTGTATTCCACGCCCAGAGTTTCCAGATACTCCGGCAGGATGTGCGCCGGGAAGCCTGGCTGCTTCTGATCCAGATTAACCGCGATAAGTGAGAAGTTCACCGGTGCGCTTTGTTGCAGATTGCGCAAAATTTCCAGCATGGTGTAGCTGTCCTTCCCGCCGGAAAGACACACCATAATGCGATCGCCTTCTTCGATCATGCCGAAATCGGCGATCGCTTTCCCCACGTCACGACGCAGGCGTTTCTGTAATTTGTTCAGATTGTACTGAGCTTTTTTATCAACTGATTGAATTTCTGACATTAATAATAACTCTGACTCAAAAAGGGGGCACCAGAAGGGGCTGGCCGACATAGCGCGAGTTCAGCATTTTACATTTCTGTCTGCCGCTGCTCATGTCTTCCGCCCGGACGGCGTTGTGGCGCGTATGATACGGATTACGCCGCCGAATGTCAGCGCGTTTTATAGCTGTCCCTCGTCTAAGCTGATTGCGAAAAGGAGCAGCAAAAGAAAGGCCAAATATTTGCCGGTCAAATAAAGTGAGATTTACAAATCTTCCCCATCCTTAACATTGCTAGCTTTAAAGGGCATTGCCGCCAATTTTACCCTGAAACATAAGCTAAAATGATCGGTTCGGATATTTCCATACAGAAAATTTCTGCTACCCTGATGGTCTTAACCAGATCCTTTTGGAACAGCCCGATGCTTTTAACCCTCGTTTACCGCAGCCACATTAGTGAACATGTACAGTCTGATTCACTGGTCGAAATGGTGTCTCAAGCCAAAGTAAACAATGAACTTTTAGGCATTACCGGGATCCTGCTTTTTGACGGGATGCACTTCTTCCAGCTGCTGGAAGGGGCGGAAGAGGCAGTGGATGCCCTTTACAGTGAGATTTGTAAAGATCAGCGGCATCACAACGTGGTGGTTCTGATGCGCGACTATGCGCAGTCACGCCGTTTCGGCAATGTCGGTATGGAGCTTTTTGACCTCAGACATCATCACGAAGATGAGGTGCTTCAGGCGGTGCTTGATAAAGGAACGTCTAAATATCAGCTCACTTATGAAGACAGGGCGCTGCAATTTTTATGTACTTTTGTGCAGGCACGTGAGAAGGAAAATTATCTCGAAATCCTTCCTGCGGATTCCTGGTCTTTCATCGCTGATGAGTCCCTGAAACCAGAAGTAGAATTTATCTTTCCTGAAATGCAGGACTACAATTTTGCATTCCAGCCGATAGTCGATCCGCTCAGCCGCGAGATAATCTCTTATGAGGCGACAATACGCGGGCCGGAAGGCGGTTCAGCGATGGAGTATTACTCCCGGCTGTCCGGAACAACAATCTACGAGGCAGATCTCAAATCCAAAAAGCTGGCTTTTGCCATGGCGCAGAAAATGGGGATCAGCGACAAAACGCTTTCTATCAAACTTTTGCCTATGACACTGGTGATGGTGCCAGATGCTGTGGAGTCTCTGGTTAATGACATCACAGCAAGTGGCCTGGTTCCTGAACAGATTGTGGTGGCCATCACCGAGAACGGCGTCATTACCCGTGAAGACAAGTTTTCTACCGCGATGAAACAGCTGAAAGCTTCAGGAATGCGTCTGGCAATTGACGATTTCGGGGCAGGTTCCGCCGGATTGTTGCTGCTGACTCAATGCCAGCCAGACAAAATTATGATTGATCGCAATATGATTTGTGACATTCATACCAGCGGACCTAAACAGGCCGTCGTTCAGGCAATTATCAGATTCTGCTCTTCGTTAGAAGTCTCAGTCATCGCAACAGGTGTTGAAAAACCAGAAGAGTGGATGTGGCTGGATGCGGCAGGAGTGTGTAATTTCCAGGGCGAATTATTTGCTGAGCCAAGACTGAAGGGCACGCCGGTAATTACCTGGCCGGAAGTCACCTATGAATACCAGTCGGGCAATCAGGCTCTCTGAGAACTTGTCATCAGCGCATAAGTGATAAATGAATGAGCCCGGCAAATGATATTTGCCGGGCTCATTTCATAATACGTTGCTGTTAATTTATAAAATATCATCATCAGGTGTGCGGTAGACAACATATTCAAGTGCTTCCAGGTAGACATCCTGCTTACCTGCATCACTTTCCTGTTCAATCTTCTGAATCAGACAAAGAATAATATCTTTATGAGTAACTACTTCTTTTTGTTTTTTTAAGTTTTGATAAAGACGGATGACCGTTTCGTTTTCAACCAGAAGTTCAGGGTCTTCTGCCAGAATATAATCAGCCAATGTTACATGAGTATAAGACACATCTTGCATTTTGATACTCCCCGCTTTTGTTCTTCAGAACCGGTTATTTGAAAGATTCCGCGCCCGTCTGTGACTACTAAGACTAAGCGCGAAGCGAATAATAGAGCAGACCCTTGTTCAGGGATCAGAACCCGGCATCATCGGGCGTCATGCCCACGACCATTTCCAGTGCGCCGCGCAGAATATCCAGTTGCACAACATCTGATGTGGTTTCAAGCTGATTGATCAGATGCATGATGATGGCTTTATGGGTTACCGTACCTTTCTTTGCCAGAATCAGACGAATTGCGGCACCCAGAACTTCGGCTTCACTGGAGTAGAGTTCGCTCACTTTAGAAAATTGTTGAAAAATCCCTGTTTGATTGACTGCGTCTGTCATCGACTGAGATGAGTTTGATACCATCGAGTCGTTGTGGCTCACGGCACACTCGTTTGATGTATCAATGTTTTTTCTGGTCATCGGACGGCCCTTCAGTATTGAAAAAGTGTCGTACATTGTCGACGTCCCGTACTTCATAACTGACACGCGCACGCTTATCAGCCTGATCGTGGCGCATCTCATTTATGATCTGCTCCAGGGCGCTTTTTCGAGTTAAGTTCTCAGCATTTACAGCCATAAACTGTAACTGCTTAATGAGTCTGTCGATTGAAATTGGACTTTTAGATTTAAGTAAGGATATTACTGCCTCACCAATCAGCTTGTCCGTTAACTTTTCTTCATTACTTCTATACATATTATCAGCCTCTGAATATACGCTGACCAAAGGTCTTGGACAGATTAGCTTCAGGTTCAGAGTTATTACTTCAAACCACCAGGAACTACAACATCGGGAATAAAGTATTGGTAGGCTATGAATTAATCAAGCCCGCATAATATGTCAAACCGAAATTCTATGAAGCCAATCTTTACTTAAATCTCAACAAATCATGAGTCACGCTCAAGAACCAGACGGATTAGCTTCATATAGTGCTTTTCCTCTTCTTCGCTGCCAGCGGATTCAACACGATTCAACAGTTTTGAACACAACGCCTTGCGATTAAGGTTCTTGCCTGCTTCCAGAATTTCAACCACAACGCGTCCCATTGTTTCCTCTTTAGAAAAGCCCTGACCGTATAACGAAGGGGAGGCCTCCGGAGACAATCCATCGTGCTTGGTCTGACGCATGACATATCCTCTTGTTAAAGTGTGCGTAGTTAATGATTACTTGTGTGACTATAAAGTTATACAAGATGCACAAAGTTGTACAGGTATTTTTAGGAATAATGGATACTAATGCAGAATATTCTTAAGCGGTTTTTAGCTGAATCGGGGCAGTTCTCAGTCGCCTGAAGTGAGTTTGGTACTCATCCGTAAACAACAACTCAGAAAGCATTATGGTAAAGGTTGGGTAAAAAAGGGCAACTTCTTCCTGACTCTGCCGTTAAACAATGTATGTCTTTTTTTGGGTGCTGAAGGGAGTGGCGGTGGAAAATTCAAAAATGGCCTTTGAGGAAGCCTGCCGTATGGTGGGTGAGTGCTGTCTGATGTTTGCGCAAAACGGCCAGGAAATCAGTCGTGAGCGGCTGGCATTGTGGCTGGGCCGCGCTCAGGAAGAGGCGGTTGATGCCATTGGCGAGCCTAATGATGCGCTGCAACTTGCCATCGAGCGCCTTAAAGGTCGCTGATAAAACAGTCAAAAAACTTCCGTTTGTCCTATTTTTCAAGGCCTCCCGAAAGAGTGACTATACTTACTAAGCTAATTGTTAAGTCAGAACCCTTTCAGGAGGAAATGTATGAAGAGGAATAACCTAATCGCCGCATCGCTGGCCGCCGTTTCAATTTTGTTTGTGGCAGGCTGTGCATCGAATCAGGCTATTAAAACGACGGACGGAAAAACCATCGTGACGGACGGGAAACCTCAGGTAGATGACGATACAGGTCTGGTCTCCTATACCAATGCGGAAACCGGCAAGACCGAGCAGATTAATCGCGATCAGGTTAAAAACATGAGCGAACTGGATAACTGATTTATCCGGAAACGTATAACGAAAGGAGAAGATCATGAAGATCATGAATAGGACATTACTTTTACCCTTAGCAGCTGTGTTATGTGTCGCTGCGCTGTCGGGCTGTACACGCACAAGTTATGCCATCCAGACGAATGATGCGCGAACCATCATCAGTGACGGCAAACCAAAAGAAGCCGATTCCGGCTTGCTGGAATACACCGATGCCAACGGTGTGAAACAGCAGATCAGCAAAACTGAAGTGAAACAGGTAACAGAACTTCCGAAGTAAATCCGGTGCTCTCTTTTTTGTCTGACATTAAAACCCGCTGATAAAGCGGGTTTTTTATGACCGGTATCGCGGGTAACTTGCGCTATCTCTGAGACGTCGCCACATTCCTCTTCAATGCTTTTTCAGCCTGTGCCGCTTTCATTCCTTTCTCTGCGCTGCGATGTAAAATCCAGCCGAAAAGCAGAATGGACAGGGCGCACAACAGGAATAAAATACGTCCCCACAGCGGATTCGGCACCAGCACCATCAGCAGTAGACCCGCACCCATGTACATCGAAATGCGGCCGATTTTATCGCGCTGTAACCGGTCAAACTCATCTTGTTCATGGTCGGCATAGACCGGCGTTTCCATATCGGTAAAGAACTGCTGACGCTGGGTATTTCTCGCCGAGGCGTTCTCACGATAAAACAGCGTCGTCAGGCAGAAGAAGCCGCCGGTAAACACCAGATGGGCAAAAATGTTCCACATGATGGCGACGTCCAGCAGTTCGCGTTTGGTCAGTGTGATACCCAGCAGACGGGCGACATCCGGCGCGGTGAACAAGTTCGCGACCACGTAAGACACGCATAAACCAAACAACACGGTGACCCACGCCGCCCAGTCAGGCGTTTTACGGATAAACACGCCGAGGAACAGGGGCACGACAATCGGTGCCTGCATCAGTGTGCCGACTTTCATCATCAGGTCGAACAGGCTGACGGTCTGCATGGTGTGCATGTATTGCGCCACCAAAATGACCAGCACGCCATTCACCACGCACGCAATCTGGCCCACGCGCAGCTGGTATTTATCGCTGCGCTCGCTGTTACGATTAATGATCGGCGTCCAGAAGCTGCGCACGAAAATCCCCGAGTTGCGGTTCAGCGCGCAGTCCATCGATGACATTGTCGCGGCGAACAAGCCAGCCATCAGCAGACCGACGGTGCCCATTGGCATCGCGCGTTCAGCGAAAATCAGATACACCGCATCGGTGGCGTTTTTGCCCAGTTCCGGATGTGCCGTAGCCGCGTCAGGATAAAGGATCGCCACCGCCCACGGCGGGATGAACCAGATAATCGTGCCCACCAGCATCAGTACCAGCGCAAACAGCGCCGCTTTTTTGGCATTAAAACTGTCTTTGGCATTCAGGAAACGGTAGGAATCTTGCAGGTTATTGATGCTCTGTACGTTCTTGATAAAGAAGAACAGGAAGCAGGCTACCAGCAGTGAAATATAATGCGGGCCGACATCCGGACCGGTAAAGAACCCGGATGGGAATTCTGTCACCAGCTTCACCGGGCCGCCGACTTTAAACAGCGCCACCACCGCGCAGGCGATGGAAATAATTGCCACCACCAGCGTCTGCACAAAGTCACTTGCCACCACGCCCCACGCGCCGCTCAGCAGCGAAATCACCAGCACCACGATGCCCGTCACCCATAACGTCAGCGTAATGTCATGCTGGAATACTGCACTGGCAAACACGGCCAGACTGTTCAGCCACACGCCCGCACTGAGGATACTCAGCGGGATAATCATCCAGGTGAAAAATTGTTCGTTACCTTTGCCGAAGCGATGGTTAATCGCCTCTGTGGCAGTATCAACCCGTAACTGACGGAAGCGGGCGGCGAACCACCACCAGGCGACCAGATAGCCGAACACGTTACCGGCGAACACGCTGACGACGTTGAACCCGTAGCGGTAAGCCTGTCCGGCCGCGCCGGTGAATGTCCAGGCGCTGAACTGGATCATAAAGGCGGTCGCGCCGACCATCCACCAGAGCATTCGCCCGCCGCCGCGAAAGTAGTGGCTGGAGGAGCCGGAGGCCATCTTTTTGAACGCATAACTGATGGCAATCATTAAGACGAAGTAACCGATCATGACCAGAACGTTGATATCCATTGTCGTGACTCTCTCGTTTGTAGGGTGAGATGTTTTTGGTTATGTGTTTTTGGTTATGTATTGAGCAAGCGTAGAAGAGAGAAATGAAATTAAAAGTCGGACAAATAAGAAATGCTTAGTTTGTTATCAAATTGTGATTTCGGTCACTTGTCGGGCTTAATGTGGGTTTTTAAGTCAATTCTGACTGGCGAAACTGAAAGTTCATTGCTTTATTAGTATGACTAAAGCGTGAGATCTCATCGGGACAATGGCGCGGAGCCGGGAGAAAACATGAAGTTAATGCAGGGCAAAAAGGTGAAAAGAACGGTGAACAGCATGACCACCGGCGCAACGCTGCTGCTGGCGCTGATAACGGGTTCTGCGGGCGTACTGGCCGCTGAACCGGCATTTCTGAATCCGGCGCAGATGGCCGTTGTCCGCCAGCAACTGCGTGACCACAATGCCGCGCCACAAACCACTGACGCGTATCAGCATCTGCTGGCGGCGGCGGATTCCGCGCTGAAAAAGCCTGAACTGAGTGTGACCGATAAAGGTATGACGCCGCCGGGCGGTTCGAAACATGATTATCTCAGCCTGAGCGCGTACTGGTGGCCGGATGACAGCAAACCCGATGGCCTGCCGTGGATCCGTAAAGACGGTCATGTGAATCCCGCAAGCAAAAATGATCAGAGTGATGGCGTGCGGCTGGCTGATTTCACCGCACGGGTGCAGAACCTGACGCTGGCCTGGTATTTCTCCGGCGAACAGAAATACGCGGATAAAGCTGCCAGCCTGCTGCGCACCTGGTTTATCACCCCACAAACGCGAATGAACCCGAATCTGAATTACGCGCAGGGCGTGCCGGGTATCTCGCCCGGGCGCAACGCCGGAGTGCTGGATGGACGCTATTTCTCGACCCGGATTGTGGATTCTCTGGTTCTGTTACGGGGTAATCCGGCGTGGACCGACAACGACGAACAGCAAATGCGCGCGTGGATGCAGGATTATCTGACGTGGTTGCAGGGCAGCAAAATCGCCAAAAAGGAAGGACGCACGGAGAACAATCACGGCAACTGGTATGTGACGCAGGTTTCCGGTATTGCGTGGTATCTGGGCGATAAAGCGGTGATTGGCGATATGGTGAAGCTGATGAAAAGTAAGCTGGATGTGCAGCTGAAACCCGATGGCACGCAGCCCGCTGAACTGGCGCGGACGCGATCGTTTCATTACAGCTATTTCAATTTGCAGGCGATCAGCATGATGGCGGTGCTGGCGCAGAAAAATGGTATCGACCTGTGGCATTACCGCACGTTGCAGGGGGGCAGTGTGCTCAAATCGCTGGATTTCATGGCGCGCTTTACCGATCCGGCGCTGCCGTGGCCGTACAAATCACTTGATCAGATCCGCGTGCGTCCGGTGCCGTTACTTTCCTGGGCGGATAATGCCACCGGTGAGAAACGCTACGAGCAGCAAATTCGCAGCGCAACATTCACTCTGCCGCGAGCGGTGAAACCGGCTTCCGGCGGCTATCACGAAGACGTTACCCGCGGCGCAGTCATGGAAGCTGAAAGAGAAACGTGGTTGCTTTCACTGCCTTCCTTTGCGAAGGGATACGTCGCTCCACAGGTGGCGGAGGATAAAAAATGAATGACTGGCAGCCGTTGCTGATAAGCGTCAGTGAAGCGGAGAAACTGCGTGAACAGATTAACGCGGATTCCCCTTTGGGCGCGGCGCTGCGGGCGCACATCGTCACGCTGGAACAAATGCTCGCGCAACCGCTGAATATTCCCGGTCACGGCGAAGCGGGCGGGCCGGAGCATACGCAGCACAAACAAAACTACCTGGGGATCAATCTGGCCGGGCGTTTATATCTGATCACCGGTGAGCCGCGTTACCTGGATTATGCGCTGGCGCTGCTGAACGGTTATGCCGCGATTTATCCGTCGCTGGGCAGTGCCATCAGCAAAGACAGTAATTCGCCAGGCCGTTTATTCCATCAGACGCTGAATGAAAACATGTTCTGGCTGTACGCCGTCGAAGGCTATCACTGCCTGATCCCGGCGCTCAGCGAGACTCAAAGGGAAAATATTGAAACAAACTTGTTTCAGGTGATGGCGGATGACGCGCTGAACCGGCATACCAAAGATTTCGATATCGTGCATAACCACGGCATCTGGTCAGTGGCGGCGGCGGCAATCAGCGGTTACGTGCTGGGCGATTCAGTGCTGGTGGAAAAGGCGCTATACGGACTGCAAGGCAACAGTGAAAGTGGCGGTTTTTTTGCCCAGCTGAGACAGCTTTTCTCCCCGGACGGATATTACATCGAAGGCCCGTATTATCACCGTTTTGCGCTGCGCCCGCTGCTGTTGCTGAGTGAGGCCATCGAACGTCGCCAGCCGGAACTGGAGATTTATACGTTCCGCGAGCAGATCATCAGGAAAACCTGTGAAGCCCTGATGCAGACCGCTTTCCCCGACGGAACCTGGCCTGCGCTGAATGATTCCTCGAAAACCATCAACATCCGTGATGATGGCGCGGTAATCGCCGCCAGCGTTTGTTACTCCCGTTACGGCCACAATCCGCAGTGGATTGCCGTCGCCCAACAACAGCACACCGTTTGGGTCAGCGCCGCCGCGCTGGAATTATCCGATGCGTTGCAGCAATCGCCCGCGCGGCCTGTGAAGTGGGGCAGCGTCCAGCTACGTGATGGCCCCGAAGGGACGCAGGGCGGCATCGGTATTTTGCGGAGCAACACAGAAAATCAGGATATGGCGCTGATGTGGTACGGCCAGCACGGCAGTATTCCGCGCCTGCATTCGGCACTCAATCACGGACACTTTGACGGCCTGCATCTTAGCCTGTTCAGCCGCGGACGTGAGTTCCTGCGTGATTACGGTTTTGGCCGCTGGGTAAACGTCGAGCCGAAATTCGGCGGACGATACATCCCTGAAAATAACAGTTACTGCAAGCAAACTGTCGCGCACAACACCGTGGTGGTGGACGGGCAAAGCCAGAATCACGGTGACAGCCTTGAGGCTGAAAAACGCTGGGGCGAACCGCATTTCTTCGTGACGGATAATCCGGAAAAACAGGGTATGAGCGCCCGGCTGAAAAACTACACGCCGGGCGTCGACCAGCAACGCACGGTGCTGATGCTCAGCCTGCCGGAACTTTCATCACCGCTGATGGTGGACGTTTTCCGCCTGACCAGCGCACAGCCACATGGTTACGATTATTGTCTGCATCATCTCGGCCAGTTTGTCCGCACAGACGTCACCCTGGAGGTGCCCGGCGAGCTGAAACCCCTGGGCAAAGATCACGGTTATCAGCACTTATGGGATGGCGGGCGCGCTGAAATCGCCGCGGGGGATTCGGCACTGTTCAGCTGGCTTGACGGCGACAGCTACCGCACGCTGGTCAGCGCTTTCCCTGAAGGCGGCCAACTGATTGTCGCCCGTACCGGTGCGAACGACCCACATTTCAACCTGCGCTGCGAACCGGCATTACTGCTGCGTACTCACGGCACGAATGCCATTTTTGCCAGCGTATTTGAAACCCACGGTTTTTTCGACGAAGCCACCGAAACGTCTGTTAATGCGCGCAGTAAGGCCGAACGCATCATCGTGGTGAGCCATGACGATGAGCAAACTGAACTGAATATTTACTTTGCCAATAATCGCACATTGAACGTTCGCATCAGTAACCGTGCCGCACCGGCAGCGGAAGACGCGTTCAGCGTGGCGTGGCAATCCGTCTCACCTCTGAACATCCCTGAATCATAAAGGAGTCATTATGTTTAACGATTTGAAAGGTCAGCGTGTTTTGATTACCGGTTCAACTAAAGGCATTGGTCTGGCGGCGGCGCAGGCATTTGCGGCGGCGGGCGCAAAGGTCGGGATTAACGGCCATCGTCATGATGCCAGCCTCGATAAACTGGCGGCTGATATCGCTAAAAATGGTGGCGAAGTGGCGTACTTTGGCGCAGATGTCACGAAATCTGCCGAATGCGAAGCACTGGTGGCGAACTTTGTCGAACGTTTTGGCGGAATAGATGTACTGATTAATAACGCCGGCGGTCTTGGCGGGCGTCAGGGGCTGGAAAACATCGACGACGATTTTTATAACCATGTGATGGATTTGAATGCCCGTTCGGCGCTGATGGTCACAAAATTCGCCATTCCGCATTTACGTCATGCGGCGAAGCAAAACGGTAAAACCACGTCGGTGATCAGCACCGGTTCCATTGCCGGACGTGAAGGCGGCGGGCCGGGAGCGAGTCTGTACGCGGCCTCAAAAGCCTGGCTGCACAACGTTCACCGTAACTGGGTGAAGGAATTCACCAAAGACAATATCCGTTTCAATGTTATCGCGCCGGGCACTATCGACACTGTGTTTCACGCGGATAAAAGTGCAGAAGTGCGTGAGAAAATCGCCGGGTCTATTGCGATGGGACGTTTCGGTTCGGCGGAAGAACTGGCACCGTCTTACCTGTTTTTCGCCTCGCACGCCTGCAGCGGTTACATTACCGGCCAGATATTAGACGTTAATGGCGGTCAGATGGCGCCGTAGCGCACAGTTTGGGTGTTTCAGTGCAACGGCCCCATGCAGCGTGCCGTCGCCTGAACTATGATGTCGGCAATCTGCACAGTAAAAAGGGAAGAGCATGACGTTGCAGTTTGAAACCGCCGCAGGCATGACCCGTGGCCTGAATACCCATATCGCACGTGATATTGCACGTAAAATCCTGTCGGGCGAACTGGCGTCGGGAGCCATTTTGCCAAGTGAAATCGAGCTGGGCGAACAGTTTGGCGTCAGTCGTACCGCACTGCGCGAGGCGTTGAAACTGCTGACCTCCAAAGGGCTGCTGGAGTCGCGGCCTAAAATCGGCACCCGCGTCAAAGAACGCGCGCAGTGGAACATGCTGGATCCGCAGTTGCTGGAATGGATGCAGGGCATGGAAGCGACAGAAGAAATCTATCACCAGTTTCTGGAATTTCGCAAAGCCATTGAACCGCACGCTACCGCGCTGGCCGCCGTGAATGCCAGCAAAGAACAGCGCATCGAACTTTCGCGGATCTACCGACAGATGTGTCATGTCGCTGAAAATTTTGATGCTGAGCAGTGGGTGGATATCGATACCAAATTTCACCGGATGATCTTTATTGCCTCCGGTAACTGTTTTTATGTGCCGTTTGGCAACGTGCTGACCACTATATTCAAATGGTTTTTTGAATATTCCTCAAAAGAAGGGGGCATGTGTCTGAATGAGCATAAGAGGATTTACGAAGCCATTATGGCCGGGGATGAAGGTGCCGCTTTTTCTGCGTCGCTGAGCCTGATGAAAGGGCATAAGCACCGGTTGCATCAGACATAACGGACAGAGAACCGTTGCACCACGTTTATCAAGCGCAGATATTTCTGCGCTTTTTTATGCGTGCTGATCCTGAAATGAGATTTCTGATACAAAAATGAAACAAATGTCACGGGCGCTTACGCCACAGTGCCAGTGCATCGTATAGACTTGTCATAATTATTACGGTCTAATCTTTTTATCGACACGAAATATTTAAATGACCCGGTAAAGTTACAGTGAATTATATTAATCATTAACTCGGTGAATGCATGAAAATACTCAAGGTCAGTGATTTCTTTCTTTCAGAACATCATGCTTTCAGTTTATTCGATATGAACCGACAGTCGATGGAAGATGTACACGTGCATGAATTTGATGAACTGGTTATTGTCCGCAATGGCAGCGGCTTTCATATCATCAACGATCAGGTGGAGTTTATTCATAAAGGCGACTTTTTTATCGTCAGCGCGCACGATGTTCACTGTTATGAATCTACTAATAAGTTGTCAATAATCAATATTCTGCTACATAAAGAACGACCTTTTCATTTTATCAATAACATCGCTGAATTGACGGCAGGGATCAAAGAATATACCGGGTCGATGAAGAGACGTCGTACAGGATTAACGGATGAAGAATTGGCCAGAGTGATTGAACTGACGGATAAAATCACCCGGCAATGTGATGCCCGATATGATAACGCCTACTTTGCGACCGCAGAGTCTTATTTATTATCGATGATAGTGATGCTTTACCAGTGTGCCATGCGTAAAGAATGTCGTGCCAGTGAGACAGAATCAGGGAAGCGCCATCTGCTGAATCATCTGCGCGAAAATTATACCTGCACGATTAACTGGGATTATTTGTGCGAAGAAAGTGGTGTCGCTAAAAGAACCATGTTCAGATTTATAAAGGAGATCACCGGCTTTACACCGGAAAGGTTCCAGCAGCGCTATCGTTTATTAAAAACGCAGGAGTTATTGCGAACCTCGGATTTAAGCATAGGGAAAATAGCCACGCTGTGTGGATTTTCCACCACATCACGCCTGACGGAAGCGTACAAAAAACAGTTTCAAAGAACACCCTCTCAGGAAAGGATGAGAGTCAGTAACAGTGTTATTTCAACCACGCGTTAATAACCTGTTCTGTTAATTTAAAGCAATAATTTAAAGCAATAGTTCAAAGTAATAATATCAAACCATAATAACAGTAAACAGAAAGGACCTCTCAAGGATCATTTAATTCACGTACACCTCTGAAGGACATTATTATGTCAACCACTAAACAACCTAATCCCTGGTACGTCGGGGTGGTTTCCGGCATGGCGTCATATATTGATTCTGCTGCTATTGTTTCAAACGGAACGGCTCTGGTTATTTATCAGAAAACGATCGGCACCACGGTAGTTCAGATAGGAATACTTTCAGGAATACTCACGCTGAGCATTGCGCTGGGGGCACTGACGGGCGGAAGGCTGGGCGATTGTTACGGCAGACGCAAAGTCTTTATTGCCACCATGATAATGATCATTATCGGCACGTTGTTTCTGGCATTCGGCGACACTTTTGCGCTGCTGCTGGCGGGAACATTGCTGGTCGGGCTGGCCACTGGTGCAGATTTACCCGTTTCTCTGGCGACAATTGCCGAAGCGGCAACAGACAAAAACCGCGGCAAGATTATCGGCTTGTCGAATCTACTGTGGTTCTTAGGGATTGGCAGCACGATGGCAATTTCTGCCGTCGTAGGCGGGTGGGGGCGGCCCGGTGCGCAGATTATGTATCTGCATGTCTGCGCCGTGGCCGTCGTTTTGCTGGCGTTGCGCTGTACCATCCCGGAATCCCCATTATGGCTGATCGCCAGAAACGAAAGGCGTGCAGGCATTGTGACGGTGCGGGCTCAGAAAGCCTCATTTAAAGATCTCATCCACGGGAAATACTTGTGGCCGTTTATTGCGCTGTGTCTGTTTTACGCTTTCACCAATCTTGCCGCGAATACCGGTGGTCAGTTTGGCACCTATATCGCGGTAAACGTGGTGGGTATTTCTGTTGAACAAAATTCGCTGTGGAATCTGCTGACCATGCCGGTCGGAGTGTTGGCCGGGATCATGTTTATGCGCTTTGTTGATACGCCGAAACGTATTCCCGCATTTATTCTGGGGGCTATTTGTTTCGCGGGCGGATTCTTCCTGCCGGTATTATTTAATTTCTCACCTGCCTCCTGGTTCTGTTGTCTATTCTTTACTGCTATAGGCAGCGGACTGGCTTTCGAAGGGATCATGAAAGTCTGGTCACAGGAATCGTTCCCAACCATGCTGAGATCGACGGCGCAAGGTATTATCGTCGCTATCTCCCGGTTGTTATGCGGTGTACTGGCTTTTATTACGCCGCTGTTACTGGAAGCCGAACCGCAGGTGCTTTATACCCTGTTATCCGCGACAGTGGCTTCCGGATTATTGATCGGCTGGATCTGTTTCCGCGGAAAACAACGAAACGAATTCAACAGTGAGGCCGGAGTGCTCATAAAAGAAACAACGCCTGAATATCCGGCATCCGCTGTTAAACAAATTTAGTTATCTATCTTCACCGAAATTACGAAAGGAGTCACGAATTATGCTCGCAGTAACCAGACTTACACTGAATCAGGAATCCGCATTATCAGGCGTGCAGGAACTTCCTGTATTGGGTTGGGAGATTGAAAGCCACAACAGAAACGTCCGGCAAACGGCGTATCGGATCCAGATTAGCCATCAACAGAGTTTTGATAATGTTCTGCTTCGCGGCGAATGGCAGGAAAGTGATTGTTCAAATAATGTTCCGTTAATGGAATTAATGCTTACCTCGTCCCAGCATTATTTTATTCGTGTGCAGGTGCGTGATAATTATGGCGAGACCAGTAACTGGAGTTCTCCCGCAGAGATGATATCCGGGGTACTTTATACACACGAATGGCAGGCTGATTTTATTTCTGCTGAAACACCGGCTGATAAAGATCAGTCCGCGGGCACATTACTGAGAAAATCGTTTGTCCTCAACTGTACTGAAGATATTCAGTCAGCCTTTATTCATGTCAGCGCGCTGGGGCTTTATGAATTACATCTTAATGGCCAGAAAGTCGGAGAAGATGCCCTGACGCCGGGCTGGACGAGTTATCACAATCACTTACTTTATCAGACCTATAATCTGACCAGCCATCTGGAAAAGGGTGAAAACGTCATTGGCGCCATTGCAGGTGCAGGCTGGTACAAAGGCGATATGGGGTTCAGCCGTCATCGTAACTATTACGGCGAGCAAACTGCGTTTATTTCGCAACTGGTCATCAATTACAAAGACGGTTCTCAGGAGGTTGTGGTCAGTGATGAAAGCTGGAAATGCCACGACTCCGCCATTCTTTTTTCAGAAATCTATGACGGCGAAATTTATGATGCGCGCCGGGAAATCCCCGGCTGGTGCGCGAAAGGTTTCTCTGACAATGCCTGGCGCCCGGTCAGTCGTGTGACGCATGAAAAATCCACGCTGGTCGCACAGGGAAGTAACACGGTCAGAAAAATGGAAGAACTCAAACCGGTACGGCTTATCACCACGCCGCAGGGCGATACCGTCATGGATTTTGGTCAGAATCTCAGCGGTTGGGTAGAGTTTACGGTCCGGGGCAACGCGGGCGATAAAGTGGTGCTCCGCCACTTTGAAGTGCTGGATGCGCAGGGCAATGTGTATCTTGATAACCTGCGTTCAGCCACGCAGCGCACTGAGTATGTTCTCAAAGGTGAGGGCGAAGAAACCTGGCATCCGCATTTCACCTGGCAGGGATTCCGTTTTGTGAAAGTAGAGGAGTATCCGGCACCGCTGGATCTGAATAATTTCACTGCGATTGTTTTGCATTCCGCAATGGAACAGACCGGCTATTTCGCCTGCTCAAATCCTGAATTGAATCAGTTGCATCACAACATTTTGTGGGGCCTGAAAGGTAACTTTGTTGATGTGCCGACGGACTGCCCGCAGCGTGACGAAAGGCTGGGCTGGACGGGCGATGCACAGATTTTTTGCCGCACGGCGAGCTATCTGATGCAAACCCGCAATTTCTTCGCCAAATGGCTGACCGATCTTCGTTATGACCAGACGCCGGAAGGCGGCGTGCCGCACGTTATCCCGGATATCCTTACCGGCTATTGTGGCAAAGACCGTTTGCTGTCGGAAGGCGGAACCCATTCCGCATCGGCGTGGGCGGATGCTGCGGTGATCAATCCGTGGACGATGTACCTGATGTATGGCGATACCAACGTGCTGGAAAACCAGTACGCCAGCATGAAAGGCTGGATTGATTTCATGACTGACCATGCCGAAAATCATATCTGGCGCTACAAATTGCAGTTCGGCGACTGGGTGGCGCTGGATGCAAAAGAGGGCAGTTATTTCGGTGCCACGCCAAACGACCTGACCTGCACGGCGTATTACGCTTACTCCACGCAATTGTTCGCTAAAACCGCCAAAGTGCTGAAACGCAACGCAGACTATGAACATTACCATGCCCTGCATCAGGCGATTGTCGCGCGTTTTCAGGAGGAATTCTTCACACCGTCCGGGGGCCTGACGGCAAGAACGCAAACCGCTCACATTCTGGCGCTGTATTTCAATCTGGTACCCGAGGCGTTTCGCCAGAAAACGACTGATACGCTGGTTGAATTACTCGAAGAACACGACGGTCATCTGGTCACCGGTTTTGTCGGCACGCCGTATTTCTGCCATGCACTCAGCCAGAATGGCCGCGTCAAAGAAGCGTGGAATTTACTGCTGAAAGACGATTTTCCGTCATGGTTGTATCAGGTGAAAGCCGGTGCCACCACCATCTGGGAACACTGGGATGGCATTAAACCGGACGGCAGTATGTGGAGCGCTGACATGAATTCCTTCAATCACTATGCTTACGGCGCAGTGGGCGAATGGCTTTACCGTGTGGCGGCGGGGATTGAAGCGGACGAGGAACAGCCCGGATTCAAGCATTTCATCATCAAACCGCTGACCGGCGGTGGCCTGAACTGGCTGGAAACGCGCTATCAGTCGGTTTACGGCGCAATAGGCGTCCGCTGGGATGTCAGTGGTCAGGACGTCAGTCTTTGCGTGAATGTTCCGGCAAATACTTCCGCTACTCTGGTGCTGACGGGCGCAGAAACTTTACTGGAAGCCGATGGTGTGAAATTTATCCGTAATGCTGAAGGGTTTACCGCCGAGGTTGGCTCTGGCGAATACCGGCTGAAATATCACGTCGCGGGATAAAGGGGTCAGGTAGCAGGTCGTTGAAGAACACCTCCTTTGCGAAAAGGAGGTGTTTTTTTACAGCTGGATTACAGCTGAATTACAGATAGCGATTTTCGAGATGTGTGCGGAAGAACGCCGGATTCAGCGTCTCGCCCGTGGCATTTTTGATCAGCTGATCCGTCGAGAAACGGCTGCCGTGTTGCCAGATATTTTGCTGCAACCACTGGAACAACGCCGTCAGGTCGCCGCGTACGATATCGTCCTGCAACGTTGGGATCGCTTTGTTGGCCGTCTGGAACAATTGCGCGGCATACATCGCACCCAGCGTATACGTCGGGAAATAACCAAATCCGCCGTCGGTCCAGTGAATATCCTGCATACAACCGTCGCGGTAATTCCCGACGGTATTGATGCCCAGATATTCCTTCATCTTGCTGTTCCACAAGGCCGGAATATCGTCAACTTCAACGTCACCTTCCATCAGTGCTTTTTCGATTTCATAACGCAAAATCACGTGCGCCGGATAGCTCAGTTCATCAGCATCAACGCGGATGAAACCAGGCTGAACGCGCTGGTTCAGTTTCATAAAATTGCTTTCATCCAGCCCATCGCGATGGCCGAATTGCTCGATTACCAGCGGGTAAACTGACTTCAGGAACGGCTCGCTGCAACCTAATTGCATCTCAAACAGCAGGCTTTGAGATTCATGCACGCCCATTGAGCGTGCGTTAGAAACCGGCTGCCCCAGCCATTCTTTCGGCAGATTCTGCTCATAACGCGCATGACCCGTTTCATGGATCACACCCATCATGGCGCTGAGGAATTCATCTTCGTTATAGCGCGTGGTGATACGCACATCCTGCGGCACGCCGCCACAGAACGGGTGCGCGCTGACATCCAGACGACCGGAGCCAAAGTTAAAGCCCAGACGTTCCATCACTTTCAGCCCAAGCTGGCGCTGTTTTTCGATGTCAAAAGGACCCTGCGGCGCGATGCGGGTTTCAGATTTTTGCTTTTCGACCACGGTCTGCAACAAATCCGGCAACCAGGTTTTCAAATCGCCAAACAGCACGTCGAGTTTCTGCGAGGTCATACCCGGTTCGTACAAATCGAGCAGGGCATCGTAGCGGCTGATGCCCGCGGCTTCTGAACGCAGCTGCGCTTCCTGACGGCTCAGTTTCACCACTTCTTTCAGGTTATCAGCGAAACCTTCCCAGTCATTGCTTTTGCGCTGAATGCGCCATGCCTGCTCGCAACGCGCACCTGCCAGTGATTTTGCCTGCACCAGGCTTTCCGGCAGCAGGGCTGCTTGCTGATAATGACGACGCATCTCACGCAGGTTTGCCTGCTCCACGTCGTTGAGCTGTTCGCCGCCCGCCTGCTCCAGCCATTCACCTACCTGTTTCGCGGTGAGGATCTGATGCGTCAGCACGCTCAGTTCGGCCAGTGCTTCCGAACGGGCTTGTCCGCCTTCCGGTGGCATCATGGCGGCGGCGTCCCAGCCTGCAATTGCCGATAAGTGGCCAAAGCGGGAGAGGCGGGCGAAGGTGTCGTGTAGTTTTTTATAAGCGATGGTCATTGTGGCTCCCTTCCTGATTTTCGTTATTAGGCTGCTCAACAGCCAGATTAAATGTCGGTTTTACCGGCCAGCTGAAACGCAGACTGGCACCGCCCAGCGGGCTGCTGTCAACGGCGATGCGTCCCTGATAGGCCACGGCGATGGAATGTACGATAGCCAGCCCCAGCCCGCAGCCGCCGGTAGCGCGATCGCGGCTTGGGTCCAGACGCACGAAAGGTTCGAAGATCCGCTGACGTTCTTCCTGTGGAATGCCTGGCCCGTCGTCTTCGACTTGCAGGCTGGCCAGTTCACCGTCCAGCCACAGGCTGACGCGCAGGGTTTCCTGTGAATAACGCAGCCCGTTATTGACCAGATTATCCAGCACGCGCTCCATCAGGCGTAAATCCACGCCGCCGAAATCGCTGTTTTGCGGCGCGTCATAAAGGATCGTGCGCTCGGTGATCATGCGGAAATCATCGACTTTGTCTTCCAGCCATTCTGCCAGATTCACTTTTTCAAGATTCAGCGTCACCTGCGGCCGGTCAAGGCGCGCATACGTCAGCAGTTCATCGATCAGCGCTTCAAGCTGCCCGATATCCCGGTTGATGGCGTTTTGCTCCGCCTCGGGTAAATTTTCGCTGATCGCCAGCCGGTAACGCAGGCGAACCAGCGGTGTACGAAGCTCATGCGCAATGCCGTCGATCAGCAGCTTTTTACTGGCCACCAGCGTGCTGATATTGTCCGCCATCTGATTAAATGCCACACCCAGACGGTTCAGGCTGGAGGTCGAATCAAAATCAATGCGTTCGTCAAGATGCCCGTTACCCAGGCGCAGCGCCGAGTTTTCCAGACGCAGCAAATCCTGCCAGTGAGGGCGCATCCACAGGAAAACGGGTAAAGCGAGCGACAGGCCGATGAACATCAGCAGAACGAAATCAAGCACGCGCATTTCGTGCATGTAAAACAGATAAGGGATCGGACCGACTACCAGCACGTAATGGCTGCGCGGCACCCGCTGGATAAACGTATATTCATCATCGAGCGCGACAATTTCGCCGTCTTTCAGGCGCTGATCGAGCAGCGGGCTGAGTTTGCGTTTACCAAGAGGTTCAATGTGCAGTTTGAAAGACAGATTCAGATCCAGCGTATTGATGGTCTTATTCCAGTCTTTGATCGGGATTTCCCTCAGCTCACTGCGCATTAAATAGAGCGAACTTTTCATCAGGTCGTTCATGGACTGCCGGCCGGTTTTCTCCGCGGTCACTTTATAGACCAGCCCGACCAGCATCGCCATGACCATAAAGCAGACCAGCAGTAACAAAAAGAACTGGATGAAAAGCTTTTTCATTCCTGCAGCGACTCCCAGGCGTTAGGGGCAAACAGATAGCCTTTGTTACGCACGGTTTTAATGCGGAAGGGCTCAAGGGTGTTGTCATATAACTTGCGACGCAGGCGGGAAATCGCCACATCGATACTGCGATCCAGCCCGTCATAGCTGACGCCACGCAGGTTTTTCAGCAAAGCTTCGCGATCCATAATGCGGCCTGCGTGGGTCGCCAGTTCCCAAAGCAAATCAAAGTCGGAAGTGGAAAGCACAATAGTTTCATCCACCAGCGTGACTTCACGGTTCACCGGATCGATACATAACTGGCCAAAGTGCAGGGCATTGCCGCTTGTCAGCGCCTGAACCGGCTGTTCACTCTGCAGGGTCTGCGCCGGACTCTGGCGTAAATGCAGGCGCAAACGCGCCAGAAGCACTGCCGGTGGCGTCGTTTTCAGGATGTAATCGTTCGCGCCCATTTCCAGCGATAAGATGTGGTTCATGTCGCTGTCGAGCGAGGTCAGCAATACGATGGGCCCCGGAAATATCGGCCGTAAATCGCGGCACAACGTCATGCCGTCTTTGCCGGGAAGCATGATGTCCAGCAGGACAAGATCGGGTTTTTCTTTCTCAATGCGTGCCTGCGCTGTATCGCCACGCGGCTCAACCAGAACATCGATATCGTGTTTACCCAGATAGGCGGCGATCAGGTTGCCGACTTCTACATCATCTTCTACAAAAACGATTTTATTCATTGGCTTGCTGCTTTAAGAAATCCGGTGAGTAGGATAGCGTGACCCGGCTGGCGACGCCATCCTGCGAGCGTAATAGAACATGTCAGTTTTGCGGCGTAAATTCCATATACGCGAAATACTTTCGATAAATTCTGAAATGATAAATTTTGTCTGATCAGGCAATAATTGCTCAAACTTAAGCACCCGAACCGACTGGCAAAGTATCGGTGAATTATGCCATTATATAGGTGAATATCTTCATCGTTACAGATTGATTTACCTAATTGATTGACCCTGACCAGGAAGAGGAATAGGGGATGAATGAAAACCGCCTGGTACCTGATGCGCGCAGTCAAAAAGCGACCTTTGACTATATGGAGTATTTGTCCGCATCCTGCAAAAAGAAATGGAGCTTTGTTGACGCGATTTACGGTGTGATGCCGTTCTTCGGCATGGTACTGAAATCCCGCTCTAAAAAAGAAAATTCCCGGCAGGAAGCCTTACGCGCACTGGCTTTACAGGTGGTGTCCACGCAGGTCAGCGATGAAACCAATATCGTCCGGCTGATTGAACTGGCAGAGCAGCAAAATATGTACAGCATTGATATTAACCTGCCGTACTCACTGACCGAAGAACAGCTCACTGCGATTAAAGTGGAATGCAAACATCTGGTGCAATTAAGTCAAAATAACGATCATCTGTTAGTACAGATTATGCAGATGCCTTCCAGGCACTGATTTATCCGTGATGCTTGTAAAAAGAAAGGCCGCTTGCGCGGCCTTTCTCATTTTCAGATCACGCTGAATGCGCAGTTTCCTGCTTATTTCTTCAGTTCTGCACGCAGGTCTTTCACGTCTGAGGCTGACACCGGCGCAGCGGCATTTCCCCAGCTGTTACGGATATACGTCAGCACGTTCGCCACATCGGCGTCACTCATGTTGGCATCAAACGAAGGCATAGACGGCGCCGTTGGTTTGCTGTCCGTTGCGACCGGACGGCTGCCCGTCAGCACTACGCGGATAAGCGATGTGGCATTGGTCTGATTGATCAGCGCGGAATCAGCCAGACGCGGGAACAGTCCATCCTGACCTTTGCCGTCCGGTGTATGGCACGCAGAACAACGGTCAGCATAGATGTGCTTCCCGGCCATCATGGCGTTATCTTCCGCTTTCACCGGCGCAGGGGCTTTATTCCCGCTGTCGTGTCCGCTGTCTTTCAGATAAACCGCCACGGCTTTGAGATCCGCATCCGTCCAGTGCTGTGAAGAATTCGTCACTTCTTCAGCCATCGGGCCTGATGCCATATCGAAGCGGTTAGAACCGGTCTTCAGATACTGCATCAGATCTTCCTGCGTCCAGTTGCCGATACCGGTGTGTTTATTGGTGGTGATGTCCGGAGCAACCCAGTTTTCCACCACGGCGCCCTGCAGGAACTCGCTGTCTTTATCGCCGCCAATCATATTTTTCGGCGTGTGGCAGGTTCCGCAGTGTCCCAGGCCTTCAACAATATAGGCGCCGCGATTCCACTCAGCAGACTTATCCATCTGCGGTTTGAATTCGCCTTTGTTGAAGTTCAGCCAGTTCCAGCCCATCAGACTGGTACGGACGTTGAACGGGAACGGCAGCTGGTTGGTTTCGACTTCGTGATGCACTGGTTGCAGGGTTTGCAGATAAGCCCAGATGGCGGCGTTATCGTCACGGGTGACTTTGGTGTACGCCGTGAACGGCATGGCACCATACAGACGTTTTCCGCCGTGACCGATGCCTTCGGACATCGCGCGCTGGAAGTCGTCGAAGCTCCATTTACCGATACCTGTTTCCGGATCCGGCGTGATGTTTGCGCCGACCAGACGGCCAAACGGCGTTTCAATCGGCACGCCACCGGCGAAAGGTTTGGCATCCGGCGTTGAGGCCGTATGACAGGCCGCGCAGTCGCCCACGGTGGCCAGATAACGCCCGCGTTCTACCTGATCGAAAGAGCCGTCACCCGCGGCATGTGCCAGACCGGAAACGCTCAATGCCAGTAATCCGAGTGAGAATGACGTTAACTTTTTCATGCGATCATCTCTCCCGGTTTTTTCAGATAGAAGTTACGGATGGCATGGGCAGCTTTAAATGCCAGCGCGCCAACGGTGCCGGTCGGGTTGTAACCCGGGTTTTGCGGGAAGGCGGAAGCGCCGACCACAAACAGGTTAGGTACATCCCAGACTTGCAGGTGTTTGTTGACGGAACTGGTGGAAGGATCCGCGCCCATCACAAAACCGCCGACCACGTGTGAAGACTGATACGGTGTACCGTTCCAGTGGCCTTTCATCGGGTTAGCAACCAGCTGGCGCGGGTTCATTGCCTTGGCGATTTCAGCGACTTTACCGGTGCAATACGCGGCCATCTTCAGGTCATTTTCCGGGAAGTCGAAGGTCACACGCAGCAGCGGACGACCTAAACGATCCTTATAGTTTGGATCGAGCGACAGATAGTTGGTTTTAGTGGTGTAACTGCTGGCCTCACAACCGATCGACATAGAACTGAGGTAGTTAGCGACCGTGGCTTTTTTCCACTCGCTGCCCCATTTCGGCGTTCCCGGCGGAACAGGGCGGTAACCGATTGGCGCGCCACCGATTGGCGTCACGCGGATACTGCCGCCGCCGAAGAAGCCCAGACCGCTGTGGTCAAAGTTGTCATTGTTAAAATCATCAATGCCCATACCGACCGCGCCTGCGCCGATGAACGGGTTGAAGTTTTTGTCATCAAAGAACAGCTGCACGCCGTTGGCGGTCTGATAAGCATAATTTCGACCCGTGGTGCCGCTTAACGTCACCGGATCGTACGGTTTGCCGATACCGGAAAGCAGCATCAGACGCACGTTTTCAAAGGTGAATGCGCTGACAATCACCAGATCTGCCGGCTGTTCCCACTCGTCGCCGGAAGAATCGATGTAAACCACGCCGGTGGCGCGTTTGCCGGTGGAATCGGTCAGTACCTGCATCACTTCGCAGTTGGTGCGGGCTTCGAAATTCTCTTTGCGGATAAGCGCCGGTAACACGGTGGTGATGGCGCTGGCTTTCGAGTAGTTTGCGCAGCCGTAGTTAGTGCAGAAACCGCAGTAAGTACATGGCCCCATTTTCACGCCGAGCGGGTTGGTATAAGGCTCGGAAATCAGCGAAGAGGGCACGGGGAATGCTTTGTAGCCCATGTTGCGCGCGGCTTCAGCAAACAGCGTCGGGCCATAAGGCTGATCCATCGGACGGGTCGGATACTCAATCGAGCGCATCCCTTCATACGGGTTACCGCCATCATGATGTTCGCCTTTCACATTGCTGGCTTTCCCGGAAACCCCGGCAAGGCGTTCGAAAGACGCGTAATGCGGTTCCATTTCATCCCAGTCGGTGCCCCAGTCCTGCAACACCAGTTCTTCCGGGATAGCGTTAGCGCCGTAACGTTCGGTCAGATGGCTTTTAAGACGGAATTCATCCGGCTGGAAACGGAAGGTGATCCCCGCCCAGTGGTTGCCTGCGCCGCCGGTGCCGTTACCTGGGTGGAAAGAACCCCATTCGCGCATTGGCAGGGCAGTTTGCGCCGGATTGTTGCGGATAGTGATGGTGTTCTGGCGGGTGCGCAGCATCAGTTCCTGACGGCTGTTGTAGCGCAATTCATCGGTGACGGTGGCCACGTTGAAATCACGGGCGGTATCGCGCCACGGGCCACGCTCAATCGCCACTACGTTGAGGCCTTCATCGCATAATTCATTGGCGATGATTGAACCGGCCCAGCCGAGCCCGATCACCACCACATCAGTTTTAGGTAATTTCTTTGCCATAATGTTGTTCTGCCCTTAACTTTTCATTTTCCATGCGTCGCCGCCCGAAATACTCAGCGGTTCCAGATCGAGTTTCTGGTTATGTTTGCCGACATATTCGCGGTAGTCGTAGCGTGCGCCAGGGAAGCCCAGCATTTTCCACGACACCATATTGCGGTTACCGCCATAAATCGGATCGGCAAAGAATCCTTCCATGGTGTTTTTCAGCGCAATGGCGAAGAACAGTTTGGAATCGATCCCATTGAGGGCTATTTTTCCGTTTTCCAGACCGGACAGAATTTGGTCCTGCTGGTCACCGGGCAGGTCTTTGAACAATTTCTGGTGCTGAGACTGGGTATATTTATCCAGTGCGGCCAGGCCAAGACGGTAGCGTTGCTGGGGAACCAGCGGAGACTGATCGCCTTGCTCCGGCGTGCCTTCCTGGAAAGGCCCTTCCATATAAAGGCGGGCGTAGGTGCCGTAGAAACCAGCCAGCTGGCGGTCGATAAACACCGCGCAACCGGCGTCTTTGCCGCCCACACTCAGATTATCGGCAGGCACCAGCCGGTCAACGATGGCTTCCATTGCGGCGGCTTCAGCGTCGGTGAAGAACGCCCAGCCATCGATGTCAATTTGCGGTGGCGGACTCGCATCGAAGGGGCTCCACACGGGCGTACCTTTGAGCGTGACTGCGTTTGCGGCTTTGGCTGCGCCCAATACCGCTGAGGCTGCCGTGAACGAGAGAATCTGCCGGCGTGTCACACCGGGCAATGTTTTTTTGCTCATTTATGTTCCCTGTTTTTTAGAAGGGCTATGTGTTGCAACAACTGGCTATAAATGGCGCTGATCCTGCCTGTTACCGGCGGATAAACTTCCACGGAGAAACGCCGTTCTGATTTGAGATACGCTCTGCTAAAGCAGTCGGGTGGCATCAGAAATCGTTAACCTGCTAAGGATAAATGAAAACAGACTGTAAAGATAAATGGTTAGTGTGTTAAAAATGTTATTAAATGTGTGTGAATTGATTATTTCGATGTAATTTTAGATGAGATTTTGTGATCTGATGACAAATCATCCATATATTCATCAAGGAAATGAATTCAAATGATTTCACTTAAGGAGAAGGGGTGTGTGACCTTTTGTGGCATGAAGGTTGAATTATGCTGCTCGTGAGGTAAGATCAAATATTACCTGCAAAATGTGTAAGGCATGACAAACGTCACAGATTTTTTTTCTGATTTATTGAAGCGTTACGCAGTCCCTGCCATTCTCGCAGGGGGAACTGCTCTTTATGCTGTAAGCGCCAGTGCGCTGACGGCAGACCCTGCCGAATACGGCGGCCTCAGCTATAAACTTACCGGTTTCCTGCCGGCCAGCGATAATCATTCAACGTTTAATACCGGCACTGCGCCGCAGACTAATGTTCTGCCGAATCTGGGCAGCCAGTACATTAAGAATGATACCGGCCCGAGTGCCACTGAAAAACAGCTGGCAACCACCCTGAAAGAACTGGGAACCACCACCACTGACAGCGACGATCCGCTGCGCATACAGGCCGAAACGCTGGCGCTGACTCAGGCCGCCAAACTGGTGCAGAAAGAAACCAGCAGCTTGCTTTCGCCGCTGGGCACGGTCAGTACCACGCTGGATGTGACCGGGCATAATCTTGATGGCAGCTCCGGTCAGCTCTTCAGCCCGTTATACAATTCTGAAAACAATCTGGTCTACAGTCAGATCGGTCTGCAAAGCGCGGCTGACGCCACGGTCGGTAACTTCGGTTTGGGACAGCGCATCAATACCGGCCCGTGGATGCTGGGCTACAACGCGTTTATCGATAATGATTTTGACCGTCAGCTGACGCGGGGCAGTCTGGGTGCGGAAGCCTGGACAGACTATCTGCGATTCTCGACCAACTATTATCAGCCGTTGTCCTCCTGGAAAGCCGACAGCAGTACGTCGACGCAGTTGCGCCGTCAGGCTCGCGGTTATGACATCTCCACCAAAGGGTATTTGCCGTTTTATCGCCAGCTGGGTGCGTCGCTCAGTTACGAACAGTATTTTGGTGATCGGGTCGATTTATTTGGTAACGGAACGCGCCAGAGCAATCCGTCGGCGGTGTCGTTCGGACTCAATTACACGCCAGTTCCGCTGGTGACGGTGATGGCGGAGCATCAGGCGGGGCAGGACGGCGATAACCAGGATCTGGTTAAACTGACGCTGAACTACCGGCTGGGCGTGCCGCTGGCTCAGCAGTTGTCATCGCAGAATGTGGCGGCAGCGCGATCGCTGCGCGGCAGCCGGATGGATATGGTCGATCGCAATAACATGCCGGTGATGGAATTTAAGCAGCGCAAAACGTTATCGGTGTTTTTAGCCACGCCGCCGTGGTCATTGCAGCCGGGCGAAACAGTGCCGCTCAAACTGCAATTACGTGCGATGAATACCATCGTGGCGCTGAGCTGGCAGGGTGACACGCAGGCACTGAGCCTGACACCACCGGCGAATAACCGTAACCCTGATGGCTGGAGTGTGATTGTGCCGCCGTGGGATAACTCGCCGGGCGCGACCAACAGTTACCGGCTTTCCGTCACGGTTGAAGACAGTAAATCGCAGAAAGTGACATCGAACTGGATTACGCTCAATGTCTCCCCGCCGCTGACCGCACAACCGCAGTACGGCGACGATGCGGGGCTGAATTTCTAGCTAAGGCAGAAAGGCGAATTGCTTTTGCTCCTCCCCCTGCGCGAAGGGGGAGGTTGCGAGGGGGTTTTAAAGGCTAACGACTGTCAAAGCACATTACTCTGCAATACCCACACTGCGGCTTCGACGCGGGATTTTAGCTTCATTTTTTTCAGCAGATGTTTGACGTGAACTTTCACCGTGCTTTCGGTGATATTCAGACGGCGGGCGATCATCTTATTCGGCAAACCTTCTGCGATCAGTTTGATGATGTCGCGCTCGCGCGGCGTCAGAGACTGGATATCGCGGTCGCCGCTCGGACGGCTTTCCCGCAGGCTGGCGGCCAGCACTGGCGTCAGGGCTTCACTCAGTACCATTTTTCCGGCGGCGGCGTTGTGCAACGCCGTCAGCAAATCTTCCGGTTCCATATCTTTGAGTAAATAGCCGTCTGCGCCGCGTTTAAGTGCCGTCACCACGTCATCTTCATGATTCGACACGCTGAACACCACGATGCGGCCGGAAAGCGAGGTCTGGCGCATACTGTCGAGCGTATCAAGGCCGTTCATGCCCGGCATGTTCAGATCAAGCAAGATCAGGTCGGGATCGAGCTGTTTCGCCAGTTCCACTCCCTGTTCGCCGTTGCTGGCTTCGCCAATCACCTTCAGGCTAGTATCCAGCGCAATCAGCTGTTTGACGCCGTTGCGCAGCATCGGATGATCGTCAATCAGCAAAATAGTGGAAGGGGTCATGTCGTTCATACTTGCTCCTGGGGATTAATGGGCAGGGCTTCCGGACGAAAACGGACTGTTACTTCTGTGCCGCCGTCCGGGCGTCGGGCAACCCGACATTTACCGTGTAAGGTGCTGGCGCGATCCTGCATGATGATCAGACCATAATGATTTTGTCGTTCAACATTCGGTGAAATACCTTCGCCGTTATCGCAAATGCGCAGCGTGATTTCACCGTCGATGCAATGCAGTGAAAGCGAAACCTGCGTGGCGTTAGCGTGCTTATAGGCATTGTTCAGTGCTTCACGGGCGATATGCAGCAGGTGAATGCCCTGATTGGCCGGCACGGAACGCGGCGGGATCTGGTAATCAAAATCTATCGTCAGTCCCATGCGGCGTGAGAATTCATCGACCGTATGTTGCAGCGCAGCCCGCAGGCCGGGAGTATTGAGCGTCAGGCGGAACGTGGTCAGCAATTCACGCAACTGACGATAAGCCGTACTCAGTTCATCGCGCATTTGTTGCAGCACATTCTGATCTTCTTCGCTGAAAGCAGCGGCGTGCATTTGCAGACAGGCGACCTGAATTTTCAGGCAGGAAAGCGACTGCGCCAGAGAATCATGCAGCTCGCGGGCAATTGCCGAACGCTCTTCCATCAGCATCAGCTGTTGCTGATGTTCGGCCTGACGCGCCAGCATCAGCGTGCTGGTCAGTTGCTCAAGCAGGGTACTTATCAGTTGCTGATGTGCATCATTCAGATTCTTGCCCGGCGGCAGTTGCGCCAGTAACACGCCGTAATTTTCACGTTCATCACGCAGACTCCAGCTTAAAGACTCGCCACCGTCATTTGCATGTTCCCCGACTTTCGGACTGACAGGCTGACGTGGTGAAGCATTGCTGAATTCGTTGAACACTTCGGCGCTGTTATTTTCGTATTGCCGCAGTTGTACGCCACTCAGCGGGGTCAGCGACTGCAATTCTTTCAGCACCGGCTCCATCCGCGCTTCGAGCGGCTCGCTGGTGTGAAGCTGACGGCTCACGCGATAAAGATAATCCAGCATCTGATTTTTCTGCTGTAAATCGGCGGTTTTCTCCGCTACGCGCTGCGCCAGATTATCGACCAACTCCGCCAGCGCCAGGGACATGCTGTTCAGCGAGTCGCCGAGAATATCCATTTCATTATGTGCATCCCCATTGGCAACCCGTTTACGCTGATAACGATGGCTGAAATCACCGGCGGTGATGGCACTGGCCTGCGAGAGCAGACTTCTCCACGGGGCCAGCAAATGACGGCGCAGAAACCAGATGGTCAGCGCCAGCAGCAGAAGCGTTACGGTGACCAGACCGCGCTGGATAAGCGAAATCTGCTGTAAGTGGTATTCAGTTTTATGTTCCAGTTCGGCGACCAGCACATCAAGCTGACCCACAAAGACCGCGATATTGGCCGAGACGTCTTGCGGATGCTTCGCGGTCAGAATCTGATCCCGCAGCGTTGTTTGCCAGTAATTGCGCAGCGCCTGGAACTGCGGTTGCAGGTTTTCGCGCTCTACCGCCTGCAGCAAATCGACACTGTTCTGATCGGCTTCAATCTGGCGAATATACGCGGTGTTTTTCCCGTCGAGCGGCACTTCGGACAACAACCGGTAGCTTTGCATGCGCAGCGAACCGGCTTTATTAATCGCGTGGGCATTGCCTTCGATACTACCCGCCATCCACGCTGCCATACTCATTCCGCCAATACCCAGCAGGCCGAGCAGCAACATCAGTAATGTTGTCTGGCTGACCAGCGAAAGAGAAGGCAGAACACGTTTAAGCATGAATAGAATTCCTGGAATTTATCGGGATAGTGAAAAGTGTGGATCGCCACAGTCCTGTACGGAGTGGGCATTTTTTATGATCACAGGGAGTTTCCCTATACCTCTTTATGATTACTCCCTTATTTCCATGCGGGGCGTGCCGGTAAAAATAGGGCAGGGAACTCTTTATCAACTTTATGAATAATAGCAGTTTATTGGAAGCTCGCCGAATACTCATAAAGGATTTGTGGTCAATTTTAGGCCATGATCCACCTGCTGTTGCGTTGATTTGTATCAACATCGGGAGGCGGGGCTCTACCTAGTGTGTGCGACATAACTTAATCATTACAACAACAATGCGTTGCCACCCGAGGTAAACATGTCACATACATCAGCTTCACCGGCGGAAAAACCGTCCCGCCTTTTGCAGGACTGGCGTCCGGAAGATCCGGAATTTTGGGAAAAGACCGGGCATAAAGTGGCCAGCCGAAATTTGTGGATTTCTGTTCCCTGTTTGCTGCTGGGTTTCTGTGTCTGGATGCTGTTCAGCCTGGTTTCTGTCAATCTGAACAAAGTCGGTTTTAACTTCACCACCGATCAGCTGTTTATGCTGACTGCGATCCCGTCAGTTTCCGGCGCACTGCTGCGCGTACCTTACTCCTTTATGATCCCGCTGTTTGGCGGTCGTCGCTGGACAGCAATCAGCACCGTTTTCCTGATCCTGCCATGTGCATGGCTGGGCTTTGCGGTGCAGGATACCAGCACCTCTTACAACGTCTTCCTGATCATCGCGCTGTTGTGCGGCTTCGGTGGCGCAAACTTCGCCTCGAGCATGTCCAACATCAGCTTCTTCTTCCCGAAAGCGAAGCAGGGCGGCGCACTGGGCATCAACGGCGGTCTGGGCAATCTGGGCGTGAGCGTGATGCAACTGGTTGCTCCGCTGGTGATTTCCCTTGGCGTTTTCGCGGCGTTCAGTGACAAACAAACGCTGGCGAACGGTTCAGACATGTGGCTGCAAAATGCGGCGTGGATCTGGGTGCCTTTCCTGCTGATCGGTACGATTGCAGCCTGGTTCGGCATGAATGATCTGGCGTCATCCAAAGCGTCAATCCGCCAGCAGTTACCGGTACTCAAACGCGGCCACCTGTGGATCATGAGTGTGTTGTATCTGGCAACGTTCGGCTCTTTTATCGGCTTCTCCGCCGGTTTTGCGATGCTGACCAAAACTCAGTTCCCTGACATTAACATTCTGCAATTCGCTTTCTTCGGCCCGTTCTTCGGTGCGCTGGCGCGTTCTGCGGGTGGGATGTTGTCTGACCGTCTCGGTGGTATCCGCGTGACGCTGGTGAACTACATTGTGATGGCGATTTTCGCGGGCCTGCTGTTCCTGACCCTGCCGGTTGGCGGCGTGGGCGGTAACTTCCCGGCGTTCTTCGCCGTATTCATGGTGCTGTTCCTGACGGCCGGTCTGGGCAGTGGTTCCACCTACCAGATGATTGCGGTGATCTTCCGTAAACTGACTACCGATCAGGCTAAAGCACGCGGTGCCAGTGATGATGAAGCATTGCGTGAAGCGGTGACGGATACTGCTGCGGCGCTCGGTTTTATCTCTTCAATCGGCGCGATTGGCGGGTTCTTTATTCCTAAAGCGTTCGGTACTTCACTGGCAATGACCGGTTCACCGGCTGGCGCGATGAAAGTCTTCCTGGTGTTTTACGTGGTCTGTGCGCTGATCACCTGGCTGGTGTACTGGCGCAAACTGAACAAAGGTTTTGCGACCAAACAAAGCAATAAGTAATCGCACTTTGCTAAATGACGGAAGGGGCTTCGGCCCCTTTTTTATATTCTGGACAACTGTAAATACTGAACCTAATCAGGTATAAGCCATAACGATTCAGACTTTTTAAAAACGGCGCAGGGCGTTATAAATAACGGGATAAATCATTTCTGATAAGGATCCGCGATGAATACTGCCCACCTTGTAGACCCCGAGCTGCGCCCGTTGCTGGCGGATATGCCGGAGCGCGAGCTCGAAGCCTCCGCTTTGCCCGCCATGCGTGAGCAGCGTCAGGCCGCGGCTCTGGAAAGTCTGTCACAGGATGACGGTCTGCCGGTGACGGTGACTCAACATCACATTTCAGGCGACGAAGATGCACCGGCGGTGCGTGTGCTGGTGATTTCGCCGCAACATGAGCGCAAAGGGCGGATGGGCATCCTGCATATTCACGGCGGGGGATATGTACTTGGCAGTCCGGAACAGTCGACGCCGCTGACGCGTCCGACGGCGGCGCAGCAGGATTGCGTGATTGTCTCGGTAGATTATCGTCTTGCGCCGGAAACACCTTTCCCCGGCCCGCTGGAAGACTGCTATGCCGCGCTGGTCTGGATGACCGCACAGGCAGATGAACTTGGCATCGACTCTGCGCATATCGGTGTCATGGGCGACAGCGCGGGTGCCGGTCTGGCAGCGTCGCTGGCATTGCTGACCCGCGACCGTGGTGGCCCAAAGCTGGCGTTTCAGAATCTGATGTACCCGATGCTCGACGACCGTACCGTCACCGCTCCCAACCCCAATCCGGTCACCGGCGAGTTTTCGTGGACGCGTCAGGATAACCGTTTTGGCTGGCACGCGTATCTCGGGCATGAAGCGGGTTTGCCGCATGTTTCATATTATGCAGCCGCTGCCCGCGCGGAAGATCTCAGCGGATTGCCTGCGGCCTGGATTGGCGTCGGTTCGATTGATTTATTCCTGGATGAGAATATTGAGTATGCCCGCCGGTTAATCCGCGCTGGCGTGCCGGCAGAATTCAGCATTTATCCGGGCGGATTCCACGGTTTCAACGGCGACCCGGCGTATGCTCTGGCCCGCCGTGCCCGCAAACAGCGTCAGGATGCTTTAGCCGGGTTTAATCCGCTGCGTCATACCCATGACTTTGGCTTATAATAGGCAACACTCAATCAGGCAAAACTACCGGCTGAATCAGACACTAAATTGGATATCAAACAACTTATCTATCTCTGTAACCTCGAGCGCGAACGGCATTTTGGCAGGGCGGCGGAAGCCAGCTTTGTCAGCCAGCCGACGCTGTCGATGCGTCTCAAGAACCTCGAAAAAGAACTCGACCTTAATCTGATCAATCGCGGTAATAACTTTGAAGGTTTTACCGCTGAAGGGCTGCGCGTCCTCAGCTGGGCACGCGAAATCGTCGCCGTCTATGAAGGGCTGAAACTGGAAGTCGAATCGCTGAAACAGGGTATGAGCGGTACCTTGCGTATCGGCGTCATGCCGCAATGCAGCGTGTCACTGGCGCAACTGATCAAAGCCGTCAGCGAAGCGCATCCGGGGCTGGATTACCGGGTTTCGGAAGTCAGCGCCGATCAGCTGATCGAAGCGCTGAGCAGTCATTCGGTAGATGTGGGGATCGGTTTCTTTGAGTTCTCGACGCTAAATGAGCTGCGTTTCCAGCTGGTGCCGCTCGACGATGGCGGTGTTGACGTGGTGTATCACCCGGACCATTTCCCGCAGTTGCAGGACATTGAACTGATGACTGCTGAACAGGCGGTTGCATTGCCGTTATGCCTGTCTGAACCGAGCCGTTATTTCCGTCGTTATCTGGATAATTTCTTCCGCCAGTCCGGGCTGGAATTGCATCCGACGCTGGAAAGCACCTCGATTTTCCAGCTGATGCAGGGCGTGTTTGTTGGCATCGGTTGTGCGCTGGTACCGCGCGGGCATCTGATTGATGAAATGCATCCTGCGCTGAAGCGTTGTCCGCTGGATATCACGCCGATGAGCCGTCACGCCGCGCTGGTGGTCGCCGAAGGGGGAAGGGCAACGCCGCTGGCTCAGCACTTCTTCACGGCAGCGGGTGTCTGGCTGGCGCAGCAGGCGCTTAACAAGTCATCAAATATGGCGCAATAAAGACGTTCTCTCCGGTATTCCTATTGATGTCATCAAACTTTAAGCCCAAGATTTGCCGCAATACTTATGTGAAATGGATGGAGTAAGACATGAAAACTTTGAAAGCGGTTGTTCTGGCGATGGCCTCTGCGGGTATTTTGCTTTCGGCAGGCGCACAGGCCTCAAATAATCTTCTCGGACAACTGCAGCAGGCTGCCAGCGACGGACTGAATGGCACCAGCAAAACCGGTTCAACGGGTACCACCTCTTCGCTGACCTCCCTGCTCAGCGGCGGCGACAGCGCACTGACCTCGACCAGCGCGAACAACGTCGCTGGTGTATTGCAGTATTGTGTGAAGAACAATGTGCTTTCCAAAGCCAGCACTGAAAACGTGAAAGACCAGCTTCTTAATAAACTTGGCATTGAGACAGCAGCGGGTGCTGAAAGTCAGGATTACCAGCAAGGGCTGGGCGGTTTACTGAAAACCGGTAAAGATCAGAGTGTGGATCTGAATAATCTCGGCAGCGGCCTGACGCAGGTGAAAGAGAAAGTAAAAACTAAAGCGTGTGATGTGGTACTGAAGCAGGCGAAATCATTTATTTGATTGCAGAGGCCGCTGCAATGGCGGCTTTTAACTTAAATTTCAACTTCAACTTCAACTTCAACTTCAACTTCAAGGTCGTGGGCGTCGGCCCACACCGACCAGAGACCCGGTAACGCGCGGGCCTCTGGACTCCGCGCTTTTTCACTGCGCGCTCCGCTGGCGCAAGGGACATGTTCTGCGGCATTGATGAGTGGCGCAAATCCAGGTGCTGCGCACTACCTTCTCTCGGTCTTCGAGCCACGGGTCTCGAAGCCGCTCCGTTCAGCTGGATTTTGAGCACGCCATTGAACTCTCTAAAACAGAGAAATTTTGTTTTTTGAATTTAAGATCCTGCGGGCGATTCAGAAAGCTTGCTGAATGAGAGGTTGCAGACCATAGGCTGCAATCCCGAAACGAAGGAACCGCGCAGCGGCAAGATTTCCAGCCTGTTGCTGCGGTTGCTGAAACATAGCCAGCGCGCGGATCACATGTTTGAAAAAGCGAGGGGAGTTCAGAGGGGAAAAGCCTTTCCCCTCTGGTCGGTTTCGGCACGAAAGGCCGTGTGATAACCGTTATTGAGAAACCGAAATTTACTCAATTCTATTTAAAGCTTTTAAAGCTTTTAAAGCTTCTAAAGCCATTTAAAGGGATCCAAAGGGAACCCCTTTCACTCCGCATAAACCTTCTCTTTACTCTCACACAAATCTTCAATCAGACAACTCCCGCACCGCGGCTTGCGCGCAATACAGGTGTAGCGACCATGCAGGATCAGCCAGTGATGGCAGTCGAGCTTGAACTCGGCGGGCACCACTTTCAGTAATTTATCTTCGACGTCATCGACAGTTTTCCCCGGCGCGAACTTCGTCCGGTTGCAGACGCGGAAAATGTGCGTATCGACGGCGATGGTCGGCCAGCCAAAAGCGGTGTTCAGTACCACGTTGGCGGTTTTACGGCCTACGCCCGGCAGGGCTTCCAGAGCAGCGCGATCTTCCGGCACTTCGCCGTTGTGCTTTTCCAGCAGGATACGACAGGTTTTGATCACGTTTTCGGCTTTAGCATTAAACAGGCCGACGGTCTTGATGTATTCCTTTACGCCGTCCACGCCAAGCGCCAGAACGGATGCAGGGGTGTTGGCGACCGGATATAACTTTGCCGTCGCCTTGTTCACGCTGACATCCGTGGCTTGCGCGGAAAGCAGAACCGAAATCAGCAGCTCGAACGGGGTGGTGTACACCAGCTCGGTCGTCGGATGGGGATTGTTATCCCGCAAACGGCTGAGAATTTCGATGCGCTTTTCCTTATTCATGAACACTTCCCTTTGGCAGACTTTCTTCAGCCGCGACATGCTGCACGGCTTTGCGCGCTTTCATGCGCTGATCAATCAGGTATTTGGCGGCCAGCAGCAGGCCGAGGCCGATAAATGCGCCCGGCGGTAACATCGCCAACAGGAACGGGTTGTCCAGATGCAGCACTTCCACGCGCAGCACTTTCGCCCAGCTGCCGAGCAGCAGATCTGCGCCGTTGAACAGCACACCGCTGCCGAGAATTTCACGCATCGAACCGAGCACAAACATCGCACAGGTCGCGCCCAGACCCGTCATGGCACCGTCGAGGGCAGCCAGATGGACAGGGCTGCTGGCCGCGCAGGCTTCGGCGCGTCCGACCACGATACAGTTGGTGACGATAAGCGGAATAAAGATCCCCAGCGCCTGATACAGACCGAACGCATACGCATTGATCAGCATCTGCACGGTACTCACCACCGAGGCAATAATCAGCACGTAAATCGGGATGCGGATTTCATCCGGGATCCACTTGCGAAACGCGGAAATCATGGCGTTGGTACAGGTAAGCACCAGCGTGGTCGCCAGACCTAAGCCCAGGGCGTTAGTGGCGGTGGACGTCACGGCCAGCAGCGGACAAAGTCCCAGCAGCTGAACCAGCGAGGAGTTATTGGTCCACAGACCCTGAACGATTATCTTTTTGGCTTCACTCATCACGGGCTCCACAAGGGGTGAGGTGGGAAAGCTGAGACGGTACCGTCCCGATAAATAATGCAGTGCGTTTTACAGAACGCACAACGGCGCGCGGCGTGATCGTCGCACCCGTGAACTGATCAAACATACCGCCATCTTTCTTCACCGCCCAGCGTTCGTCGGTGGGACCGTTAATGGTCTGATTGGCAAAATGTTTGATCCAGTCGGAAATGCGCACTTCGATTTTGTCACCCAGTCCCGGCGTTTCATGCTGTTCCAGCACGCGGGAACCGTAGACTTTGCCATGAAAATCAGCAGCAACCAGTAACTGAATCGCACCGGAATAGCCGTCAGGCGCGGTGGTTTCTACCACAGCCGCCACCGGCTGACCGTTTTTACGCGCCAGATACATGCGGTGCGGGGTGGCAGTGCCGAGAGATTCATCGGTGACGTTGTAACATTCATTCTGCATGTCGTTATCGTACACACTGGCCGGGATCACCTGGTCAAACAGGGATTTTTGCTGTAACAGCGCCTGATGTTCAATCGTCGGCTTGGTCATCAGATTGACCAGCGCCGTCATGCCGGTCATCAGTGCGCCAAAGAAAGCCAGGATCAGGCCGTGGCGTCGCATTGTAGCTAACATAATTCTTCCTCAGCGATGCCCGTAAACACGTGGTTGTGTGTAGTGATCGATCAATGGCACGGTGATATTCGCCAGTAAAACTGCAAAGGCGATGCCATCCGGATAACCGCCGTAACTGCGGATCAGCCATACCAGCAAACCAATCAGCGCACCAAAAATCAGGCGGCCTTTCGGCGTGGTAGATGCCGTAACCGGGTCGGTCGCGATAAAGAACGCGCCCAGCATGGTCGCACCGGAGAACAGCCCGACCAGCGGCGAGGAATAACTTTCCGGCGCCAGACCCCACGCGATACCCGCGCAGAAGGCCAGCATACCCAGCATGGCAACCGGAATATGCCAGCTGATGATTTTGCGCCACATCAGGAACAGGCCACCGGCCAGAAAACCGAGGTTAATCCACTGCCAGCCCAGACCGGCCAGTGTGCCGCTGAACAGGGGGGTTCCGAGGATCTGATCGGCGGTATGGCCGGAACGCAGACCGGTTTTAAACGCATCCAGCGGTGTCGCCTGCGTCACGCCATCAACGTTCATATTCAGCTGATACGCGGTCAGATCCTGACTGTTATGGCCGGTGAAAATGGTCAGCAGCGTGTCGGTGAATCCGACGTGGTGATGCTGTAAAACATCCGGCGGCAGCCAGGTGGTCATCTGCACCGGGAACGAAATCAGCAAAACAACGTAACCTACCATTGCCGGGTTAAACGGATTCTGACCCAGACCGCCATAAAGCTGTTTGGCAATGATGATGGCGAAAATCGTGCCGAGAACCACCATCCACCACGGACCCAGCGGCGGCAGGCTGACGCCCAGCAAAACCGCAGTCAGCAGGGCGCTGTTATCGCCCAGTCGTTTTTTCACCGGCTGTTTGCGCAGCTGCAATACAGCGCCTTCCGCCAGCAGGGCAATCACGATAGCCAGCGTCAGCTGAACCAGCGTGCCGTAGCCAAAAAACCAGACCTGAGCGATCAGGCCGGGAATACACGCCAGAATTACCATCATCATGATGGTGCTGGTGTTCTGGCGGTTATGCGTAAAAGGTGAACTTGCGATCCTGAAGGCCATTTATTCCTCGTTCGACATTGTCTGAGCGGCTTTACGGGCCTTAACTCGTGCGATCGCAGCAGCCACAGCGGCTTTGCGTGGATCGCTTTCTTGTTGTGATATTTCTTTTTCTTCCGGTTCAGCGTCCTGCGCTTCACTCAGTGCAGCAGCTTTTTTGGCTTTAACACGGGCAATAGCCGCGGCGACAGCGGCCTTGCGTTTATCGTCTGCGGACGGCTCGGCAGGTGACGCTGTCACGTTTTCTTCGGCATTTGCAGGTTGTGCCGCAGCGGCCTTTTTGGCTTTCACACGGGCAATGGCCGCGGCGACAGCGGCTTTGCGGTCATCCTCGGCCGGAGCCTGCGGGGCAACGGCCAGTTCGCTTTCTTTCGCTTCGACCACAACGCCGCTGTTTCCGGCTTTCTTCGCTTTAACACGGGCGATAGCCGCAGCCACGGCGGCTTTGCGATCGTCTTCCGCAGAAGGCGGAGTCTCAGGCACCGGCTCAGAAGCCACCGGGATTTCCTGCTCAGCGGCGGCTTTTTTCGCTTTCGCACGAGCAATAGCCGCAGCAAGCGCCGCTTTACGCGGATCGGCTTCGGCAGGCTGCTCTGCCGCTGTTTCAGCCGATGGCGCTTCTGTTGCCGGTGCTTCGTCCAGTTTCACTGCCGCTTTCTGGTGTTTCTCTTCACGCGCTAACTTCTCGCGTTCCATGCGCGCCTGTTTGGCTTCAAAGCGTGCCTTGGCTTCGGTGGCGCGGGCTGTCTCTGCATCGATGGCGCGGATTTCGGCCTTTTCCTGACGGTAATACTGCACCAGCGGAATATTGCTCGGGCAGACGTACGCACAGGCACCGCATTCGATACAGTCGAAGAGATTATGCTTACGCGCTTTCTCGTGTTCTTCGCCTTTGCTGAACCAGTAAAGCTGTTGCGGCAGTAAACCAGCCGGACAGGATTCGGCGCAAAGGCTGCAACGGATACAGGCTTCTTCCGGCTCAGGCTCACCCAGTTCGGACTGAGACGGTGCCAGCAGGCAGTTGGAAATTTTGACCACGGGGACATTGAGCGATGGCAGGGTGAAACCCATCAGCGGGCCGCCCATAATCACCATCTTTTTGTCGCCCTGCGGCTGCAATGCGCCTTCACGCATCAGATGTTCAATCGGTGTGCCCAGGCGCGCCCAGACGTTGCCCGGTTTTGCCATCGCTTCGCCGGTCAGCGTCACCACACGTTCGATCAGTGGTTCGCCGTCGATAATCGCGCGTTTGATAGCAAATACGGTGCCGACGTTTTGCATCAGCACGCCTATGGACGACGAGTGATGGCCTTTCGGCACTTCAAGGCCGGTCAGGATTTTGGTCAGCTGTTTGGCACCACCGGAAGGGTATTTGGTCGGGATTACCCGCAGTTCAATGCGCACACCTTCGGCCTGTTCGGCTTTAATGGCGAGTTTAAAGGCGGTAATGGCTTCCGGTTTGTTGTCTTCGATACCGATCAGCACGCGTTCCGGTTGCAGCATGTGGCACAGAATACGCGTCCCTTCGAGGATTTCCGCTGCGTGCTCCTGCATCAGCCGGTCATCGGCGGTGATGTACGGCTCACATTCGGCAGCATTGAGAATCAGCGTGCGGGTAGACGTCAGGCCGCCTGCCAGTTTGCTGGCGGTCGGGAAACCTGCGCCGCCCAGTCCGGCGATACCGGCCTGACTGATGCGCTGATTCAGTTCGTCAGCAGAAAGCCGGCGATAATCGGCAATGAATTCACGCTCGCACCAGGTGTCCTGGCCGTCGGCTTCAATCAGCACACACAGTTCTTTCAGGCCGGAAGGGTGTGCGGTGATATGCGGCTCGATGGCGGTGATCACGCCGGATGTCGGCGCATGAACCGGCACGGTGCGGCCACGACCTGTGGTCAGCGGCTGACCTTTTAATACGCGGTCGCCAGCTTTCACGCACAGCTCGCCTTCAGGGCCAAGGTGTTGCTGAAGAGGAATGATAAAGCGCTCAGGCAGCGGCACGTTGCGCAGCGGAACGTGGCTCGACTGAGTCTTCATTTCCGGCGGATGAATACCGCCATCGAAGTCCCAGACTTTGTCTTTTTTGAGCGCGGCAAACAGATTAAACATGTTACTCCGCATGGATGACCTGAACCGGAATGGACTGTAAATCCCATTTCCAGTTTGCGGTGGTGGTTTTTATTGGCAGCATTTCGATGCAGTCCGTCGGGCACGGTGCGACGCACAGGTCACAGCCGGTGCATAAATCGGTAATCACGGTATGCACGGCGCGGGTGGCACCGACTATGGCATCAACCGGACAAGCCTGAATGCACTTGGTGCAGCCGATACAGTTGCTCTCGTCGATGTAGGCGACTTTGCGTACTGGTACCGCCGCAGCGGCATCTTCGCCCATTGGCTGGGGTTCGACGTTAAGCAGGGTCGCCAGTTTGAGCATTACCGCTTCGCCGCCAGGCACGCATTTGTTGATGTTATCGCCATTGGCAACCGCTTCAGCGTAAGGCTTACAGCCGGGATAGCCGCATTGCGCGCACTGGCTTTGCGGCAGAATATCGTCGATCTGATCGACAACCGGATTGCCTTCGACCGCAAAACGACGTGAGGCGTAGCCCAGCAGCAGGCCAAAAACCAGCGCCAGAGCGGTCAGCGCGCCAATCGCTTCCCATAATTCAAACATCAGAATTTCACCAGACCTGTGAAGCCCATAAAGGCTAATGACATCAGGCCAGCCGTGACCAGCGCAATCGAAGAACCTTTGAACGGAGCAGGGACGTCAGCCACTACCAGACGTTCACGAATGGCGGCGAACAGCACCATCACCAGCGAGAAACCGAGCGATGCGGCAAATCCATACAGCGCGGACTGCATAAAGTTGAACTGCTGGTTGATGTTCAGCAGCGCCACGCCGAGCACGGCGCAGTTGGTGGTAATCAGCGGCAGGAAGATACCCAGCAGACGATACAGTGACGGACTGGTTTTACGCACTACCATTTCGGTGAACTGCACCACAACTGCGATCACCAGAATAAAGGCCATGGTGCGCAGATACACCAGTCCCAGCGGCATCAGTATGAAAGTGTTGACGATCCACGAGCAGATATTCGACAGGGTGATGACGAACGTGGTCGCCAGCCCCATACCAATAGCGGATTCCAGTTTCTTGGAAACGCCCATAAACGGGCACAGGCCAAGAAACTTAACCAGTACGAAGTTATTTACCAGCACAGTGCCGACAAAAAGTAATAAATAAGAGGTCATGACAATTGCCCGGACATAATAAACATTAAAAACCTCAGGGTTATTCCGTGAAGGTTTCTTTTACCCGCAATGAGCGCTTAAAATAAGGCACAAAGACGGCGGCAGCCAATAAAGGTAACAATAAGTTACGCACGGCCAAATCATCAGTAACTGGCGAGAATGCAAAGGCTTTTACCGCCAGAAGCACCGTACATAATAACCAGATAATATACATTTTCGGTAAGGCTCTTGCGCGCTTACAGAATTGCCACAATACCGCGACGGTAAATGCCCCCATCGCCAGCGTGGTCACCACGGAGAAATACCATTGCAGGGTAAATGCCTGCGAGTTGGTGAATAAGTATTCACGCGATTCCGGCACAAATAATGCCATTGAAAACAGAAACAGCATTAATACGACGCTCAGCAGCGTCACAATCAGATACGCCATCGGGGCCAGTAACCACCCGCCAATACGTTTATAGCCCGGATTATTCGACATAAAAGCTTTTCTCACGCTGGTTTCGCCATCAAATCAGCACAGGGAGAGTTCCCCGACCTTCAAGGCGCAGTAGCTTAACCTGAGTTCGCGTCAGCCCATATCGTATTTATGTGATCAATACCTTAATCCTTCACGCCGTCTCTGCGTTGGCTGTCTTCACTCGCCCCGGTCACATACTTTTGTATGCTCCCGGGGACTTACTCAGTCGCCGCCTTGATACAGCCTGAATGTTTCAGGTATTAAAATCGGGGAGGTTTAATGCACCGGCACCAGAATTTCGGTGGCGACGATCACCACGATCAGACCGACCAGTACGGGAACAGAGGTACGTTTAACCACTTCGAAAGGCGAGATTTTTGCCATGCCGGCCACGGCTACCACGACGCCGGAAACCGGTGAAATAGTGCGGCCGAGGTTAGACGCCTGCAACATCGGGATGACCAGGTATTCCGGGTTGATGCCCATTTTTGCCGCCAGTTTCGGGATGAGTTCGACGAAGGCATAGAACGAGGCATTACCGGAACCGGTTGTCATGGCGGCAAGCACGGTGATCACCACCAGAACCAGCATCATCACAATGCTGCCTGAACCAAAGTTTTGCGCCAGTCCGATCAGGCTGCTGATGAATCCGACGGTGCTCAGTCCTTGTGCGAATACGCCGGCTGCGACCAGCAGCATCACCACGTTGGCGAACGCATCCGCCATGCCGCGATAAGCGACGTCCAGACCGGCGAAGACGGCTTTGCCGTTACGGTTACGCAGCGTTTCTATAATGGCGGTCAGCAACATACAAATGACCAGAATAGTGATGATATGCAGATTCGGGCCCCATTTACCGTCGAAAATCAGCACACCGATAATCGGCGTGAAAGGCAGAATGGCGTAAAAAGCGGGGGCATTCGTTTCGACCACATCGTCTGCATTGGAATCAACGGCATCTACCTGCGCGGTGGTATCGCGTTTATCCAGATAGCGTTGCCAGAAGAAGTGCGCGATCGCCATTGCCACAATGGCCGCTATGGAAATCGGCAGGGTGACTTTAAAGGCGAAATCCACCAGAGGCATATTCGCGGCCTGCGCGGCCAGCACGACATCACCTGAAGTCGGAGAAAGAATAATTGCCGCAGGGGAAGCACAAATCGCCGCCGCCGCACCGCGACTGATGCCGACGTTAACCATAATCGGGAACAGGGTAGCCATCAGCAACACGCCCAGACCGGTCGCCGAAGACACTGCCAGAGACATCAGGCACGCCAGAATATAAGCCGCAACCATCAGGATGTAAGGCGAGTTGATCATCTGTAACGGACGCGACGCCAGTTTGACGACCACATCATTGGCGCCGATATGGGTCATATAGGCCGCGAAACCGCACAGCATCATGATCATCATGCCGAGATCGCCACCACGGCTCATCAGCAGAATTTTGACGTATTCGACGATATCCGTCGCGTTCCAGCCGGTACTCTTAGTGCCTTCCGGCAGGATACTGTGACCCATGATTGCGCTGATAATCAGCAGCAACAAACCACCGACCATCAGGACGCCGGTGGGTGAATAGCCTTTGATGATATAGCGCCCGACAAACACGGCGACCACCAGTCCGATCAGTAATTCCAGCATGATTGTATTCCCCGAGATTAAATGTGGATCCAAGTGAAAGGCGGGAACTTTGCCGAAATAACGGTAAGGGCGTAATGACGCTCATCAATTATGGGTGATGAAAGGCGGGGGATATTTAAATTTGTGATGATTGATGGGGATCACGGGGGCGTACAAAACAATCTTCAACTTCAACTTCAACTTCAACTTCAAGTTCAACACCGTGGGCGTCGGCCCACACCGACCAGAGACCCGGTAACGCGCGGGCCTCTGGACTCCGCGCTTTTTTCACTGCGCGCTGTCGCAGATACGACGGACATGTTCCGGCGCATTGGTGAGTGGCGCAAAATGTCATCGCTGCGCGATCCCCGAATTTCAGGCTTCGAGCCTAAGGTCTCGAACCGTTCATTCGGTGCCATTTTTGAGCACGCCAATCAACCTTTTTAAAAGATGAAAAACAATCCCGCTTTTGAATTTAAGATCGTGCGGGCGATTCAGAAAGCTTGCTGAATGAGAGGTTGCAGACCCAAGGCTGCAATCCCGAAATGAAGGAACCGCGCAGCGGCAAGATTTCCAGCCTGTCGCTGCGATACCTGAAACATAGCCAGCGAGCCGAGCGCGCAGTGAAAGAGCCGGAGATTCCTAAGAGGCGCGGCGATAGGCACCTCTTAGGGCCCGTTTGGGTGGCAACCCAAGGTGTTGACCTAGACCTAGACCTTAAGGCCAGTTCGGATGGCTAACCCAAAATCAAAGCTTCGGGATTTCCCGATAAAACCCGACTCCGATGAGGCGTCCAAACAGGAATGGTATAAATTTCCGCCCGCGCAACCACATTTCCAGCCGTGAAGGGGCACGCTTCCTTTGTTTCTGTCCTGCTTTACTGATCAAAATCTGTAACGCCTGCGTCGCCCATGTCGGGAACGTCCGGCGGCGCTGGATGCGCTTCAAATGCCGCAGCGTAAGACGTCCGGCTTTCAGCGGTTCGGTGATGATATTCGCCGTCGCCACCGCATCCTGAATCGCCAGATTCACCCCGACGCCGCCAATCGGTGACATCGCATGGGCTGCGTCGCCGATGCACAGCAGCCCCGGTTTTGCCCACTCTTTCAGGCGGTCAATGCGGATCACCAGCAGGCGCACGTCGTCCCAGCTGAGAATATCGTCGGCTAAACGCGGGCGCTCAAACGGTGACACTTCCGCCAGCAGGTCGAGAAAAGGTGCGATGCCTTGTGCTTTGAGTCCATCCAGGCTGTCTTTCGGGATCGAATAACCGCACTGCCAGTAATCGCCACGGTCGATCATGATGAAGTTTTTCTTCGGGCCGCGATGCCCCATCGACCACTGCGGATCGTCTGGGCGCTTGTTGATTTTCAGCCACAGTACGTCACGCGGTGCACCATAACGGCGGATTTCCATCCCAGCCTGTTCACGCACGATGGAATTACGGCCATCACAACCCACCACTAAATCAGCGTCGAAATGCTGCGTTTCGCCGTTCACTTCTGCAAGAACGCCGGAAACCTGACATTTATCTTCCCGCAACGACAGCACCTGCGCGTTGTGGATCAGATGAAAGTTCGGCAGTTGTGCGGCCTTGCTGGCGATGAAATTAAGGAAATCCCACTGCGGCATAAACGCGATGAATTTGCACTGAGTGGGTAAATGGCTGAAATCTGCCAGCGTGGTTTCTTTGCCGTTGATTTCGCCGTACAGCTTTTCTGCACGCTGATGCGGCAGGGCGAGGAATTCATCAAGAAACCCCAGCCGCCAGATGATGTCGAGCGTTGAAGGATGGATTGTGTCGCCACGAAAATCACGCAAAAAGTCGCTGTGTTTTTCCAGCACGGTGACGTCAATTCCCTTACGTGCCAGAAGATATCCCAGCATTAATCCTGCGGGACCGCCGCCGACGACGCAGCAGGACGCTGCTGCTGCGGACTTTGTATTTGGTGCCATTACAACCTGCCTGACGGTATGAATTTACATGATAACAATTATCATTTGCGCCGATGTGCGTCAATTCCTCCCGTGCTACATCACGGAACATTTCCTTCCCAGCGTTGTAACAAAGCTTTTTTTGCCAGAGCCGTGGCAAAGGGGCGGATTTTAAAATCCACTTCAAATTCCACTTCAAATTCCACTTCAAATTCCACTTCAAATTCGACTTCAACTTCAAGTTCAAGTTCAAGTTCAAGGTCAACACCGTGGGCGTCGGCCCACACCGACCAGAGACCCGGTAACGCGCGGGCCTCTGGACTCCGCGCTTTTTTCACTGCGCGCTGTCGCGGGTATGACGGACATGTTCTGACGCATTGGTGAGTGGCGCAAAATGTCATCGCTGCGCGATCCCCGAATTTCAGGTGTACTCGGCCTACGGCCTCGCCCTTCGGGCCGTCACTTCGTGACGTTGTCTCGCTCCGCTCGGCTCGAGCCTTGGGTCTCGAACCGTTCATTCGGTGCCATTTTTGATCACGCCAATCAACCTTTTTAAAAGATGAAAAACAATCCCGCTTTTGAATTTAAGATCGTGCGGGCGATTCAGAAATCTTGCTGAACGGAGCGGCTTCGAGACCTATGGCTCGAAGACCGAGAGAAGGAACCGCGCAGCGGCAAGATTTCCAGCCTGTCGCTGCGATACCTGAAACATAGCCAGCGAGCGGAGCGCGCAGTAAAAGAGCCGGAGATTCCTAAGAGGCGCGGCGATAGGCGCCTCTTAGGGCCAGTTTGGGTGGCAACCCAAGGTGTTGACCTTAAAGCCAGTTTGGGTGGCAACCCAAGGTGTTGAATTTGGTTTTGAAGTCGAAGTCGAAGTGAATTTAAAAACCGCCCCTTTGCAGCGGCCGCTGCACAAAAAATGGCATTAAGCGGCTTTTGCCTCAGAAAGCCGCATCAACCGGAACCCAACACCCACGCCAACAATCAGCATCAGACTGATAAACCCGGTAATCCCGTACCATCCGTACGCATGCCAGAAAAATCCGCCCAGCGTCCCGGCGACACTCGACCCCGCGTAGTAGCTGAACAGATATAAAGACGAAGCCTGACCTTTAGCACGACGCGCACGACGGCCAATCCAGCCGCTGGCCACAGAGTGCGCAGCGAAGAACCCGCCGGTGACCAGGATCATGCCGATGAAAATCAGCCATACCGGAGAGAAGGCGGTGATCAAAATCCCCAGCAGCATGATGGCTGTCGAGCCGATCAGCACCGGGCCGCGACCATAGACACCGGTCAATACGCCTGCCTTAGGCGAACTGTAAGTCCCCATCAGATAGACGATGGAAAGTATCCCGACAATCGCCTGACTCAGGTTATAAGGCGATGAAAGCAGACGATAACCGATGTAGTTGAACATGGTCACGAAACTGCCCATCAGCAGGAAACCTTCGGCGAAAAGTAACGGTAATCCGCTGTCACGCCAGTGCAGCTTAAAGTTGATCAGCAGTTTGCGGGGCTTGAGCGAGCTTGCGCGAAAATGCTTAGAAGGCGGCAGAATGCGCCAGAACATAATCGCGGCGGCGAGGGCGAAGAAACCGACGACCGCGACGGCGATACGCCAGGAAAAAAAATCGGTCAGCACGCCGCTGACTAAACGGCCACTCATGCCGCCGATCGAGTTCCCGCTGATGTATAAACCCATCGAGAAGGCGACCACGCTCGGGTGAATTTCCTCACTCAGATAAGTCATTGCTACCGCTGCCACACCGCTGAGCGATAAACCGATCAGCGCGCGCATGATGAGAATGCCGTCCCAGCTCTGCATAAAGGAACAAACCAGCGTGCAGCCTGCGGCGAGCAGTAACGCCACCACCATCACTGATTTTCGCCCGACGGCGTCAGAAACCGGCCCGGTAAACAACAGTCCGATTGCCATCAGACCGGTCGATAACGACAGCGACAGGCTGCTGGTGGCCGGTGAAACCCCGAAATCATGAGACAACACCGGCAAAATTGGCTGAACGCAATACAGCAACGCAAATGTCGCCAGACCCGCAGAAAACAGAGCCAGCGTAACGCGGATAAATTGCGGTGTACCACGTTTGATAAAAGGAGTTTTCAGACCAGAGCGGGCGACAGGCGAGTCAGGATTTAATTCGTCGTCATTAACAGAATCTTGAGCAGGTGCAGCGGAAATCCGCCGGGAGGTTTTCACTGGAAATCCTTAATACGATGGGCTGTAAAACTAAATTTTAAAATGTATGAAAATTTTAACAGCGGTCGTTGTATTGTCTAATATATTAATCAATCGAAAACGATATGTTTAAAGTATCAATCAGGAACAACCGGACATCTTTATGAGTCACATTGAGCTGCGTCATTTACGTTATTTCATCGCGGTTGCGGATGAACTGCATTTTGGCCGGGCGGCGGAGCGTTTGCATATTTCCCAGCCGCCGCTGAGCCAGCAAATTCAGGCGCTGGAAGCGCATGTCGGCGCGGCGCTGTTTTACCGCAGTAACCGCAGCGTGCGCCTGACGCAGGCGGGTCAGGTGTTTCTGTCAGAAGCGCGCCAGATTTTACAACGTGTGGATGAGGCCTCGGCGCAGGCGGCGCGTATTCACCGCGGGGAATCCGGTAATCTGACACTCGGGCTGACGTCTTCGGCGCCGTTTTTACGCCGGGTTTCAAGTACGTTGCATCGGTTTCGCCTGACGTATCCTGACGTGAATATCCGCATCGAGCAGCTCAACAGCAAACAGCAAATCGAACCGCTGCTGGAAGGAAAACTGGATCTGGGGATGATGCGCAACGGCGAGCTGCCGCCGGAGCTGGAACATCATCTGGTACTGACTGAACCCCTGATTGCGGTAGTCCATAAAGACCATCCGCTTAATGCGCTGGCCGAGGGCGAACTGACGTTTCAGCATCTGGCCGATCAGCCATTTGTGTTCTTCTCTAAAGATGTCGGTACATCGCTGTACGACGATATTCTCGGGCAGTTGAAAGCGCAGGGCATTACGCCGTTTATCACCCAGGAAGTCGGGGAACCTCTGACGATTATCGGCCTGGTGGCGGCAGGGCTGGGCGTATCGATTTTACCCGCGTCTTATTTGCGGATTCAGGTGGAGGGCGTGCGCTATCTGCGCTTTGGCAATTTGCATGGCACAACGCAATTATGGCTGGTGAATCATGCGACACGTCCTCTTACGGCAGCGACCCGCGCGTTTATGGCATTGTTGCTCCACGATGACTGACGGACTTCTTGTACAGAACATGCTGTTTTTCCAGTCAATTCCGAGGGTCTTTTCACGCAATTTGTGCACCAAATCACATAACTAATCAAATAGTTGACGACATATAACAAAAACTCCAACATACCCCTAATCTTTATTTTGAAGCGCGAAAATAACAGGAGTTCCTTGAGTGATCCCCGACGGGCAACCAGGACATATCGACCAGATTAAACAAACCAATGTCGGTGCTGTGTACCGCCTGATAGATCAGTTTGGTCCCATTTCGCGTATCGAGCTTTCGAAAAAAGCACAGCTGGCTCCGGCCAGTATCACCAAGATTGTCCGCGAGTTGTTACAGGCTCATCTGGTGCTGGAAACGGAGTTTCAGGATCCCGGCAGTCGCGGGCGTCCGGCCATTGGTCTGGCGCTGGATACGCAGGCCTGGCACTACCTTTCTGCCCGTATCAGTCCCGGAACCGTGACCTTAGGTTTGCGGGATTTGAGCAGTAAACTGGTGGTGGAAGAAGTGCTGCCATTGCCGGTTCAGGCTCCGGAACCGCTGCTCAAACGTATTATCTCTGAAATCGATCAGTTCTTTATCCGTCATCAGCGCAAACTCGAACGCCTTACCGCCATCGCCATTACCCTGCCGGGGATGATAGATGCACGCAGGGGCATTGTTCACCGTATGCCGTTTTACCATGACGTGTTTGATATGCCGCTTGGCGACACGCTTTCCGTACATACCGGTCTGCCGGTTTATGTGCAGCACGATATCGGTGCGTGGACGCTGGCGGAGTCACTTTATGGCGCCTCCCGTGGCTGTAAAAACGTCGTTCAGGTAGTGATTGATCACAATGTCGGTGTGGGCGTGATCACCAGCGGACGGGTTCTGCATGCGGGTAGCAGCAGTGTGGCGGAAATTGGTCATACGCAGGTGGATCCTTACGGCAGGCGTTGTTATTGCGGCAATCATGGGTGTCTGGAAACGGTGGCCAGCACGGACAGTATTCTCGAACTTGTACGTCAGCGTCTGACGGTACCGGTTCCAGCCAGCTTACTGCATGGGGTTTCGCTGACCATTGAGGCCGTATGCGACGCCGCTAACCGTGGCGATCAGCTGGCGCGCGATGTGATTATCAGCGTCGGTCAGAGTGTAGGGCGAATTCTCGCGATCATGGTGAATCTGTTTAATCCGGAAAAAGTGCTGATCGGCTCGCCGCTTAATTTATCTCAGGATATTCTCCATCCCGCGATAATGTCCTGTATTCAGCAGCAGTCACTTCCTGCATATAGCGAGAATATCAAACTCGAATCGACGCAATTCTATAATCAGGGAACTATGCCCGGTGCGGCATTAGTCAAAGACGCGTTATACAGTGGCTCCCTGATAATAAAATTACTGCAAGGCTAAGTTTTATATAACGTTAGGCTGCTTATCTTAATAAAATAGCTATAAGCCTTCCGGCATTTTTGCTCACCGAGTCGACAAAACATTGCGCTAACGCAAACCGCTCTCATCTCTCATCGCCTAGACTTTCTGTCGATACTTTGTCTCCTGCGATGTTTTCTTACCGGAGACTATCTTTCAATAAGACGGAGAGATCCCGGAGCCTGAATTCCATGTTAACGCATTTTTTCGTCACGGGTACGGACGCTCGTGTAGGTAAAACCATTGTCACACGTGCCTTGCTTCAGGCCTTAGCCGCGCAGGACCGCTGCGTTTTAGGCTATAAACCTATTGCAACTGGCAGCCAGGAGTTGGCCGACGGGGTTCGAAATAAAGATGCGGTAACTCTCCAGCAGTCATCTTCTATTTCTTATCCTTTTAATAAAATAACCCCTCTGGCGTTGGCGGATGAAGATATTTATGCCAGCCAGATCCCCGGGAATGTGTTTGAAATAATGACCAATGGTCTTAATTTCATGCGTGAAGAAGCAGATTCAGTGGTTGTTGAAGGATGTGATGGCTGGAGAACATTGATTACTCCGCATCTTTTTTATTCTGACTGGGTACGCCAGCAAAATATGCCGGTGGTATTAGTGGTCGGTATTCAGGAAGGTTGCGTCAGCCATGCATTATTAACAGCGCAGGCAATTATTGCTGATGGTTTACCGTTGATTGGCTGGGTGGCGAACCGCATTAATCCGTGCCTGGCTCACTATCAGGAAACGATTGACGCGATAAGCGCCAATATTTCAGCACCGCTTCTGGGGGAAATTCCGTATTTACCCCGCGCTGAAAGCCGCGATATGGCGAAGTTTATTGACCTGTCCAGCTTCAATCTCAAAACAATGACCCGCGCCTGACGGTGACGTTGTCACAAAATTTCGCCAGTTCGGAGGCTCTGAGTGCAAAACCCGGAGCCTTTTTTACGTCTATAATTTGAAATCTGCCTGAGTGCATTCATCAACACAATTCTTAAGAAAACAAAGAACATGGCCGTCAATCATTCTGAAGTCCAAACATCTGCTGTTAAATCTTCCCACCGTCCGCTGATCCTCATTGCCTGCATGTTGTCGATGTTTATGGCCGCGGTGGAAGTGACCATTGTCGCGACCGCAATGCCGACCATCATCGGTGATCTCGGTGGTTTTTCACTGCTTGGCTGGGTATTCGCCGTCTATCTTCTGACTCAGGCGATTACAGTGCCCATTTACGGGCGGCTGGCGGATTTGTACGGCTGCCGGAAAATGTTTTTCATCGGCACCACCTTATTTCTTATTGGTTCAGTCCTGTGCGGCTTCGCGCCGTCGCTGGGCTGGATGATCGGTTTTCGTGCGTTGCAGGGGCTGGGGGCTGGCGCCATTACGCCCATTGCCACGACGCTGATTGCCAATGTCTACGGTCCGCAGGAAAGGGCGAAAGCGCAGGGGTATTTGTCCAGCGTATGGGGCGTGTCGGCGATAGTCGGGCCGCTGATGGGGGCGTTTATTGTTTCCCATTTTCCGTGGGCGGTAGTGTTTTGGGTGAACGTACCTATCGGCCTGGTGGCGATGGCGATCCTGATCAAATACCTGCCGCCGGACGGTCAGCGTAAACCGCATCAGCTGGATCTGGCCGGGACCGCTTATCTCACGCTCGCCGTTGCTTCCTTATTACTGGCGCTGTTACAGGCTGAAGCGCTGGGCTACTGGGCGCTGGCGTTGCTGGCGTTTGCTGTTGTCAACGCCGGGTTACTGGTTCGTCAGGAGCGTAAAACGCCGGAACCTTTATTCCCGCTGGCGCTGTGGGACAGCAAAGTGATTATTGCCGGTAATGTCGGTGGTCTGATTATCGGCGCGACCATGATGGGGATCAGCGCGTTCCTGCCGACTTACGTTCAGGGCGTTCTCGGCGGAACACCGCTGGAGGCGGGCACCACGCTGGCGCTGATGTCCATCGGCTGGCCGCTGGCAAGCATGTTCAGCAGCCGCATGATGCAGGCAACGTCGTATCGTACCACGGCGGTGACGGGCGGATTGTTGCTGGTGGGCGGAAGTCTGGCGCTGTTATTGCTTTCGCCGTCGTCGGGATTGTGGATGGCGCGCATCGCGGCGTTTTCTATCGGCGCAGGCATGGGGCTTTCTAACACCACATTTATCGTTTCAGTGCAGAACAGCGCAGAACCGGCGATCCGCGGCATTGCTACCGCGTCGACGCTGTTCACGCGGATGCTTGGCTCAGCCATCGGCACGGCGGTATTGGGCGCGACGCTGAATCTTAATCTGGAATACCGGCTGCCACAGGTGAACGACCCGGTTCAGCAGCTGATGGAAAAAGCCACGCGCAGCGCGATGGACTCAGGACAGCTGAATATGCTGACCGACAGCGTGGCCGCTTCGCTGCACTGGGTATTCGTGGTGTCGGCGGTGGTTTCAGTGCTGGCGGTCGCCGCAGGTTTGCTAATCCCGTCTGGCGACCGCCCGCGCCGTGAAGCGCAGCGGGAAAGTTAAGACGTCTGACGCTGCTGTAGCCTGAATGCGATTAACATCAGCGTCAGGCTCAGCAGTACGGCAATCGACGCCATTGCCATCCCGTCGCCTACCGAACCCTGTTCAAACTGCCGCCAGACATACACAGAAACCGTCTGCACACCTGCCGGGGACAGCAGCAGCGACGTCACCAGTTCACGTGACGCCACTGCAAAGACCATCATCATTGACGCCAGCAAACTCGGGAACACCAGCGGCAGCAGGATCATCCGCAATGCCTGCGCGGCAGTCGCGCCGTGTACCCGTGCCGCCGCATCGAGATTACCGCCAATCTGCTTTAGCGCCGCGCTGACATACCGCACCGGATAAGGCAGCAGCAGACAGCAATACGACAACAGCAGGATCCCCCAGGTGTTATACGGCGTCACGGGCCAGAAACTGCGGTTCCAGGCCAGGATCAGCCCGACACCAACCACGATACCCGGCAGCGCGGCCGGAAAAAGCGAAAGTCCGTCAATCAACGCCGCCCCGCGAATTTTGCGTGCCACCACCAGCCATGACGCCAGAAATCCCGTCGCACCGGCGATCAGTGCCGTGCCCAGCGCCAGACTGAGACTGGTCGACAGCGCACCGAGCGCATCGCTATGCGCAGCAAACAGATTGCCAAAGTGCCGTAATGTGAAATTGGAAAGCGTCAGTCCGCCGGAAAGGGTGCCGGAAAATGCCGTTACCAGCGTGGAGACAATCGGCAGCGCCACCGCAATCAACGCCACGACGGTAAATAACGCCATCACCGGCAGCGTCCAGCCTGCCAGCGATTTTTGTGTCACATCAGCCGGTTTACCGGTCATGCTCTCGACATTTTTACCGGCCAGCACCGCGCGTTGTACGCTGTAAGCACAAAGTGCGATCGCCACCAGCAGCAGGGAAAGCACCGCAGCGCCCGGCATATCAATCGGCCAGTCGGCAAGCCGCTGTTCGATACCGGTTGTCAGCATCAGAATGCCGCTTCGCGAACCTAACGCACCGGGCACGCCGTATTCCTCTATCGACAGGGTAAATGCCAGCAGCAGACTGGAGGCAATGGCCGGTAAGGCCATCGGCAACGTGATGCGGATAAATGCCCGCCAGGGTCCTGCGCCATGAATACGCGCCACATCCGCCAGACGGCTGCCGCAGGCGGCCATGCTGCGCGAGACAGCAAAATAGACCACCGGAAAAACGTTGAGCGTCATCACTGCCACCATACCCGGCAGTGAAAACAGAAAATCATTGAGATGCAGCCACGGCAGCAATTGCTGTACGTAACCGTTGGTTTGCAGCGCCAGCATCCACGACAGCGCAGCGATATAAGGCGGTATTAAAAAGGGGATCAGAAAAACCACATCCCACAGAACGGCGCCGGGCAGGGCGAATAATCCGCGCAGCGCGCCCAGAGGCACGCCGATCAGCGCGCTGCATAACGCCACGCCCAGTCCGACTTTCAGCGTGGTGGCAAACAGTGCCTGCAACGAAGGTTCGCCAAAAACACGGGTAAATGTGCTGAATGGCGCCGAATAACTGCCGGTATCCAGATGCGGAAAAACCGCCTGCAAGACCACAAATGCCACCGGCACGGCGACCAGTAACAGCAGCGCGATGCCCGTTACGCCCGGTAAAAAAGCGTTTCTATTCATTGATCAAATCTCAGAAGCGGGCTGTTTTGGCGACAGCCCGTGAAGGATTATTGCTGGCCGAACAGTTTCGCAAAACGCTCGAGAACGTCTTTACGGGATGCAGAAGCCTGTGAAGCTTCTGGTAGCAATTTCAATGACTTAAACAAGGGGCGTCTGGCATCAATGTCCGTGCGTGCTGGCATCAGCCACGCATCGGCGACCAGTTTCTGGCCTTCAGGCGAGAGCGCGTAATCGATGAATGCTTTGGCTTCTTTCTGCTGCTGGCTGGATTTGAGGATCATCATCGGACGCGGCGCGATAACCGTGCCGCTGCTCGGGAAAATCACTTTAACGGATTCACCGTCCTGCACGCTGCCATAAGACACATAATCCACTGCGCCGAATACCGCGGCTTTCGCCCCCTGCAATACCGGCGTCAGCGCCTGCGCATTCGGACCAGCGATAATCATGCCGTTGGCTTTCAAATCTTCAAACAGCTTCCAGGCCTGCTGTGCATGCGCATTTTGTAACCCGATCAGCAAATCTAACGAGGCACCAGAAAGCGACGGGTCCGGCGTGGTGACTTTGTCTTTGAATTCTGGTTTGGCTAAATCGCCCCAGTCTTTCGGTTCGGTAGTACCGCTTTTGGTGTTCCACACGATACCCAGCGCGGAAATACCCTGCGCGACGTAATACGGCGTTTTGAATTGTGCCGGAACCAGTTCTGCATTCGGGCTTTGATATTCCAGCAACCAGCCACGTTGCTCGAGGTCGGTTGCGGTATCCCAGGACGCCGAAATTAAGACGTCCGCGCGCGGATTCGCCTGTTCGGCTTCCAGCCGCGCCATGACTTTGCCGGTTGTTGCCTGGAACACATCGACTTTTACGCCGGTTTGTTTTTCATAGCCAGCTGCCAGTTTTTTTGCCAGTGAACCCGGCCCGGCGGTGTAGAGCGTCAGTGCCTGAGCACTGCCGGCTGCCATTGCGAGAGAAAGAGTCATTGCTGTCATTACGCCTGTTTTGGTACGGGAAAACGTTTTTGTCTGTGTGTTGTGTGTGCGGTTCATCATTTTCATTCCATCAAAGGTTAAGCAACAAAAGGTGAAACAACGGAAGGGTCAATCTGGTCAATGCTGGCGATGGCGCCTTTGTCCATGCGCGCAATGCGGTGAGCGAGTGCATGAGCCTCGTGCTGATCGTGGGTGACATACACCGCCGTGGTGCTGAGCTGGCGCAACAATGTCGCCATTTCTTCGCACAGGCTTTCGCGCAGGTCGCGGTCAAGATTCGACAGCGGTTCATCGAACAGCAAAATACGCGGCTCGGCGACAATCGCCCGTGCCAGCGCCACGCGCTGCTGCTGACCACCGGAAAGTTCAGAAGGGCGGCGCGAGACAAAATCCGCCAGCCCGACGCGTTCCAGCGCGGCCATCACTTTCTGGTGTTGAGCCGCGCCACGGATCCCGCGCATTTGCAACGGAAACGCGACGTTCTGGCGCACGTTCATGTGTGGCCACAGGGCGTAATCCTGAAACGCCATCCCGAGATTGCGTTTTTCCGGCGGCACGCTGAGTTTCCCGCTAGCGACGATTTCGCCATCGAAACTGATCTGCCCCGACGCGGGATGGAGTAGCCCCGCCAGCATTTTCAGCAGCGTGCTTTTCCCGCAGCCCGAAGGGCCAAGCAGGGCGAGGATCGTCCCTTCCGGCACGGATAAATTGACGTGATTGAGTACCGGGTTGCTCCCAAAGAAATGGGACACCTGATGAATAGCGATGGCAGGGGGAGAAGACATGCGCGCAGGCGCATTCCCGCCGGTATGAGCTGGAATGATCATGGTTGGTACTATCCTCTTTGGGATTTATTTGTGGGGGTGAGCGTAAAGGGGGAATGTGACGGACGGATGACACCTTTTGGAAAGGTGTGGAAATTGCCCTGGCGGGCGGCCGCCAATTCAACTTCAATTTCAAAACCGTGGGCGTCGGCCCACACCGACCAGAGACCCGGTAACGCGCGGGCCTCTGGACTCCGCGCTTTTTTTACTGCGCGCTGTCGCGGGTATGACGGACATGTTCCGGCGCAATGGTGAGTGGCGCAAATCCAGGTGCTTCGCACTGCCTTCTCTCGGTCTTCAAGCCATAGGTCTTGAAGCCGCTCCGTTCAGCTGAATTTTGAGCACGCCAATAAACTTATCTAAAAGACTAAAATCATCGGTTTTGAATTTAAGATCATGCGGGCGTTTCAGAAAGCTTGCTGAATGAGAGGTTGCAGACCCAAGGCTGCAATCCCGAAATGAAGGTACCGCGCAGCGGCAAGATTTCCAGCCTGTCGCTGTTGTTTCTGAAACATAGCCAGCGAGCGGAGCGGGGAGTTTAAGACGTGGAGATTCCAAAGAGGGCTCGTCTTAGCCCTCTTTGGTCGGTTTCGCCGCGAAAGCTACAGTGATAACTGTTATTGAAAAACCGAAATTTACGCTAACTCGCTTTAGCAGTGTAAGCCGCCATTGCAGCGGCCTTCTGCAAGCAAATCAGCGACTGCAAAGTTTGTAATACACCTCATTCCACCGGATCTGATTCTTAAAGTCCGGCAGCGTCGTCTCGTTATCAATCACCAGCAATTCAATATTGCTCAGCTCCGCATATAACCGCAACGCGTCAATATCCAGCGCCTGCGAGAACACGGTATGGTGCGCGCCGCCGCCGAGGATCCAGGCTTCTGCCGCTGTCGCCAGTGACGGCTGGGCTTTCCAGATAGCGCGGGCGACGGGCAGTTTTGGCAACGGATGAGGCTGCTCTACGGTATCTACCAGATTGACCAGCAGACGGAAACGGTCGCCCATGTCGATGACGCTGGCGTTAACCGCAGGGCCTGCCGGCGTGGAGAAGATCAGACGCGCCGGATCCGCTTTGCCACCTATGCCGAGATATTGCGCATCGAGTAACGGTTTTTCTTCTTTGGCAATCGACGGACACACTTCCAGCATGTGCGAACCGACCACCAGGTCATTACCCGGCTTGAAGTGGTAGGTGTAATCTTCCATGAACGACGTGCCGCCTTTCAGGCCGCTGGCCATCACTTTCATGATGCGCAGCAGCGCCGCAGTTTTCCAGTCGCCTTCGCCGCCAAAGCCGTAGCCTTTTTGCATCAGACGCTGTACCGCCAGCCCCGGCAGCTGTTTCATACCGTGCAGATCTTCAAAGTTAGTGGTGAATGCGCCGAATTTACCTTGCTCCAGGAAACGCGTCATCCCCAGTTCGATTTTCGCTGCATCCAGCAGGTTTTCACGACGTTCGCCGTTAAGTTTAACCGCATCGGTCAGGCGATAAGTGGCTTCGTATTCTTCCACCAGCGTGTCGATATCGCCTTTGCTGACTTCGTTGATGACGCTGACCAAATCGCCAATGCCGTAAGCATTGATGCTGTAGCCGAACTGGATTTGTGCGGCCACTTTGTCACCTTCTGTCACGGCAACTTCACGCATGTTGTCGCCAAAGCGCGCCACTTTCAGATGCTGACTTTCGTTTTTCGCCGCAGCGACGCGCATCCATTGGGCGATGCGGCGATGTGATTCGCCATCCTGCCAGTGTCCCGCGACCACAGTGTGTTGCTGACGCATACGGGCACCGATGAAGCCAAATTCGCGACCGCCGTGTGCGGTCTGGTTCAGGTTCATGAAGTCCATGTCCATGGTGTCCCACGGAATTTCAGCGTTGAACTGCGTATGGAACTGCAACAACGGCTTATGCAGAATGCTTAAGCCCGCGATCCACATTTTGGCCGGAGAGAAGGTGTGCAGCCAGGTGATGATCCCCACGCAGGCATTGTCGTAGTTGGCGTCGCGGCACAGCGCCGTGATTTCATCCGGCGTGGTCACCAGTGGTTTGAGCACCAGTTTAACCGGCAAACCGGCTTCGCTGTTCAGGCTACTGACCACCTTCTCGGCGTTCTCTTTTACCTGACGCAACGCTTCCGGTCCGTACAGATGCTGACTGCCAATGGCGAACCACACTTCGAGATGTTTAAACGCGTCCATTTATTACTCCTGAATATCGTAGGTGTGAAATAGCAATTTATGTGACAGACATTAATGTGCCGGTTTCGCTGCAAACAGCGGTTCAGTGGTGGCACACCATTGCTGATAACGTTCGTACAGGCGCTGATATTGCTCGACGCGCTGCGGATCTGGCAGCAGCGTACGCTCGATGCTGCAGGCCATTTTTTCCTGTGCGGCCGGAACGTCGCTGAATTCCCCGGCGGCGACGGCAGCGAAAATTGCCGCACCCAGCGCACAACACTGATCGGAGGCGACGATTTGCAGCGGACGGTTCATCGCGTCGGCGCAAACCTGCATGATGACCGGTGATTTACGTGCGATACCGCCGAGCGTGAGGACGTTCTCCACCGGAATATCCTGCTGTTCGAAACATTCCATGATGGCGCGTGCGCCAAAGGCGGTGGCAGCGATAAAGCCCCCGAACAGTTCCGGTGCTTGCGTACCCAGATTGATATCGGTGATGACGCCTTTCAGACGCTGATTGGCAAACGGTGTACGGCGACCGTTGAACCAGTCGAGCACCAGCGGCAGATGATCGAGTTTCGGACTGGCCGCCCACGCTGCGGTGAGATCGGACAGCAGATTTTTTTGCAGGCTGGTCAGTTGCGGTGCCATTTCAGGATGCACTTTAGCGGCCTGAATCAGTGGCCAGCTCAGCAGACGACTGAACCAGGCATACATATCACCGAAAGCGGATTGTCCGGCTTCCATGCCGATCATGTCCGGCACCACGCTGCCTTCGACCTGACCGCAGATCCCGGCAATCGCGCGGTCGTTTACACGCTCTTTGTCGGCGATCAGAATGTCGCAGGTGGAAGTCCCGATCACTTTCACCAGCGTATAAGGCTGTGCGCCCGCGCCGACTGCGCCCATATGGCAGTCGAATGCACCGCCGGAAAGCACCACGGAAGCAGGCAGGCCAAGGCGTTCTGCCCATTCAGTGGTCAGCGTGCCAACAGCCTTTTCGGCGGTAACGGTGTCAGTAAACAGCGGATAGGGCAGGTTTTCGACCAGCAAAGGATCGAGAGCGGCAAAGAAATCTTTTGGTGGCAAACCGCCCCATGACGGATGCCAGAGCATTTTGTGTCCGGCGCTGCAACGACCACGCACCACTTTGTCCGGCGCCGTGGTACCGGAAAGCAGGGCAGGCACCCAGTCGCACAGTTCAACCCAGGAAGCCGCGGCTGTTTTAACGGCAGCGTCCGCACGGGAAACATGCAGGATTTTCGCCCAGAACCATTCTGAGGAATAAACGCCGCCGATATAGCGGGAATAGTCGGGGAATTCACCGCTGCGGCACAGGCGGTTAATTTCTTCGGCTTCTTCGATGGCGGTGTGATCTTTCCATAACACGAACATGGCGTTCGGGTTTTCGGCGAACTCCGGCTTCAGCGCCAGAATGTTGCCTTCATTATCTACAGGAGCCGGTGTAGAACCGGTGGAATCCACACCGATCCCCACCACGCGCGCCGCCCGTTCACTGCCCAGACGTTGCACGACGTTTTTGATTGCCTGCTCCATCGCTTCTATATAGTCGAGCGGATGGTGGCGGAACTGGTTTATTGCCGCGTCACAGTAACGGCCTTCAGTCCAGCGCGGATAATAAACCACGTCAGTTTCCATCTCCGCACCGGTCTGACAATCCACAGCCAGTGCCCGGACAGAATCGCTGCCAAAATCAAGACCAAGAGCAATCGCACCTTGCGTCATTCTTTCTCACTCCTTCAGGTTTGCCGTAGTCATTACGGCGGCGAATCGAATTGCTCTAACAGTAGGAGGATGCAAAAAAGTGAGTGAGGAGGCGTTAGCTGGAAGTATGCACAAATCTGCTCCCAATGATGTTTCTGTGAGGTTGGTCAAATGTTAGCGTTTGGCTAAAATCGCTATATCTATGTACAAACCTGCTGTTTTCCCGCCGTGTGATAGCGCTCTACATTCCGCTGCAAAATTACCGCTAAAACTTAACCCGTCTTACAAGAGAGTGTGACGTAAATCCGCTAAACACAGGACTTCGCCGCACTTTCACTTTGTTTCCTTACGCTACTGATAACGTTTTCATGATTGCGGCAAACCAACAGATTTGAGACTGCGATTGTGAAAAACAACAATAAAAGTCGGAGAACATCATGCATAAATTCACTAAGGCATTAGCGGCGGTAGGGTTAGCAGCCGTTATGTCACATTCAGCTATGGCAGCCGAAAATCCAAAGCTGGGTTTCCTGGTTAAACAGCCTGAAGAGCCGTGGTTCCAGACTGAATGGCGCTTTGCAGATAAAGCCGGTAAGGATCTGAACTTTGAGGTCATCAAAATTGCTGTACCGGACGGTGAAAAAACGCTGAATGCCATCGACAGTCTGGCGGCAAACGGTGCAAAAGGTTTTGTTATCTGTACGCCGGATCCGCGTCTGGGGCCTGCCATCATGGCGAAAGCTCGCAGCTATGACATGAAAGTTATCCAGGTGGATGACCAGTTCGTGAATGCCAAAGGCAAACCAATGGAAGAAGTGCCATTGGTGATGATGGCCGCCACCAAAATTGGCGAACGTCAGGGACAGGAACTGTATAAAGAAATGCAAAAACGTGGCTGGAAAGTCGCAGATACCGGCGTGATGGCGATTACCGCTGATGAGCTGGACACTGCACGCCGCCGTACCTCCGGTTCTATGGATGCACTGAAAGCTGCCGGTTTCCCGGAAAAACAAATCTATAAAGTTCCGACCAAATCCAACGATATCCCTGGCGCACTGGATGCCGGTAACTCCCTGTTAGTCCAACATCCTGAAGTGAAGAACTGGCTGATCATCGGTATGAACGACAACACCGTTCTCGGTGGCGTGCGGGCAACAGAAGGTCAGGGCTTCAAAGCCGCTAACGTGATTGGCATTGGTATCAACGGTGTGGACGCCGTGAATGAGCTGTCAAAAAGCGCGCAAACCGGCTTCTACGGTTCCCTGTTACCTAGCCCGGATATCCACGGTTATAAAAGTATCCAGATGCTGAACGAATGGGTCACCAAAGGCGTTGAACCACCGAAATTCACCGAAGTCACTGATGTTGTCCTGATCACCCGCGACAATTTCAAAGAAGAGCTGAAGAAGAAAGGTCTTATGTGATCTTCAGATGTGGTTGAAACAAGCAATACCCCTAAATAATTCGAGTTGCAGGAAGGCGGCAAGTGAGCGAGTCCCGATGAGCTTACATAAGTAAGTGATTCGGGTGAGTAAGCGTAGCCAACGCATCTGCGACTTGAAGTATGAAGGGGAGAGACGCTGCTGCATGGCGGACGACAGGAAGTTTTACGAACTGTTTTCTGTTGTGCAGTGGCGTGCATTCAACTTTACTTAATTTCCAGGTAGCCACTATGACTCAGCAATCTTCAAACAAGACGCCTTTGCTGACACCGTCACTGACGGAGTTTGATGCGGCCACGCCGTATCTGGAATTCCATGACATTGGCAAAACTTTTCCAGGCGTGAAAGCGCTGGACGGGATTTCTTTCAATTGTTATGCCGGGCAGATCCATGCGCTGATGGGCGAAAACGGCGCGGGTAAATCGACGCTGCTTAAAATCCTCAGCGGCAACTATCAGCCTTCACAGGGCAATATTCATATCAGAGGGCAGCAGGTCGCTTTCAATAACACCACCGATGCGCTCGATGCCGGTGTAGCGATAATTTATCAGGAATTGCATCTGGTACCGGAAATGACGGTGGCTGAGAACATTTATCTCGGACAGTTGCCCAGCAAACACGGTTTTGTGAACCGCAAATTGCTGCGCTATGAAACCAAAATTCAGCTCGAACACCTCGGGCTGGATATCGATCCCGATACCCCGCTGAAATATCTCTCCATCGGCCAGTGGCAGATGGTGGAAATCGCTAAAGCGCTGGCGCGTAACGCCAAAATCATTGCCTTCGATGAGCCGACCAGTTCACTTTCAGCACGTGAAATCGAACAACTGTTCCGTGTTATCCGTGAGTTGCGGGCAGAAGGGCGTGTGATTTTGTATGTGTCACACCGTATGGAAGAAATTTTTGCATTAAGTGACGCTGTCACCGTTTTCAAAGACGGCCGCTATGTGCGTACCTTTGACGACATGACACAGGTGGATAACAGCAAGCTGGTGCAGGCGATGGTCGGCCGTAATCTGGACGACATTTACGGCTACGCGCCGCGTCCGCACGGCGAAATACGTTTGCAGCTGGATCAGGTTAAAGCACCGGGCGTGAAAACACCGATCAGCCTGAGCGTGCGTCAGGGCGAAATCGTCGGCCTGTTCGGGCTGGTCGGCGCCGGTCGCAGTGAGCTGATGAAGGGATTATTTGGCGGCACGCGCGTCACCGGCGGCACACTGCGCCTCGATGGCAAAGTGATGAACATTCGCAAACCGGCAGACGCGATCCGCCAGGGCATCATGCTGTGCCCTGAAGACCGCAAAGCCGACGGCATCATTCCTGTTCACTCGGTACGTGACAATATCAACATCAGCGCCCGCCGGAAAACGGTGAAAGCGGGTTGCCTGATCAACAACGCCTGGGAAGCGAAAAATGCGCGCAAGCACATCGAGGCGCTGAATATTAAAACGCCGAGCGATCAGCAGCTCATCATGAACCTTTCCGGCGGTAATCAGCAAAAGGCCATTTTAGGGCGCTGGTTGTCGGAAGACATGAAAGTCATTTTGCTCGACGAACCGACGCGCGGGATTGACGTCGGCGCCAAGCATGAAATTTACAACGTGATTTATTCACTGGCCAAACAAGGCATTGCGGTGCTGTTTGCGTCCAGTGATTTACCGGAAGTGCTGGGTCTGGCGGACAGAATTGTGGTGATGCGCGAAGGCGCTGTCTCCGGCGAACTGTCCCACGATGAAGCCACCGAAGAAAAAGCGCTGGGGCTCGCCATGTTGCGGACACCAGACCTTGATTCTGCCCCTGACGCTGCCTGACTGAGGAGCAAAAATATTATGTCGAGTATGACAACCAATTCAGCCAAACCGGATCAACCTTCAGCGGCATCGCGCAGCGGACAAGGCCTGATGCGTATCTGGGACAGCTACGGCATGTTAGTGGTGTTCGCCGTACTGTTTCTCGCCTGTTCGATTTTCGTGCCGAACTTCAGTTCTTTCATCAACATGAAAGGGCTGGGGCTGGCCATTTCGATGTCTGGCATGGTGGCCTGCGGGATGCTGTTCTGTCTGGCTTCCGGTGACTTTGACTTGTCTGTCGCCTCCGTTATCGCCTGTGCGGGCGTGACAACCGCGGTGGTCATTAATATGACTGAAAGCCTGTGGATTGGCGTCGCTGCCGGTTTACTGCTTGGGATGCTGACCGGTTTACTCAACGGATTTGTTATCGCCCGCCTGAAAATTAACGCGCTGATCACCACGCTTGCCACCATGCAGATTGTGCGCGGTCTGGCGTACATCATTTCTGACGGTAAAGCGGTGGGCATCGAAGACGAACGTTTCTTCGCACTCGGCTACGCCAACTGGCTGGGACTGCCCGCACCAATCTGGCTGACGGTCGGTTGTCTGATTATCTTTGGTCTGCTGCTTAACAAAACCACGTTTGGCCGAAACACGCTGGCGATTGGGGGTAATGAAGACGCCGCGCGTCTGGCCGGTGTGCCGGTGGTGCGCACTAAAATCATTATCTTCGTTCTGTCCGGTCTGGTATCGGCGGCGGCGGGGATCATTCTGGCTTCGCGTATGACCAGCGGCCAGCCAATGACGTCGCTGGGCTTTGAGCTGATCGTCATCTCCGCCTGCGTGCTGGGTGGCGTTTCGCTGAAAGGCGGCATCGGTAAAATTTCCTACGTGGTATCGGGGATCCTGATCCTGGGTACCGTGGAAAATGCCATGAACCTGCTGAATATATCTCCGTTCTCGCAGTATGTGGTACGTGGTCTGATCCTGCTGGCGGCGGTTATCTTCGACCGCTACAAACAGAAAGCGAAAAAGACCGTTTAACGGGGTTTTGTGATAACGCTTTCACAGCTTGTTACTCGCGGCATTTAACGCTCAGACCGGTTAAATGCCGCAAAAACGCGTGGTTGTTCACAAAAAAGTAACATTTATTGGCAGCGTTTTCATCGCCGATTAGAATAGATAAAAAGTCCATAGCCACGTGAAGTTTCGGGAGGTTCGATGTATCACCGTATGATTCAGGATCAGCAGCAAAACCCGCTGTTACCGGGGTACAGTTTCAACGCCTATCTGGTCGCCGGTATGACACCGATCCTTGCTGACGGGCCACTGGATTTCGCCATTGATCGTCCGGGTGGCATGAAAGGTTACATTCTCAACCTGACCGTAAAAGGGCAGGGCAAAGTCTTTGACGGCGAAGATACGTTCTACTGCAATCCCGGCGATCTGCTGTTATTCCCGCCGAAAGCCCGTCATCTCTACAGCCGTTCCGCTAACGCCGATTCCTGGTACCACCGCTGGGTGTATTTCCGTCCGCGTGCCTACTGGGCCGACTGGCTGGAGTGGCACACTAAAACCCGCGACGTCGGGCGTCTCTCCTTACCGAATAACACCTTATTACTGGAATTCGACCGCCTGTTTGCCAATATCGAGCAAACTCAAAAATCTGGCCGTCGTTTCTGCGAAGAGTTAGGGATGAATCTGCTGGAGCGTCTGTTGCTGCGCGCAATGGAAGAAGATCCGCAAAGTCCGCAAAAAATCATGGATCCGCGGGTTATCGAAGCCTGCCAGTTCATCACCGGAAATCTGGCCGGAGAGTTGCGTATCGACGAAGTGGCGCGTCATGTTTGCCTGTCGCCATCACGGCTGGCGCATCTGTTCCGCGAGCAGGTGGGGATCAACATCCTGCGCTGGCGTGAAGATCAGCGGGTGATCCGCGCCAAACTGCTGCTACAAACCACACAGGAATCCATTGCGACGATTGGGCGTGTGGTGGGATATGACGATCAGTTGTATTTCTCGCGGGTATTCCGCAAACGGGTAGGGGTGAGCCCAAGTGATTTCCGCCGCAGAAGTGTTGAGATTAACTATCCGGCTAAACCGTACAAGTCACATCCGTGGCCGGAGCAGGAAAACGCGGTGGCATATCATTTTTGAGTTTTTGCAGAGTGGGCCGCTGCAAAAGGGGCGGCCGTTTAAGGTCAACAACACCTTGGGTTGCCACCCAAACCGGCCTTAAGGTTAAGGTCGTGGGCGTCGGCCCACACCGACCAGAGACCCGGTAACGCGCGGGCCTCTGGACTCCGCGCTTTTTTCACTGCGCGCTATCGCGGGTATGACGGACATGTTCTGACGCAATCGTGCGTGGCGCAAAATGTCATCGCTGCGCGATTCCCGAATTTCAGGTTTCGAGCCATAGGTCTCGAACCGTTCATTCGGTGCCATTTTTGATCGCGCCAATAAACTTATCTAAAAGATAAATCCATTCCATTTTTGAATTTAAGATCGTGCGGGCGATTCAGAAAGCTTGCTGAACGGAGCGGGCTGGAGACCAGAGGCTCCAGGACCGAGTGAGGGGATCGCAGAGCGGCAAGCTTTCCAGCCTGTCACTGCAGTAACTGAAACATAGCCAGCGAGCGTTAGCACGTGTTGAAAAAGCGAAGGGAGATCCAAGAGGGAAAAAGCATTTTTCCCTCTTGGTCGGTTTCAGCGCGAAAGGCCGAGTGATAACCGTTATTAAGAAACCGAAATTATCTCAGTCGGAAGTTAATTTATCCCGCGAGTTTACTCGGCAAAGAAGCTCTGTTTCAACGCCCGCTCCACACCCCGCAGTTCCGCCAGTCCCCGCAGACGTCCAATCGCCGAATACCCCGGATTGGTTTTCTTGTGCAAGTCATCCAGCATCTGATGGCCGTGATCCGGACGCATCGGGATAGCGCGCAAATTACCTGCGCGGCGGCGGGTTTGCTCTTCGGTCAGAATGGCTTTGATGACTGCGACCATATCCACATCACCGTCCAGATGGTCGGCTTCATGGAAGCTGCCCGGAACTTCTTCGCGCAGCGTGGCGCGCAGGTGGATGAAGTGAACGCGGTCAGCGTAATCGGTCATCATTTTCACCAGGTCATTATCTTCACGCACGCCGTAAGAACCGGTGCAGAAGCAGAAACCGTTATGAATACTGTCGACGGTTTCTTTCAGCCACTGCATATCTTCAATGGTGGAGATAATGCGCGGCAGGCCGAGAATAGGGCGCGGTGGATCATCCGGATGAACCGCCAGACTTAATCCGCATTGCTCCGCCACTGGCACAATACTGCGCAGGAAGTGCGCCATGTTTTCACGCAGTTTGGCCTTATCGATACCGTCGTACGTCGCCAGACGGGCACGGAACTGATCCAGCGTATAACCTTCTTCTGCACCCGGCAGACCGGCGATGATGTTAGACACCAGCTGGTCTTTCTCTGCCTGCGTCATCGCCGCAAAATATTCTGCCGCCTGTTTCTGCTCTTCCGCGCTGTAATAAGACGTTGCGCCTTCACGTTTGAGCAAATGCAATTCAAAGGCCGCGAAAGCGATATGGTCGAAGCGCAGGGCGCGTGAACCGTCCGGCAGCAGATAACCCAGATCGGTACGCGTCCAGTCCAGAACCGGCATGAAGTTATAGCAGACCGTATAAATGCCACATTCCGCCAGATTACGAATAGATTGCTGATAGTTAGCAATGTGCTTCTCAACATCTCCGCTGCGGGTTTTGATTTCCTCATGTACCGGAATGCTTTCGACAACCGACCACACCAGACCCTTGGCTTCAATGATCGCCTTACGCTTTTTAATTTCTTCTACCGGCCAGACTTCACCGTTAGGAATATGGTGCAGGGCGGTGACCACGCCAGTGGCGCCAGCCTGACGCACATCATCAAGCGAAACCGGATCGTTCGGGCCGTACCAACGCCATGTCTGTTCCATGTGTTTTCCTTAAAATTGTTAACTGATTCTCTGAATGTAGTTGACGCATGGCCGGTGATAAGTTCAATCTTAATGCGCGGTCTGGTCAGGTGGTCTGCTGGTCAGGCCATCAGACCGACATATGATTCAGTATCAAACCGATGATTAATGTGACCGGGATAACAGATCTGCGATTCAGCAAGAACACGGAGACAATAATGGAATTACCAACCCTGAAAGTGGAACGGCTGTATCGCCAGATTTCAAACGTACTGATTAACTGCATCAACACCGGTCAGTTCGCGCCGGGGGCGATGATCCCGTCCGAACGTGACCTGTCCAAACAGCTGGGCGTCAGCCGTTCTTCCATCCGCGAGGCGCTGATTGCACTGGAGATCACCGGCTGGGTGGAAATCCGCACCGGCAATGGTGTCTACGTCAGCGACCCGCTGCCACAGGCAACGCCAGCCGCACAGCAAACGGTCAGTCATGAAGAAGAATTCAGCCTGCAGTCGCTGGTGAAAGCGCGACAGGTGTATGAAGCGATGACGGCGGAACTGGCGGCGATTAACGGTACCGACGAGCAGCGTGTGAAATTAAAAGAAATTGCCGATGAGCTGAACAAGCTGAATGCCAATAATGACGCATTTCTTGAAGCCGACCGTCGGTTCCATCTGATGATCAGTGAGATGACCGGCAATGAAGTGCTGCACGATATGATGGGCTACCTGTGGGATAAACGCCGCTCACGCCGGTTTATGCGTCTGGAAAGCCATTACACCGAAGTCGATTTTGCCCGTGAAATGAATGCCGACCATCAGGGGATCCTGGATGCGATTCTGGCGAAAGATGGCGCGGGGGCGAAAGCCCGGATGGCAAGGCATTTACAGCATGTGTATGACCAGTTATTTGCGGAGTGATAGTGTCAATGCAGGACACAGGCGGCTTTTAAATCAAAACCTTGGGTTGCCACCCAAACTGGCCTCAAGGTCAAGACCGTGGGCTCGCCGCCCACACTGGCCCAAAGGGTTTTAAACGAAACCCTTTGGAATCCTGCGTTTTTTTAACTGCGCGCTCTGCTCGCTGGCTATGTTTCAGGTATCACAGTGATAGCCGCAAAATCCCGCCGCTGCGCGGTTCCCTCCCTTCGGGTTACAACCCGCGTAAAAAGACACGCGGTTTTCCACCTCTCGTCCGGCGGTATTTTGGAACCGGCCTCAGGCCTTTACTTCACAACCTTACTTGTTCTGTTTTGTTTTTAAAAGCCAAGGGCGGTTCAGAAATATTGCTGAACGGAGCGGCTTCGAGACCTTTGGCTCGAAGACCGAGAGAAGGCACCGCGCAGCGGCAAGATTTCCAGCCTGTCGCAGTGGCACCTGAAACATAGTGTCCAGCGATAGCGCGAAGTGAAAAAAGCGCGGAGTCCAGAGGCCCGCGCGTTACCGGGTCTCTGGTCGGTGTGGGCCGACGCCCACGACCTTGACCTAGAGGCCAGTTTGGGTGGCAACCCAAGGTTTTGCCCGGGTGGGCGGCAAGCCCACAAAATAGCATCAGCTCGGATACGGCACCCATCCACCGCCATTCAGGCGAATATAGATTTTCCCCTGATATTCCATTACCACCGAGTTTTCATTTTCAGACACCAGCGGGGTTTGCGGCAGGTTCGACGCGAAGGTTTTCCAGTCCATGGTCGGCGTGGTAAAGACTTTGCCATCGACTGCGCGGGCGACCATTTCTGAAATCGCCTGATAGCTGCTCTGGCCTTCAATTTTCATCGGCGACGGCGCATGTGGTGCCTGCATACCAAAGAACTTCACACCGACCGGGATGTGAGTGATACCCGGACTCGGGATATCACGCAGGCCGGAAATCTGCATCTTATCGCCCACCAGCGCCGCGCCATGTTCAGGCACCACCACCAGCATCACTTTACGACCCGATTTATCCAGCTGATCCATAAAAGTGTTCAGCTGGTTCAGCAGTGTCTGTGCGCGGTTATGGTAGTCCGCACCTTTATTGCTGCCGACGTAACGGTTGCCGTCATGCAGCGGGATCAGGTTGAAGAAGGTTGCTGTCCGTGCGGTGCCGGCTTTTTCCTGATTCTCAAGCCAGCGGGAGAACAGTTGCCCGTCGTTGAAAATGGGTGAACCGTCGAAAGAGGTCAGTTCATAACCCAGACCCGCCTGCGACATCAGCGGGGCTTTCATATCCGCGTCATCACGCAGATTGCCGATGTAATTACCGAACACGCCGGTGTGATCCATCGCCAGTTGCGAGGTAAAGCCCAGACGCGCCAGCTCGTCAAACAGGTAACATTGCTGACCGGCTGGTTGGTACAAATCGTGGTGGGATGGCTGACCGCAGCTCGCCCGCAGCAGGCGAATCGACGCCGGACCACTGTATGCGGTGGCGGAGTTGAAATTGCTGAAGACAAAATCAAAGCGCGACCACAGCGGCGAATTCGAAAGATTTACTGCGTCCAGATCAGCCCAGGCCAGCGAACAGATATTGATCACCAGCAGATCGAAAGGCTGCGCATCGGCTGGCAGGGCATCAGGAAACTTCGTCGCCTTGCGGCGTTCGTTTTGATAGAACTGATCCAGATACGCATTCAGGTTGGCATTGGTCGGCGGACCCGTGACGGTATTATCGGTAGCGGATGGCGCGACTTGTGCCGGAGCCGCCGCGGTATTTTGTGCCACAACCGGTGCCGGTGTATGCGTAAACAACGGCGTGATCACACCGCTGAGATTCACCCATAACAGGGCTATCACCGTGAATGTCGTCAGGCGTAACCACTGTGAAATAAACAGATAACCGACCAGCAGGGCGAAACCGACGGCAATCCACTGCCAGTTGATGAAACGGTCAGCCAGTTCAAGCAGATAACTGACGCTGAAACCTGCGACGTCAGCTCCCTGATTGACAATGGAACGCCAGCCCGGCAGCCACGTATCATGATAAAGCAGCGCAAGACCGAACGGCAGGGCAACCCATTGTCGCCAGCGATGGAGGCGCAGGGAGCGAAGCGGGAATAATAATACCGCCGCAAAAACCAGATTACTCAGCGCGTCAAAATTCAGATAACCCTGTGAAAGCAGAACAAATTTCAATAAGAAATAGTAGTTCCAGGCACCAAGACCGCGCCAGGATTGCCAGATCCGCAAGCGCGGAGAAGAAGAGTGCGATTCGTTCATGATGAAGTTTTGGATTTCCCTGTAGCCGCAGAATTTTCAGGCAAAGTCGCGGAGCGTTTGCGGTTCTTATTGATGCTGCTGATGGTCATGGGGGTTAAATAACGCGGCGAAAGAAATCGCGTCGCAAAGCGGTTTTTCCAGCGCGGCAACCGGCTGCGCAGGGCATATCCCAGCGGGAGAAAAATCACCGCCGCCAGAATGAAAATTTCGATAATGTCCTGAATGTCCATTTCTCTTACTCCGGCGTGTTAATAACGGGTGTATCGCTCACGGCCAGCGTGATGGGAACGGGCTGATGAACGGGCGCACGTTTCAAAGGTTCAGATTTATGCGCCACAAAAGGCTGTGCTTCTGACACCGGATTTGCCATCGGCGGTTTGGCGGCCAGACGGCGAACTTCTGTCTGAATATCCAGCTCGTGACTCCAGAAAGTCTGACTGCTAAAGACTTCTTTCACCGGCAGATTAAACAGGAAGGCCAGAACGTTTTCGACATCACTGACCTGACAGTTCGACAGGAACAAATACAGATGACGTTCAGTCACGGTCAGAATATCGCCGTCGCGGCGCAGCGAACAAAGCGACATCGCCTGCTGCGGGCTGATCCCGGCGGCAGGGCGCAGTGAAATTAAAATCCCGCGTGATTCGGTCGCCAGCGCGGCGTGATCCCAGATATCGCGCATCACGTCGCAGAACACCGGCAGCGGCAGATATCCCTTATGATGCGTTGGTAAACGGCTGTCCAGCAGCACGTCAATGTCCTGCGGGACGTGACGGGTAAACGTCAGATTTTGCAGATCATCCAGTAAGGTCAGAAAGTTGGAAAGGCGTGCAGCGTGCGGCACCACCAGATTGGCACCGCAGGCCTGCAACAGACGCTGGTCGACATAGCGCAGGGAAGAGTTCATCTCGCGCACCACAATTTTCAAACCATTGCCGCGCTGAATGCGCAAAAGGTGGATCTGCCGTGCGAGCACTTCCACTTCATCGTTACCCGCCAGCGCAAAAATAACGGTGGCAGAACGGGCGTGCGTGGCTCTTTCGGTCAGCGCGTCGTTGCCATCGAACAGGAACCAGCGCCCGGAAAGTGCAGGCGCACCTTCCAGCACCGAACGCTCTGCCAGCAACATCCACTGATCATCACCGGTTTGGGCTGAAGCTGAAGGAGCACCGTCTTTCTGGATCTCCCAACCGTTCGTGCGCGGGATGAGAGGATAAAGCGTATTCGCTTCGGCACCCAGACTGTCATGCCACCAGGAGATGCCCCACTGGTTTGGGTTCACATCGGTTTTTAAATCAGCAAGGCCATATATATTGTGGTGGAATAAATGTAAGCGGGATTTAACCGCATTAATGCCATCGCCGAAGCAGATAATAAGCAGCGTCGCCCCTTTACTATTAGCGCCTGACTGAATTTCACCCAGCCAGCGGGAAAGTTGTTTATCTTTTACTTCCTGACAGCGCACGGCAGGAAGTAATAAAATCATTAAAGAAGCAGGGGGAGCAGGCAGGCGATTAATATCGGCGGGCAATCCCAGAAACGCTTTTTTTCCTTCCGCGTGCTGATAATAAAACGTTTGCCTGGGGTATTTATGCAAATGGGTAAGAAGGATATTGTCATCAGCTAGTCTATTTTTATCACCAGAGCAAATTAAATTGTGCTGTGGAAAAAACAGGCTGACAGGGATTTCTCCCCGCTGAGCTTCAAGTACCTGACCACTCAAACGATATGCCGCTTCCTGACTGTCGGTGTTGACCCAGTAAAGCCCCTGAGCCTGCATCTGGCCTAAACCATTCCAGAATTGCTTCATACCCAATGAAAAGGAGAGTGCCATATTGTTAATCTGCTTCTGTCCGGTTTTGATTAAAAGTCTGCTGGGACACACTGATAAATGTGAGTATAATAAATTCTATCATTGCTACATTAAATAATCATAATTCTTCACAATAATGTTTGATACTAAAATGCCTAATCATGCCGGGCAATTTTTGGCTGTGCTGAAGTATCAGCATTTGGATTGAAGCAGGGAGAGAAACGGTGGCGGCCAATATTGCAGACTCAGAAGAATCCGAACCGTCCAGCGATGATGATTTTTATGCGCTGAGTCACTTTTTTTCTTTGTCAGAATTACATTACGTAGATATAGCCCGTAAAGAAAAAATTCCGCAACTAATGTCCCGCTGGCCATTATTGGCAGAGTTGGCGCAATTCGCTGAACACGGCGCGGAGAAAAAATAATATGGCTGTCATCGCGTTACAGGGTTTTCGTGGCGGTACCGGGACCACTTCGGTGACCGCAGCGTTGGCCTGGGGGCTCGCACAACTGAATGAAAAAGTGCTGGTGATCGACTTTTCACCGGAAAACGTGCTGCGGTTACATTTTGGTATGCCTTTCGCTCAGTCGCGTGGCTGGTGTTCCGCGCACCAAGCCGGAGAAGCCTGGCAACAATCAGCGATGCGTTACCACGCCCGCCTCGACTTTCTGCCTTACGGTCATGTTTCAGGTGAAGATGTCAGCGAGGCTGATTTCGACTGGCAAAAAGCACTCACGCAGCTTAAAAATACCGGCGTCTATGACTGGATCCTGATTGATTCTCCGGCGGCTGATCCTCTGCCTGCGCAGTCGCTGGCCGACAGCACGGTGGTACTTCTGCATGCCGATACCCAGTCGCATCTTCGTTTACACCAGCACGCCTTAGCGCCAAACGGGCGCTATCTGCTCAATCAGTTCGTTCCCTCCAGCCAGTTACAGCAAGATATTTTGCTGTTATGGCAAGAAACCTTGCCAGCATTGATCCCGGTGATTTTACATCGTGATGAAGCCATGGCGGAATCGCTGGCGGTGAAACAACCGGTCGGGGAATGGAAAGATAACAGCAAGATCGCCCGTGAAATGAATACGCTGGCGAACTGGTTCCTGCTCAATCTTCGTCAGCCGCAAGCGGTGCGGAGTCCGGCAAAATGAACGGCCTGTTGAACCTGTTTTTTGTGCCGCCCGTCATGCAGGAACTGCAGCACCGTTACCGCCGTTACCGGCAGGCAAAATCTTCACGCATTGCTTCCGGCATGATGATTTTTTGTGTGGCGCTGTGCTGGCTGTTTCTGCGTTTTGAATCACCTGCCTGGCAGCGTGTGGGCGCGCAGAGAACCCGCTGGTATCCGCAAATTTCGCCTTCGCGGGTGCGTATTGCCGATCCGCTGCGTTATCTCGTTCAGAGCCTGTGGTTGCTGATCATCATCCCGGCAGGAAAAACCCGTGGCGGCATCGTTTATAGCCGGTGGCCGCAACGGCTGCGGGAAAGGATCCATTTCTGGCTGGAATCGTTGCCAAAACGGGTGACACAAAGCCCGCTGGAAACCCGTATCACACGTCGTATCGGAAAAATGAACCGCGCCGGCAGGCGCGTTCTGATGATGATGGCCGGGCTGGTGGCCTTTACGCTGGCCATGTTCTGCATTTCCCAGCCATTTGGTTATCTCGCCCAGTTTATTTTCGTGGTGCTGCTGTGGAGCATTGCGATGATTATCCGTCGCATTCCGGGGCGTTTCCCGGCGCTTATGATGATTGTTCTGTCGCTGACCATTTCCTGCCGCTATTTATGGTGGCGCTACACCTCAACCCTGAACTGGGAAGATCCGCTGAGCCTGATTTGCGGTTTACTGCTGCTGGGCGCGGAAACCTACTCCTGGACCGTGCTGGTGCTCGGTTATATCCAGACCATCTGGCCGCTTAACCGTAAACCGGTGCCGATGCCTGAGGATGTCTCGACCTGGCCGACGGTTGATCTGATGATCCCCACCTATAACGAAGACCTCAGCGTAGTAAAACCGACGTTGTATGCGGCGCTCGGACTGGACTGGCCCCGTGAAAAACTGACTATTTACCTGCTTGATGACGGCAACCGGCAGGAGTTCGCCGATTTTGCCCACGAAATTGGCATCAAGTATATTGCGCGTGAAACGCATGAACATGCCAAAGCCGGTAACATCAATAACGCGCTGAAACAGGCAAAAAGTGAACTTGTGGCGATTTTTGACTGCGACCACGTGCCGACCCGTTCTTTCCTGCAACTGACCGTCGGCTGGTTCTTCAAAGATAAAAAACTCAGCATGATGCAGACGCCGCATCATTTTTTCTCGCCGGATCCGTTTGAACGAAATCTGGGACGTATGCGCCGCACGCCGAACGAAGGCGAGTTGTTCTACGGTCTTGTGCAGGACGGCAACGACCTGTGGGATGCCAGCTTTTTCTGCGGTTCCTGCGCGGTGTTACGCCGTGATGTGCTCGATGAAATCGGTGGTATCGCGGTGGAAACCGTCACCGAAGATGCCCATACCTCACTGCGTATGCACCGACACGGCTACAGTTCAGCCTATATCCGTATTCCGCAGGCGGCGGGGCTGGCGACTGAAAGCCTTTCCGCCCACGTCAGTCAGCGTATCCGCTGGGCGCGCGGGATGGTGCAGATTTTCCGCCTTGATAATCCGCTGTTCGGCAAAGGGCTGAAACTGGCACAACGGCTGTGTTATGCCAACGCCATGATGCACTTCCTGGCGGGGATCCCGCGGCTTATCTTCCTGACCGCGCCGCTGGCATTTCTGTTATTACACGCCTACATCATTTATGCCCCGGCGATTGCGATAGCACTGTATGTTCTGCCGCACATGATCCACGCCAGCCTGACTAACTCCCGCGTGCAGGGGAAATACCGCCATTCTTTCTGGAATGAAATCTACGAAACCGTGCTGGCGTGGTATATCGCACGACCCACTACCGTGGCGCTGTTTAATCCGCACGCCGGTAAATTTAACGTCACCGCCAAAGGTGGCCTGAACAAACACGCCTACGTTGACTGGAAAATCAGCCGCCCGTATCAGATTCTGATGCTGCTTAACCTGGCCGGATTATTCTTCGGCATTTACCGCATTATTTATGGTCGCCCCGATGAAATCCTGACCGTGCTGGTGAGTATGGCGTGGGTGATTTACAACATGATTATTCTCGGCGGGGCGATTGCGGTGGCGTTTGAATCGAAACAGGTGCGTCAGGCGCATCGTGTCGAAGCCAGAATGCCAGCCTCGCTGATAAAACCGGACGGCCACATTTATGTGTGTACCGTGCAGGATTATTCGGACAACGGCGTCGGGCTGGAAACTGAAAGTGCCAGCCAGTTTAAAGCTGGTGACAACGTCACGTTACTGTTGCACCGCGGTCAGCAGGAATACACTTTCCCGATGCAAATCAGTCGTGTGTTTGGTACCAGCATGGGAATGCAGCTTCTGCCGCTCACCACGCAACAACATATCGATTTCATTCAATGTACTTTTGCCCGTGCTGACAGCTGGGTATTGCGCGAAGACAGTTTCCCTGAAGACAAACCGATGGAAAGCCTGCGTGAAGTGCTGGGGCTCGGTATCCGCGGCTACCTGCGGATGCTGGATATTGCACCGCAACGCTTCCGTCCGCTGGCCTCCCGCACCCGGTCGTTTGGCGGCTGGCTGCTGTCTTTCGCGCCGCGAAATCCGCCGCTGTCCGTTCAGCCTGATGAACCCAACCTGATGATGACCAAATAATGAAAAGACTTCCTCTAACAATTTTGATGGCATCCGCCCTGATATCATTGGCGGTGGGTTCAGTGGCTCCGGCCTTCGGTGCGCCAGCACCAGCCAGTGCAGGCAATCAGCCCGTTACCGCAGTTTCTGCGAACATTATGACGTCGTCGGCTCCGACGCAGGTGACGTTACCGGTGGTCGCACCGGCGGTGGATCCGATGATAATTCCGGGCGCGCCAGTGCGCAGTGTCACGCTGCCGTTTGCGGATGTGGCGCCGACGCCGGGTGCGATTACCCTGCGCGGCATTCAGCCTAACGGTCAGATTGAATTCGGTGTGCGCAGTGATGAAGTGGTAACACAGGCGATGCTGAATCTGGAATTCACACCGTCACCGTCGCTGATCCCCGTACAGTCACATCTTAAGGTGTATCTCAATGACCAGCTGATGGGCGTTGAAGTGATCAACAAAGACCAGCTCGGCAAGAAAAACCACTTACAGATGGCGATTGATCCGCGCTATGTCACAGACTTCAACCGCATCCGTCTGGAATTTATCGGCCATTACCAGAATGTGTGTGAAAACCCGGCCAATACCACGCTGTGGCTGGAGATCGGTAAGGGCAGTTCGCTGAGTCTGCAATACCAAAAACTGCCGCTGAGCAACGATCTGGCGCATTTCCCGGTGCCGTTCTTTGATGCGCGTGACAGTCGTCCGCTGGATTTGCCGATGGTCTTTGCCGCGTCGCCGGACGCCACCCAGCAACAGGCAGCGGGAATTCTTGCCTCCTGGTTCGGGACCAAAGCGCAGTGGCGCGGTCAGTCGTTCCCGACGCTGTATAACCAGATGCCGGACAGTCATGCCATTGTGTTTGCCACCAATGACAAGCGCCCGGATTTCCTCAAAGCGTTGCCGCCGGTGAAAGGGCCGGTGGTGCAGATGGTCAGCCGCCCGGATAATCCTTACGTGAAAATGCTGCTGATTTTAGGGCGTGACGATAAAGATTTGCTGACGGCGGTAAAAGGCATCGCGCAGGGCAACATCCTGTTCCGTGGTGAAGCCATCGGCGTGGATAATGTTGACCAGGCTCAGCCACGTCAGCCGTACGATGCGCCAAACTGGGTGCGCACCGACCGCCCGATGAACTTCGGTGAACTGAAACAGTACGCTGAACAGTTGCAGTCAGACGGTATTCAGCCGAACCCGATTACACTCAATATCAACCTGCCGCCGGACTTGTTCCTCATCAACAGCACCGGTATCGATATGCGGCTGAAATATCGTTATACGTCGCCGCAGCTGAAAAATACCTCACGCCTGAGCATCAGCCTGAACAACCAGTTTGTGCAGGACCTGACCCTGAAAACCGGTCACGATCAGGATTCACAACTGCTGCGTCTTTCCTTGTTACAAGGGCTGCTCGATGGCAGCAAAGACCTGAACATTCCGGCGCTAAAACTCGGTGCTGTGAACCAGATGCGCTTTGATTTCGACTACACCTCGCTGCTGGCCAGCGGCACGGAAGGTCGCTGCGAAACCTACACCACGGTGCCAAATCATGTGGTGATTGACGACAGTTCAACCATCGACTTCTCCGGTTACCGTCACTTTATGGCGATGCCGGATTTACGTGCGTTCGCCAATGCCGGTTTCCCGTTCAGCCGCATGGCCGATTTGTCCCAGACGCTGGTGCTGGTTCAGCCGCAACCGCAGCCGGTGCAGCTGACTACGCTGCTTGATGCGATGGGTAATATTGGCGCGCTCACCGGGTATCCGGCGCTGGGGGTGGGGCTGACGGAAGATACTGCTAAAGCCAAATCGACCGATGCGGATTTACTGGTGATCGGCAGTCTGCCGGAAAGTCTGCGTGACGACAGTATGCGCGATGACAAAAAAGCCAATTTGCTGATCACCGCAGCACGCGACGCCGTGAATACGCCCATCCGCCAGACTCCGCTGCCGGACAATACGGCACCGGCGAGCGACGCTCAGGTGGATACCCGTGCGCAAATCACGGCGCAGGGCCCGATAGCCGCAGTCGTCGGTATGCAGTCACCGTATTTTGACCAGCGCAGCGTCGTGGCGCTGATGGCGAACAGCCCGCAAGGCTTTGAATTGCTCAACACCTCGATGCAGGACACTAAACAACGCGCGCAGGTCTTCGGATCGGTCAGCGTGGTGCGTGATTCCGGCGTCAGCAGCCTGAGAGTGGGCGACACTTACTACGTCGGTCATCTGCCATGGTGGGAACGTGTGTGGAATGCGCTGGCGACCCATCCGGTGCTGCTTGCGGTGATGGCGGTGATCGTGGTGTTGCTGGCAGCGATTCTGTTGTGGACCGGCCTGCGTTCTCTGGCGCGTCGTCGTCTGTCTGATGATGACCAGGAATAAGCACGTGAACACCTGTCACAAAATGCGTTTTCCTCTCAACCGGCTGGCCCTGACGTTAGGGCTGGCTCTGCTGGCTGCGCCGGCGATTTCAGCGCCGGTGGTTTCTCCCGAACAGTGGCTGCTGGAACAGGTGCGGGTCGGGGAAGCCAGCCATCAGGATGATTTAGTGCGCCAGTCGCTGTTCCGCCTCGAACTGATGGATCCGCAAAATCCTAAGGTGCTTTCAGCCCGTTTGCGTTTGCTTCTGCGTGAAGGCGATCAGGCCAAAGCGCAGCAGCAACTGGAAAAAATCAAACAGGTGGCGCCCGGCTCCGACGATTACCGGCAGGCAGAACTCAGCCTGAAAATCGCCTCGCCAGAGATGCAGCAAAAATTGCAACAGACGCGTCTGCTGGCGACGGCAGGGCGGCTGGATGAAGCCAAAGCGCAGTACGACGAACTTTTTGGCGGCCAGCCGCCGACGCTGGATCTGGCCGTTGAATACTGGCAACTGATCGCCCGCCTCCCGGGGCAAAAAGCCCGCGCTCAGGCGCAGCTTCAGGCGCTGAATAACCAGTATCCGGGCGATGTTCAGCTGCGTCTGCAACTGGCGCAGATGGCCTTTGAGCAGGGTGATGACGCCAGAGCCGTGGGGCTGATCAAACAGGTTGCTGCCACCAACGAAGGGCGTTCACCCGCCGCCGATTTATGGCTGGCGCGCATTAAAGACCAGCCGGTAGGTAATGCCAGCGTTGACGCCCTGCAGCAGTTTATTGCTACCTTTGATACCGGTCCGCAGGTGATTGCGGCACAGCAGGAACTCCAGCGCCAGCAGGGGTTACTGGCCGATCCGCGTTATCAGGCGCGTATCCGTGGTCTGGCGCAAATCGACAAAGGCGGTTCAACCGGCGCGATCGCACCGCTGAAACAGGCTTTACAGGCCACGCCAAATGATGCCGAAGTGCTGGGCGCGATGGGGCTGGCCTATTCCCGCGCCGGTAACCGCCAGCAGGCACTGACGATGTTCCAGCGCGCTAAAGCCGCAGAAACCGATGGCTATAACGCCGGAAAATGGAACAGCCTGATCCAGACCAACAGCTACTGGCTGAAAGTCGATCAGGGCGATAAGGCGTTAAAAGCCGGTCAGCTCGAACAGGCCGAAGCAGCTTATCAGCAGGCGCAGCGCCTTGATCCGCGCGACCCATGGGCACCCGTCGGGCTGGGTGATGTGGCGGTGGCGCGTAAAAACGATCCACAGGCCGAACAGGCTTATCGCCGTGCGCTGATGCTGGAGCGTGACAACAGCAGCGCCCAGCGCGGACTGGCAAATATTTATCAGCGACAGTCGCCGCAAAAAGCTCTTGATTACATCAATTCATTACCGGCGGCGTCACGGGCAAAACTCAGTGACAAACAGCGCGGTTTGCAAAGTGACATTGTCACTGAGCAGGCAGAAAAATACGTCGTCGAACGCAACTGGAATCAGGCAGCGAACCGTTACGCCGAAGCGCTGAAATTCAATCCGGATGATGTCTGGGCAACATATCACTACGCCGGCACGCTGAGGGAAGCAGGCGAACCGGCCAAAGCCGATGCTGTTTTCGCACAGTTTGCGGCGAAGCATCCTTCCGATCCGCAACAGGTTTACGCCTATTCGCTGTATCTCTCTGGTTCAGACCGCGACGATGCGGCATTGCGTCATCTGCACACCTTGCCGGAAGCCAGATGGGACGAGAATATGCGCGAAATGGCGCAGCGCATCCGGCTGGACAAAACGCTCACTGCAATTGATGCCTCGCTGGCTGCGGGAAATACCGCGCAGGCGAAACAGGAATTACAGCAGGCCAGTCTTCAGGGGCTGAGCCTCAATCAGCAGCGTCGTGTGGCAATGGCGTGGCTGGATGTCGGTGAAACCAGCAGAGCGGCATCCTTGTTACAACCGCTGAAAGCTGCCGCCGCATCACAACCCGCAGGACAGGATAAGGCGCTGATTTATCGTAACGCTGCCAATGTTGAACAACAGCTCGGTCAGCCGCAGCTGGCGCGACAGGATTATGAACAGGCGATGGTCGCCAGCGGCATCACCGATAAATTGCCGCAGGACAACGATGGTTATACACGGCTGACGCGAAACAATGCGGGCGATGACTGGCTTAAACGCGGCATCCGTTCTGACGCGCATGATTTGTACCGCCAGCAGGACGTGAATTTTACCGTGGATACGGATTCCTGGACCTCAAGCGGGACGCCGGGTAAATCCGATCTCACTGCCAACACCACCATGTTCCAGGCCGATATGCCGGTTTATCAGGGGCGCGGATTCCTGCGTGCCGACTGGGTGCGTATGGATGCCGGAACGTTCGACAATGAAAACGGCAACTATGAGGCGAGCTTTGGTACCTGTAGCGATCAGAACTGCCGACGCTACCGCAGCCAGACAGCCAATGGTCTCAGCCTGGGCGCGGGCTGGGAAAATGACAAATGGAAAGGGGATCTGGGCACCACGCCGCTCGGCTTCCCGGTGGTCAACTGGGTCGGCGGACTGGCTTACAGCGGAGACTGGGACCAGATTGGCTGGACGAACACCGTTTCGCGGCGTCCGGTCTCCAGCTCATTACTCTCGTTTGCCGGCGCAAAAGATCCGGGCACAGGCACCACCTGGGGCGGCGTTATCGCCACCGGTGGCAGTCTTGGTTTGAGTTACGATCAGGGGCTGGCAAACGGCGTCTGGGCTGACCTGAGTGCGCATCAGCTGACCGGTAAAAATGTCGAAGACAACACCCGTGAGCGTCTGATGGGCGGGTATTACTACAAAGTCATCAATGAGGATAACCGCCGCGCGACCGTTGGCCTGAGTTCGATGGTCTGGCATTACCAGAAAGATCTCAGCGGTTATACGCTGGGACAGGGCGGCTATTACAGTCCGCAGCAATATTTCTCGGTTTCCTTGCCGGTTAATTATCGCCAGCGTACTGAGAACTGGTCATGGCAGCTGGGCGGGTCGGTATCCTGGTCGCGCTCTTCGACCAGTGACCAAAAGCGTTACCCGATACAAAATCTGATCCCGGATTCGTTACCGGATAAAAGCGCCATCGAAACCGGCAGCAGCGGTTCTGGCTTCGGATATACAGTGCAGGCACTGCTTGAGCGCCGTGTCAGCTCCCACTGGACGGTCGGCGGCGGTATCGATATTCAGCAGGCAAAAGATTACACGCCAAGCCATTTCCTGCTGTACGCGAGATATTCGATGAGCGGCTGGCAGGGGGATCTGGATATGCCGCCGGAGCCGTTAGTGCCGTATGCGGACTTTAAGTAATGCCAGACCGGGCATTAGGGTGGTTTTTCGCTTACAGCGAAAGCTGGATCGAGATGATTTCGGTTTCTTAACAGCGGTGATCACTTGACGTGCTGCGCCGAAACCGCCCAAAAGGGGCCATGACGGGCCCCTCTTGGATCTCCCTCGTCTTAAACTGCGCGCTAAAGCAGAAAGATGGACAACTCCCTCCCCTGCGAAGGGGAGGGTTGGGGTGGGGTATTAAGGTCAAAAACTAAAACCTGAAGTTCACTCTTACCCGGTTTTAGCCCTTAAAACCCCCTCCCAGCCTCCCCCTTCGCAGGGGGAGGAGTAAAGATAAAAACATTCCGCCGTTGAATTTAAGAGGGTGCGAGCGGAGCGCGCAGTTAAAAAAACGCAGGATTCCAAAGGGTTTCGTTTAAAACCCTTTGGGCCCGTGTGGGCGGCGAGCCCACGACCTTGACCTTAAGGCCAGTTTGGGAGCCGACCCAAGGTCCTCCCCTTAGTGGTCAGCGAAACGCGAGATTAAACAGCGCCCTGTTTATAAGCATCTTCCCCCCATCTCACCATCCCCTCGAGCAACCGCTTCAACAACACCTGTAATTCACCTGCCTTATCAGGCGCAAAAGCGAATGGCTCGATCTCCTCCATGTAATTCACCTGCGCCAGTTCCAGCTGAACGGCGTGAATATCCAGGTCCGGCTGGCCGTAGGCACGGGTGATGTAGCCACCTTTAAACCGGCCATTCAGGACATGACTGAACCGCGATTGCTGGTTACAGGTGCGTTCGAGGATTTCACTCAGCGCCGGTGAACAGCTGGCGCCGCTGTTGGTGCCGAGATTTAAATCGGGAAGCTGACCGTCGAAAAGACGTGGGATGACTGATGCAATGGAATGCGCGTCAAACAGCAGTGCGTAGCCGAATTCCTGCTTCATGCGCGCCAGTTCTGACTGGATTTTCTGGTGATACGGCTGCCAGATCTGTTCAAGATATTGCTGGCGCCGGGCATCTGCTGGCGTCATACCCGGTTTGAACGTAGCGCGGCCATCAAAGAGCGTATCGGGATATAAGCCCGTCGTGGCAGTGGTATACAGCGGTTTATCGTCTGAAGGCCGGTTCAGGTCGATAACAAAACGCGAATACTGTCCGACCAGAATGCTGGCACCGAGCGCCCGCGCAAAGTCGTACAACTGTGGAATATGCCAGTCGGTATCTGAAAGCGGCAGCGCGGCATCACTCAGACCGCTGGCGACCTCCGGCGTCAGGTGCGTTCCGGCGTGGGGAATGCTGATCAGTAAGGGCGCGGTACCTTGCGTAAACTGGTAAGGTTCGGCGATAACGGTGTCAGTTGACAGGCTCATGAACGAAACTCTCCCCGGACTTCTCCACGAAAGACAACGGTGCAGGGCAGCTGCCCGCCCAGCCAGTAAACCAGCTCAGCAGGACGCGACAGCGGCCAGTGTATGAAATCAGCGACTTTTCCGGCTTCCAGCGTGCCATGCGTATCCTGTAACCCCAGAGCACGTGCGCCGTGGCTGGTGATCCCGGCCAGCGCTTCTTCAGGCGTCAGGCGGAACAACGTACAGCCCATGTTTAGCATCAGACGCAGAGAAAGTGCAGGGGATGTCCCCGGATTGGCATCACTGGCCAGTGCCATCGGCACGTGATATTTGCGAAACTCATCCACCGGCGGACATTGTGTCTCGCGCAGTAAATAATAGGCACCAGGCAGTAAAACAGCCACGGTGCCGCTGGCAGCCATTGCCTGTGCATCTTCGGGTGTGGCGTATTCCAGATGATCGGCGGATAACGCATGGTACCGTGCCGCCATTTCGCTGCCGTGCAGCGAAGACAATTGTTCGGCGTGTAATTTCACCGGCAAACCCAAAGCCTGCGCGGCGATAAATACCCGCTCAACCTGTGCCGGAGAAAAGGCCAGATGCTCACAAAACGCATCCACCGCATCGGCCAGATTTTCACTGGCGACGACTGGCAACAGCGTATCGCAGATGAGTTCAATGTAGTCATCGGCACGCCCTTTGAATTCTGGCGGCAGGGCATGAGCTGCCAGACAGGTGGATTTCACCTCGACCGGCAACATATCGCCTAATCTGCGGATCACCCGCAACATTTTGAGCTCACTTTCTACGCTCAGTCCGTAACCGGATTTAATCTCAACGCAGGTCACGCCCTCTGCCAGCAGCGGCTGTAAGCGAAACAGCGCCTGCGCCAGCAGCTGATCTTCGCTGGCTTCACGGGTGGCGTTGACGGTCGATAAAATCCCGCCGCCAGCTGCCGCGATGTCGGCATAACTTACGCCGTTCAGCCGCTGTTCAAACTCTGCGCTGCGGTCTCCGCCGAACACCAGATGCGTATGACAATCGACAAAGCCGGGCGTGATGATGCCGCCCTCAAATTCATGCACCTTTGCAGCGGGAAAATGGGGGCAATGGTCGTCGCTGCCGGTCCAGACGATTTTTCCGCCGGTAACCGCAATTACGCCGTTTTCGATCAGGTTGTAATGCCCGTCCTGCATAGTCACCAGCGTGGCACCGCGCCATACACTTTCGCAGTCAGAGGGGGGGGCGGAGGAAAATTGTGGAGAGAGGGCTACCGGCATGAAAAGACTCCAGGCTGAATTCATCTTGTATAGACAACTAAAGTCAACCTAACGCATAACCCGTAAACCGGCAAGGCAGCCAGCAATAGTTTTTTCTTATTACGAGATGTCTTCCAAAATTTGAATGAAGATTTGTATGAAGGTTTGAGTGAAGGTTTGTATGAAGAGATAGCGGCGGTTCAACGCCGCTATTAAGGTGTGCCGGGGTCAGCCGTGGCTGGAGAAACGGCCGAATAACTGATAGCGGGAACCCGGATAAATCAGGCGTGCTGAGGTGACCACTCGGCTGCCGCTCCAGGTACGGCGGTGGATCAGGAGGCAGGGCTCATGTTCGCCCAGTTGCAACAATTCGCGTTGTTCATCGCTGGCGCTGATCGCTTCCACGCGATGTTCACCTGCGGTCAGCGGCGCGATTTCCATCAGATAGGTATAAGGTGACTGCTTGTTCAGCACCTGCTGCAAATAGTCTGGCGCAGTGTCGGGATTCACAAACCGGTCTTCGATTTGCACGGGTATATTGTTTTCGTAATGCACAATTTGCGAATAAAACAGCAGGGCACCGGTCGCGATCCCCAGCTGAAGCGCCTGATCGGCATCGGCCAGCCGGGCCTCACACACCAGGATCCTGCTGTCATGCTGATGCCCCCGCCGGGCGATTTCATCGGCAATGTTATGCACTTCCAGCATCGGGGTATAAGCCTTGGCTTCAGCAACAAAGGTGCCGACCCCCTGCATGCGGATCAAAAATCCTTCGCTGGTCAGCTCACGCAGAGCGCGGTTGATGGTCATGCGGCTGACGCCAAGCTCGTTCACCAGTTCACTTTCCGAAGGCACGCGCTGGTGCGGTTTCCAGACACCGGCACGGATCTGACTGATGATTGCCTGTTTCACTCGCTGATAAATCGGCGCGGGCGTATCGCTCATGGCGCCCGCCAGTTCGGACAATGTCTGCCGGGACACTTCCTCTTGCGCGGTACCCGTCTGCGACAGCGGCGTGGTCTCCGGCATGTCATTTACCTCACTCAACTTTTCTCTCCCTCAATTTTTATCTCACCCGACATTCATCTCAGCCCACTTTTATCTCAACCAACAAGTGTACAGGCGTGTCGTGAATGTTTTTTCAGTCTGCACGCTAGTTTCCCCCAGAGGAAATTAAATAAAAAGGGCGTGACGGAAAACTAATTTTATAAAAAAAGGACAGTTGCAAGTTTACAGCGCAATCAGGCATATGTATATGTATAGACAAGTCGCTTAAAAGTTTCGCAATTGTTTCATGAAAATTGCGCTTATGTTTTTTCTTGCTGACCAGGAATGCTGTTATGCCTGCTTATTTTGCTTCTCGCGCCTTACTTGCCCGGGGCTGGGCACACAATGTGCGTCTGGACGTAGATGTTACCGGATACCTTTCTGCTGTTACGCCTGACAGTGATCCGCAGGGCTGCCAGCGCCTCAACGGCCCGGTTGTGCCGGGAATGCCTAATCTGCATTCCCATGCGTTTCAGCGGGTGATGGCCGGGCTGGCAGAAGTTGCCGGCGATCCGCAGGACAGTTTCTGGACCTGGCGTGACCTGATGTATCGCATGGTGCAGCGTCTTACACCCGAACAGGTCGGTGTGATCGCCCGCCAGCTGTACATCGAAATGCTCAAGGGTGGCTATACGCAGGTGGCTGAATTCCACTACCTGCATAACGACATCAACGGGCAGCCCTATGCTGATCGCGGTGAAATGACCGCGCATCTGAGCCACGCCGCCACCCAGGCGGGCATCGGTCTGACGATGTTGCCGGTGCTTTACAGTTATGCCGGATTTGGCGCTCAGCCCGCGCAGGCAGGGCAAAAACGTTTCATACAGGATGCTGATAGTTATCTGAAGCAACAGGACATTATCCGCAAACAGCTGAACGGCAATCCGCTGCAAAATCAGGGGCTATGTTTCCATTCCCTGCGCGCTGTGACGCTTGAGCAAATGCAACAGGTGCTGAACGCCGGTGACAAAAATGTGCCTGTGCATATCCACATCGCTGAGCAGCAAAAAGAGGTGAATGATTGTCTGGGCTGGAGCGGTCAGCGCCCGATCAGCTGGCTTTATGACAATCTGGATATTGATGCCCGCTGGTGCCTGATCCACGCCACTCACGCTGACCGCTTTGAACTGGCGAGCATGGCAAAAAGTGGGGCGGTGGCAGGGCTGTGTCCGACCACTGAAGCGAATCTTGGCGACGGGATTTTCCCTGGTGTGGATTATCTGACTCACGCTGGCCGCTGGGGTATTGGCTCTGACAGCCATGTATCACTCAATGTGGTGGAAGAATTGCGCTGGTTTGAATACGGGCAGCGTTTACGTGACCAGCGCCGCAACCGCCTGACCACTCCTGCACAAAATTCAGTGGGCGACGTGTTGTATAACCAGGCATTGCAGGGCGGTGCACAGGCCTGCGGGGCAGCCATCGGACAGCTTTCGGCAGGGTATCGCGGTGACTGGCTGGTACTCGACGGCAACAGTCCTTATCTGGCTGCGGCAAAAGACGGCGAACTGCTTAACCGCTGGTTGTTTGCCGGTAATGCCGGGCAAATCCGCGATGTCTATGTCGGCGGTATCGCGCGCATTACTGACGGGCAGCACGAGCAACAACAGGCTGCGGCTGCGGACTTTCTGCACCTGCTGAATCAGCTGGCGGAGGACGCTGTATGACAGACTGGCTGCATTTCACCTTTGACAGTCTGCCGGTCAGCGCGTGGCGCAACGGCGGTGGTGAGACCCGCGAAATCATCAGCTATCCGCCGGGTAAAAGTGATTTTGACTGGCGCATCAGCATTGCCACTATCGCGCAGGACGGCCCGTTTTCGGCCTTTCCGGGTATTGACCGCTCCATTACTTTGCTCAGCGGTGATGGCGTGTATTTACAGGCATTGCCGGACATCGACCATGCTCTCACTGTTACCGGCGAACCCTTTTTATTTAGCGGGGATATCGCGCTCAGCGCCCGTCTGGCGGGTGGTGTGACGACTGATTTCAACGTGATGACACGCCGTACGGTTTGCGCCGCGCGCGTGACCGCCAGCACTGAAACTCTGCGCATCAGTCATGAAAAAGGTGGCGCGATGTATGTGATCCGCGGTGAGTGGCAAATGCCGGATGGGGTAGTTATCGCCTCGGGCGAGGGCTTTGTCTGGTCTTCACCGCCGGCGGAAAAACACGGCACGGAACATTTTATGGCGACGGCAAAACATCCCGATGGCCTGCTGCTGTGGGCTGCGGTGACGCAACAGAATGGCGACTGGATTTCTTGATTTAGTGTAAAGCATTGCATAAACACCCGGCGGACAGCGTTCTTAGCCGGGTTTACTTCCCGTTTTACTTGTCTATACAGGAATAGATTATGGCTTCTTCATCCACTGAATTCACCCTTTGCCGCCTGCAACCGGGTCACGTTGACTTGCCGATGTTGCGCAGGATTTATCAGGGCAATGTTCGCCTTGAGCTGGCTGAGGAGGCGCGTGCAGGCGTGCTGGCATCGCAGGAGACGGTCACCCGCATCGTGGAATCTGGCAAAGTGGTGTACGGCATTAACACCGGTTTCGGCAAGCTGGCGCAAACGCGTATTCCGGCAGAGCGTCTGGCGGAACTGCAACGCAATCTGGTGCTGTCTCACAGTGTGGGTATCGGCAAGGATCTGGCTGACAATGTGGTGCGTCTGGTGATGGCGACCAAAGTGCTGAGCCTGTCACGCGGGCATTCCGGTATCCGCATCGAAGTGATTGATGCGCTGATTACGCTGTTCAACGCTGGCGTTTATCCGTGCATTCCTGAGAAGGGTTCCGTCGGGGCTTCCGGTGACTTAGCGCCGCTGGCGCATCTTTCCCTGATGCTGATTGGTGAAGGTCAGGTGACAGCAAAAGGTGAAAAAATGTCAGCCACGCAAGGGCTCGCCACCGCCGGTCTGAAGCCTTTCGAACTGGGTCCGAAAGAGGGGCTGGCGCTGCTCAACGGTACGCAGGTTTCTACCTCGCTGGCCCTGTCCGGTTTGTTCGAAGCCGAGCGTGTCTTCTCTGCAGGGCTGGTGGCGGGTGCGCTGTCGCTGGAAGCCATCAAAGGTTCGGTCAGACCGCTTGACCCGCGTATTCATGAAGCCCGCGGTCAGTTGGGACAGGTAAGCGTGGCGGCTGCACTGACCACTTTGCTGACTGGCAGTGACATTGTCACTTCTCATGCGGATTGTAGTCGCGTTCAGGATCCGTATTCCATCCGCTGCGTACCGCAGGTCATGGGCGCCTGCCTCGATAACCTGCACCATGCCGCACGCATCCTGCGTATCGAAGCCAATGCGGCGTCCGATAACCCGCTGGTGTTTTCCGAAAACGGGGATGTGATTTCCGGCGGTAACTTCCACGCCGAGCCGGTGGCGTTCGCCGCTGACATCATCGCACTGGCTGTTGCCGAAATCGGTGCGATCTCCGAACGCCGCATGGCACTGCTGCTGGATACGGGACTTTCCGGTCTGCCGCCTTTCCTGGTCAATGACGGCGGGGTGAACTCCGGCTTTATGATTGCGCAGGTGACGGCCGCTGCGCTGGCATCAGAAAACAAATCACTGGCACATCCGGGTAGCGTGGACAGCCTGCCGACTTCGGCGAATCAGGAGGATCATGTTTCTATGGCGACCTACGCCGCACGCCGTCTGGGCGACATGTGCTTTAACACCAGCGTCGTGGTGGGGATTGAAGCGATGGCGGCGGCTCAGGGGATCGACTTCCACCGTCCGCTGCAAAGTTCGGCCACGCTGGAAAATGAGATGAAAGCCATCCGCGAAAACGTGGCGTTCCTGGAGAAAGATCGCCTGATGGCGCCGGACGTGGAAATGATGCGTCTGTGGGCTTCCCGTGAACACTGGCCGGCTGCGATTGAAGCGCTGCTGCCAAGCTTTGCCTGAAACTATTTCTGAATCCGAATCTGAATTTTAGAGGAAACGACAATGAACGCTCCACAAAAAATGGCGGTTGCTCGTGTTGTCCGTGCGCCACATGGCACGGAACTGAGCTGCCAGAACTGGCTGATTGAAGCGGCGTACCGCATGATCCAGAACAACCTGGATCCGGATGTCGCTGAGCGCCCGGAAGATCTGGTGGTGTATGGCGGGATTGGTAAAGCAGCGCGTAACTGGCCTGCGTTTGAAGGCATTCTCGAAAGTCTGCGCAAGCTACGTGAAGACGAAACCCTGCTGGTGCAGTCCGGTAAACCGGTGGGGGTTTTCCGCACCCACACTGACGCGCCTCGTGTGCTGATTGCCAACTCCAACATTGTGCCGCACTGGGCGAACTGGGATCACTTCCACGAGCTGGATAAAGCCGGTCTGATGATGTACGGCCAGATGACCGCCGGTTCCTGGATTTACATCGGTGCGCAGGGCATCGTGCAGGGCACATATGAAACCTTTGCGGAAGCAGGGCGTCAGCATTACAACAGCGACCTGCGCGACAAATGGATCCTCACTGCCGGTCTGGGCGGCATGGGCGGTGCTCAGCCACTGGCGGGCGTGCTGGCCGGTGCCTGCGTGCTGGCGATTGAATGTCAGGAATCGCGCATTGATTTCCGTTTGCGCACCCGTTATCTCGATTACAAAGCGCACAGCATTGATGAAGCGCTGGCGATGATTGAAAAAGCCTGCGCTGAGAAGAAGGCCATTTCTGTTGGCCTGCTGGGTAATGCCGCTGAAATCATGCCAGAGCTAGTGGCACGTGCCAAAGGAGGCGGTCTGCGCCCGGATATCGTCACTGACCAGACTTCTGCCCATGACCCGCTGAACGGCTATCTGCCGGAAGGCTGGAGCCTGGAGAAATGGCAGGAGTCACGTCAGTCAGACCCGCAATCTGTGGTAAAAGCCGCGCGCGCGTCGATGGCTAAACACGTTCAGGCGATGCTGGATTTCCATGCGATGGGGATTCCGACCGTGGATTACGGCAACAATATCCGTCAGGTCGCTAAAGATGAAGGCGTTGCTAATGCCTTTGATTTCCCGGGTTTTGTACCGGCTTACATTCGTCCGCTGTTCTGTGAAGGTAAAGGCCCGTTCCGCTGGGTGGCACTTTCCGGGGATCCGGAAGATATCTATAAAACTGACGCCAAACTGAAAGAGTTATTCCCGGATAACGCCAATCTTATCAACTGGCTGGATATGGCGCGTGAGCGCATTGCCTTCCAGGGATTACCAGCACGTATTTGCTGGCTGGGGCTGGGAGAGCGCCACATCGCCGGTCTGGCGTTCAATGAAATGGTACGCAACGGCGAACTGAAAGCGCCGGTGGTGATTGGCCGTGACCATCTGGACACCGGTTCTGTAGCCTCGCCAAACCGTGAAACCGAAGCCATGAAAGACGGCTCGGATGCAGTGTCCGACTGGCCGCTGCTTAACGCCTTGCTCAATACCGCGGGTGGCGCAACGTGGGTGAGTCTGCATCACGGCGGCGGCGTGGGTATGGGCTTCTCGCAACATGCCGGTATGGTGATCGTGGCCGACGGCACTAAAGAAGCTGATGCGCGGCTTGAACGCGTGCTGTGGAATGACCCGGCGACGGGAGTGATGCGCCATGCGGATGCGGGGTATGATCAGGCGCAGGCGTGCGCAGAACGGAATCATTTGAACCTGCCGATGATCTGACTTGCCTTCCCTTAGGTCAAGGTCGTGGGCTCGCCGCCCACACTGGCCCAAAGGGTTTTAAACGAAACCCTTTGGAATCCTGCGTTTTTTTTACTGCGCGCTCCGCTCGCTGGCTATGTTTCAGTTACCGCTGTGACAGGCTGGAAATCTTGCCGCTGCGCGGTGCCTTCACTCGGTCCTGGAGCCTTTGGTCTCCAGGCCGCTCCGTTCAGCAAGATTTCTGAATCGCCCGCACGATCTGAAAATCAACGGCAGACTGTTATTCATCTTTTATAAAAATGGATTGGCGTGCTCAAAAATGGCACCGAATGAATGGTTCGAGACCAGAGGCTCGACACCTGAAATTCGGGAATCGCGCAGCGATGACATTTTGCGCCACTCACTGATGCACCAGAACATGTCCGTCGTACCTGTGATAACGCGCAGTGAAAGAGCCCGGGGTTCTTAGGGGTGGCGGCGATAAGCCACCCCTAAGGCCAGTGTGGGCGGCGAGCCCACGACCTTGACCTTTCAGTCAGTGTGGGTGGCACAACCCACGACCTTGACCTTGACCTGAAGGCCCGTTTGGGCGGCGAGCCCAATTCTCTGGCCCGTTTGGGCGGCAAGCCCACGAAAAATTTCACTTGTCCAGCTTTGTAAGCTGGTGTCAAATCAGATGATTAGCGTCCTGACGGGCAAGACCGTTAAATAAAGGAAATCATATGACCCAGACCCTCCGCGTAGGCCTCATCGGCTACGGCTTCGCCAGTAAAACTTTTCATTCCCCGCTGATCGACGGCACGCCCGGTCTGGAACTTGCCGTGGTTTCCAGCAGCGATGCCGGTAAAGTCCATGCCGACTGGCCCAATGTGGCGGTAGTTGATTCGCCGGAAAAGCTGTTTGCTGATGCTTCTATCGATCTGGTGGTGATCCCGACGCCTAATACCACGCATTTCCCTCTGGCTAAGCTGGCGCTGGAAGCCGGTAAACATGTGATCGTGGATAAGCCTTTTACCGTCACGCTGGCAGAAGCCCGCGAGCTGGATGCGCTGGCACGTGAAAAAGGCAAGGTACTGTCGGTGTTCCATAACCGTCGCTGGGATTCCGATTTCCTCACGGTTAAAACGCTGATTGAAGAAGGCGCGCTCGGCGAGGTTGTGTATTTCGAATCCCATTACGACCGCTATAAACCACAGGTGCAGCAACGCTGGCGTGAAAGTGATGCGCCGGGCAGCGGCATCTGGTTTGATTTAGGTTCGCATCTGCTGGATCAGGCGCTGCAACTGTTCGGTGTGCCGGAAACTTTGCAGGCTGATCTGGCTGTGTTACGTCCCGGCGGCAAAGCGGTGGATTATTTTAACGCCGTGCTGACGTATCCGCGCCGTCGCGTCGTGCTGCACAGCACCGTGTATGCAGTGGCGGAAACAGCGCGGTTCATCGTGCAGGGCGAAAAGGGCAGCTACGTGAAATTTGGCCTGGATCCGCAGGAGGACCGGCTGAAAGCCGGTGAACGTTTACCACAACCTGACTGGGGATTCGACAAACGAGATGGCGTGATTACGCTGAGTCACGATGGCGTGTTGGCTGAGAAATCACTGCTGACCATTCCGGGCAATTATCCGGCCTATTATGCCGGTGTGCGCGATGCGATTAACGGACAGGGCGATAACCCGGTTCCTGCCGCAGATGCTATCCGCGTCATGGAAATGATCGAACTGGGGATCCAGTCCTCAGAACAACAGGCGACGCTGAAAGTCATCAAGAACTAATAAGTCGTCTGCGTTTATGAAGTGTCACTTTCGTGGCACTTTTATTTTTCATTTGTTATTCACTTTGCAAGGAAGGTTCATGTCCTGGTTACAACGTCTGAAAATCGACAAATTTTTGCTGATCCTGGTCTGTGTCGTCGTCATCGCTTCATTTTTCCCGTGTGAAGGGATTTATAAAACTTTCTTCGGCTACCTGACTACCGCCGCTATCGCGCTGCTGTTCTTTATGCATGGGGCGAAGCTTTCCCGTGAAGCCATTATGGCGGGGATCAGCCACTGGCGCTTGCATCTGGTGGTGTTCCTCAGCACCTTCGCGCTGTTCCCGTTGCTCGGTCTGGGCATGAAATGGCTGGTGCCGGTGGATATTTTGACGCCGACGTTGTATTACGGTTTCCTGTATCTTTGCGCACTGCCAGCGACCGTGCAGTCGGCGATTGCTTATACCTCAGTGGCGGGCGGTAATATTCCGGCGGCGATTTGCAGCGCGTCGGCATCCAGTATTCTCGGCGTATTCCTCTCGCCGGTGCTGGTTGGCTTGCTGATGCACACGCAGGGCGGCACCAGTGACACCTTGCACGCCATCGGATCTATCGTTTTACAGCTGATGGTGCCGTTTATTATCGGACATCTGTGCCGTCCGCTGATTGGTGCGTGGGTGCAACGTCATAAAAAAATCGTCAATATTACTGACCGTTCTTCGATACTGTTGGTGGTTTATGTGGCATTTAGCGCTGCCGTGGTTGAAGGGATATGGCACCAGATCGACGGATGGTCACTGCTGGCGATCCTCGGTTGTTCGATTGTGCTGCTGACGATTGTGCTGATCATCAACACTTACGTGGCGCGTCTGTTTGGTTTCAATACCAAAGATGAAATCACCATTGTGTTCTGCGGTTCGAAGAAAAGTCTGGCGAACGGTATTCCGATGGCGAATGTGCTGTTCCCGGCGGCGGCTGTGGGCGCGATGGTGTTGCCACTGATGATTTTCCATCAGATCCAGCTGATGGTCTGCGCAGTGCTGGCTTCGCGTTATGCCAAACGTGTGGCGCGTGAAGAAGCTGAAGCGGTAGTGAAGAAAGAAGAAGTTAAGCCGGTTTAACCCGCTGAATAAAAAAGAAAAGGGCGGGAATAGTATCCCGCCCTTTTTGCTGCTTAAAAAACAGTTACGCGGACACTTTATCGCGAATTGCCTGCTTCTCAGTTTCAGTCAGGAACGCCATAGTCAGGCCATTCTTTTGCGCCTGACGGATTTCTTCCTGAGTCAGACCAGCAGCTGGCGCGGCAACGTTATATTCGTTGGCAATCTCGATACCCTGAACCGCCGGGTCATCGGTATTGATAGACGCCAGCACGCCGTGGCGCAGGAATACTGCCAGCGGGTGGTTTTCGAAAGAGCCGACGGTGCTGGTCTGAATGTTTGAAGTCAGACAGGATTCGATACCAATCTGGTGCTTTGCCAGGAAGTCCATCAGTTCAGGGTCTTGCGCCGCTTTCACGCCGTGGCCGATACGTTCTGCACCCAGTTCACGGATAGCCTGCCAGATGCTTTCCGGACCTGCCGCTTCACCGGCATGAACGGTAATGCGCCAGCCCGCGTCACGTGCGCGGTTAAAGTGGCTGAGGAACAAGCTGCCCGGGAAGCCCAGTTCATCACCGGCCAGATCCAGCGCGGTAATGCCATCGCGGTGCGCCAGTAGGCCTTCCAGTTCCTGCAGACAGGCGTCTTCACCAAAAGTACGGCTAAGAATGCCGATCAGACGCACATCGATATCATGATGTTGCTGACCTTCGCGGATCCCTTCAATCACCGCTTCCACCACACCCGCCACCGGCAGTTTGTGGTTCATCGCCATGTAGTAAGGGGAGAAACGCAGTTCGGTGTAATGCAGACCGGCACGCGCGGCATCTTCAACGTTCTCTTTAGCAATACGGCGGCAGGCATCCAGATCGCCCAGCACTTTGACGCCCCAGTCGAGTTTTTGCAGAAAACTCACCAGATCCGGTTCGGTATGCATCACCTGCACGTGCGGGCGCAGGGCTTCGAGTTCATTGGCAGGCAAGGTCAGATTAAACTGACGTCCTAAATCGAGAATGGTTTGAGCGCGGATGTTGCCATCAAGGTGGCGGTGAATATCGGTCAGGGGAAGGCGTGTGTCGATCATGGTGTGCACTCATTATTATTGAAATGTGCGGGGCATTATAACTGTAGAATCACCCTGAATGAAATGTTGTTGCGCAACTAAGCTCCTCCCCCTTCGCAGGGGAGGAAGCTGCACGGTTATTGCTGCAAGTTTTTTATTGCGCGGATCAAAGCCTGCACACCGGCCTCTACCTTCGAACGCGGGCAGCCGACGTTCAGGCGCAGGAAGCCGTTGCCTTCTTCGCCGTAGGTATAACCCGGCATGATCGCGACTTTTTGATGTTCGATCAGCTCATTTTGCAGCTGTTTATCGTCAAGTCCCAGCGGACGCAAATCAATCCACGCCAGATAGGTGGACTGCGGCGGTTGCCAGTTCAGTTGCGGGAATGCGGCATTCAGCTGGTCGGCGACGTAACGCAGGTTGGCTTGCAGGTATTCACGCAACGCATCCAGCCAGGATTCACCGTGATGATACGCTGCCACGTGGGCGTGAACCGCCAGCACCGCCGGAGACGATAACCCGTCGCAGGCTTTCAGCTGATGCAGGTAAGTTTCGCGCTGCGTCTTGTGGCTGATCAGCCCGTAAGCGCCGGTCAGCGCAGGGATGTTGAAGCTTTTCGAGCCTGACGTCAGTAATGCCCATTCTCCGCACGCCACTTCATTCCACGGCGTATGCTGATTGTCGCCCCAGACCATATCCATGTGGATTTCATCACTGATCACCCGCACGTTGTGACGTTCACACAGATTAGCGATCAGCGTCAGTTCTTCGCGCGTCCAGACTTTACCGGTCGGATTGTGCGGGCTGCACAGCAACAGCAAGGAGCAGGCCGGTTGCGCCAGCAGGTTTTCCAGATGTTCAGCATTCAGCGACCAGTCGTTACCGTTTTTGATCAGCGGACAGGCCAGCATCTGGCGCTGATTGCCATCCACTACTTTGAAGAAGGCGTCGTAGGCGGGCGTAAATGTCACCACGCCGTCACCCGGCTGGCTCCACTGGCGGATAAGTTGCGCAACCATATAAATCACTGACGGGCCATACACCACCATGTCAGTGTCAATCTGGCTGTTAAAACGCTGCTGATACCAGTGCGCCACCGCGCCAAGAAAATCGTCATGATGCCAGCGGCTGTAACCGAGAACGCCGTGTTGCAGGCGTTTTTGCAGCGCGTCGAGAATGCACGGCGCGGCGGGGAAATCCATGTCTGAGATGGTAAAGGGCAACAGGTCGGCGCTACCAAAACGGTCGGCGACATAATCCCACTGGGTACACCAGGTGCCATGACGATCGGTCACGGTATCGAAATCAAAAGAAGCTGAGGACATTCGTTTCACTCCCTGAATAAAGCAGAAAAGGGCGACATAAGTCGCCCTGTAAATCAGAATCTTACGCGGTGACCGGTTCCGGTGCGCTGTGACTGGCCGCGGTGCGGATCAGGTAATCCAGCTCATCTTTCACCGACTGCACCTGCGGGCCGATAACCACTTGCAGGTTGTGCTCGTTAAGATGCACGACACCAATAGCACGGTTAGCTTTCAGCGTAGCATCGTCAACCAGTGACATATCCGCAACCGAAAGACGCAAACGGGTGATGCAGTTATCCAGTGAAACGATATTACCGGCACCGCCCAGTGCGCTCAGAATAACCGGCACGTTGTAGCCAGATTTGCTGGAAGACGGTACGGCTGCTGCGGCTGGCATATTCTCAGATTCACGACCCGGCGTTTTAATGTTAAAGCGCGTGATGGAGAAACGGAAGATTGCGTAGTAAGCCGCGAACCAGATAGCGGCCACCAGCGGCACCAGATACCATTTGGTCGCTGTACCGTGCAGGATACCGAAGACCACGAAATCGATGATGTTGCCATCAGTATTACCGATGGTTACACCCAGAACCGACATGATCGTGAAGCCCAGACCGGTCAGCAGTGCGTGGATAACATACAGAACCGGTGCCACGAACAGGAACAGGAATTCGATCGGTTCAGTCGTACCGCCAACCACACAAGCCACAACGCCGGAAATCAGCAGGCCTTTAATTTTATGACGGTTTTCTGGTTTCGCACAGTGGTACATCGCCAGTGCCGCACCCGGTAAGCCGCCGAGGAAGGCTGGCATTTTACCCTGAGACAGGAACTGCGTCGCGCTTTCAGAGAAACCGTGAGTGGTCGGGCAGGAAAGCTGCGCCTGGAAGATAGTCAGTGCGCCGCTCACTTCGCGACCGCAGACATCCAGCGTGCCGCCTGCTTCAGTGAAGCGGATCAGCGCAACCAGAATGTGATGCAGACCGAAAGGTAACAGCAGACGTTCGCCGGAACCGAAGATCATCGGACCAAACACGCCCGCGCCCTGGATCAGACGGCCAAGACCGTTGATCCCTGCGGCAAAGAAAGGCCAGATCAGCGGGATAATCAAACCAACCAGACCCAGCACCACGGTCGTCACGATAGGGACGAAACGGGTACCGCCGAAGAACGCCAGTGCATCCGGCAGACGGATGGTGTTGTAACGTTCATGCAGGATGTAAACGATGATACCGACGATGACCGCGCCCAGAATACCGGTGTCGATAGACTGGATCCCGAGGATCATCTGAATGTTGTTGGCTTTCAGAACCGCCGGATCCACTGTCGGCAACGTGCCGTTAGCGGTCAGGAAGAAGTTGATGGCCAGGTTCAGCACTGCGAAACCGACAAAGCCGGAGAACGCTGCCACACCTTTGTTTTCACGCGCCATGCCCAGCGGGATAGCGATAGCAAACATCACCGGCAGGAAGCTGAACGCGAACGAACCGACCTTGCTCATCCAGACGAAAATCAGCTGCAGAACCGGATTACCTAAAGCAGGCAATAACGTCACAACGTCGTGGCTGCTTAACGAACTGCCGATACCCAGCATGATGCCGCAGAAGGACAGCAAGGCGACCGGCAACATGAAGGTTTTCCCTAAGCTTTGGAAGAATTCCCAAAGTGTGACTTTTTGTTTTTTACTGGCAGGCATACCCGCTCCCTGAGTTGTTTTATTAAGCTGTGTTTTGATGGCGGCTAAGATAAAACGTTTTACCTAATTAATACGTGTTGTACTTCACACTATTCGATCATGCCCGCACTGCAGTGGTAAAGTGGAGGTTAAACGTTTTACTCATTACGTCGAATTAGGTATAACTGTCTGACCACGCTAATTTTTCCTGCGGTAGAATTCCGGGGGGATGCAGCGGACGGGAAAGGATCCCGTTTCATGGAGTTTGATATGAACGACAATGTCTGATGAATCATAAAAAAATAACCATTATCGATGTGGCGCAGCATGCTGGTGTTTCGGTCACCACCGTTTCTCTGGTGCTCAGCGGCAAAGGGCGGATCTCTCAGACCACAGCAGAGCGGGTGAACCGCGCCGTGGATGAACTCGGTTTCGTGCGTAACCGTCAGGCCAGTACGCTGCGGGGCGGTGAATCCGGGGTTGTCGGGCTGATTGTGCGCGATATCTGCGAGCCGTTTTATGCCGAAATGACCGCGGGTCTGAGCGAAATGTTTGAAGCGCAGGGGAAAGTGTTATTTCTGCTGCAAAGCGGTTCAACCGGCAAAGGGCTGATGCGCTGTTTTGAAACCCTACTCACGCATGGCGTGGACGGCATTGTGATCGCCGGCGGGGTGAATTCAGTCGCAGGTCTGAAAGAAAGAGCCGAAGAGCAGGGCGTGCCGCTGGTGTGTGCCGCGCGTTCAGGCGGTATTGAAGGTATCGATGTGGTGCGCCCCGATAATATGCTGGCCGCAAAAATGGCCACGGAATATCTGATCAAGCATGGTCACAAACAAATTGCTTATCTTGGCGGCGAAAGCCATTCGTTAACCCGCGCGGAACGTCTCGGTGGTTTCTGCGCCACGTTATTACAGTACGGCCTGCCGTTTCGCAGTGAATGGATTATCGAGTGCGATTATCAGCAAAAATGTGCGGCCGATGCAGCAGAAACCTTGCTCTCTCACTACCCGAAAATCAGCGCGATTGTTTGCCATAAATCGTCTGTCGCTCTGGGCGCTTACTTTGGTGTGTTACGCACCGGCGCTGAAGTCGGCGGCGGGGCGGTAGACAGTTTTTATCAGCAGAAAATCGCCCTGATCGGCATGGAAGACGCGCCTGAATCTGAACTGACCGAACCGCCGCTGACGTCGATTGCCAACTCAGCCCGTGAAATTGGTCATGCCACGGCAAGGCGTCTGCTGCTGCGGATCGGCGGACAAAATCTTGAAGCACAAAACATCATTGTGCCTCCGGCGCTGGTGGAAAGGGAATCCGCTTAGCAGGTTGAAGGCTTATGCACGTCTGCCAAATCTAATCCTTCTGCAATCGCTGCCGCAAACGCATCGATTGCAGGGATCTGACTGGCCGGGACATTCGGATAGATAAGCCACAGCTGACTGCGAGGGGCGAAATCTTTTAGGGCATACAATTCCAGCTGATCGCGCAGCGCGTGGTGTTCAACCAGAGCGCGGGGCATCAGTCCCAGTCCGCGACCTTCAGCGATCAGTGATAACTGCAACGTCGTTCCAAACGCTTCGAGATTAATCAGCAGCGGCAACCCTTGCTCGGTCAGCGCACGTTGTAACGCGGCACGAAAACCACACCCCTGCGGATTCAGGATCCATCCGCGCTGATAGCAATCCTCCAGTCTCTGCGGCAAAGCCTGCTGATCCTTCGGTCCGACAACCACCAGATCCACCGCGCCCAGCGGTTGATTTTCCACACCTTCCGGAAACTGTTTGCTGAGCGGAAACAGCACGACGGCGGCTTCAAGCTCCTGGCTCTGCACGCGCAATAACAGCTCCTCGCCCCAGCCGCTCGACAAACGTGGCTGGATCTCCGGGAACTGCGATGAGAGTTTTTTCAGTGCCGGCAGCAGACTGCTTTCGCTCAGGCTTTGTGGTACCGCAAGACGCAGCAGGCCGGACGGCGGGCTGTCGGCGGCAACCAGATCGGTCAGGGTATCCACTTCGCGCAAAATATGACGGCATTGCTGATAAACCCGGTTGCCCATCAGCGTAGGTTTCAGCGGTTTGGTCTGGCGGTTGAGAAGCGCAATGCCCAGCGATTCTTCGAAATTCTGTACCCGGCGGGTAATGGCCGGTTGCGTCAGCCCCAGTTCATCGGCAGCGAGGCGGGTGGATTGCAGGCGTATCACTGCCACAAAAGCAGTCAGGTCTTCAATTTTCATCAGCACTCTTTATGTAATTGGCTCGCTTAATTGGCCATTTCTACGGGCATTTTCTTGTCCGACATCGACATTGGTCAGTCAGGCAGAATAAATCAATTTTAAGCGGGAAGCTGGATCCTGCTGCACATTTTTATGTGTGATTTGCATATTAGCTTATCCATAAAATGAATTTTGGTTGTGTTTCGCCGGTGCTAGCCTGTGGTGATAACAGTGCTGAGTTGTCTCTGATGAGACAAAGAGAAGAGGAAAGCCATGACAACATTACAGGTCGCGCCGCTGCGGCAATTTCTGGCGGATTTCACGCGGCTGGTGCAGGAACCGCACGGGCAGACAGAAATTCTGGCGCGGGGAAGTCGTCTGCTGGGCGAACTTATCCGCCATGACAGCTGGCTGCCCGACGAGTTTGCACAACCGCATCCTGAGCATTATCAGCAATATTTGTTGTACGCCGATCCGCTTTCGCGTTATTCCGTCGTTAGCTTTGTCTGGGGGCCGGGGCAAAAAACGCCGATTCATGACCATCGTGTCTGGGGGCTGATTGGTATGCTGCGGGGCGCGGAAATCAGTCAGAACTATGCGCGTCATCCCGATGGCTCACTGCAACCGGAGGGTAAACCCGTCACCCTGCAAGCGGGTGACGTCGAGAAAATTGCGCCGGATGTGCTGGATATTCATCAGGTGAGCAATGTTTACAGCGACCGGGTGTCGGTCAGTATTCATGTTTACGGCGATAATATTGGTGCGGTATCGCGGGCGGTCTATCTGCCTGATGGCACTGAGAAAACCTTTATCTCCGGCTATTCCGGTTCCTGTCTTCCCAATATCTGGGATCTGTCCAAAGAGAAAACTCATGACTGATTTGCATGCGTGGCCATTGCGCCATTTTTCAGGGCTGCATGAAGCCCTGCGCGAAGGGCAGGAAGTGGCGCTAATTGATGTGCGCGAGGAAGCGGCATTTGCTACCGGACATCCGCTGTTTGCCGCTAATCTTTCACTGTCGAAGCTGGAACTGGACGTGTTGGATCGTATTCCAAATCGTCGCACAGCGATCACGTTGTACGACAATGGCAAGTTTTACGATGAGGCCCGTGGTGAGCGTAAAGCGGTGCGTGCCGCTGAATTTCTGAAGTCGCTGGGTTATCAGGATATCGCTTTGCTGGCTGGCGATCTGGCAGGCTGGCGTGAAGCTGGCGGCGAAATCTTTATTGATGTGAATGCGCCAGGTAAAGCCTTTGGCGAATGGGTAGAACATCATTACCACACGCCATCGCTGACCGCAGAACAGGTGCAGGCGCTGCAACAGCAGGGCGCAAACATTGCAGTGCTGGATGTCCGGCGCTTTGACGAGTTTCAGACCATGAGTATTCCCGGTGGCGTCAGCGTTCCGGGCGGAGAACTGGCGCTGCGTCTGCGCGATGTAGTGCCGGACGAAAAGACACATATCGTGATCAACTGCGCCGGACGCACCCGAAGTATTATCGGCACGCAGTCGCTGATCAATGCCGGAGTTAAACAGCCGGTGACTGCCTTAAGCAACGGAACAATTGGCTGGACGCTGGCAGGTCAGGCTCTGGCACATAATCAGCTGGCGCATTTTCCTGAACTCAGCGAAAGCGCCAGAACATTTGCCCTGAAAGGCGCGCAGGCTCTGGCGATTCGGGCTGGTGTACGTTCTGTGACGTTGTCACAAATTCATGACTGGCAGCGGGATGATTCGCGCACGCTGTATCTGTTTGATGTGCGTACCGCTGAGGAATTCCGCGCCGGTCATCTGGCTGGATCACGCCACGTACCAGGTGGTCAGCTGGTTCAGGAAACCGATCACACGGCGAGCGTGCGCGGTGCCCGCATCGTGCTGGTGGATAATGACGGTGTACGCGCAAGGATGGCGGCTTCGTGGCTGGCGCAGATGAACTGGGAAGTGTATGTGGCCGATGTTCAGCCGGATGATCTGAATGAGCAAGGCGACTGGCAGGCACAGGTGGCGCCCGCTCCGGCGGTTGAGTCGGTTAAACCCGAGCAACTGCTCAACTGGCTGAGCGACGAAAACACCGGGGTGCTTGATCTGACCACCAGCGCCAACTTCCTGAACCGCCGTATTCCCGGTGCTGTCTGGACCACACGTGCTGACATCCCGCAGATTATCGCTGCACAGCCTGAAAAACAGCGCTGGGTGATCACCTGCACCAGCGGGTTACTGGCACGTTACGCTGTCACCGAAGTGGCAGCACTGACGGGTAAAGAAGTTTATCTGCTGGAGAAGGGAACCGTAGGCTGGATTGCAGCCGGATTGCCTCTTGAACGCGGTGAATCGGCATATCTGGACAATGCGCAAGATCGCTATAAGCGTCCGTATGAAGGAACCAATGTCAGCCCGCAGGTCATGCAGGATTATCTCGACTGGGAATATGGTTTAGTCGCGCAACTGGAGAAGGACGGGACACACGGTTTTACGTTATTAGCGGGTCAGGCTTAACGCTGTGGCCTCTGCGTGAGGAACGCAGAGGCTGCATTAATACTTAACGGCGGCCGCGCGGATGGGTGCGGGCTGTCCAGTCATAGGTTGCGGAGGTACTTGGAACGGCTTTATTACGACGCTTTTCAGCACGGGCTTTAGCAGCCACTTTTTCTTTTTCTGCCATCAATGTATCGATGTAATCATCTTTGATTCGGTTATTTTCCGAATTCGTCAGCTCACGGCCCTGTGCTTTACGGGCTTTATCCAGCAGAGTTTTCAGCTCACGCTGCTCGCTTTCCGTCATATCTTGTTGAGTCAGTCTTTTCATGGTTACTGCATCCTGTGAGGAAAGTGGCTACCAGTGTAGTCGAATTACGTCCCCGAGTCGCTGCAGGCGCTGACTTTATCTTTGTTACCGTTCTGACGTCGGTGCAGGACAGAAAATAAACCCTTCTGATCTGATGGGAATTACTCCGATCAATAAGGGGATCTCGATGATCGGCGCTGATCTTTCGTTTGATCAACGGCATAAAACGATCCCCTGCATGAAGTTACCGGACGACGTTGCTTTCAAAACCCGCTAAACGACTATTCGACGGTGGAATACTTCACATAATGGTTGGAGCAGTTGAAGTGTGCGACATAACCCAGCGTGCCATTCGGGCCTTTAGCGCTGAAGGGAATGTTGTAAGTCCCTTTGTCTTCTTTCACATCATCGCTGATAAAGTTCAGAACCGGCACGGAAGTGCCCATATTGTCTTTATCATTTCCCCAGTTCGGAATGCGGTTTTCCATGTAGTCACGGGTCACCGTATCAATGGCGTTATCTTTGGTTATCTGAGCACAGGCGCCTTCAGTTGAACGCTGCATCCACCACGGATACACATAGACGGAACCCAGCATCAAAACCATCAATACGAAAATGACTGAAATGATCCCGATTAAAACGACTTTACTCATAATGCTTGTTACTCCTGAAAATTATCAGTCAAATCATAAGCTGCCCGGATAAATCCCGGTCACGCCCGAGCATGAAAGCGCGTATGTTACGCCACTTAGTCAGCATAGGTTAAGTAATATCAGCCTTTCTGTTGCATTCGCTTACAGAACCCACTATCGCAGCCCAGACCTGTGATGTTAGCCTTTTTACATTATTGATTGTTATCACAAGGAGTAAGGCATGAGTCAGCAAACCGATTCGCAACAACCTGTCGTCGCCGTGCTGGGACTGGGTGCAATGGGGCATGCATTTGCCGCAAACCTGATTAAAAAAGGATTCACCACCCGCGTGTGGAACCGTACCTCTTCCCGTGGTGATGATTTAGTGTCAGCTGGCGCGGTGCGAGGACAAACCCCGCGTGAAGCGGTACTTGGCGCGGATGTGGTGATCACCATGCTGTCTGACGGGGCAACGTCGCTGGACGTGTATCAGGGCGATAATGGTCTGCTTGCCGGTCTTAAACAGGGCGGGATTATTGCCCAGATGGGCACGCTGGGCGTCGAAGGTACCGAATCTCTGATTGCACTGATTAAGGCGCAGCGTCCGGATGTCATCTTCTTTGACGCACCGGTTTCCGGTACCAAGGCGCCGGCCGAGCAGGCGCAGATTGTGGTACTGGCCAGCGGCGATCGCGAAAAGGGCGCTGCGGTTGAGCCGGTCTTTGACGCTATCTCTAAGGCGACCAAATGGCTGGGCGAAGCAGGGCGCGCCTCGAAAATGAAGCTGGTCGTTAATGCCTGGCTGATTGCCATGATGGAAGGGATTGCAGAAAGTACGCAACTGGCAGAGGAACTGGGCTTCACTACCGATGACCTGTGGAACGTGCTGGAAGGCGGGCCTCTGGCGGCGCCGTATATTAAAGGCAAAATGGAGATGTTCAAAAGCGGCGATTATACCCCGCAGATGCAGCTGACCTGGGCGCTGAAAGATATCAATCTGGCGATTGAAGCAGGCAGTCAGCTCGAACTGCCGGTGATGAAGCGCATCAGTCAGACCTGGCAAAGCGCCGTTGACGGCGGTTATGGCGATCAGGATCTGGCAGTGGTGTATCGCTACCTTGGCAGCAAATCGTCTGCGTAAATCCTCCCTCTGGCTCACGGAAGAGCCGGTAATTTCCGTATTTTTGCGGGATTTTTTTTCATAACCTCACAATATAAACCAGACCATCTGGCTATTGGTCACCCGTTCTGACGTTGTGATAGCGTTGAATGCTGTTCCTGTCACTGCGGAGTTCGCGATGAGCCAGACTGTTACCTCTATTCCCCTGATCGACTTCAGCCAGTTTTCGGGTTCGCCTGATCAGCGCGACGCGTTTCTTTCACAGTTGCGCTATGCCGCCCGGGAAATCGGTTTCTTTTATCTTAAAAATCACGGTGTCGATGCGCAATTGCTCCATGCGGTGCAACGGGTCTCGCGCGAATTCTTTACGTTGCCGGAAGAAGAAAAACTGTCGGTGGCGATGATCCACTCTTCGCATTTTCGCGGCTATAACCGTGCCGCCTCGGAAATCACACGGGGTCAGCCGGACTGGCGCGAACAGTTTGATCTCGGTGCCGAACGTCCGAAACTGCCGGTCAGTGACAACCCCCCGGCATGGGCACGATTGCAGGGGCCAAATCAGTGGCCCGCCGCGCTGCCCGAACTGCGGCCGTTGCTGCTGCACTGGCAGCAGGAAATGACAGCGATGTCATTACGACTTCTGCGCGCCTTTGCGCTGGCGCTCAGACTCCCGGAGGACGCGTTTGATGCGCTTTACGGCGAAAAACCCAATGAGCACATCAAGCTGATCCGTTATCCGGGACGTTCAGAAAGCAGCGGGAACCAGGGCGTGGGCGCGCATAAGGATTCCGGATTTCTCAGCTTTTTACTTCAGGATCAACAACGCGGCTTGCAGGTTGAAGTCGAGGAAAATCAGTGGGTAGATGCGTTACCGGTGGCAGATACGCTGGTGGTGAATATTGGCGAACTGCTTGAACTGGCGACTAACGGCTATCTGCGTGCCACCGTGCATCGCGTGGTTTCGCCACCCGCCGGAGCAGAGCGGTTGTCGCTGGCCTTTTTCCTTGGTGCTCAGCTGGACGCCGTGGTGCCGCTGTTTCCGTTGCCTGAGGATCTGGCAAAAGAGGCGCGGGGTGAGGCCAGCGATCCGCTCAACCCGCTATTCCGCGACGTTGGTTTCAATTATCTGAAAGGGCGGCTGCGCTCACATCCCGACGTAGCGCAGCGTTATTATGCTGATATTACAGGCTGAGCCTGATGCGCTCAGCTTTCTGGTGCCTGTGAAGTATCGACGCTGACGACGGTCGACATGCCCGGCCGGAGTTGATCACTTTGCAGCTGTCCGGGTTCCAGTTCGATACGCACGGCGATGCGTTGTGAAATCTTGGTGAAATTTCCCGTTGCGTTGTCGGCTTTCAGCACGCTGAACTCTGAACCCGCTGCGGGAGCAATCCTCACCACATGCCCCTTAAAAGCGTGATCGTTGAGGGCATCAACGGTGAATGATGCTGGTGTCCCGACCGCCATGCCCGCCAGCTGGCGCTCTTTGAAATTGGCGGTCACCCAGACCATTTTCGGGGTAACCGAAGTTAACTGCGTGCCGGCGCTGACGTATTGTCCCAGCCGCGCACTCACTTCACCCAGTTGGCCGTCAGAAGGCGCCACAATCTGCGTATGTTGCAGGTTGATTTGTGCGACTTCTACCCTGGCCTGGGCGGCTTTAAATGCAGCGGCCAGCGACGCTTTATTGGCATCCACCAGTGCCAGACTCTGGCGGGCGATATTGACCGATGCGCGGGCTTTGGCCACGTTTGCCTGTGCGGTCAGCAATGCAGCATGAAGTTCATCGCCGGTGGTTTTGGAAACCAACCCTTTCTCCAGCAGAGGGCCGTTACGGCCGGTATCCAGCGTCGCTTTGCTTTGTGTGGCCTGCGCACTCTGCAGCTCCGCTTCAGCCAGTTGCAGGCTGGCCGCGCCGGAAGCCCGGTTTTGCTCGAAGTTCTGCAACGTCACCTGAGCCTGCGCTGCCGCGGCTTGTGCCTGCAGAAATTCCTGGCGATAGGTGCTGTCGTCGATAACAAACAGCAGGTCACCTTTTTTCACCGGCATAAAATCCTGTACTTTCACATCGGTGATATAGCCGGAAACCTGCGGGCTGAGCAGGGTGACATTGCCGCGTACGTAGGCGTTGTCCGTCGATTCGACCTGAGAATTAAACGGAAATAACTGCCAGCTGTATAACACAATCATGACCCCGATAATCCCGAGGCAAAGCACCACAATAATGGATGGATAACGAAATATATTTTTCATCAGTTTTTCCGTTTCACTCTTTTTGATTCATCAGCAAAAGCCCGTTATTTATGCAACAGCCTCAGCGGCTGCACGTTTTTTTGTCTGGATCCTTCCGACCCAAATATGTGCGCACAGGACGGCAAAACAGCCCAGCGACATATAAGAAACCACCATGAAAACATCGTTGTAAGCCAGCAGACCGGCTTGTTGTGTGACTTTCTGGCTAAGGAGGGACAGACCTTCAGCGTTGAGCTGGTTGCCATCGTTTAAGACCGGTTTCAGCAGGTGGCTGTATTGCGCAATACGTTCGGCAACCAGTGGATTTTGCAAATTGATATGTTCCACCAGTGCGGCTGAGTGAAACTTTTCCCGCAGGATCTGAATGGTGCCCAGGAATGCGCTGCCTACCTGCGCACCGACGTTTTGCGTCGAGAGAAAAACCAGCACAAAACTGATGATCTGACTTTGCCCGAACTGCAACGCGCGGACAAAACCGAGCCACAATGAGGTCGGCAGGAAGATGGCACCGGCAAACGCGATCATTCCCTGTGTCAGGTAAAACTGTTCGGGGCGGGTGTCCACCGTCGAACTGGCATCCATCAGCGAGGCAATGCCGATCAGTGCAATCGAAAAAAGATGGATGTAAACAATCCGGTTGGCTTTATGAATGATGCTGACGACAACCAGCCCGGCAAACGTTGCCGCCAGGATCACCAGGAATAAGGTCACCAGCTGATCATTAAGCAGTCCAACCAGATTCAGAAATCCCACCATACCGGTGGTTTGCTCTGACAGCAGCATTCGCACGAACAACATGGAGCCGGTAAACAGCAACATCTCCGGCGTCATCAGCCAGCGCAAATCAATGATCGGGTTCTTACGTTTTAACTCGACCATAAAAGAGAGTGTGAGCGCGATAATACCGACCACCAGCACTTCACCAATCCAGTCTTTTTCCTGCCACCAGTAATAACGACCCATCGTCAGAACCACTGACATACAGGCCACTGCGGTGGCGATCAGCGGATAACTTATCCAGTCGGTACGCTCAAATACTTTCACCCGCGGCGGGTGAGTCAGCGGCAAAATCCAGATGATCGCCAGGCAGATCAGCGACAGCCCGGATTCCAGCGTGGTCAGCTGATGCCAGTGCCCGAGATCAAGCAGATGCGGTGAAATTATGCGGGATACCGGCAGGGCAATCTGGCTTCCCGCCAGACCAAAACATAATCCGGCGGTCAGCTTTTTGGCCGGGGGGAAGATTTCAAACATATAAAACAACGCCAGCGGGCCGAGCGACGCCATCGCAAACCCCATTACCGCGCGCACGGCCAGCGCGGTCTGGAAATCATGCGTAAAGGTTTGCGCCATAGACGCCACGGCAAAAAACAGCAGCCCGTATTCCCCGAAGCGGCGAAAACCAAACTGTGTGCGAATTTTATAAAGCAGGATCGTGCCGGTCACGCTGGTCGCCGTGTAGGCCGCCACCAGCCAGTAACTTTCAACGTTGGAAATACCCAGCGACCCCTGAATTCCCGGCAGATTTGAACTGACCAGGTTGATGCCCAGCCCCTGGGTCATACCGATAATCAGAGATGCCAGTGCATACACTGCAATACGCAGACGCGGATACTGCAAAAGCCAGGTGCTGACCTGAACCGCAAAGGGGTGATGTGTTGACGGCGGAACCGGCGGTGCAGTCTCTGTTTTCGATGAGGCGGCTTCTGGTGGAACTGTTTGTGGTGAGGCATCCCGTGTTGATAATTCACCGGCATCCTGCCGGACATCTGAATCAGAACGCGTCGTCATCGTTATGCCTTGTAAGTCATTACCTAACTAGTTTGTAGCTTGCTACATAATGTAATAAGACGTGTCATACGTGTCTAGTTCAATTATTCATATCGGTGATATTTACAAATGCAAATAGCGAATAACTAATCAGTAACGAAAGTAATTAATTAAAAAGGAGGGAGATAACGGGAAGGAGTAAAACGCCACTTACAATGCGGCGATATTGGCGGTGATACAGGCGAGAACGCCGCGGGCGATATCCACGTTTTCAGGCGGAATGCCTTCCATCACGCTGATAAGAATATCATCGGTCATGCTGCGAACCTGATTGGCAAGTTCGGTGCCGGCTTCTGTCAGCTTAATGTCTTTAGAACGACGGTCGGTTTCACCGGGGCACCGTTCCAGCAAGCCAAGCTCAGCCAGACTGTCGAACAGGCGGATAGCGGTGGGGTGTTCGACTTCCAGCAGCGAGGTGAGTTCACCCTGAGGCAGGCGGCCATTGGCGGCTTCCAGATGTAATAACACCTGACCGCGGGCCAAAGTCAGGCCAATAGTTTTGAAGCGGGCATCACAATAGGTACGCAACTGGCGACCAATATGAATGGTCTCCGGTAAAAAACGAACGGCGGGAGAGGTTGCTTCCGGGCGGCGGCGTAATGTGGTCAAAGGTTCCTCACTGTCGGATCGTAAGCAGGTTTTAGTCGCGTCAGAGTAGCACGATGGGCAACATTTACCAGAAAAGGGAGGGCGCTGTTAACATTTTGAGACATGTGGAAGCAGGATCTAAGCAAAGTATTCAAAAAGTATTTATTCTGTCAGCAAGGTTTTTTTCATGATTACTTTCATCCCTCTGACGGAGAAAAACGATGCAACCAGTCATCAATATGATCACCCTGGGCGTCAAAGATTTAGCCATCGCTACGGAATTTTATCAGCACGGACTTGGCTTTCCTAAAGTGGTCATTGATTCTGACGGCGTCAGTTTCTTCGAGTTAGCCGGTGCCTGGTTGTCATTATTCCCCTGGGAAGAACTGGCTAAGGATGCGCAGGTCAGCGCTGAAGGACAGGGTTTTCGCGGTATGGCATTAGCACAAACCGTCGCCAGTGAGGCTAAAGTGGACGCGGTATTAGCGCAGGCAGTGAAAGCGGGCGGCAAACTGATCAAACCCGGACAAAAAGTCTTCTGGGGCGGATATTCGGGGTATTTCGCCGATCCGGACGGACATCTGTGGGAAATTGCTTATAACCCGTTTATGCAGATAGGGCCGCAGGAAGAATGATTTATTCTTTTCCCGGCGCTGACAAGCGCCGGGTGCGTTGCAGTGGATTGCGATCCTGCTTCCAACTTTTTAATTTAATGTTTTTATTGCCACTCCTCTTTTGTTTATGGCCTTCACGCAAAGGTTCAATGTCATCTCTCTCCTTAGACTCCTCCTCAACGTGTTATCAGCTGAGGAAAAACTATGCGCAATTCACGACCGCTCAACGCAGCCTTATTCGGGATAGGGCTTAATACCTACTGGCCACAATTTACCGGTCTGGAAGCACGGCTGACAGGCTATCTCGGGCAAATCGAGCAGCAACTTACTTCGCCGGAGATCCTCATTCATAACGGCGGGCTGGTCGACAGTGTGGAAAAAAGCGACACCCTTGCCGCTGAACTGAAACAGGTTTCTCCGGACGTCATTATTATTGCCATCAGCACTTACGCTCTGAGTTCAACAGTGTTACCACTGGTGCAGCAATTTCAGGTTCCGGTGCTGATCCTGGCTCTTCAGCCTGAACGCCATCTTCCGTATCAGGTTATCAGTGAAATGACCGATCGCGGGGCGCGCACCGGTGAATGGCTGGCACATTGCCAGGCATGCAGCGCGCCGGAACTGGCCAATGTGTTTAACCGTGCGGGCATTGCATACGAGATGATTGTCGGCGCGCTGAATAATGACCCGTATGTCTGGCAGCAAACACAGCAATGGCTGACCGCGATTGGCGTAAAAATCCGGCTGGGCAAAAGTACGGTGGGAGTACTGGGGCATTATTACAACGGCATGGTGGATGTGTATTCCAACATGACCAATCTTTCAGCCAAATTAGGTGTCCGCTTTAAGCCCCTCGAGATGTGCGAGCTAAACAGTTGGCGTGAGCAGGTCAGTGATGCGCAACGTGAGGCGAAACAGAAGGAAGTCGGGAGAAGTCTCCGCACAGATACCAGTTGCGATAAAGCCGAGCTCGAAAGGGCAGTGACGACCGCCGTCGCGCTTGACCAACTGGTCGATAATAACGGGCTGGATGCACTGGCCTATTATTATGAAGGGGCGCCGGGCAATGCTTACGAGAACATCGTGACGTCGGTGATCCTCGGCAATACGCTGCTGACGGGGCGCAATATTCCCGTTGCTGGTGAATATGAAATCAAGAACGTTATCGCCATGAAAATCATGTCGCTGCTCGGAGCGGGGGGATCGTTCTCTGAACCTTATGGCATTGATTTTGATGATGATGTTGTGCTTTGGGGACACGACGGGCCAGCTCATCCGCTGATGGCAGAAGGTGAAGTGCGTCTGGTGCCGTTACCTGTCTATCACGGCAAACCGGGGAAGGGCATTTCTATTCAGATGAGCGTGAGTAAAGGCCCGGTAACGTTCCTTTCTGTCATCGAAGACATCAATAACCGTGTGATTTTACAATATGCCGAAGGGGAGTCGGTCGAAGGAGAAATCCTGGATATCGGGAATACTAACAGCCGTTACCGTTTCCCATTGTCAGCGCGGGAATTTACGAAAGACTGGTCATGCGGAGGAGCAGCACATCATTGCGCGATAGGGATCGGACATCAGGGCGAAACAATTGAGAAACTGGCGACATTACTGGGCGTGGTAACACAGAGGATTTGTTGAAACATTAACAGGAATAGGTATTTTAGTTACAACATACAATATATTGCTTTTAATAACGGTGACCGTCTGTTAGCCATAAAAAAACACCGCCATACGGCGGTGTCCGTCATTATTCTTACAGTAAGAGAGGGGGGTTATAGACCCCGTTTTGAACTCCATAGTTATCTGACGTAGAGATTAATCTAATCTGAAGAAGGTATGGCGTAAATGACAACAATAGATCTATTTACGCCAACACGCGTGAGCAAAAACGTTCTCTGTATTCTGTAGGAGTCAGTTGTAAGTTTCTCTCAAAGACGCGACGCAGATTAAGGCCGCCACCAAATCCTGTGGTGACTGCAATTTGCTCTACGCCTTGTGTGGTTTGTTCAAGAAGCTGTCTTGCAGCATTGAGGCGTACTTCTTCGACATATTTCGCCGGTGTAATCCCTGTTTCACGGGTGAATACCCGGGTAAAATTACGCGGGCTCATTGCCACGCGCCCGGCCAGTCCTTCAACAGATAAATCGCCGGTAAGATTTTCATGCAACCAGGCCTGAAGCTCGCGGATAGGGCCATCGCTGGCCTGATTCAAAAGATAGCGGCTATATTGCGCTTGTCCACCAGGCCGGCGGAGAAACATCACTAGGTTTTGTGCGACTACGGCAGTAAAAAGCGAAAGCAGGGCGCAGATGCCCATTCTTCCATGCCTGTCACAGGTTTTCGGGTAAAAAAAACAGATTTATGCATGATCCTGAGGGATGATATCGGTATCTTGTCAGCGTTGAGACTCACTTATTTAAACCGTGGAAATTCATGATTTCTCTACTAAAAAAACCTTTCAGACTCAGTATGATTATCATGCTGATGATTTTGGCTGGCTGCTCGAGTAAGCCGAAATATAAGAAATACGATACGCATGCCTATGATGATGAAATTGAAGATGCTGCTGACCAATATAAGGTCGACAGAAAACTCGTTAAGGCTATCATCCAGGTCGAATCAGGTTTTAATCCCGAAGCCGTAAGTCGTTCAAATGCCATTGGTTTGATGCAACTTAAAGCATCAACCAGTGGCTGTGATGCTTACCGCTATAAAGGCAAACGCGGCTGCCCTGATGATGATGATTTGCTGGATCCGGAAACCAACATTGACCTCGGAACCGCATACATCAGCGCATTGCAGCGTCAGCAACTAAACTGGATCAACGATCCGCTGACACGCCGTTATGCAACCGAAGTGGCTTATGCAAATGGTGCGGGCGCATTATTGCGAACATTCTCTGCTAACCGCCAGACCGCGATTCAGATGATCAATCAGCTGACGCCCGAAGCGTTTAACTGGCATGTCCGGCAGTATCATCCGGCGCCACAGGCACCGAGATACATGGCCAAAGTCGAGAAGGCTTATGCAGGTTTATAGCATGTAGATATGCTGAAAATGGGTGCGTTACGTGAAATCTGCAGCATTGTGGTACTGATGCGATTCCAGAATTCACGTAGCGCGATCAGTTCAAAGTGTGATTTCTCATGTCAAAAGGTGGAAATGAGATGGTGACGAATCTGTTTAAGGATTTTCCTGTTAATGCACAGGAGGGAAATGAAGAAACGTTCGAGTCATTATTGATGAAGCCCGATATGCGTATCGAGAGAATTATTTCAACCGGTCAGGCGAGTCCACCAGAATTCTGGTACAGCCAGCCACATAGTGAATGGGTCGCAGTGCTTCAGGGCTCGGCAGGTTTGAAATTTGAAAACGAGAAAGAAGTGCGCGTGATGAATTCCGGTGACTTCGTAAATATCCCGGCGTTGTGCAGACATCGTGTGGAATGGACAAGTACTGAAGAGCCAACGATTTGGTTAGCCATTTATTATGCTGAAGAAACCCAGGAGAAAGCAGGTGAGGTATGAACGGCGTTAGATATTGAGGTGCTGGTACGTAGCTGATATCTTATTTAACATAATATACATTATGCGCACAAAATCGCGGATTATACGATCCTCGATTAAACGGCATTACCGATACCTTTCAGACTCACACGGTATCCGGAAGTTCTTGCCCCGGATACCGCTCAACTCAATTGCTTGCGGATCTACTCACGGATAATCTGACCGACGTCTATGCGGTTGCCATCGGGATCAGCAAAAACAAAAGCACGGATACCGTACTTTCCCTACCCCGTAAATCAAGAACGTTTACAATCCCTATTCGGCTCGTATAATGAGCCGAATAAGATCGCTAATCGGCTCACAGGACTCTAAATGGATAACCGGCAATGGATTTGGCAATCACCTGAGTGGCCTCAGTTCAACTGGGATGACGATATCATTCAGCCCCAACTGCGTCAGACACGCCTGAAAATAGGTAAACTTGTCGGTAAAGCCGAATCACGGCCCGGCCATGATGCTGCCGAATATTCTCTCGATGCGATGCTAAGTAATATTCTTTCATCATTCGCTATCGAGAATGAGCGGCTTGATGCACATTCTGTCCGTTCATCGCTGGCCAAACGTCTTGGTCTAACCTGGCATCTTCCTGGAACCACCACAGAACACTCGGAAGGCTTAGCCAAAATGATGATGGATGTTTTCAATCCTCAAGCGGGCGATCTGACTGAATCCCTTATTTTTCAATGGCATTGCTGGTTATTTCCGGATCCAGCGCCGGCTTTTTTACGACGTGGAGAATGGCGCGGGGATGCAACAATGCGTGTCGTATCAGGCCGGATTGGAAAGGAAAAAGTGCATTATCAGGCACCACCACGCGAACAACTTTGTGCTGAGCTCACCGCTTTTATGCAATGGTATAATCAGTCACGCTATCGGGCGGCTTTGGATCCTCTCCTTCGTGCGGGGCTGGCACATTTCTGGTTTATCACACTTCATCCCTTTGAAGACGGGAATGGTCGGATTACCCGCGCCCTCACTGATATGGCGTTATTTCAGGCCGACGATCAAAGCGTACGTTTATACGCTGTTTCAGAAGCCATTCTCAATCACCGGAAAGATTATTATAACGTGCTGGAGGCCACACAGCGCGGAACGATGGATTTAACGGCCTGGCTCAGCTGGTTTCTTAAAATGCTCGAAACCAGCGTAGATACTGCGATCATACGTATCGATCAGACTTTGGCAAAAACGCTTTTCTGGCAAGTGCACCACAGCAGCGCACTCCCTGCTGAACAAGTTAAGATCCTGAATCGTTTGCTGGACGGAGGCAATAATGGATTTGCCGAAGGGATCAGCGCGGGACAGTATCAGAAAGTGGCGAAAGTCAGTAAGGCGACCGCTACCCGTCATCTCGCTGATCTGGTCGCTCGGGGCTGTCTTACCAAAACCGCAGCGGGTGGACGCAGCAGCCGTTATATAATCAACAACACCTTTTCCCCTTTTATTGGAAACTTTATGAAAGACATCACTTTTTACGGCAGATTTGAAGATGATATTCTTGCCGGACGCAAAACAATCACCCTGCGCGAAGCCAGTGACGCAAATTTTTCTGCCGGTGATAAGGTGCGTGTCAGCCGTTATGAGGATGACGTATTTTTCTGCAATATCGAGGTAATCTCGGTAACGCCAGTGATGTTCGATGATCTGAATGAAAAACATGCCGTGCAGGAAAACATGACGCTGGAACAGTTAAAGGATGTCATTAGCGAAATTTATCCGGGCCTGAAAGAGCTGTTTATGATTGAGTTCCGGCTTATCTGAGGTCATTTCGACACAGCTAAACAGGCGCGCTATGGATCAGTCCGCGCGCCCTTTTCTACTTATTCGTTAAGTTTTTTAAATAAAAAGTTTTTTAAAATCAGGCTTCTTTCGCCACCTGTGTTCGGCGAAAACACTCCAGATGGTGAGTGTTGATCAGGCCGGTAGCTTCCAGCCAGGCATACACAATTGTTGGTCCCACAAACTTAAAACCCCGCTTTTTGAGATCCTTTGAAATACGCTCGGAAAGCGCATCTTTCGTCGGAACCGGACCCACGTGCTGAATTGCCTTTCCGCCGATTTGTGCCCAAATCCACTCACCAAACTCCTCGCCAGCCTGCTGCATCGCAAGATACGCGCGGGCGTTATTAATGACCGCCGTAATCTTGATGCGGGAGCGGATAATATCGGCGTTATTCACCAGTCTTTCGATGTCATCTTCAGTGAATTCAGCCACTTTCTCCGGTTCGAAATGGCTAAATGCCAGCCGCAATGCATCGCGTTTTTTCAACACAATTCGCCAGGATAATCCGGCCTGAAAACCGTCGAGCATCAGTTTTTCCCAAAGTGCCCGGCTGTCACGTACAGGTTTTCCCCATTCTTTGTCGTGATACTCAAGCATCATCGGGTCAGTTGTGCCCCACGGACAACGGATAAGGTCAGTCATAGCGAACTCCTGCAACGGATACATCCTTTATTCTAACCTGACAGGTATCAGGACGTGATAAACTTTGTTCCCCGCCCTGATAAGCGACTAAAACTCCGAAACTGATGATTTCCCTGAAGTTCATGTGTGCACGTTTTATCGTTATGCCCTACACTGTATGTTGTAACTAACTGGAGGGTTTATGGCGGATTATGATTTAATTGCCCGGATGAACGGTTGTTTTAACGAACTGGAACTGGCGTTGCAGGATCTTGGGAATTTCCTGAGTCAGCTGGAACTATTGCAGGCGCGTGTCTTTGCGCTTCCTGAAGTTGTCAAAGGTGAAGAACATAACCCCGCAGACAAAATCATCGTAACACCCCATACCGGCGAAGCCGCGCAACAACTGGCGTTACAGCATTTTCAGCGCCTGTTTATCCATCATAATAATGAGAATGTCAGCAGCAAATCCGCCGTACGTTTGCCCGGTGTGCTGTGTTATGCCGTTGATCCCGCAGAACATCAGTCTGCCCTGCTCCTGATTGAAGAAGTGAACAAGCTGAAAGCCGAACTGGAACATATTGTGACGGTGGAGTCCGGCCTTGCCCGCGAACAGCGTTTCGAGTTTGTTCATACACACCTTCGCGGGCTGATTACGCTCAATGCTTACCGCTCGGTGACGTATCTGACTGACCCGGATTCGGTGCGTTTTGGCTGGGCAAATAAGCACATTATTAAGAATGTCACCCGTGATGAAGTGCTGGCACAGCTGGAAAAAAGCCTGAATGCAGGGCGTGCCGTTTCGCCTTATACGCGCGAACAATGGATGGAAAATATTAATCGTGAGATGAGCGATGTGAAACGTCTGCCGGAACATGCTGCGCTGAAATTTAAACGACCGGTGAAAGTGCAACCTATCGCCCGCGTGTGGTATCGCAACAGCCAGAAACAGATACAACATCCCTGCCCGTTGCCGCTGATTGCTTTATGCCTGCGCTCTCCGATGATGCAGGTGCCGAAGTTAGGTGAACTGCATGATTACGATGTCACAACCATTAAGCATAAATACAAGCCGCAGTCACAGCCGCTGAGTCTGCTGATTAAGCGCCTGCATTTGTACACCGACTACCCGCTATAAACCTCAAAGTACCGCCATAAAAAAGGTCCGGTTTCCCGGACCTCATTCGTTTACGTCAGAACGGAAACGTTATGCTTTCATACTGCCGACCATGGCTTCCGGACGCACCCATTCATCAAACTGTTCTTCAGTCAGATAACCGAGTTTCAGTGCAGAACCTTTGAGCGTCAGCCCTTCTTTATGGGCTTTCTTGGCAATTTCAGCGGCTTTGTCATAGCCGATATGCGTATTCAGCGCCGTCACCAGCATCAGCGATTCATTCAGCAACTGAGTGATCCGGTCGCGGTTTGGTTCGATACCCACAGCGCAATGCTCGTTAAAACCACGCATTCCGTCGGCCAGCAGACGCACCGATTGCAGGAAGTTATGGATCACCAGCGGACGGAAGACATTCAGCTCAAAGTTACCGGAAGCCCCGCCAATATTCACCGCGACATCGTTGCCCAGCACCTGCGCGCACAGCATGGTCATGGCTTCGCACTGCGTCGGGTTCACTTTACCTGGCATGATGGAACTGCCTGGCTCGTTTTCGGGGATAGAAATTTCGCCAATACCACAACGCGGGCCGGAAGATAACCAGCGTACATCGTTGGCGATTTTCATCAGTGAGGCAGCCAGACCTTTCAGCGCCCCATGTCCGTGAACCAGCGCATCGCAGGTGGCCAGCGCTTCGAATTTATTCGGCGACGTGACAAACGGTTGATTGGTCAGTTCCGCCAATGCTTTCGCCACGCGCACCGCATATTCCGGGTGCGTATTCAGGCCGGTTCCCACTGCGGTACCGCCCAGTGCCAGCTCGGCAATGTGCGGAATGCTGTTTTCAATGTGGGTTAAATTGTGCGCCAGCATCGCCACCCAACCGGAAATTTCCTGACCCAGCGTCAGCGGCGTGGCGTCCTGTAAATGGGTGCGGCCAATTTTGACGATGTCGCGATACGCATCCGCTTTTGCTGCCAGCGTTTTGTGCAGCACTTTCAGCTCCGGGATCAGCGTTTCACGCAGTTCGATCACCGCGGCGACGTGCATCGCGGTCGGAAACACATCGTTGGAACTCTGGCTTTTATTCACGTCATCGTTCGGGTGAACTTTACGCGCTTCGCCCCGCTCGCCGCCGAGAATTTCACTGGCACGGTTTGCCAGCACTTCATTCATGTTCATATTGGTCTGAGTACCGGAACCGGTCTGCCAGATAGCCAGCGGGAATTCTGCCGGATGCTGCCCGGCAAGCACTTCATCAGCGGCGGCAATAATGGCGTTTCCGCGCTCTGCCGGCAGCAACCCCAAATCCATGTTCACACTGGCGGCCGCACGTTTGGTCAGAGCCAGCGCGTGGATCAGCGCTTCAGGCATTTTTTCAGAAGAAATACGAAAATGCTCCAGGGAACGTTGCGTTTGTGCGCCCCAAAGTTTATCTGTCGGAACATCAATTGGCCCCATTGAGTCTTTTTCAATGCGTGTTGCTGCCATTACTGTCTCCTTAGATGCTTATTACGATGATAAATCAGGTTTTTTTGCAGGTTTTTGAATGCCGCTCGCGCTCCCACGCATCCGTTGGCGACGGATCAATTATAGTGACTTATAAGGCTGGCGTATAATTCGATTCGATCTCCATACCGAAATTACGCGCTCATGGCACTTTTTGGGGCTTCGCAGTTGTAATGCCTGCTTTGGCATTGTTTACTAGGCGGCAATATTTTCTATTCAGGATGAAGCAATGCAAAAGATGCATAACGGTGTACAGAATTACGCCTGGGGCAGCAAAGACGCGCTGACCAAACTCTACGGAATTACCGACCCGCAAGACCGTCCGATGGCCGAATTATGGATGGGCGCTCACCCTAAAAGCAGTTCTCAGGTTGAGAATGCCAGCGGTCAGACCGTCTCTCTGCGTGATCAAATCAGCGCTGACCTTAACGGTCAGTTAGGGACTAAAGTCGCTAAACGTTTCGGCGAATTGCCATTCCTGTTCAAAGTGCTTTGCGCCGATCAGCCACTTTCCATTCAGGTTCACCCAAGCAAAGGTGCCGCTGAAATTGGTTTTGCGAAGGAAAATGCTGCCGGGATCCCGCTGGACGCCGCCGAGCGTAATTATAAAGATCCGAATCACAAACCTGAGCTGGTTTATGCCCTGACGCCTTTCCAGGCTATGAACGGTTTTCGTGAGTTGCGCGACATTGTTTCTTTATTGCAGCCTGTCGCAGGCGCGCATCAGCTGATCGCCAGCTTCCTGAGCTTCCCGGATGTTGACCACCTGCGTACCCTGTTTGCCGGTCTGCTGAGCCTCGAAGGTGAAGAAAAATCCCGTGCGCTGGACGTTCTGAAATCCGTGCTCGATGATCAACACGGCGAGCCGTGGGACACCATCCGCAGCATTTCTGAATTTTATCCAGATGACAGCGGCCTGTTCTCTCCGCTGCTGCTGAACGTGATTACCTTGCAGCCGGGCGAAGGCATGTTCCTGTATGCTGAAACCCCACACGCTTACCTGAAAGGCGTTTCTCTGGAAGTGATGGCGAATTCCGATAACGTGCTGCGCGCCGGTCTGACGCCAAAATACATCGATATTCCTGAATTACTGGCCAACCTGAAATTCAATGCGAAACCGGCCGCTGAATTACTCACTACGCCGGTCGTAAAAGGCGCAGAACTCAACTTCCCGATCCCTGTCGAAGATTTTGCATTTTCAATTCACAGCCTTGCTGCAGAACCACAAACGCTGGAACAGGACAGCGCTGCTATTGTCTTCTGTATTGAAGGCCAGAGCGTTCTGGCAAAAAATGATGAAACGCTGGTGCTCAGCCCTGGCGAATCATGTTTCTTGTCTGCCGGTGAGTCTCCGGTCACGGTCAGCGGTAACGGTCGCATTGCACGGGTGTTCAATACGCTGGTGAAATGATCTGAAGCCTAAACAAAACGGGGCTAACTGCCCCATTTTGATGATTTTTCTGCTGATTCAGCTACACTCTGAAGACTAATAACGCCGTAAGGCGTTTTTTATTTTCGGGATATTTCATAAGGATAAACAGAGATATGAAGAAGTCACTAGTCGCTGTAAGCGTCATTGTAGTCCTTGGCGCGGCCTGGACAGGCGTCTCCTGGTACACGGGTAAACTGATTGAGCAGCATATGGATGAGCAGGTCGCCAATGCTAACAGCCAGCTGCAAAGCGCTTATCCGAAAGCCGGTCTTAAAGTCAGCTATGAAGATTACCAGCGCGGATTGTTCAGCAGCAAAATGCGCATCGTGCTGCGTCCGGATGCTGCCGCTGCCACCGCAGGCAGCAGTGTGCTGAAAACCGGTGACGAAATTGCCTTTATCGAAACCATCGACCACGGTCCGTTCCCTGCCGCTCAGTTGAAAAAATTCAACCTGATCCCAAGCATGGCCTCTGTTCATTCCGAACTGCAAAACACGCCGACCGTTAAAGGCTTGTTTGATGTGACCAAAGGGAAATCCCTGGTTACCGTCGATACCCGCGTTTCTTATAGCGGCGCGAGTGCATCGGCGATTGACATCATTCCTGTGACGTACCAGAAAGACGAAAGCCAGCTGGCCTTCTCCGGCGGTACCATCAATGTGGATGTTGATAAAGACCTGACCGCCATGAAGCTCGATGCTAATACCGACAGCATCGCGCTGACGTCTAAAAACCAGTGGGGGCAACTTGAGAAAGTGACTCTGGCCGGTTTTAGCATGGACAGCGATACCCGTCAGGGGAAATTCCAGGTGGGCGTGGGCGATCAGAACCTGACCGTGAAGCAAATCCTGGTGAACGTTGATGGCAAAGACGCCGGTTCTCTGGACAACTTCAAGCTGGTGAGTAAATTCTCTGAAAACGGCAATAACATTGGCGGTCAGCAGGATTACACCATCGATGCACTGAAAGTTCAGGGTCAGGATTTCGGTTCTGCAAAACTGACCCTGAAGCTGGATAAGCTTGATGGCGCAGCCCTGAAACAGTTTGCCGACAACTACAATCAGCAGTCACGTGAGTTGCTGATGAAGCAAGGTGAACTGGACCCTGCGGCTTATCAGCAGCAGGCTGCGGATTTACTGCTGGCAAATCTGCCGTTACTCCTCAAGGGTAATCCGACCATCAGCATTGCTCCGCTGAGCTGGAAAAACAGCAAAGGCGAAAGCAGCTTCAATCTGCTGCTGGATCTGAAAGACCCGGCTGCCACCCCGGCACAAACGCAAGATCAGATGCTGTCTCAGCTGGTGAATAAAGTGGACGCCAAACTCACGATCCCTCTGCCGATGGCGACTCAGGTGACCACACAGGTTGCGCAGATCGAAGGCTATAATGCTGACGACGCCACTAAACTGGCTCAGCAGCAGGTTCAGGGGCTGGCGGCGATGGGTCAGATGTTTAAACTGACTACAGTGAAAGACGACACCATTACCAGCAGCTTCCATTACGCTGACAATCAGGTTGACCTGAATGGCCAGAAAATGACGCTTCAGGAATTCGCCGGTCTGTTCGGTATTCTGGGTGGGCCAGCAGCGCCAGCCCCGACGCCTGAGCAGGAATCTCCGGTAGCGCCAGCGCCCGTTCCGGCTCAGTAATCTTCTTTACTCCTCCCTCTGCGAAGGGGGAGGCTGGGAGGGGGTTTATACACGACACCTTCTGGCCTGTTCTGACCTACACCCCTCCCCAGCCTTCCCCTCGTGAGAGGGGAAGGAGTAAAACATCCTCCCGTTACCAAAGGATTTTCAGGCGTGACCACTCCTACTGACCTCCTTCGTCTGCAAGACGTCTCTTTTACACTCAACAATATTCCGCTTCTTGAACCTGTTTCCCTCACCCTCAATCCGGGTGAATTCACCTTACTGACCGGCCCTTCGGGCAGCGGTAAAAGTACGTTGCTGAAGATCGTTGCTGCGTTACAAACGCCGACCGGCGGAACGCTCTGGTTTAAAGGTGAAGATATCGCGCAAATTAAGCCCGAAACCTACCGCCAGCGGGTGTCCTATTGCTTCCAGACGCCATCGCTGTTTGGCGAAACGGTGCATGACAACCTCGCCCTGCCTTATCAGATCCGCAATAAAAAGCCTGATGAAGCGCAACTTCGCGACTGGCTGAAACGGGTGAATTTATCGGAGGATATGCTGACCAAGCGCACGCAGGAGCTTTCCGGCGGAGAAAAGCAGCGTGTCGCCCTGCTGCGTAATCTGCAATTTATGCCGGACGTACTGCTGCTTGATGAGATAACCAGCGCATTGGATGAAGAAAATAAGAAGAACATCAACGAGATCATCGCGGATCTGGCTGACAAAGAGCGGATCGCCGTATTGTGGGTAAGCCACGATCAGAATGAAATCCGTCACGCGAAACATGTCGTCACTTTGACCCGTCATTCACAAGGAAGCGCGGCTCATGAATCAGCATAATATTACTAACCAGTCTCTGGCTCTCGCACTGATCCTGGTGGTCGTCGCCCTGCTGGTCAGCAAAAAAGAAAAACTCGGTCTCGAAAAAGACATTATCTGGAGCGTCGCCCGCGCCGTCGTGCAGTTAGTGATTGTCGGCTATGTGCTCAAATACATTTTCGATATCAATAACAGTTTGTTAACGGTACTGATGGTTTTGTTCATCTGCGTGAATGCCGCACTGAACGCCAAAAAACGCAGCCGCAACATTGATAACGGTTTTATTATTTCGTTTATCGCGATCACGACTGGCACCGCGCTGACCCTGTCCATTCTGATCCTGAGCGGCTCGATTGAGTTTCTGCCCATGCAGGTTATCCCGATTTCAGGAATGATTGCCGGTAACGCGATGGTGGCGGTAGGGTTGTGCTACAGCAATCTAAATCAGCGTTTTCTCGATAATCAGCAAAAAATTCTCGAGATGCTGAGTCTGGGTGCGCCGGTAAAAATGGCTTCAGGGCAGATTATTCGCGACAGTATTCGTGCGGCGATGATCCCGACGGTCGATGCCGCCAAAACGGTGGGGATTGTGAGTTTACCGGGGATGATGTCAGGGCTGATTTTTGCCGGTATCGATCCGGTGAAAGCGATCAAGTATCAGATTATGGTGACATTTATGCTGCTGGCGACCGCCAGTTTATCGACAATTATTGCCGGTTATCTGTCTTATAAACGTTTCTACAATGACCGCGCGCAGCTGCGCGATTTGCAATCATCATAATCTTTTCTTGCCCGTCAGCGATTGCACTGGCGGGCACTCTGCCTTTACGGCGTTATAAATCCGATAACGCCTGACGCAAATTCACTTCCCCGGCGGCCTCATCGTCTAGATCCAACACCCCTTCCAGATCGTCGAGATGTTCCTGCATGATTTCTGCCGCCAGGGTGTTGTCACCGGCTTCCAGCGCATCAATGATCGCCTGATGCTCATCACACTGGCATGAAGGAACTTCATTACGCTGATACAGCGCGACAATCAGGGAGCTGCGCACCATCAGATTCGACAGAATTTCACTGAGCACGTCGTTACCTGAAATTTCGCCCAGTATCAGATGGAACTCACTTAATTCACGCACGACGGCACGGCGGTCTTCAGACGATACCGCTTCTCGCTCACCGCGCAAATGGGCAGTGATCCGCTGACGATGACGACGAATAACATCTGGTCCGATGCATTCCACAATGGCGCGTTCAATAGCACGGCGGGCAATGAAGACTTCGCGCGCCTCTTTCGCTGTGGGCTGAGCCACCATCGCGCCACGGTTAGGTTCGATGGTAACAATACGCTGTAAAGCCAGACGTTGTAACGCCACCTGAACATGATTGCGGTTAGCGCTGAGTGCCTCAACGAGTTGAGATTCAACCAGACGTGTTCCGGGACGCAGGCGTTGCTGGGCAATGGCTTTTGATAAAACGTCGACAATGCGCTGAACTTCCAGCTGCTTGGCGGTTGTAGTTGGATTACTCATGGAATGCTAAATGGCCTCTTTCTGGCAGTTTCCCTGCACGCTAACATCAACCGTTTGCTTTCGTCATTAGTAAATGACGTGCAGTCCCAAATCATGCAAAAAATCCTATAAAATAGCACTTAACATTCATAGTAATTATCATTCCAGCACACATTCCCAATATCCCCGCGATGACCTTCCGTATCCTTGCTATACCTCACGCTATGCAGATAAATGTTCAGAACATGTAAAGTAAGCGCACCAACGTATTGAAAACAGGACAATAATGAAACACACACTTTTGAAACATTTACTCAATTTTATCGTATTAGCACTGGGAGCCGTCTTCACTGCATTGGTCATCTGGCTGGATGTGGCTGTATTCAAAGACGGTGTGCAGGAAATTTCCGCCACTGAAATCCTGCAGGAACTGACACTGCTGGCCATCAGCGCACTGTTTTTCCTGCAGGCCAAAAAACATCCGGCATTACGCGGCGGCATGATCCTGATTGGCGGGTTCTTCTTCTGTATGCTTATCCGCGAACTCGACGCCTTGTTTGATCAGATCCACTATGGCTCATGGGTCTATTTTGCCAGCCTGATCGCGGTCTATTGTATTGTCTGGGCATGTATCACCCCGAAAACCAGCCTGCGCGGATTGTCTGCTTTTCTGGCCCATCCGGCCTGCCATTATATGGTTTGCGGTCTGGTGCTGATCCTGGTCTTTTCCCGTGTCTTCGGAATGAACCTTATCTGGAAAGCCGTGATGCAGGGCGACTATGTCCGTGAAGTGAAAAATATTGTCGAAGAAGGCACCGAAATGATGGGTTACCTGTTGTGCCTGGGTTCTGCCATTGCTTTCTGGAAACGTAGCGAGCCGCTTAAAACGCTGTAAACCGCTATCTAAAACGATAACTGTTAAAAAAAAGCCTGATGCGAGTTTATGCAGCAGGCTTTTTCATTCATATCCGCCAAGGCAAGACGCCTTCAGGAAGACGACGCGCGAACAGCGAGGCCAGCAGCATAAACCCTAGCACGACGACAATCATCAGACATCCCACCGCAGCGGCCAGGGTTGATGAACCGCCTTCATCCAGAAAGACAATCATCGGCCCGAGGGTTTGAGTGCCGGACGTCACCAGCAAAATCGACACCTGAATTTCATTGAGTGCGGTCAGGAAGACCAGAATAGTTCCGGCCATCGCCGAAGGCGCGGCCAGCGGCATCAGAATATCGCGCATTCTTCGCAGGAATCCCGCACCAAAGATTTGCGCGGCTTCATCCAGCGAGCGTTCGATCTGGGCGAATCCGGCCAGTGTCGGGCGCAGCACCAGCGCCATGAAATTCGAAAGATATGCCGCCAGAATGATCCAGACGGTGCCGTAAAGGCTGATGTGCAGCAGCGGCAATGGCCTGAGGAAAAACAGGATCGCCGCAATGCCCGTGACAATCCCCGGCAATGCGTACGCCAGTTCCGTGGACAGCTGCAAAATCCGCACCAGACGCGTACGTTGCCAGCTGAGAAAATAGGCCAGAAACAGCGAAACTAGGGTCAGTATCAGCGCGGTCATCACGGTCAGCCCCAGACTGGTGATAAATGCGTGTCGTATAGCCGGATAGCCAAACAACGCATTAGCATAATTGCTCAGCGTCAGGCTTTGTATCGTCAGCGCCTGACCAAAGCCTGTTGTCAGCGAGGTGGTCAGCAACGCGGACATTGGCAGTATGAGCGTCAGCACCATCCAACCCCACACGGCAACCTCAACCGGCAAACGCCAGCGACCGAGTGTCTGATGCAACGCCCGCGGCGTACCGGTGACCCTCACATCCTGCCGGCCGCCCAGCCAGCGGCTGAACATCAGTCCGGCCAGCGTAATCGCGGCAATCAGCAATGAAAGCACGGCCATATCCGCCAGAGCCGATGCGCCCACGCTGTTGAGCTGCTGATAAACCAGCGTGATAAGCGTCGGGATCCGCCCCGGAATACCGAGCATCGCCTGAATACCAAAATTGCCCGCGGAGGTGACAAAAGAGAGTGCCGCACCCGCAAAAATGGCCGGACGTACCAGCGGTAAAATCACTGTAAACAGCACCCGCCAGGGTTTAGCTCCGCCGCTGCGTGCCGCTTCCACCAGTTCAGCCGGAAGCCTGCGTAATCCTGCACGCACCATAAGAAACACCAGCGGCGCGTTATGCAGCCCCAGCAAAACAATAATGCCGGTCAGCGAATACAACGGTGAAGGTGAACCGGCGGGTAAACTGAGCCCCAGGAATTGCAAAACCGGGCTCGACGGTGAAAGCGCCTGCACCCACGCCAGTGCCGTAACCTGCGGCGGGATCATCAGTGGCAGAATAAAGGTAAATACCCATGCCTGCTTACCGCGCAGATTGGTCAGCGCAATCAGCAGCGCCGCCACCGTACCCAGCAACATCGCCAGAAGTGTTGAGATAATGGCAATCGTCAGCGTATTCACCGTGGCGGACACCACTTTGCGGGTACCCAGCAGATGCATAAATCGTGTGATGTCCGGCACGCCATCGGGGGCAATTGCCGCCCAGACCAGCCGTGTGAGAGGCGCTATCGATAATATGCCTATCAACAGCGTTAGTCCCCAGAGCACCACTTTCTCACTGCCCGGCCACCCACGACGCGAAGGGGTTACCCGGCGCTGGATTTCACTCATCACGCTCATTTATCTGCCCTTTGTGCTGTCAGCCACCAAAGATTTCAGTGAATTTTGCGCGGACTTCTTTGTCGTCTGCGACGGCTTTATCTGAATCGAGGGTCAGCAGTTTGATTGAATCCATCGGAGCAAATCCTTCGGGCGCCGCAACGCCGGCATCAATCGGACGGTTGCCCTGCTTCGCCACGAGTTGCTGACCCTGTGGCGACAGCATGAAATCGACAAACGCTTTTGCTGCCGGTACGTTATGCGCTCCGGACAGTATCGCGACCGGTTCCGTCACGAAAGAAGCCCCTTCTTTCGGATAAACCAGATCTATCGGTGAGCCCTGTTTTTTGGCACGGATAATATCGGCGTCCGTGATCACACCGTATTTCGCCATTCCGCTGGCGACCGCCTTCAGCGCTGGGCCATTACCCCCTTCCGGTGTAATACCGTTTGCCGCCAGTTTCTGATAGAACGCCCAGCCAATGTCAGGCGTATTAATCGCCGTATGCAGATGATATAACGCCGCACCGGAATACAGAGGACTTGGCACTGCCACCTGACCTTTGTTTTGTGGATCGGTCAGCGCCATCCAGCTGTCTACGGGTTTGGCATTTTTAGTGTTATAGGCAATCACCGTGGCAATGATTTTGGTGCCAAACCATGTTTTATCTTTGTCATAGAAATTCGGGCTGATATTCCCCACCGGTGCATCGGCATAAGCCATCAGCTTGCCGTCTTTTTTCAGCGCACCCAGATTGATGGAATCCGCGACCAGCAGCATATCAGCTTTCACATCACCGGCCATCATTTCCGTCTGCAACACATTCATTAACTGCGTGGTGCCATTTCGCGTCCATTCCACCTGTACATTTGGATATGCCGCCTTAAAGGCATCGATGGTCTGTTGCGCGATTTCAGGAGCCTGCGAGGTATAAACCACCAGTTTGCCTGAAGCAGCATCTGCGGCGTATGCCGGAGCTGACAGCGCCACTGCCAAAGTCCAAGCGGAAGACGTAAGTTTTATTTTATTAAACATGTTCGTAGCCCTGTCCTTAAGAAATGAAAATTACTGAGGAATGATCCAGCCGTCAGTGATGACAAAAGTGACATTGTCACCAATACACCAACGTCTGCCGGCAGATGAATGCAGTGAAAGCCGAAGTTCGGGGGTGCTTAAGGGTTCAACGTCATACTGATGATATCCCCCGCGATAAATCACCCGGGTGATACGGGCAGCGATACCCTGTTCACCGGCCTGAGCAAAGCGTAAATCATCGGCGTGAACACAAACTTGTGCGCTGACAACCGGAGTCTGGTCAGGTGATGCCCGCAAGCGGACTTGCCTCCCCAGAATCTCAGCCAGAGCACTGCCGCTTTCTGCTGGCAGGATGTTTTGTGCCGGAATAACGCGACCATCGTCGATAAAGGACGCAACCATGGCGTTAGCCGGTTCCCGGTATAACGTTTGCGGTGTCGCGAACTGCATGACCTTACCTTCATTCATCACCACAACGCGGTCAGCAATCGCCATCGCTTCCTGCTGATCGTGCGTGATATACAGCAACGTCGCGCCGGTATGCTGATGAAAACGGCTGAACTCCTCCTCCATCGCTGCACGCAAATGCACATCGAGATTCGCCAGCGGCTCATCCAGCAGCACCACACCGGGGCGTGTCACCAGGCAACGCGCGAGTGCCACACGCTGCCGCTGACCACCGGACAGATCCGCAGGACGACGCGTCGCATAATCACCTAAACCGACCAGCGCCAGCGCATCCTGCGTTCTGGTGCGGCGTTCATTACGATCCATTCCCGCCACTTTCAGGCTGTACGCCACGTTCTCCTCAACAGACATGTGCGGCCATAACGCGTAATTCTGAAACACGATGCCCAGGTCACGTTTCTCCGGCGCCACATGAAAGTCAGATGATGAAAACAGACGATCTCCCACGGTGATCGTACCGCTGTTGACCGGCTCAAAACCGGCAATAGTGCGCAGTAAAGTCGTTTTTCCGCAGCCGGAAGGCCCGAGCACGGCCACGAACTCGCCGTGCCGGATATTCAACGAAACATCATTTAACACCGGCTGGATGGTGAAGGATTTGCTCAGGTGGGAGATCTGGATAGCAGACATGCGTCGGAGGTTTCCTCAGTGCGGCAATGGCCTGTTCGATGAGGAAACAAATTACTGCGGTTTTGTGACTGTTTTATGAACCGGTGGCGAAGGTTTGGTTTGACTGATGTTTCAGTGAGTTATTTTTTGCGAGACATCGCGGAGGAAAACACCGTCCATCTGATCACGGTGAAAAAGAGGGACAGAATGCTTGTTCGTGATCACACGAAACGGCGGAAGCAGGCAGAAATACGAGACAGCTTCCGGTTTGAAAAGAATCATAAATGATTACTTCCTATTTGAACAAAGAGTAATCATACTCCACCGCAAGGAAAGCGATTGTGTACGACGTAACCCTGTTGCCCAGTGCTCAGAAAACACTTCTGAAATTGCCTATGACACTTTATGCCGCTGTCGTTGATGCACTGGAAGATCTTGAGAACTACGGAGCTGATCTGCAAGAACCCTTAGTAAGATATGTTGGAAAAGGATTACGAGAGATTCGGGTTACCAGCCGGGATGGTCTGGGCAGAGCGTTTTACTTTTTTATGAAGGGTCGCCGTATTTATGTCGTCCATATACTTCATAAAAAGACGGATAAGACGCCTCCCCATGATTTAGAGCTGGCTATAAAACGTATGAAAACGGTCAAAAGGAATGAAGCATGATTGACGATGATGATGACTATGAACTGATCCCCTTTAGCGTGGTGAAAGCGGAAGCGATGAAGAATCCCGAGTTTGTCGCCGCTTACGCCGCACACAAAATGCATAAAAAAATGGTCGCAGATCTCAAAGCCATGCGAATTGCAGAGTCCCTGACACAGCAAGACATTGCACGCCGCACCGGGCTTAAAAAGCAAAATATTAGTCGCCTGGAAAACGGTGTCGCGTCCCCAACTCTGACCACCATCAGCCGTTACGCCGTCGCACTCGGCGGCACCTTCGAGTTCAAAAAACTCAGCTGACCACCTGACTGTGCGCGCCATACGCGGCAATAAACTCTCCGGCAATGGCTACGGCGATTTCTGCGGGGAGTTTGCCGCGTACATCAGGCAGCCCGACCGGGCAGCGCATTCTTGCCAGCTGCTCCTCCGGAATCCCTTTCCCCGATAACCGGTAGTCAAAGCGTTTACGCTTAGTCTCCGAGCCAATCAGTCCGAAATAGCGGAAATCTCCACGTTTGAGGATCCCCTCGCTCAGGGCGAAATCCAGCTGATGATCATGCGTCAGCACTATGAAATAACTGCCGGCGGGCATCTGCGCCACGGTACCTTCAGGTTCTTCATCGACGATGCAGGTAATTTGTGGATCCACTACCACGGGAAATTCACTGGCACGGGCATCTACCCAGGTAATACGGCACGGCAACGTGCTGAGAATATTCACCAGCGCCCGTCCGACATGCCCCGCGCCATAGACCACCACATGCGGCTGCGGTTGGCCGAGCGGTTCGAGCAACACCGACGCCATGCCGCCGCAACATTGCCCGAGCCGGGCTCCTAAGGAAAAGTGTTCGAAACGGGAGGTTTTCGCTCCAGATGCAAGCATTTCACGGGCAATGCTGGTCACCTGAAATTCCAGATTACCGCCGCCAAGCGTATAAAATATCTGGTCAGCGGTGATCAACATTTTACTGCCCGCGTCACGTGGCGTGGAGCCCTGATTCTCGACCAGCGTCGCTACCACACACGGCTCGCCGCGCCGTTGCAGATCGTGCAGACGGGTTATCCAGTCATCAGTACGCATGAGAACCTCCGTTAGCCGGTAACGTTGACGCGTTCGGCAGAATCACAAGTGACAACGTCACCTGAAAAATGTAACTGATTCACACCGTTAAGCACTCTTTCTGGCGTGGCGGGCGCATCGATATGCGGATGCACGCGGTAATCAGCAAGACTGGCAACGGCGTCTTTAATTGCACACCAGACCGAAATCCCGAGCATAAACGGCGGCTCACCGACGGCTTTGGAATGGAAAACCGTGTCCTCCGGGTTCTTGCGGTTCTCCACCAGTTTCACGCGCAGGTCTTGCGGGATATCGCCGATAGCCGGAATTTTGTAGGCTGCCGGACCACTGGTCATTAACCGCCCTTTGTCGTTCCACACCAGTTCTTCCGTCGTCAGCCAGCCCATGCCCTGCACAAACCCGCCTTCCACCTGACCGATATCAATCGCCGGATTGAGCGAATCGCCGACGTCATGCAGGATATCCGCCCTGAGCAGTTTGTATTCTCCGGTCAGCGTATCGACCAGCACTTCCGCGCAGGCTGCGCCGTAGGAGAAGTAATAGAAAGGATGTCCGGCGGCTTTGCTGCGGTCGTAGAAAATCTTCGGCGTTTTGTAATAGCCGGTACTGGACAGCGGCACCTGATTCAGCCAGCACTGGGTGGCCACCTGTTCAAAACTGAAATACTGATCGTTAACCCGCACCTGACCGTTACTGAAAGTGATGTCCGTTTCCTGCGCATCATGAACACGCATCAGCATCTCAACCATGCGCCCTTTGATAATTTCCGCCGCATTTTGCGCGGCCTTACCATTCAGGTCAGCGCCGGATGACGCGGCGGTTGGCGACGTATTCGGCACTTTGCCGGTATCAGTGGCGGTGACCTGAATGCGGCTGATATCGACCTGAAATACTTCGGCTACCACCTGCGCAACTTTGGTGTTCAGCCCCTGTCCCATTTCGGTGCCGCCGTGGTTGAGCTGAATACTGCCGTCGGTATACACCAGTACCAGCGCGCCAGCCTGATTGAGGAAACTGGCGGTAAATGAAATGCCGAATTTTACCGGCGTCAGCGCCAGACCTTTTTTCAGATAACGGTTGTGACGGTTAAATTTTGTGACAGCGTCACGTCTCGCCGTATAGTCTGCACTCTCTTCCAGTTGCGCCGTCATCTCCTGCAACAAGTTTTGCCCGACCGGCTGGTGATAATGGGTAACGTTACGGCTTTCCTGACCATAGTAATTATTTTTACGCACGGTCAGCGGATCCAGCCCCAGTTCACGGGCGATGTGATCGACAATGTGCTCAATCGCCACAATACCCTGCGGCCCGCCAAATCCGCGATAAGCGGTATTCGACGCCATATTAGTTTTGCAGCGATAACCGGTGATCAGCGCATCGCCGAGGTAATAGGCGTTATCAGAATGAAACATCGCGCGATCGACAATTGAACCAGAGAGATCCAGCGAATAACCGCAGTTAGCCGCCAGTTTAATGTCGATGCCGTGAATGACGCCCTCATCAGTAAACCCGACGTCATAACTGACGTGGAACGGATGACGTTTACCGGTGATCAGCATGTCATCCTGACGCGCCAGACGCATTTTCGCCGGACGTCCGGTCAGATGCGCCGCCAGCGCCGCAAGGCACGCCGTCCCCGCCGCCTGCGTCTCTTTGCCACCAAAACCGCCGCCCATGCGACGCATATCAACCACCACTTTGTGCATCGGCAAATCCAGCACCGAGGCCACCAGCTTTTGCACTTCGGTCGGATGTTGTGTCGAGCTGTACACCAGCATCGCACCGTCTTCACCGGGCATCACCGAAGCAATCTGCGTTTCGAGATAAAAATGTTCCTGGCCGCCTATTTCCAGTTCACCCTGCAAACGGTGCGGCGCACAGGCCAGCGCCATTTCAGCGTCCCCGCGTTTATGCTGATGCGGCTCTTCCACGTAATGTTCCAGCGCCAGCGCCTGTTTCACGGTCAGTATGGCCTCACGCGGCTGATATTCCACTTTCGCCTGCGCGACTGCGGCACGGGCGGCCTCCATTGAGGTTGCCGCCACCACCAGCACAATCTGGCCGACATAGTGCACGATGCCCTGCGCCATCAGCGGATCACCAAAAGTGAGCGGCGCAATGTCCGGATTGCCCGGCACATCTTCGGCGGTCATCACCCGCACCACACCGGGCACGGCGTAACAAGGTTCGGTATCGATATGCAAAATGTCGGCGTGCGCATGCGGGCTGAGCAGCGGCACCAGATGCAGCTGATTGGGGAATTCCAGCCGGTCGTCGACATACACTGCTTCGCCGCTGACGTGTTTATCCGCGCTTTCATGCTTCTGGCTTTTGCCGACGCCGCTCTGCAATCCTGCCCGGAACAGCGTCTCCATTTCCTGTTGCGAAAGAGCCGGTTTAGATTCAGACATAGTGAGTTACCCGCATCAGGGTTTCAGGAGAAGTCATTTCGATATGACAGCGGCGCAGCAGGTTTTTCGCCACCTGCATACGGTATTCGCGACTGGCACGGAAATCGCTGACAGGCGTGAAATCCAGTTCCAGCGCCTGACAGGCACGCTCGATAGTCATCGTCTGCCAGGGTTGACCGAGCAGTTGTGCCTCGCAGGAAATAGCGCGCTTCGCCACTTCCGCCATGCCGCCGAACGCCACGCGGGCATGTATCACCACGCCGTTTTGCACTTCGATGTGCAGAGCCGCGCAGACGGCGGAAATATCATCCTCCAGCCGTTTCGACACTTTATAAATCCGCAACTGGCGCGCCGCCGAAGTGCTGCGCGGGATGCGTATTTGTTCGATAAATTCGCCGGGCTGTAACGCCGTTTTGCGATAACCGAGGAAGAACTTATCGAGCGGCAATTCGCGTTGTTCCGCGCCCCGCCGCAGTAACAACGAAGCACCCAGCGCCAGCAGTACCGGTCCGCCGTCTCCAATGGGCGAACCGTTGGCAATATTGCCGCCAAAGGTGCCCTGATTACGGATTTGCTGTGAGGCAAAGCGTTCCAGCAACTCGCCGAATTCAGGGAATTCATCGTGTAAGACCGGCATACAGTCGCTCAACGGTGCCGCCGCACCAATGTGAATAGCCTGACCGGTCAGCGTAATAACTTTAAGTCTGGGAATATGGCTCAGCGAAATCAGTTCAGGCAGATGCTGATAGCGTTGAGTGACCTCCAGCGCCAGATCCGTCCCCCCGGCAACCAGTCGGGCATCAGGTTGAGCAAGATAACGGTCGGCCAGTTCATCAATACTGACCGGTTCTCCGGTGGCTGAAATCGCACGGAGTTTGTCCAACGTCAGCCCGGCATCGGCATCAAACTGATCCGGTTGCGGCGCGTCGCAAATGGCTTTAGCCGCATCCATGATCGGCCGGTAACCGGTACAGCGACAAAGGTTGCCGGAAAGCGCGTGCTGAGTCTGTGCGACGCTGAAAGTTTGCTGCTGTTTTTCCAGCGCAAACAGGGACATCACAAACCCCGGTGTGCAGAAACCGCACTGTGAGGCATGGTTATCCACCATCGCCTGCTGCACGTGATGCAGTTCGCCACGGTGTTTAAGATCTTCCACGGTGATCAGTTGTTTACCATGCACCGCGGGCATAAATGTCAGACAGGCATTGACGGTCCGGTAGGACAACGCATCACCTTGCGGTTCAGCCAGCACCACCGTACAGGCGCCGCAATCACCGGAAGCACACCCTTCTTTGGTACCGCAACGCCCTGCATTGCGGCGCAGATATTGTAATACCGTCGTGTCAGCGGGCAGATTTTCCGTGTGGATCCTGCCGTTCATCAGAAATTGGATCATGCGCAGTCTCCTGTCTTACAGCCGTTCAGAATCAGTGTCGTCACTTCATCGATAATGTGCTCACGCGCCTGTTCATCGCCTTCAAAATTGCCGTACATATGCTTCACCTGAACCGCAAAATCGGCGTAATACTGCGTCACCGCCCAGATATGCATGATGAAAAGACGGGCATCCAGCACGCGGATTTTGCCCTGTTCAATCCATTGATGGATCAGGTTCTCTTTGCCGGTGATATTCTGCGTGGCCTGCGGCCAGTATTTGTGAAGGTAATGACCGCCTCCGAGCACTTCGCTGGTGAAAATGCGCGACAGTTCGGGCTGGTCAAAACTGAAATTGAGTTTGTTACGGATATAGCGACTCAGCACCGCTTCCGGTTCGCTGAGCGACGGGTCAAACTGGATGATGTTGCCCCAGACTTTCAGTACTTTCTGCAAGAGTTCTTCGTACAACTCTTCTTTCCCGGCGATGTAATAGTGCAGCTGGGCTTTTTTGATCCCCGCACGCCGGGCAATGGCCTGAGTCGTCGCGCCCTGAAAGCCCTTTTCACTGAATTCTGCAATCGCGGCAGCGTGGATATTTTCCAGCGTGCGCTCGCGTGCAACGCGAACTTTGCCACCAGTTTCATTGTTCATCATGCGCAACATTCCCCCTGCCCAGCATCCCGCGCATAGACCTGTTCGCCATCGACATACGTGCAGTAAACATTGCGGTCGTCACCCAGCGTCATCAGCACAAACAGCTTTTCGGCCAGCGTTTTGCTGTTGGAGGCGCGCAATTTTTGTAATGCACTGACACCCGGTTCGAGCACCACGAAATCGGCCTCTTTACCAGCGTTGAAATTGCCAATCTTGTCGTCAAGATGCAGCGCCCGTGCGCCGCCGAGTGTGGCGTGATAGAACGCTTCAAAGGCGGATAAACGATAGCGCTGAAGTTGTCCGACTTTATAAGCTTCCGACAGTGTTTCCAGCATATTGAAAGTGGTACCCGCACCGACGTCCGTGCCCATCCCGACGCGCACCTGCTTCTGCCAGGATTTCTGCAAATTAAACAGGCCGCTGCCCAGAAACAGGTTGGACGTTGGACAAAAAGCAATGGTCGAATCGGTGTCGTGCAGGCAATCCCATTCGCTGTCATCCAGATGCAGGCAGTGTGCAAACACACAGCGTTCGCCGGTCAGACCGTACTGATGATAAACGTCGAGATAATGCTGATGTTCCGGGTGCATCTCTTTAACCCACGACAGCTCGGCAACGTTTTCGCTCAGATGGGTATGCATGTAGACATCGGGGAATTCTTGTTTCAGCAGTCGAACTTTTTGCAACAGCTCCGGCGAAGATGTCGGCGCAAAACGCGGCGTCAGCGCGTAGCTCAGGCGCTGACGGTTGTGCCAGCGCGCAATCAATTCGCGCGTATCACGCTCGCTTTCTTCAGGGGTTTCCAGCAAGGCATCGGGGGCGTTTTTGTCCATCATCACCTTGCCCGCCACCAGGCGCATATTGATGTCGGATGCCTCTTTAAACAGTGCGTCGACCGACTGCGGATGCACGGTGCCAAACACCAGCGCCGTGGTGGTGCCGTTGAGTAACAGCTGATCGAGGAAGAATTTCGACATGCGCTTTGAATAATCCGCGCAGTGATATTGCTGTTCGGTCGGGAAGGTATATCGGGTCAGCCACTCGAGCAGTTGCTCGCCGTAAGCGCCGATCATTTCAGTTTGCGGATAGTGGATATGCGTATCGACAAAACCGGGCACGATCAGTTTGTCGCGATAATCATCGATTTCCAGGCCTGCGGTTTTTTGTGCCAGCGCCAGCCTGCCTTCACCCTCCTGCCAGTTGCCCAGCCAGACGATGTGACCGCCGCTGAGCAACATCAGGCCGTCTTCGATATAGCGCACCTGCGCTTCAAAATCTTCCGGCCGCAACACCGGCTCGCGGATATCGAAGAAATTGCCGCGTACAGCGCGGGTGATGATCTGACTCATGGCATTTACCTTCTCTGCAACATTCACATTCATGATGGATAACAGAACATGTGCAAAGCGTATGCCAAATCTGACCGTTTGGTCAGACCGTGTGGATGTTTTTTAGAGCCGGAGGAAACTCTACTTCAGTAACACCTCATATTGCGGATTGAATTCGTCGAAGATCGGCAGTGCCGCCGCACCCAAGGCCGCAGTGTCACTGCCGGACATGCCGAGACGGATGCGGGCACTTTGTGCGTAGCGGCTGCGGACCGAACTGTAGAGTGGCGTCAGACGCTGGATCAGCTTCTCCACCAGAGGCTTAGGCATCGTTCCGCCGATAACCACGCTCTGCGCATCGAACACGCATTCCATAATATTGATGGCCTGCAACGCCGGTTCGACAGCGGTATCCAGCCATTGATCAAACAGCTTTTCGTCCACGGTAAGCAGGTCTTCCGGCATCGCAGACAACGGTTCCAGACCGCAGGCTTCATACGCGGCCTGCAAAGAAACATAGCGTTCCAGGCAACCTTTGTTGCCGCAATAGCATTCCCGACCGCCCGGTTGCACCACAATGTGGCCGACCTCGCCCGCATTGTGTGCATGACCGGTGTAAATCTGCCCGTCGGTGAAGATACCTGCGCCGAGTCCGGTGCCGATATACAGATACACAAACGACGATAACTGCTTAGCCACACCGTGAAAACGCTCACCAATGGCGGCGACGGTGGCATCGTTTTCCAGCGTCACCGGCCAGCCGGTCGCGGCGCTTAAACGGGCTTCAATATCAATGTGATCCCAGCCGTGCAGCGTGGTCGGCCCCTGTGACGAAATCCCTTCCACGCCAAACGGGCCCGGCATCACCACACCCATACCCAGGATTTTTCGCCAGTCAATTTTCACCTGTTGGCGCATTTCTTGCAGAACCTGATCGATAAGAGCCAGCGTGGGCTCTGGCTGAGGTTTCTGTACATGGATCAGTTTGCGAAAGCGGACGGTTCCCGTCAGATCCACCAGCACAATCAGCAGCGACTGATGATCAAGATGGATGCCGATAGAATAGGCGCTGTCAGGATTGAGTGTCAGTGGCGTTGCTGGTTGACCACGCCCTCCCGCACGGCGTGGCAGATGGGAAGACAAAATACCCGCCTGCTCGAGTTCGGTAGCGATGTTAGAAACGGTTTGCGGAGTCAGTGACGTCAGCCGGGCAATTTCGGCACGGGTGAGTTCACCGTTAAGGCGAATGGCTTCAATGACCACCCGGCGATTGTGAGCACGGGCGTGCTCAAGATTGGTGCCAGAAGTTGTTATCACATGCCTCTCCACGGTGAAGACCTTGAGGGCAGTATGTGGCGACTGATTACAGCAATCAAATTGATTTTATAAATAACAGAATATGAATATGACGGTGCCATCACAGCTTTGAATGTTATTGCCATGTTAATAATAATCGCCAGTCACTATTTGCTTTCCAATGTTTTTAAGATTCACCTTCAGATCCAGTAGCACAATCCGGCAGGGACGCAGGGACTGGCAGAACTATGCCTTCCCATTTTTTTTAGCCGATTAAAGCAATCAAATTGATTTAATAAACTTAACCCTGTTTCGGAGAATGACGATGAGCCTACGACTTTCCCCTGCGGCCACCCTGTGCGCCCTCTCTGCTCTCACCCTGGGATATTCCGTCAATGCGCTGGCGGAAACCACGCTCAGTGCCCTGTTTATGACGCAGGCGGCGTACAGCGAAGCGGATATCCGTGCCATGACCGCAGATTTCACTAAGCAGCATCCGGATATCAAAGTGAATCTGGAATTTGTGCCTTACGAAGCGCTGCATGACAAAATCGTTGCCGCACGCGGTGCCGGAGACAAAGGCTACGACGTGGTGTTATTCGATGCCATCTGGCCTGCTGAATTCAACAAATACGGCCTGTTGCAGGACGTGACGGCGCGTATTCCTGCGGACGAAAGCAACAAGATTTTTGACGGCGCGATTTCTACCGTGACCTACAAAGATAAACGCTGGGGAATGCCGTGGATCCTCGACACCAAATATCTGTATTACAACAAAGCCATGCTGGCTAAAGCCGGGATCACCACTCCGCCTGCCACCTGGGCTGACGTTGAGAAGCAATCTGAGATCCTCAAAGAAAAAGGCATCGTGAAATATCCGCTGGTCTGGAGCTGGTCACAGTCCGAAGCGCTGCTGTGCGACTACACCACACTGGTTTCCGCGTTTAAGGGCGATTTCTATAAAGACGGCAAACTGAATTTCACCAATTCCGGCGCGATGAAAGCCATCAATTATATGAAAGAGACGCTGGATAAAGGGCTGACCAACCCGAACTCCCGCGAGTATCTGGAAGAAGATGTGCGTAAGTCATTCTCCAACGGCGACGCCGCTTTCGCACTGAACTGGACGTACATGTACAACATGGCCAACGACCCGAAACAGAGCAAAGTCGCGGGTGACGTCGGCGTGATCCCGGCGCCGGGTGAAGCCGCAGGTGGCGCTTCAGGCGTTAACGGTTCGATGGGTCTGGGCATCGCCAAAGCCAGCGCGCATCCGGATCAGGCGTGGGAATACATCAGCTACATGACCTCGCAACCGGTACAAAACAAATACGCCAAACTGAGCCTGCCAATCTGGAAATCTTCTTATGAAGATCCGGCAGTACAGAAAGATCAGGAGCAGTTGATCGCTGCGGCGAAAACCTCACTGAACGTGATGTTGTCGCGCCCTGTGACGGCGGATTACTCACGCCTGTCGAACATTTTGCAGCAAAACATTCAGGCGGTATTGCAGGGTAAAACCCCGGCAAAAGACGGTATGGAAGCCGCAACAACCGCCGCTGACCGTTTACGTTGAGTTTTTAAAAGCCAACACAACGCCCTGAAGGTTCCGGCCTGACGGGCGCACCAACACCACGGAAATTCATTATGTTGACTTTACCGCAACGCGAGCGCCGTCAGGCCTGGCTGCTTCTGGCACCCATGTTGTTGATGATGTTTCTGCTGACTGCCTGGCCACTCGCGCGCACGCTGTGGCTCAGTTTTACCGATGCCGGCCTGATTGGTGACGGTTCTGCGCCCAACTGGGTGGGCAGCGATAATTTTATCTATGCCCTGACGGATCCTGATTTTCGCGCTGCACTCTGGCGCACACTCTATTTCACCGTGGTTTCTGTGATTATCGAAGGCATTATCGGCGTTCTGGTGGCACTGTTGCTGAACCAGCAGTTTTGGGGACGCAGCGCCCTGCGCGTGCTGGTAATTTTGCCATGGGCTCTGCCAACTATCGTCAACGCGACGATGTGGCGGCTGAATTTCAATCCGGATTACGGCAGCATCAACGCCCTGCTTTCCCAGCTCGGGCTGATTGATACTTACCGCAGCTGGCTGGGTGACCCGTCTTCCGCCATTAATGCCGTGATGTTCGCTGATATCTGGAAGAACTATCCGCTGATTACCCTGCTGGTGCTGGCGGCGCTGCAAACTATTCCGGAAGATTTGTTCGAGGCCGCGCGACTGGACGGCGCATCAGCTTTCCGTCGTTTCCGTAAAATCACCTTACCGGCGATTGCCGCCCCGCTGGCCGTGGCGCTTATCCTGCGCACCATCGATGCGTTTAAAATCTTCGACATCATTTATGTCATGACACGAGGCGGCCCGCTCGACAGCACAAAAACCGTCAGTTTCTTTGTTTATCAGGAATCTTTCAGCTATCTGCGTGCAGGCAGCGGCGCGGCTTACGCCATTCTCATGACGCTGATCTGCGCCCTGCTTATTCTGATTTATATGGTGATGTTATTGCGCCAGCGTCGTTCAGGGAGCGCCGAATGAAACAAAAAATCCGGCTAGTTTTACGCTATTTCGCCGCACTGTTGCTGGCGGTGTCGATTATTGCGCCGCTGTTTTGGATGTTCCTGATGAGCGTCAGCTCGGCGGAAGATCTGACCCGTATTCCGCTCGAATGGCTGCCGCGTCACTGGGATTTCAGTCGTTACGCCAGCCTGCTGACCTTGCAGGCCGGTCAGCCCGGTGCATTGTTCTTGCACGCGCTCGGTAACAGTTTGCTGGTCGCCTGTGGCGCAACGGTGATTTCCCTGCTGCTGGCCATTCCCGCCGCCTACAGTTTTTCCCGTTATCCCGGTCGCGACGGCTGGCTGTTTGGCAGTCTGGCGATTTACATGGTGCCGCCGGTGGCCTTCGTGCTGCCGCTGTATTTCATCCTGGAAAAGCTGACTCTGCTGAACACGCATATCGGGCTGATCCTGGTGTATTGCTCAATGATTTTACCGTTCCTGACCTGGATGCTGAAAAACCAGTTTGATGCGTTGCCGGTGGATATCGAACAGGCATCACGCCTCGACGGGCTTCGTTACTGGCAGGTGTTGTTGCGCATCACATTACCGCTGGCAAAACCGGCGCTGGGTGCTTCGGCAATGTTCGGCTGGCTGCTGGCGTGGGATGAATTTTTCTACGCATTGCTGTTTACCAACAATATCAACGCCCAGACGCTACCGGTAACCATCGCTGGTTTCACTGCCGGGCGCGCCACCGATGACGGGCTGATTGCCGCCGTCGGCATTCTGGCGGCCATTCCGCCGCTCTTTATTGCACTCTGGCTGCAAAAAACGCTGGTCAGCGGGTTAACCGCCGGCGGCAGCAAGGGCTGATTATGAACATCAGGGAAACCTCATCAATGACTACCCGACCGGACACCCGCGCCACGCTGTACGTGGCGGGCAATATCAATGTGGATTTGATCATGAGCACGCTGCATGAATGGCCGAAAAAAGGCACCGAAGCGATGCTCGAAAGCAGCACACTGCGCCCCGGCGGTTCTGCGGGAAATTGCGCGCTGGCGGTCTCGGCGCTGGGAGCGCCCTTTCGTCTGGTGGCGAATCAGGGCAATGACCAGTTCAGCGGCTGGCTGGCGGCAATGTTCCCGGAAAGCGCACCGCTCTGGCCGACGTACGATTGCGAAACCTCGCTGACCTTTGGCGTGACGCATCCGGATCACGAGCGGACGTTTTTCAGCAATCAGGGGCATATCGTCCGTTTATCCATGCAGGACGTACTGGCACAAATCCCGCAAACCGCCCGGTCTGGTGACTGGGTATTGCTGTGCGGCACCTGGCTGTGTACCGCACTTTATGCTGACTATCCGCAACTGCTGGCAGCGCTTAAACAACGGGGTTATCAGGTGGCTGTCGACAGTGGCTGGCCGCCGGAAGACTGGAGCGACGCGTTACGTGAACAGGCGGCAAACTGGCTGCCATTCTGCGATGCGCTGCTGCTCAATGAAGTCGAAACGCTCGGGCTGGCGGACGCTGAAACGCTGGATCCTGCGGCGCTGAGGTTACTGTCGCAGATGGCTGAGAATGCTTTTTGCGTCGCGAAATGCGGGCCGGAGGGTGCGCGTTTATGGGCGAAAAACTTGACGTTGCATCAGCACGCTGAACCGGTCGATGTGGTCGATACCATCGGTGCCGGAGACAGTTTTAACGCCGGATTTTTATCCGCGCTGATTTATGGCCTGCCGCCTGCCACGGCGCTGCAATGGGGTGTGCGCGTCGCCGGTTGCGCGATCAGCAGTTCCCCGCGCCGTTATCCTGACTGGCAATCGCTTTTTGGCCTTGTGGAGAAAATCTAAATGGCTCTGGTTGAACTGGTAAAAGTCGCCAAACATTATGGCAAAGTGCAGGTCCTCAAACCGCTGGATCTGACCATTCCTGACGGCAGTTTCACCGTACTGGTCGGCCCGTCTGGCTGCGGAAAATCCACGTTGCTGCGCCTGCTGGCGGGACTGGAATCACTGTCTGACGGCGATATTCTGCTCGATAAACAGCAGATCAATAATTTTGACCCTGCGGATCGTGATATTGCAATGGTGTTCCAGAGTTACGCGCTGTACCCGCATCTGACCGTGGCTGAAAACATGGCGTTTCACATGCAGGTGAAAAAAGTGCCTAAGGCTGAACAGCAAGCCAAAGTGCAACAGGCCGCGAAAGTGCTGGGCATTGATCATTTGCTGAAACGTCTGCCAAAAGATTTGTCCGGCGGTCAGCGTCAGCGCGTGGCGATGGGCCGTGCGCTGGTGCGTAATCCGAAAGTGTTTCTGTTCGATGAGCCTCTTTCCAACCTCGATGCCCAGTTACGCATGGAATTGCGGGCAGAAATCAAATCCCTGCATCAGCAGTTTCGCACCACTACGGTGTACGTGACGCACGATCAGATAGAGGCGATGACGCTGGCCGATAATATCGTGGTGATGAAAGACGGTTTTATCGTACAGCAAGGCGACCCGCTGTCGATTTATGACAAACCGGTCAATACTTTTGTGGCGCGTTTTATCGGTTCGCCGCCAATGAACCTGCTCAATGGCGTATTCCAGAATATCGACGGGCAGCCGGGCGTGACCTGCAATCAGTTGTGGTTCGCACTGCCGGAAAAATGGGCGTTGCAGGCACGGCATTCCGAAGGACAGCCGGTCACCCTCGGCCTGCGGCCGCACGATATCAGACCGGTGCAGCACAGCGTACAACCGGCAGCCACACTGCGTTTGCTTGAAGTCACAGGGGAAAGCAGTTTGCTGCATATCGACTGGAGCGGTTTTCCGCTGCATGTACAGTTCGCCGGACGCGCCCGCGTCAGCGCCGACCAGCCGTTGTATCTGGAAGCCAACAGCGAAGCGATCCATCTGTTTGATGCGGCAACGGGTGAAAGGCTGGCGGAAGTCTGAGTCTTACTCCTTTGTTCTCCCCCTTATCCGGGGGAGACGCTAAATCATTGACGCTATCCTGCGATGCGCTATGCTCAGACCTTGCCTGATTCATTAGCGCGCTTACCTTCTATGAGCTTCTTCTCAAACAAAAAATTCTCACTTCCGCCAGGTTCTGCGTTGCCACTGCTGGTCGCAGGGGCTTTCTTTATGGAAAACCTCGATGCCACGGTGATCGTCACCGCGCTGCCGCAAATGGCGAAAGATTTCGGCGTGCATCCGGTGGATATGAACATCGGCGTTTCAGCCTATATTCTGACGCTGACCGTTTTTATTCCTGCCAGCGGCTGGATTGCTAACCGCTTCGGCACGCGCAATGTGTTCTCGATGGCGCTTGTTCTGTTTACTCTCGCCTCGGTACTGTGTTCCGCCAGCGTGAGTCTCGGCACGTTTACGGCGGCGCGCATGTTGCAGGGATTCGCAGGTGCGCTGATGGTGCCGGTCGGGCGTTTAGTGGTACTGAAAAATACGCAAAAATCGGATTTGATCCGCGCTATCGCCACCATCACCTGGCCTGGGCTGGTGGCGCCAATCCTCGGGCCACCGCTCGGTGGTTTCATTACCACTTACGCTTCCTGGCACTGGATTTTTATCCTCAATGTTCCGCTGGGCGTGGTCGCATTGCTGTTTGCGCGCAGGCTTATCCCGCAGCTCCAGGGCGAAAAAGGCGTGCCCTTTGATGTTACTGGTTTCGTACTGACCGGCATTGCCTGCCTCGGGCTGATCTTCGGGCTGGATAAATTCAACGAAGGAAATTTCGACTGGAAACCGTTCGCCATGATCGGCGCCGCGCTGGTGGCCGGCGCACTGGCAATATGGCATTCGAAGCGCGCTGCATATCCTTTGTTACCTCTGGTGGCGCTGAACATTAAAAGTTACGCCGTCACAATTTATGGTGGATCGCTGTTTCGCGTGGCCATCGGCGCCCTGCCTTTCCTGCTGCCGCTGATGTTCCAGCTGGCCTACGGCATGAGCGCCTTTGATGCCGGTTTGCTGGTACTGTCGGTCTTCGCCGGAAATCTGGCGATGAAGCCTTTTACCTCGGCGATTTTGCATCGCTTCCGCTTTAAGTCGATTATGCTGGTTAACGGCCTGCTGAATTCAGTGACTATTTTTGCCTGTGCGTTGCTCACGCCTCAGGTCCCGACCGCACTGACATTATTACTGTTATTCGCCAGTGGCATGACCCGCTCCATGCAATTCACGGCGCTCAATACACTGGCTTTTTCGCAGGTTCCGGCCGGGCAAATGAGCGGCGCGAATACGCTGTTTAATACGGCTCAGCAGCTTTCAACCGGCCTCGGAATTGCCATCGGCGCACTTTCCCTGCGTATTGCCGGACACTTCTTACCGGCCAGAGAGACATTGCAAACCGACACGTTTCACATTGCCTTTATCATCATTGGTCTGTTTTCGCTGGCGGGCACGCTCGACAGCCTGACTCTCGATAAAACCGCAGGCGATGAAATAAGGCGTAAAAAAGAATCTGTACCCCGACCGGCTGTGCCGGAAAAATAAAGGCGCAGTCAGACTGAAATCACGTTTCCGAAAAATGGAGAAATACCATGGAATACCGTTTGTTAGGCCATTCTGGTCTGAAAGTTTCAGTTCTAAGCCTGGGCACCATGACGTTTGGTGGTCAGGGCAAATTTGCCAAAACCGGACAAACTGACGTCGGTGCCGCCCAGCGCCAGATTGGATTGTGCCTCGATGCCGGCGTTAATCTGTTCGATACCGCGGATGTCTATTCAGGCGGTGAATCAGAGGTGATTTTAGGTAAGGCGCTGGGCAGCAAACGCCACGACGTGCTGGTCGCCAGTAAAGCCCGCTTCCCGATGGGCGAAGGCCCGAACGATCGCGGCTCATCCCGCCACCATATTCTGCGCGCCTGTGAAGCCAGCCTGAAACGTCTTAACACCGATTATCTGGATTTGTATCAGTTGCATGAATGGGACGGTCTGACGCCGCTGGAAGAGACGCTGCGCGCGCTGGACGATCTGGTTTCCAGCGGCAAAGTGCGTTATGGCGGTGTATCGAACTTTTCCGCCTGGCACATTATGAAAACTCTGGGCGTGGCACAGGCGAATCATTATATCCGCCCCGTCAGCCAGCAGATCCATTACACCCTGCAGGCGCGTGAAGCTGAATATGAACTGCTGCCGGTGGCGCAAGATCAGGGACTTGGCGTACTGGTATGGAGTCCGCTGGCGGGCGGTCTGCTTTCCGGTAAATATCGCCGTAATCAGGCGGCACCTGAAGGCACGCGCCATCTGGCTGACTGGGGCGAACCGCCGGTGCGCGATGAAAGCGCACTGTACGATGTGGTCGATGTGCTGGTGGAAATCGCTGAAGCCCGCGGTGTGTCTGCGGCGCAGATTGCGCTGGCGTGGCTGATTGCCCGTCCGCAAGTCACCTCTGTCATTGTCGGCGCACGTACTGACGCACAGTTACAGGACAACCTGCTCGCCGCTGACTTAACCCTCAATAACGAAGAAATTGAAAGACTTAATAAAGTCAGTCAGTTGCCTTTGTTGTATCCTTACTGGCATCAGGCGCAGACCGCACCAGACCGCCTTTCTGCGGCGGACTTATCGCTGATCGCGCCGTATCTGAAGAAGTAACCGCAACAAAATGATACGCACTGAGACCGGTTGATGATGCCGGTCTCGTTATTTTTGTGTTAATACTTACAGAGTTTCTTTTGTGCGCCTCAAGCGCACCTTGCTTAAAACAGAGGAATACCGGGATGATTATTTTTGTTACCGGCGCTACCGCCGGATTTGGTGCAGAAATCGCACGTCGATTTGTTAAAGAAGGCCACAAAGTGATTGCAACCGGTCGCCGTAAAGAGCGCCTGGATGATCTGAAAGCCGAGCTGGGAGACGCACTTTACGCAGTAGAACTGGACGTGACTAACCGCGCGTCCATTCAGGACGCTATCGACAGCCTGCCTGCTGACTGGCGTAACATCGACGTGCTGGTGAACAACGCCGGTCTGGCGCTGGGTCTTGAAAAAGCCGATAAAGCGTCGCTGGAAGACTGGGACAAGATGATCGACACCAATACCAAAGGTCTGGTGTACATGACCCGCGCAGTTCTGCCGGGCATGGTAGAGCGTGATATCGGTCATGTGATCAACATCGGTTCTACCGCAGGTAACTGGCCCTATGCTGGCGGTAACGTCTACGGCGCAACCAAAGCGTTTGTCCGTCAGTTCAGCCTGAATCTGCGCTCCGATTTGCATGGCACCCATGTGCGCGTCACCAACATCGAACCGGGCCTGTGCGGCGGAACTGAATTCTCTAACGTGCGTTTCAAAGGCGACGATGAGAAAGTCAGCAAGACCTATGACAACACCAACCCGCTCACCGCTGTAGATATCGCGGAATCGGTATTCTGGGTTTCAACCCTGCCTGCGCACGTCAACATCAACAGCATTGAAATGATGCCAGTCAGCCAGTCTCTGGCAGGCTTGCAGGTACATCGCGAAGCGTGATACTGCTTCCTGATTTACAACAAAAGCAGCTTCGGCTGCTTTTTTATTACCTGTTTTATTTCCTGCATTTTCTCAGGCCAACAAAAAAGGCGCGGCAAACGTGCCCGCGCCTTTCTGATAATTGAATGCGTATTACGCGCTCAGCCAGCCCAGTTTAATCACGAACAGAATAGACAGCACAATCAGCGCTGCATTCAGTTCACGCGCACGACCGGTCAGCAGTTTTGCCAGCGTCCAGGTGATGAAACCAAACGCGATGCCGTTAGCAATAGAGTACGTAAATGGCATGGTCAGCGCAGTCACGGTGACCGGTGCAGCAACGGTAATATCTTTCCAGTCGATTTCTGCCAGACCAGAGGTCATCAGAACCGCGATGAACAGCAGCGCCGGTGCAGTTGCGAATGCCGGAACACTGCCCGCCAGCGGAGCGAAGAACAGGCTCAGCAGGAACAGAATTGCGACAACAATCGCTGTCAGACCGGTACGTCCACCGGCACTCACGCCCGCGGCGGATTCGATATAACTGGTGGTTGTCGACGTCCCCAGCAGAGAACCAAACAACGCAGCGGCGCTGTCAGCAACCAATGCACGGCCCATTTTCGGGATATTGCCGTCTTCATCCGCCAGCCCTGCACGTTTGGTCACGCCAATCAGGGTTCCGGAGTTATCGAACACATCCACGAAGAGGAACGCGAACACCACGCTTATCAGCGAAACGTTGAATGCGCCCTTAATGTCCAGTTGCATGAAGGTTGGCGCAATCGACGGAGGCATAGACATCACGCCACCGAACGGAGAATACCCCAGGGCAATCGCCAGAACAGTCACGGCCAGCACGCCGATCAGCACCGCACCGGTGATTTTACGCGCTTCCAGCACAACAATCAGAATGAAACCGAGCATCGCGAACAGCGGGCCAGGCTTGGTCAGGTCGCCCAGACCGACCAGTGTTGCCGGGTTAGCAATGACGATACCGGCGTTTTCCAGCGCAATCAGCGCCAGGAATAAACCAATACCCGCCGCAATCGCCGAACGCAATGGCAACGGAATACTGCGGATAATCCATTCGCGGATTTTAAAAATAGATAACGCGAAGAAAATACAGGCCGAGAGGAAAACTGCACCCAATGCGATCTGCCAGGTGTAACCCATGTGCAGCACGACGGTATAGGTGAAGAAGGCGTTCAGACCCATGCCCGGCGCCAGTGCGATCGGATAGTTGGCGATAAAGCCCATCAGTGCGGAACCGATTGCGGCAGCAAGACAAGTTGCCACAAATACTGAGCCTTTATCCATCCCCGTCGCGCCCAAAATAGACGGGTTAACAAACAGAATATAGGCCATTGCTAAAAATGTAGTCAGTCCTGCCACAATCTCAGTCCGCACGTTAGTACGGTGAGCTTTTAACTTAAATAGTTTTTCTAACATGAGAAGGTATCTCTTGGTCGCATGATCACGTTGAGTCTGGTTTTCAAACATGCACGCTTGTTATTAGTGTTGTTTTTCAAAACACGATCATGTGCCAGCGGTGCAAATGCCACCGTTCGCCCCGCTTTCCATCACTGATAGCGGCACACGAGCTAAAACGTGTTTTGACGAACCCTGTCATTTGCCCATTTTGACTGTAAAACGACCTGAGGTGATTGTTTTACAAAGGGGCATCGCACAATCTAGGAAAATTGAGTGATGCAGTCCATAATAGATATCTCACTTATTCACTGCATAAATTAGTACACCCATGTCCCCATTCTCCCGTTTTTCGCAATATTTTACTGAAGTCGCCCGAACAGGAAGTTTGCGCAAAGCGGCAGAAGTGCTGCATGTCTCCGCCTCGGCCATAAACCGGCAGATATTGCAGGCCGAACAGACGCTGGAAACCCCATTATTCGAACGCCTGCCTACCGGCCTGAAACTGACCTCTGCGGGCGAAATTTTGTTTGATGACATCCGACGCTGGCGAAAAGAATTTTCCCGCACAAAGGAACGGTTCGATGAGATCCAGGGATTGCGGCGCGGACACGTCACTATTTCGATGATCGCAGCACTCAGCGAAGGCATGGTGGCGGAGCTGATTGCGGAAGTGGGCGCAGAACATCCTTATCTGACATTTGATATCCGTATAGAAGACAGCCGGAATATAAGCGAACAGGTAAGTTCGGCAGAGGTCGATTTCGGATTGTTGCTGGATCCGGTGGAGCATACCGGGCTTGAAGTGCGGGCTTTCGCGGAATTACCCATCGGCATTGCCATGCCGGTCGGACACGAACTTTCACAGCAGGAATCGCTGTCTTTCAGCGATATCGCCTCCTACCGGCAGATCATTCCCTCGGAACCGCTGATGGTGAATGCACGCGCCAGATTGCTGTACAACCGCTATCAGCTGCTGGAAACACCGTCGATCGTCTGTAATGACGTGCGCATGATGCGCGAACTCATTCGTAAAGGTGCCGGGGTTGGCGTGCTCAGCCTGCTGGATGTTTTGCCTGATTTACAGGAAAAGCGGCTGACGTTTGTACCGCTGCAGGGACGGACGGCCAAACCGCTGACGCTGGCTCTGTGCGTTGCGCCCCGCCGTCAGCTGTCCCGCGCTGCGCAAATCGTGATTCAGAAAGTCATTGTGCTGATGGAAAGGTTGTCGCAGTAATCGCTTATGACGCTTTCCAGCCTGAAATGATGATCAGCATCCCCGCCAGCGCGACGCACGCGCCCAGCCAGTCGGTGGTGCTGAGTTTCACGCCATCGATAAACCGCAGCCACAACATCGCGGTCATGACATACACACCGCCGTAAGCCGCGTATACCCTGCCACTCGCCGCCGGATGCAGGGTCAGCAGCCAGACAAACGCCGCCAGACTGAGAGCCGCAGGAAGCAGCAGCAATATACTGCCCCCTTTGCGCAGCCAGAGATAAGATAAAAAGCAGCCTATGATTTCCGCCAGCGCTGTGGCAAAGAACAGTAAAGATGTTTTGAGCATAGTTGAGCCAGGTTTACAGTGCGGACTTCAATAAGATATCAACCAGTTTACAGGCAAAGGGTGACGCCATTCAGGTGGGTGTTATAATTCAATGATTCGCCTGAGCGATGTGTAAATTAAAAGGATTAGCTAATGAATACAACGTTTATAACCCGACTGACGCGCGCCATGCTTCCTGTTGCTTTGCTGGCCATGACCGCCGGCTGGCAGGTTCCTGTGCAAGCTGCCACCAACTGTGCGGGCGGAACCTGTGTCTTTGGCGGTACCGGCAATGATGCCATGACCAACGAAGAAGCACGTCAGAGCAAAGAACAGTGGAATGAAACCCAGCGTCTGCGCGCGATGAAAAATCAGCGCAACGAGAAGGATTTCTCCAAATATGACAACGCCATAGATCTGCGCGATAAATGTGAAGCCAGCCAGAACATCAATGCGTACTGGGAACCGAACACTGAACGCTGCCTCGACCGCCGTACAGGCCGTCAGCTGATGGCGCCGTAATAATTTCCTTCCAGATTGTCTCTCACCCGTGGCGGTAAATCTTACCGCCACGGCATATCTGCTAAACTTATTCTTTAGATAATTATTTTCTTCTCATAATAAGTAATACGCCGGTTCTCATAAAAGGAATGAATGATGAAAAAGACACTCTTAGCTGGTCTCGCTGTCGTGATGTTTGCACCTCTGATGGCACAGGCATCCTGTGAAAGCGTCAAAGCAGACATTACACAAAAAATTGTGGCAAACGGTTTGCCTGAATCCGGGTTCAAACTGGACATCGTTCCTAACGATCAGGCTGACCAGAGCGGCGGTCAGGTCGTCGGCCATTGCGGTAATGACAGCCAGAAAATTGTTTACACCAAAACTGCGGATGCGGGAGACAGCTCTGCTGCCAGCCCGAAAACCGGCACCAGCCAGGATTCCCAGTAACGTAGCAATCACGTAATCGTTTTGCTCCGCCCCTTCCTCTGTCTGAGGGAGGGTGCATCTCTTATCCCACCCTTTTACACCCTTCTCCCGAAAATAATTCACCCGTGCGATCCCGCTGGTTAACTCCGTTTATTTCTCTCGCATCTTGTAATGCACATTTTTCATATTAGCTTATGAAGATAATGAATTTCTCACATAGTAGGTTGCCGTTTAAGGTGATATCTCCTGCCAGCGCAGACCTTCATTCGCTGGCCTCATCTGAGGAGTGACAGCTTATGAGCGTGCAATTTATTGGTATGATCAGCCATCGTCTGGCTTCTGAAATCATCCCGCCTACAGGCCCGATTTTCGATAAAAAATACATCGCCGATTTCGCCAGAGCCCATGAAGATGCCGGTTTTGACCGCATTCTGGTGGCTTACGCCTCCGATCAGCCTGACGCATTTCTGGTCGCGGCGCACGCCGGTGCCAGCACTTCCCGTATCCATTTTCTGCTGGCACATCGTCCGGGCTTTGTCGCCCCGACACTGGCAGCGCGCAAACTTGCCACGCTGGATCACCTGCTGGAAGGACGCGTCGCCGTGCATATCATCAGCGGCGGCAGTGACGCCGAACAGCGTCGTGACGGCGATTTCGAGCCGAAATCTGGCCGCTATCAGCGCACGGACGAATATATCGATGTGCTGAAACAGAGCTGGTATTCGGAAACGGGCTTTGATCATCAGGGTGAGTTTTATCAGGCGGAAAACGCCTTCTCCGCCATTAAGCCATATCAGAAAAAGCTGCCGGTATTTTTCGGCGGATCTTCTGATGACGCCATTCGCGTTGCCGGAAAACAGGCAGATGTATTCGCGCTTTGGGGTGAGCCGCTGGAAAGTGCTGCGGAAACGGTCGGAGCGGTGAAAGCGTCTGCGGCACAACATCAGCGGGAGATCGATTTCAGTATTTCATTCCGCCCGATCCTCGGTAAAACCGAGGAAGAAGCCTGGGCCAAAGCCGACGAAATTCTCGCGAAAGCCACCGCACAGCAGGCTGAAAAAGGTCAGGCGCTGGCGGCTAAACCGCAAAGTGTCGGCGCACAGCGTTTACTGAAGGCAGTAGCACAAGGCGACCGTCTGGATTCCTGCCTGTGGACCGGCATTGCCGGACTGATTGGCGGCGGTTCAAACTCCACCGCGCTGGTCGGCACGCCGGAACAAGTCTCCGATGCCCTGCTGAAATATTACGATCTGGGGATCACCACTTTCCTGATCCGCGGTTTTGATCCTCTCAATGACGCCACCGAATACGGTAAAAGTCTGATCCCGCTGACCAGGCAGAAAATCGCTGCGCGTCAGGCACAAAATAAAACCGCCGCCACCACGCTGGTATAAGGAACCCTGATGCGAGTGAATGTGAAAAATCTTCTGCTGCTGGTTTCGCTGATTGGCAGCGCCTTTGCGGTCAATGCCGAACAAATCACCCTGCGGGTGGCCGACCAGAAAGGCAATATGCGGGCGCAACTTGAGGCGGCCAATAAACTGGACAATCTGCCGTACAAAATTGAGTGGTCAGAATTCCCTGCCGCCGCGCCACTGGCTGAAGCGCTGAATGCGCAGGCGGTGGATGTCGGTATTATCGGTGATGCCCCCCTGTTATTTGCCGAAGCCGCAGGCGCGCAAGTGAAAGCCATTGCCGTGGATAAATCGGATGCCTATGGCACCGCGCTGCTGGTAAAACCGGACAGCCCGATTAAAAGCGCGGCGGATTTAAAAGGTAAAAGTATTGCCACGAACCGCGGTTCCATCGGGCATTTCGTGGCGCTAAAAGCGCTGGCATCTGCCGGACTGACGGCCAAAGACGTGACCTTCCGTTTCCTGCCGCCGAGCGACGCCAAACTGGCGCTGACCCAGGGTTCCGTGGATGTCTGGGCTACGTGGGAACCTTACACCGCTTTCGCCGAAACACAGGATCATCTGCGGGTTCTGGTGAATGGCCGCGGTTTGTGGTCGGGCAACAGTTTCCTGGCGGCAACAGATACCGCGCTTAAAGATAAAGCCAAACGTGAGGCGATTGCCGACTACCTGCAACGTCTGAGCGATGCGCAAATCTGGGCCTATAAGAATCTGGATGCGTATAGCGAGAAGCTGGCGAAAATCATCGGCTTCCCGCTGGATGCGGCGAAACTCGGGTTTGAGCGACGTAAATCCTACTGGCAACCGATTGATGCCGCGACGGAAACGCAGCAACAGCAAACGGCGGATTTCTATCATGAGCAGGGATTGTTGCCCGTCGCCCTGAATGTCACCGGCACGTTTGATCACTCGTTCCTGCTGAAATAACCGCATCACAATGACGGCACCGGCGCTCAGCAGGTGCCGGTTCACCTCGCTATTTCCGCCGCCCGCCATTAGTTACGCCAATCATCCTGACTTAACGTGCTGATAATGTGAACTATCACCCTGTAACTGAAAGCCGGACGTGGTTAATAGAAGACGTCGCCAGAAATCAGGCTTAGCTAACAGGATGCAGCATGGAAAATTACGCCAATAAAAGCGGTGATTCACAGGTCGTCAGCTTCCAGATTGATGCCAATTCGATCAAAGTCCGTTTCAAGAATAACCACGTTTATCTCTACGACATCCGCCACCCTGGCCCTGAGCATCTTGAGAAGATGAAAGAACTGGCCCGTGCCGGATGGGGCTTAAATACCTACATCGAAAGCGAAGTGAAAACCGACTTCTCCTCCAAAGTATTCTGAAATTTTGCACACTCACCGGGCGGATGTGAGTCATTCGTCCGGTGATTTCAAAATCAATTACACTTAGTTAACAATCAATTGTGACAATTCTCGATTTTCAGGCCGGGAAATTTGATGTGAATCTCAGGGACAAAAAAGGCGCCGAAGCGGCGCCTTTTACGTTCAGAAAATCGAATCAGATTTTCAATTTCACGTAATCAATCGCACGGCTGATGATCCCGCCTTCTGCGACATCTTCCAGTGCCACCAGCGGCACGGTTTTGATGACTTTGCCGTTATCCACGATATTAATGTTGCCGAGCTCCTGACCTTTTTTCAGCGGCGCGTCAATCTGCGGATTGGTCAGCACATATTGCGCTTTGAGTTTATCGGCGTCAGCCTGCGGCACGCTGATAAACACATCGCTGAGGGAACCGACTTTCACCTGAGGAGCAGCACCAAACCAGACGTGCTCATCCGAAACGGTCTGACCCGCTTTGAAAATCTGTTTGCTGGTGTATTCGCGGAAACCCCAGGTCAGCAGTTTACGCGCCTGTTCTTCGCGCCCTTTTGAGCTTTTACCGCCCATGACAACGGCAATCAGACGGCGATCACCCTGCGTCGCAGAGGCGATGATGTTGAAACCGGCGCTTTCAGTGTGACCGGTTTTCAGGCCATCCACCTGCAGGTTTTTATCCCACAGCAGGCCATTACGGTTTTGCTGGGTGATGTTGTCGTACGTCAGCGATTTCTCGGCATACATACGATATTCCTCAGGCTCACCGCCGATAATGGCGCGGGACAGCTTCGCGAGGTCATAAGACGTGGTGTACTGACCCGGTGCATCCAGACCGTGGACGGTTTCGAAATGCGTATTGGTCAGGCCGAGGCTGGTGACGTATTGGTTCATCATGCCAACGAATGAGTCCTGGCTGCCCGCGACATAATCGGCCATCGCCACACAGGCATCGTTGCCGGAAGTGATGATGATGCCACGGATCAGATCACGCACGCTCACACGGTCACCCGGTTTGAGGAACATCAGCGAAGAACCTTCCAGGCTCTTGTTACCGGCAACCCAGGCTTCCTGAGGCACGGTGACCACATCGTCCATGGTGATTTTTTTATGATCCAGTGCGCGGTCAATGACATAACCTGTCATCAGTTTGGTCAGGCTTGCCGGATTGCGGCGGTCGTCCGGATTGCCGGCGGCCAGCACATCACCACTGGCATAATCCATCAGCACAAAAGAAGCTGCATCAATGCTCGGCGGGACAACAGGGAAATCCAGTGGTGCGATAGCTTTCGCACTGCCTGCGGAGAACATCAATACACAAGATAAGACACTAATTACACTACGTTTCACTGAATCTTCCTTAAACGCGCTACAGAGTCGGGGCATAAACTGAGCCGCACTCTATACAAAAAAACTATGGATTCAAAATCTGCGGCATAGGTTGCCCTAAAACTACTCGCAGAAAAACCCTTAGTCTTTTGCTAAGCATTTCATAATGAAACGATACTGTTACAACTTGTGTTAATTTCAGCCGAAAACCACATCGCGCGAGGTCATTAGTTTTCATTATCACAACCCGCTGTTTTCAAACTGATTGGCAGTGCGCTCCCGCCCCTGATTTTTAGACGCTATTTGCGTTATTCCCCGATATTTTCCTGCGATAGAGCGCTTCTATCACACCATCATGGCATTCGATTAGACGGCAGCGCATACCCCTCCTAAACTTGTGACATAAAATTAACAATCCGGTTAACAATTCATCGTTGCGGTTGTTTAAAATCAGACAAAAATCACCTGCGAAGCATAATTATGAAATTCAAAACTGAGATCAAACCCTACCACGGCGCGGCCGGCGGCTGGGGTGCACTGGAATCAACCACCCGTTTCGTCTTCGACAGTAAAAAAGTTCTGTCTAACCTGCGTAACCTGATGCGTGTTAACAAAGGTCGTGGATTTGACTGTCCGGGCTGTGCCTGGGGCGATGATAACCACAGCACCTTCAGCTTCTGTGAAAACGGCGCGAAAGCCGTCAGCTGGGAAGCCACCCGTAAAGCCGTTGAGCCTGAATTCTTCGCCCAACACAGCGTGAGCAAGCTGCGCGAACAAAGCGATTATTTCCTTGAATACCAGGGACGCCTGACTCACCCGATGCGTTATAACCGCGAAACTGATCATTATGAACCCGTCAGCTGGGACGCCGCGTTTGCGCTGATCGCCAGTCATCTGAAAGGTCTGGAAAACCCGGATCAGGCAGATTTTTACACCTCCGGCCGCGCCAGTAACGAAGCCTCGTATCTGTATCAGGTCTTCGGCCGCATGTTCGGCACCAACAACTTCCCTGACTGCTCAAACATGTGTCACGAAGCCAGCGGTGTCGGCCTCAAACAAAGTATCGGCGTCGGTAAAGGCACTATCCGTCTGGATGACTTTGAAAAAGCCGATGCCATTTTCGTCTTTGGCCAGAACCCGGGCACCAACCATCCGCGTATGCTGCACAGCCTGCGTCATGCTTCTGACCGTGGCGCAAAAGTGGTGAGTTTTAACAACCTGCGTGAGCGTGGTCTGGAACGTTTCGCCGATCCGCAAAAACCGCTGGAAGTGGTCACACCGAAAGCCGGTCGCATCAGTGCGGCGTATTATCAGCCGAATCTAGGTGGCGATATGGCCGCCGTGCGCGGTATCGTCAAAGCGCTGTTGCAGACTCACCGTGAGCGTATCGCTTCCGGCCAGCCTTCCCTTTTCGATGAAGATTTTATCGCGGCTAACAGCGTTGGCGTGGATGAGTATCTGGCCGTCGTGGATGCCACCAGCTGGGAAAAAATCACCGAACAGTCCGGTCTGAGCGAACAGGATCTGCGTGAAGCGGCGTCTATTTATATGAACGCCGAACGCGTTATTTGTACCTGGGCGATGGGCATAACACAGCATAAACACTCCGTTCCGACCGTGCGTGAAATCACTAACCTGCAACTGCTGTTTGGTCAGCTCGGTAAACCGGGTGCCGGTCTGTGTCCGGTTCGCGGCCACAGTAACGTGCAGGGCAACCGCACCATGGGCATCGATGAAAAAGCACCAAAAGCGTTGCTTGATGCCATGGAAAGCCACTTTAAATTCACGCCACCGCGCGTGCCGGGCCATAACACCGTTGAAGCGCTGGAAGCGATGCTGCGTAAAGAAGCCAAAGTTCTGATCTGCCTCGGCGGTAATCTGGCAGCGGCGGCACCGGACACACCGCGCACCGAACGGGCGCTGAGTAATCTTGAGTTGTCTGTGCAAATCAGCACCAAACTCAACCGCTCGCATCTGACACCGGGCAAAGAAGCGCTGATCCTGCCAACACTGGGGCGTACTGAGCTGGATATGCAAGCCACCGGTTCGCAGTTCATCACCGTTGAAGACTCCTTCAGCATGGTGCATGCGTCCGAAGGCGTCGGCATTCCGTTATCGAAAGAACAACGTTCCGAAACCGCGATTGTCTGCGGTTTCGCCAACGCCGTTCTTGGTGATAAATACCTCGACTGGATGGCGCTGGCTGACGATTACAATCTGATCCGCGACCACATCGAAGCGACCATTCCTGGCTTTAAAGATTTCAATGCACGCTGTGATATTAAAGGCGGCTTCTATCTGGGCAATGCGGCAGCGGAACTGAATTTCAACACGCTCAGCGGCAAGGCGAATTTCAGCGCGGCCCCGTTGCCGGACGTGCTGATCCCGATGGGCGATCAAAATGCGCCGTTCACCCTGCAAACGTTGCGTTCGCACGACCAGTACAACACCACCATTTACGGCCTTGATGACCGTTACCGTGGCGTTTACGGCCAGCGCGAAGTGCTGTTCATCCATCCGCAGGATCTGGCTGATTTAGGCCTGAAAGACGGTGAACTGGTGGAAATAGAAACGCTGTGGAACGACGGCATCGAGCGTAAAGTTACCGGCTTCAAACTGGTCAGTTACGACATTCCGCGCGGTAATCTGGCGGCTTATTATCCTGAAACCAATCCGCTGGTGCCGATGTCCAGTTTTGGCGACCAGACCCACACCCCGACCTCCAAAGCTGTTCCGGTGACTATCCGTCGCTGCGAGCAAAAAGTCGACCTGCAACGTATCGCATAAGTCAGACTTGCGCACCATCGCGCAAATCTCCCCTTTCGCTTCAGGGTTATGAGGCGAAAGGGGTAGATGCCGCTTGCCCGAAGGGGCCAGATCGCGTAAAACTGTCTGCCGCTAATCGAGCCACATTAACCCCCAATTCTCTGGACGATATGTTTCAAGATAACCCGCTGCTCGCGCAGCTAAAACAGCAACTTCACTCTCAGACTCCACGTGTCGAAGGCATCGTGAAAGGCACTGAGAAAGGCTTTGGCTTTCTTGAAGTAGACGGTCAAAAAAGCTATTTCATTCCGCCTCCGTACATGAAAAAAGTCATGCACGGGGATCGCGTCATTGCCTCCCTGCAAACTGAGAAAGAGCGTGAAATCGTCCAGCCGGAAACGCTGGTTGAGCCGTTCCTCAGCCGTTTTGTAGGCCGCGTGACCAAGAAAGACGACCGTCTTTCCATTATCCCGGACCATCCTTTATTACGTGATTCCATTCAGTGCCGCGTTGCCCGCAACATCAATCATGAAGTGAGCGACGGCGACTGGTGTGTGGCTGAAATGCGCCGCCATCCGCTGAAAGAAGGCGATCACAGCTTCCAGGCTGAAATCACCGAATGGATCACCACCGGCACCGACGATCTCGCCCCGTGGTGGGTAACGCTGGCACGTCATAATCTCGAACGTGAAGCGCCAAAATCTGACATCGCTGAACTGCGCGATGAAGGCCTGACCCGCGAAGATCTGACTGCCCTGCCATTTGTCACCATCGACAGCGGCAGCACGCAGGACATGGATGACGCGCTGTATGTGAAAGACAACGGCGACGGCACCCTGCAAATGACTATCGCGATTGCTGACCCGACGGCTTATGTCAGTGAAGGCAGCGATCTCGACAATATTGCCAAAAAACGCGCATTCACTAACTATCTGCCGGGCTTCAACATCCCGATGCTGCCGCGTGAATTGTCTGATGATATCTGTTCCCTGTGGCCGGACGTCAGCCGTCCGGTTCTGGCGTGCTCTGTGACGCTGGGCACCGATGGCGCACTGGGCAGTGATATTCGCTTCTTCGCCGCGACCATCGAATCCAAAGCCAAACTGGCTTACGACGATGTGTCTGACTGGCTGGAAGCGGATGAGAAAAGCGAGTGGCAACCGGCCAGCGATGTCATTGCCTCGCAGATTCGTCTGCTGAAACGCGTCTGTGACGTACGCAGCGCATGGCGCACCGAACATGCACTGGTATTCAAAGATCGTCCTGATTACCGTTTCGTATTAGGCGAGAAAGGCAACGTGCTGGAAATCGTCGCTGAGCATCGTCGTATCGCTAACCGCATCGTGGAAGAATCGATGATCGCCGCCAACGTCTGTGCGGCTATCGCCCTGCGTGACAGCCTCGGTTTCGGCGTTTACAACGTGCATACCGGTTTTGATCCGCTGCTGGTAGAAAACGCAGTGACCGTGTTGCAGGCCAACGACGTGGAAGCTAATGCTGAAGAACTGCTGACGCTGCCAGGTTTCTGCGCATTGCGCCGTAAACTTGATGCGCTGCCAACGCAGTTCCTCGACAGCCGTATTCGTCGTTTCCAGACTTTTGCAGAAATCAGCACCACCCCTGGGCCGCATTACGGCCTGGGTCTGGAAGCTTACGCCACCTGGACATCGCCAATCCGTAAATACGGCGACATGGTGAACCACCGTCTTCTGAAAGCGATGATCCTGCAACAGTCTGCTGAGAAACCTCAGGACGAGATGACTGTTCAGCTGGCAGAACGCCGCCGTGCCAACCGCATGGCCGAGCGCGATGTTGGTGACTGGTTGTATGCGCGTTATCTGGAAGATAAAGTCGGCACTGATGTTAAATTCAGCGCTGAAATCATCGATGTCACCCGCGGCGGTCTGCGAGTACGTCTGCAAGATATCGGCGCCGTGGCGTTCATCCCTGCTCCGTTCCTGCACAGTGTGCGCGACGAACTGGTATGCAGCGCTGATACCGGCACCGTGCTGATCAAAGGCGAAGTGGCCTACCGTCAGAGCGACATCATTGATGTGAACATTGCGGAAGTTCGCATGGAAAATCGCAATGTGATCGCTAAACCGGCAGCCTAGGTTTCGCTTTTTAGCGAAGGTAAAAAACCGGTCTCAGGACCGGTTTTTTTATATGTGAAATTTGCCTTGCCAGGCGGGTTAAGTCTTGCCAAAGCCAATTTCGGTTTCTCAATTGCTGCGATCACTTAGCGCGCTGCGCCGAAACCGACCAAGAGGGAAAAATGCTTTTTCCCTCTTGGATCTCCCTTCGCTTTTTCACTGCGCGCTCCGCTCGCTGGCTATGTTTCAGTTGCCGCAGCGACAGGCTGGAAATCTTGCCGCTGCGCGGTTCCTTCATTTCGGGATTGCAGCCTAAGGTCTGCAACCTCTCATTCAGCAAGATTTCTGAATCGCCCGCACCATCTTAAAATCAACGGCAGACTGTTTTTCATCTTTTAAAAAGGTTGATTGGCGTGCTAAAAATTCAGCTGAACGGAGCGGCTTCGAGACCTGCGGCTCGAAGACCGAGAGAAGGCAGTGCGAAGCACCTGGATTTGCGCCACTCGCTAATGCGCCGGAACATGTCCGTCATACCCGCGACAGCGCGCAGTTAGAAAAGCGCGGAGTCCAGAGGCCCGCGCGTTACCGGGTCTCTGGTCGGTGTGGGCCGACGCCCACGACCTTAACCTTAACCTTAAGGCCAGTTTGGGTGGCAACCCAAGGTGTTGACCTTAACCCAGGGGCTTGCCCCTCAGATCTGATAGTCAATCACCGGTTCTCCCCCCGTCGTAAACACCTTCTCTTTAATCTCATTCACCGACAGTCCCGGATTACACAATTCAATAAACCGCCAGACGTAGTTACGTTGCAATTGCGATTTTTTCAGCCCCAGCCAGACGGTGTTGGCTTCGAACAAATGCTCGGCGTTAATCAGCTGAAGGCCCGTATCACGGGCGGCTTCGAACGCTTTATCCGCCAGGATGCCGACACCCAGCCCTAATTCCACGTAGGTTTTAATCACATCGGAATCCTGAGCGCTGAGCACGATGTCGGCGGTGAGCGCGGCGCGGCTGAACGCTTCATCGAGACGCGAGCGGCCGGTGATCCCCTGACGATAAGTGATTAACGGCTGTTCACTGAGATGCTGCAATGTCACCGGGTGCTGCAACGTCAGCGGATGACCTTGCGGAACGACTATCGCATGATGCCAGCGGTAATAGGGAAACGCCGCCACAGCCGGGTCGTTCATCAGTTTTTCACTGGCGATGGCCACATCCGCCTGCCCGCTCAGCAGCATCGCGAGAACTTCCTGCGGCGAGCCCTGATGTAATTCCAGACGTACACCGGGATAAATAGCGCGGAATGCTTTGATGACCTTCGGCAGGCTGTAACGCGCCTGTGTATGTGTCGTGGCAATAGTCAGAACGCCGGCGTCCTCTTTCGAGAAAACATCGGCCAGACGGCGGATATTCTGGGCTTCGTTGAGGATCCTTTCGGCGACAGCCAGCAACTCTTTACCGGGCTCCGTCAGCCCCAGCAAACGCTTACCACGACGGATAAATATCTCAACGCCCAGCTCATCCTCCAGCTCGCGGATATGGCGGCTGACCCCTGACTGTGAAGTGAATAACATGTTTGAGACTTCAGTCAGGTTGTAATTGCATCGCGCTGATTCCCGTATAATTTTGAGTTGTTGAAAGTTCACCGCTGTCTGCCTCTTGCTTGCCAAAACCCTATTGTTACGATCTGTTGCTATGCCAGACAAATAAGAAAAAGCTGTGTCTTATGCTTTTTCTGACTAACGGCGGGATGACACTCGTAAAAAAACGCCGTCAGGCGGCGTTTATGTCAGGGTGCAGGCGAGCGGTGAAAACGTTCTATTGCGGCACCGGGGTCATGACCGGTTTGTCGCTAAAATGCGCCGTGAGATTAGATAACACCAGCGTCATCATGTTTTCCACGGATTCTGGCGAACGGCCTGCCACGTGCGGCGTGATGACCAGGTTATCCAGTGTCAGCATTTGTGCAGGTACCTTTGGCTCGCCATCAACCACGTCCAGCGCCGCGCCGGCAATTTCATGATTCTGGAGACTGGCGATCAGCGCCCCGCTATCCACCACGCTGCCGCGGGCAATGTTAATCACAAATCCATCCGGCCCCAGCGCGCGCAGCACGTCCGCATCCACCAGCCTGACAGTGTCTTTGCCACCCGGCGTGGCGACCACCAGATAATCGGCCCATTGCGCCAGTCCGGTGATGTCCGGGAAATAACGGTATGGCGTGTCCTGCAGAGGACGACGGTTATGATATGCAATTTCCATATCAAACCCGCCCGCAGCGCGGTGTGCAATAAGACTGCCGATGTTGCCCATGCCGATAATCCCTAAACGCTTACCCGCCATTCCCGGCGTATTCCAGCGCGCTTTTTTCCATTCTCCGCCACGCACCGCCGTATCAAATTGCGGGATTTTACGGGTGATCGCCAGCATCAGCGCCAGCGTGTGATCGCTCACGGAAGAATTATTGGTTCCCGGACCATGTGTGACATGAATACCGCGCTGTTTCGCAGCAACCACATCAATATGTTCATACCCGACACCTTGCGCGCATATGATTTCCAGATTGGGCAGGTTATCCATTTCTGCCGCGCTTAAACCGATACTGCCGATAGTCTGCACCGCGCGGATCTGCTGCGCTGTCTGCGGATCCAGCGAGGTACGTTGTTCATGTGTCGTCGCAAAATAAAGAGTAAAACCGGCCGCTTCGAACCGGTCAGGATAGCCAGCATCAAGATCGACATGGCTGAGTAACGCGATGGTCATGGGAATTCCTCGGGAGAAAGTCAGACAATAACTAGCAGGCTAGCCTTTTCGTTCTCACTATCATTGAAGCCCGGCGCCTTGTACAGCTTTTCGACGGTTAACGGGAGAAGTTCCAAACTCCGGTCTACACTCGTTGTTATCGTCTGTGCATGCGCAGATGGCCCTCTTTCGGCATTTTTTTGTCAGATTTCCCTGAAACGGAGTGACGTCAAGTATGACAAAGGCCCGGTCAAGCAAGACAAGTAAACCTACCGCCACAACGGAAGAAGTTCGCACAGTTCCTTCACATGCTCAGGTTGATATCGCCGTGGATGAACTCGGCGTGCGGATTATCCATCCCTACAGTGACGGCGAAATTGTTCGCAGTTTCGATTCCGGACACACCACCCGCGTCCGTGAAGGATTGCCCGTGCCGCTGGGTGCAACGTGGGACGGACTGGGTGTGAACTTCGCCCTTTTCTCGGCGAATGCCACTAAAGTCGAGCTGTGTCTTTTCAATGAAGACGGCGAACAGTACGACGTGATTGAGCTACCGGAATATACCGATGAGGTCTGGCATGGTTATCTGCCCGATGCCCGTCCTGGCCTGCTTTATGCCTATCGTGTGCATGGCCCGTATGCACCGCACGACGGACACCGGTTTAATCCCGCCAAACTGCTGCTCGACCCGTATGCTAAACAGATTGTCGGTGAGCTGAAATGGGACGATGCGCTGTTCGCCTATGATATGCAGAGCCCGAAAAAAGACCTGCACATTGATAACCGCGACAGCGCAGAGTTTCTGCCCAAGTGTCGTGTAATCGACCCGGCATTCTCATGGGCTCGCTCTCGTAAAAGACACATTCCGTGGGAAAAAACGCTGATCTACGAAACGCATGTTCGCGGTTATACCATGCGCCATCCGGCGGTTCCCGAACATCTGCGCGGAACGTTTTCCGGCATGAGTACCCCGCACATTGTGGAATACATCCGCTCGCTGGGCGTGACGTCAGTCGAGCTGATGCCCATTCATGCATTTACTGATGACCGGCATTTGCAGGACAAAGGGCTGCATAATTTCTGGGGGTATAACACACTCAGTTTCTTTGCACCGCATCCGCAGTATATGGCGACGCAGACCGTAAATGAGTTCAAGCAAATGATTGCCACCCTGCACGCCGCCAATATAGAGGTGATACTGGATGTGGTGTACAACCACACGGCGGAAGGAAACGAACTCGGGCCGACGCTCTCTTTTAAAGGCATCGATAACGCCAGTTATTACCGGCTGATGCCGGACAATAAACGTTATTACATTAACGATACCGGCACCGGAAACACCCTCAATCTCAGCCATCCACGTGTGCTGCAAATGGTTACCGATTCACTGCGTTACTGGGCGACAGAAATGCAGGTCGATGGTTTCCGCTTTGATCTGGCTACCATTCTCGGACGTGAAAGTTACGGTTTCGACGAAGGTTGTGGTTTTCTCGACACCTGCCGTCAGGATCCGATCCTCAGCCAGTGCAAACTGATTGCTGAGCCGTGGGATTGCGGTCCCGGCGGCTATCAGGTTGGCGGCTTCCCGCCGGGGTGGATGGAGTGGAACGACCGTTTCCGCGATACGGTGCGCAAATTCTGGCGAGGTGATGAAGGCCAGCTGGCGCAGTTCGCCACACGGCTTTCCGGTTCAGCGGATTTGTTCAATCACCGTGGCCGCAAGCCCTACGCTTCAGTGAATTTTATTACCGCGCACGACGGTTTTACGCTCAATGACTGGGTTTCGTATGCCAGCAAACACAACGAAGCCAACGGCGAGAATGGTAAGGACGGCAGCGATAACAACATCTCGGCCAACTACGGTGTGGAAGGCCCGAGTGATGATCCGGCCATCAATGAACTCCGGTTACGGCAGATGCGCAATATGCTGGCGACACTGCTGCTTTCACAAGGTACGCCGATGCTGCTGGCCGGTGATGAGTTTGCGCGGTCGCAGAATGGCAACAACAATGCCTATTGTCAGGACACTGAGATTGCGTGGATTAACTGGAATATCGAAGAAAAAGGTCAGGCGTTACTGCTGTTCACTTACCGGCTGATTGCGCTGCGTAAACGCTTCCCTATTTTACATCGCGGGCGCTTTCTCACCGGTGCGGTTCACGAGAAGCTGGGCGTGAAAGATGTCAGCTGGTTCCAGCCACAGGGGCCGGAAATGACCGATGCAGCCTGGAAAGATCCGCACGCCAAATGCATTGCAATGCTGCTTGACGGTCGCGCACAGCCGACTGGTTTACTGCGTCAGGGTTCATTAAGTACGGTCCTGCTGTTGTTTAACGCCTCACACAAAGACGTGGTGTTCACGCTGCCTTCCGTTGCACACGGCGAAAGCTGGCGGCATATTTTCGACACCTTCCAGCCGGATGACGTTAACGAACATAATTTCGAATTCGGCCGCGAGTATATCTGCACATCCCGCACCGTGGTGCTTTTCGAGCTGATAAGTACCTCGAAACACTAAAATCGGGCAGCGCTGTTTCAGTGACCGAGGATCTGAAGCAGCGTTTCCCTTCCCTCTGCCAGCCCTTTCTCACGTCCAATTGCCTGACGGCTCACACCTTCAGCACGAATAATATAGCAATCCGCTACGCCCATCAGTTCCAGAATCGACGCCAGATACGGCTCCTGAAAATCATGCGGAAGTGTTTCCGGTGTGCTGTAAACGCCACCGCGACTTGAGGCAACAAAAGCCGTTTTGCCTGGGATCAGCCCGACTACACCCTGCGGGGTATAACGGAACGTTTTGCCTTTCTGACAGACCTGATCCAGCCACGCTTTCAGGTTGCTCGGAATGGAGTGGTTATACATCGGAGCGCCAATCACCAGTACGTCGCAAGCGATAAGTTCTTCGATTGACTGATAAATCCCGTCGAGTTCGGCCTGCAACTCTGGCGTGATCGTCACATCCTGCGCGTTGTGTAGCAGGCTCATGGCCCCGGCTGAAAGGTGCGGCGGTGGCGCAGTACCGAGATCGCGATAGGTTACGCTGGCGTCCGGATGGCGTGAACAAAGTTCCGTGACAATCATCGCCGAGAGTTCACGGGAAACGGACTCGTTAATAAACGGGCTTGAATCGATATGTAATATTTTCATTTTTAAATCCTGTTGGCAGATGTTCTGCGGAATGAACACAGGATAATCGTTGTTGATATGGCGTGAAATATCTAATATGGCAACATATCGTTGCCATTTTGCAACGATGAATATGAGAAGGCAGATGAACGATAATCTCAATGATATGGCGCTGTTTGCCGCCGTCGTCCAGCATCAGGGATTCACCGCCGCGGCGCGGGCGCTGGGCGTTTCAAAATCCCTGCTCAGCCGCCGTATTGACGCACTGGAAAACCGTCTCGGGGTCCGGCTGCTGCAACGCACTTCCCGCCATTTTTCCGTGACCAGTGTCGGCGAGTGCTACGCCATCGAATGCCAGAAACTGCTGCAACAGGCGCAAACGGCACAACAGGTGATTGACGATTTACAGCAAAATCCCAGCGGATTGTTGCGGGTTTGCACGCCGGTAATGATGGCGGAAATGGTCGTGGCTCCGCTGATGACCGAGTTTCTGACACGTTATCCGGCTATCACGCTGGAACTTCTGGCTATTAACCGCAGTGTGGATCTACTCGGGGAAAATTTTGATGTGACGATACATTCGCACAGCGAACCTCTGGAAGATTCCGGTTTGTACCGCAAACCGCTCGGGACGCTGAAATATGTGCTGGTTGCCAGTCCGGCGTTTGTTGCGGCATTACCTGCGCCGCCTTCTGTGGATCAACTGAGTTATCTGCCAACGCTGGTGCGCAAAACACCGTGGGCCGGTTCACAGTGGGAACTGGCTCATCCGCAGGAAGGAACGCGAAAGGTGTCATTAACCCCCCGCATGATCAGCAATAATTTACTGGTTTTACGTCAGGCGGCGGTGGACGGCATGGGCATCGCGCTGTTGCCGGAAATGGCATGCAAAAAAAGTCTGCACGACGGCAAATTAATGTCCCTGCTACCTGACTGGCAAACGCAGCCGTCCTCCATTTCTGCGTTGTATGCCAGTCATAAAGGCCAGTCACCCGCGCTGAGGGTGTTTCTGGATTTTCTCTCAGAAAAACTGCACGGGGCGCTGTAGTCCGCAGATTCAGTACGCGGAATTATTCCGGGTCTTTCAGATAGGCTTTGAACTGCGGCGACATATAACTTTTGAACGTGTCACCTTCTTTGGTGATCAGATACACGGCCAGATGCTGTTTTTCCGCCAGCGCCAGCGCTTTATGCGTGCCCAGCACCATCAGTCCGGTATCCCATCCATCGGCTTCCAGCGCGGTGGGCGCAATCACCGTCGCGGATACAAGCTTGTGCGTGATCGGCGAACCCGTGGCGGGATCAATAATGTGCGAAAGGCGTTTGCCATCCAGTTCGTAATAATTGCGATAGCTGCCGGACGTGCTGATACCCATGCCCTGCAAATCGACAATCGCCTGCACGGCCGTTTCTTTATCCGTTGGCTTTTGAATCGCTACCTGCCACGGATTGCCCTTCGCATTATGTCCGCGGGACACCACCGCACCGCCCACAGACACCAGATAATTACTGATGCCATTGCCTTCAATCAGCCGCGCCAGATGGTCCGTGGCGTAACCCTCGCCGACCGTTGAAAGATCCACGTACATTCCCGGCAAATCTTTTTGCAGATACTGTCCGTCGCTTTGCTGGATCACTTTCAGATGCTGTAATCCGGTCAGTTTACGTGCTGCGGCAATCTGATCAGGCGTCGGCGTTTTAACCGGTTGTTTGTCAGGCCCGAAGCCCCAAAGATTGACCAGCGGGCCAACGGTGATATCCATCGCGCCGCCGGTCAGCATTCCGATGCGCATAGACGTGACAATCGCATCGGCCATGCCTGCGCTGATGGGTTGCGGCACGCTGCCCTGATACTGATTAAAGCGCGAAAGCACCGAGTCTTCTTTGTAAGTCGAAAGCTGGTGATCATCTTCTTTAAGCTGCGCCTCGATTTGTTCGCGCAGCGCGGCTTCACGACTTTTATCCACGCCTGCCAGACTGACGCGGTAAAACGTCCCCATGGTTTTACCTTCAATCACCATCGTCTCGCTCTGTTCAGCCGCTTTACGGTCACAGGCAGATAAAAGAGTGACGCCGCAAAGCAACAGCGCGCAGCGCAAATAAATCGGTTTCAGGAACATGCAAATAACTCAATTAAGTGCCCGTTACCGGGCATGGAAAAGTGTCAGGACAGTAAGGGATAGCGCTTAAACCACGCGGCAACAAACGTTGACTTGGCCGGATCCGCGAGTATCAGCGGCTGCGTTTGGCGTGGCGTTCCCAGTTTTCCTGTTTCGCCTGCGCAGATTTTTTCAGCGCGACATAACAGGCACCGGCACCGCCATCTTTTTGAATGGCCACACAGAACGCCTGAACATCATCAAGCTGTTTCAGCCATTTGGCGAGATAACTGCGCACAATGTTGGCATGACTTTCATCATCACGGCCACGACCGTGGATGATCAGCAAAGTACGCAGATTTTCGGCCTGTGCCTGGCAGAAGAACGTAAATAGCTCCTGACGACACTGTTCAACGGGTTTGCGCAGCAGATTCAGGCTGGCTTCCAGCGGGTATTTTCCCTGACGAAGTTTGTCGAGAACGCCCTGCTGAACACCGTCATGCTTATACCCGAGCGGTTCGTCGCACGGCTGGATATTCAGAAAGCCGGTGGTCAGCGGATTTTCACGTTTTTCCGTTACCTCTTCGCTGCTGACCTTCTGTCCGGTGGTTGAGTTTTTGAGGTAGACCACCCGTTTATCCGACGCCAGTGGCTGAACTCCGGCCATTTCCTGACTGAATAAATCATCATCTTCGCTCATCTGCTTACCTCTTTCTCAGCGGTGGGACTGCTGCAAATTATCCCTGTAAACCTCCTGCGGGTAAAGCTGCCAGCAAACGAGTCTGCGGCGGTAAAAAATCCTGAAATGGCGGCGCGGTCAATAAAACTCATTTTTCTATCTATACTTAGCTGCTGGGACAGAACTAAATCGTTAAAGATTTGCGTCTGTTACCGGCTGAATTGAGGAGAAAAGATGCCTTACCTTGACGATCCCTTGATTATTTTTACTGACCTTGATGGCTCCCTGCTCGATCATCATGATTACAGCTGGCAACCGGCCCAACCCTGGCTGGATAAACTTTCGGCGGCAAAAATTCCGCTTATTCTGACGACCAGCAAAACGCCTGCTGAAGTCGCGACACTGCAGTCGGCTTTGCACCTGACGCACCAGCCTTTTATCGCTGAAAATGGCGCGATGATCCATCTGCCGCCGGACTGGCGAACCGCTGATGAAGTCCCGTTTTATATCAACGGCGCGGGTTACAGCGAAATCCGCCAGACGCTGGTCGAATTGCGTCAGCGTTACGATTTTGAGTTTCGCGGGTTTGGTGATGTCACACCAAAACAAGTCGCCGTCTGGACGGGTTTATCGGAGCAGGAAGCAGATCTCGCCATGCAGCGCGTGGCGTCCGAACCGCTGGTCTGGTTTGGTAATGATCTGGATTTTGCGCATCTGAAAAAATGCCTGGCCCGCGAAGGTCTGGCACTCACCCGTGGCGGACGGTTCTGGCATGTCATGGCAGCCGGTGCAGGTAAAGGTCAGGCTGTGCAATGGTTGTCTGAGCGCTATCAGCAAAAACGCGGGCAACCGGTTATCAGCATCGGTCTTGGCGATGGCCCGAATGATTTATCCATGCTGGAGGTGGTGAATTACGCGGTGGTGGTTAAAGGCCATCATGACCATGAAATGCCGCTGCATCGTGACGATATCTCAGGAGTTTTTCGTACCAGTGAATTTGGCCCCCATGGCTGGAGTCAGGGGCTGAGTCATTTTATCCCCCTTCTTTAAAGGGCAAATTTGAAGAGGTAATGGCCTTTATTAATAAATTGTTTTCACATTGTTTATCGTTCTGTATTTACAGAGAAGACTTCCAATAATTTTATCAATTCTAAAATTGGAGAATACCGTATGAGCGATTTTTATCAGGATGGAGTCATTACCAATTTTCATAATCTGACTAACCGCAAAGTCGAAGAACTGGAATACGATTTGCAGGTTTTTTCAGGCCGCCGTTCAATGGGATTAATATTACCGTCACTTTTTTCAGAACTTGAAGGTCCTGCACTGACCCGTATTGTGGATGAGCTGACCAAAGTCCCTTATCTGGAGGAGATCGTTATTGGGTTAGATCGCGCTGATCGCGATCAGTTTTTATTTGCGCGTGAATTTTTCTCCCGCCTTCCGCAGCGCCACCGAATTTTATGGAATGATGGCCCGCGCCTCAAAGCGCTGGATGAAGAGCTGAAAAAAGAAAATCTTTCACCGAATGAGCCGGGCAAAGGCCGCAACGTGTGGTTCTGTGCCGGTTATACACTGGCATCGCGGCGCACGTCGGTAGTCGGGCTGCATGATTGTGACATTGTCACGTATAGCCGCGATATGCTGGCCCGCCTGATGTATCCGGTGGCGAATCCCAACTTCCATTACGATTTCTGTAAAGGGTATTACGCCCGCGTCGCCGACGGAAAATTCAATGGCCGCGTGGGACGTCTTCTGGTCTTCCCGCTGCTGAAATCGCTGCAAATTGTTTACGGTCACTCTGACTTTCTGGAATACCTGCGTACCTTCCGCTATCCGCTTTCCGGCGAATTTGCGATGCGCACGGACATTCTGAATGACCTGCGTATCCCGAGCGACTGGGGCCTGGAAATTGGCGTACTTTCAGAACTTCATCGAAATACGGCGACCAAGCGTATTTGTCAGGTCGATATCGCCGATACCTACGATCATAAGCACCAGCCGATGTCCGAAGATGATGCGACAAACGGGCTGCAACGCATGAGTATCGATATCACCAAGGCGCTTTACCGCAAGATGGCGATCCTTGGTGTGAATATCACCAGCGAATCTTTCCGTATCCTCAAAGCCACCTACTATCGCAATGCGCTGGATATGATTGACGGGTTTGAGAATGACGCAAAAATGAACGGATTATCGTTTGACCGTCACAGCGAGGAATCTGCCGTGGAACTGTTTTCAGGCGCGATTATGGAAGCCGGTCAGGCATTTGTGGATACGCCGAGCGAAAAACCCTTTATCCCGAGCTGGAGCCGCGTACAGTCTGCCTTCCCGGATATGCTGGATCGCATTCACGAAGCGGTGGAAAAAGATAACGAGGGTGATGTGTAGCGCCGGCAATTTCTCTCTCCGCACAAAGCAAAAACGCTGCATTCGCAGCGTTTTTTTATATCGATACGTCAGCTCACGCTATGCGGCTTCTTTTTTTCCGGGAAACAACAAGCTGGCAATAATGCCCAGCGCAAGAACACCCAGCACCACGTAGAGGCTGGCTAAGGCGCTGATTTCAACCCCGTGATGCCACAGATGATTACTGGAATTCAGTGCCAGTTTCGCCGCCACAAAGAACAGCAGGAAAATCACTGATTTCTCAAGATGCACCAGATATTTGCGCAATGCCTCGAGCACGAAATACATCGTACGTAAACCGAGTACGGCAAACATCATGGCGGAATAAACAATCAGCGGTTCGCGGCTGACGGCGATAACCGCAGGCACGCTGTCGAACGCAAACATCAGGTCAGAAATCTCAACCACGGCAATACACAACAGCAACGGCGTCGCGTAACGCACGCCCTTTTTCACGGTAAAACTGAAGCCCTGATTTTCAGGCTTTGCCAGCTCAGCTTCGACCTGTTCACTGCTGACCAGAAAATGCGGGCCGACCAGTTTTGGAAACACCGGGAAGAAACGGCGAACCAGCCGGTTGGCGATATGATCTGAGTAATCATCATTTTCTTCGTCATCATTTCCTGCACGCATCATCAGGATCGCTGTCCAGAGGATCACCACGGCAAACACCATTTCGACCCAGGGTCCGAGCGCCAGCAAACTGGTGCCGATCACCACGAAAATCCCACGGAACACGATTGCGCCAATCACGCCCCAGTACAAAATCCGGTGACGATAACCGTCAGGCACTTTGAACCAGGCGAAAATCGCCATAATCACAAACAGGTTATCGATGGAAAGCACCTGCTCCAGCGCATACCCGGTGAGGAAAAGACTCGCGACTTCTTTGCCATGATGGACATATAAAAACGCGGCAAAACTCAGGGAAACGGCAATCCAGAACAGTGTCCATAAAGAGGCACTTTTCAGGCCAATCGGCTTGTGGCTGCGGTGCGCAAAGATGTCAGTTAACAACGCGGCGACCGCCACGACGACAAAAACAATGGTTGTTTCCAGCGGAAAACCCAGGGAATCGGACTGCATGACACCTTTCCTAAAAGTAAACGAATGCTAAACGAAGGGAGCATTGTAAGCGGTTGTGAGGAGAATGGGTATCAAAGTCGATCCGGTTCAGTGTTTATGCCATAATCCTCTGCCGCATATTTCAGGGTTCATCAGGGCTAAAATAAAGCAAAACGGGCGAAAAAATTCATTCTTAGCCTGCTATAAATTGATTTAAAGCCTTTATTTTCTCCGCACTAAATATTCCCCCCATCAATAAATTGATCCTGATTTAAAGCTCATTGATTCTCAATTCGGCTTAATTGCATGTAAAGATCAATTTTTTATTTAAAAAAAACCTTTTAAAATCGGGGTTTTTTAACATTTCGCTCTTTTCGCTCCTTTAAGCTACTTATCACTCGGCGTAAAAGATGTTAAAATTGACCCATATCAATATTGCCAGAGTGACTCTTATGATCCCGGAAAAGCGTATTATTCGACGTATCCAATCTGGTGGCTGTGCGATCCATTGTCAGGACTGTAGCATTAGCCAGCTTTGTATTCCTTTCACGCTTAATGAGCATGAACTTGATCAGCTCGATAACATTATCGAAAGGAAAAAGCCGATCCAAAAAGGTCAGGCATTGTTTAAAGCCGGTGATGAATTGAAATCCCTGTATGCCATTCGTTCCGGGACTATCAAAAGCTACACCATTACCGAACAAGGTGACGAGCAAATTACCGGTTTCCATCTGGCAGGCGATCTAGTCGGCTTCGATGCTATCGGTGGCTTGCAGCATCCGAGCTTTGCTCAGGCGCTGGAGACCTCAATGGTTTGCGAAATTCCTTTCGAAACCCTGGACGATTTGTCCGGTAAAATGCCGAATCTGCGTCAGCAAATGATGCGTCTGATGAGCGGTGAGATTAAAGGTGATCAGGATATGATCCTGTTGCTTTCGAAGAAAAATGCCGAAGAACGTCTGGCGGCATTTATCTATAACCTCTCCCGCCGCTTCGCTCAGCGTGGTTTCTCTCAGCGCGAATTCCGCCTGACGATGACCCGTGGCGATATCGGTAACTACCTCGGGCTGACTGTAGAAACCATCAGCCGCCTGCTCGGCCGTTTCCAGAAATCAGAAATGCTGAGTGTTAAAGGTAAATACATCACGATTGAGAATCATGAAATGCTTTCTCAGTTAGCCGGTCAGTCTGCTCCGGTCTCTGCCTGATCTGTCAGGCTCCCGCCTGACAATTATTGCGTCGGATCATCAAGGAATAATTTGTTGATCCGACTCAATTTCTCCGCTATCCGATTGCTTAATCTTGGTTTACTCTGTACTTAATACACTGACCGCCGTTCTCTTACAGGTGTTAAGGAGTCCCCATGGCTAAGTATCAGAATTTACTCGTTGCTATCGACCCCAATCAGGATGACCAACCCGCGCTTCGTCGTGCCGTTTATCTGGTGCAACGTAACGGCGGCAGCATCAAAGCCTTTTTGTCGATTTATGATTTCTCCTATGAAATGACCACCATGCTTTCGCCAGATGAGCGAATCGGTATGCGGCAAAGCGTAATCAGTGAACGGGAAGAATGGATTAAAGAACAGTGTCGCTACTATGTCGAAGCGGGTATTCCGATCGACGTTAAAGTGGTCTGGCACAACAAACCTTTCGAAGCCATCATTCAGGAAGTGATTGCCGGTAATCATGATTTGCTGTTGAAAATGGCCCACCAGCATGACCGTCTTGAATCTGTCATTTTCACGCCTACGGACTGGAATTTACTGCGCAAGTGCCCTTGCCCGGTCTGGATGGTCAAAGACCAGCCGTGGCCTGAAAGCGGTAAAGCCGTTGTCGCCGTTAACCTTTCCAGTGAAGAACCCTATCATGACCCGCTCAATATCAAACTGGTGAAAGAAACCATCGAGCTGGCCTCACACGTTAATCAGACGGAAGTCCATCTGGTCGGCGCGTATCCGGTCACGCCGATTAATATTGCCATCGAACTTCCTGACTTTGACCCAAGCGTCTATAACGATGCTATCCGCGGTCAGCATCTGATTGCGATGAAAGCATTGCGACAGAAATTCCAGCTTGACGAAAAATTCACACACGTGGAAAAAGGCTTACCGGAAGAAGTCATTCCTGACCTTGCAGAGCATTTGCAGGCAGGTGTGGTTGTTCTCGGTGCGATTGGCCGTACCGGTCTTTCTGCGGCGTTTTTAGGCAACACCACGGAACAGGTGATCGACCATCTGAAATGCGATTTGCTGGCCATCAAACCGGATGATTTTGAATGTCCGCTGACATTCGATGACGAAGAAGAGGATGACGACGAGTAATCTGTGAGAATACTGTCTGAGAATAATCGCTCAATCGCGCACAAAAGAAAGGCCAGTCAACTGACTGGCCTTTTTCATTGCGGCTCAGGAATTAGAGAGCACGCAGGATTTTCTCAACGCTTTCTTTGGCATCGCCAAACAGCATCTGAGTGTTTTCTTTGAAGAACAGCGGGTTCTGCACACCGGCATAACCAGTATTCATTGAACGTTTGAAGACAATCACGTTCTGCGCTTTCCACACTTCCAGCACCGGCATACCGGCAATTGGACTGCGTGGATCTTCCTGTGCCGCCGGGTTCACGGTGTCATTTGCACCGATAACCAGCACAACATCGGTATCGCTGAAATCGTCGTTGATTTCGTCCATTTCCAGCACGATGTCATAAGGCACTTTCGCCTCAGCCAGCAGAACGTTCATATGGCCCGGCAAACGCCCTGCAACAGGATGAATACCGAAACGAACCTTGATGCCTTTAGCGCGCAGTTTGGCGGTAATGTCATGCACTGGATACTGTGCCTGAGCCACCGCCATACCGTAGCCCGGGGTGATGATCACTGAGCTGGCGTTTTTCAGCAGCTCAGCCACATCTTCCGCGCTTGCCTCGTGATACTCACCCATTTCTTCAGCGTCGCCCGTAGAAGAGCCATCAGTACCGAAACCACCGGCGATCACGCTGATAAACGAACGGTTCATCGCTTTACACATGATGTAAGACAGAATTGCACCTGAAGAACCCACCAGCGCACCGGTGACGATCAGCAGGTCATTGCTGAGCATAAAGCCCGCTGCCGCCGCTGCCCAACCGGAATAGGAGTTCAGCATGGACACTACAACCGGCATATCCGCACCACCGATGGATGACACCAGGTGCCAGCCGAACGCCAGAGCGATGATGGTCATGATCAGCAATGCAACAACCTGCAGACCGACGCTTTCGGTGCGAACAAACATCACCATCAGCAGGAAAGAAACAACCAGCGCAGCCAGATTCAGTTTATGACGATGCGGCAAAGCCAGCGGTTTGGAAGAGATAATCCCGCGAAGTTTACCAAACGCCACAATCGAACCGGTAAAGGTCACCGCACCGATGAAGATACCGAGGAATACTTCGGTCAGATGGATGTTTTCCATCACGCCTTCCATCGGCACCGCACCGTGATCCAGATAGCTGTTAAAGCCCACCAGAACCGCAGCCAGACCCACGAAGCTGTGCAGAATGGCAACCAGCTCAGGCATTTCTGTCATTTCGACTTTACGTGCCAGATAAACACCAATCGCACCACCGATCACCATGGCGACGATGATCCAGCCAACGTTACCGGAGTCAGGTCCAAGAATGGTCGCGATTAACGCGATGGCCATCCCGGTGACGCCGAAAATGTTACCCTGTTTTGATGTTTCATGTTTTGACAGCCCGGCAAGGCTGCAAATAAACAGAATAGCGGCAACAATATATGCTGCTGTAACTAAACCCCCAGACATATATTCCCCTTAGTTCTTACGAAACATCTTCAGCATGCGCTGAGTGACGGTGAATCCGCCGAAAATATTGATACTGGCAATCAGCACGGCAATAAAAGACAGGAAACTGACCCATCCGCCATGACCGATTTGCAGTACGGCACCGACCACAATAATCCCCGAAATGGCGTTAGTGACCGACATCAGCGGGGTATGCAGCGCATGGCTGACATTCCACACCACGTAGTAACCGACCACACAGGACAGCGCAAACACCGTAAAGTGAGAGAGGAACTCTTTCGGCGCCACATTCGCCAGCCAGCCAAACAGCACAATGGCAACGGCCATGATGATGAATTTGGTCCACGGAGACGCGGGCTTAACTTCAGCTTTTGCTACCGGCTCAGCGGTTTTCGCAGCCTGCGGCTGAGCAGAAACCTGAATCAGCGGTGCCGGCCAGGTTACTTCACCGGCTTTCACCACGGTCACACCGCGCACAACGGTATCTTCAAAATCGATTTCGATTTCACCGTTTTTCTCTTTGCACAGTAATTTCAGCAGGTTAACCAGATTGGTGCCGTAAAGCTGGGAGGACTGCGTCGGCAGGCGGCTTGGCAAATCGGTATAACCGATAATCTTCACGCCGTTTTCTGTAGTGGTAATCTGGTCTGCAACCGTCAGTTCACAGTTACCGCCCGTCTGGGCTGCCAGATCGACAATCACACTGCCCGGTTTCATCGAAGCGACCATCTCTTTGGTGATGAGCTTCGGTGCAGGACGTCCCGGGATAAGCGCGGTGGTCACAATGATGTCTACTTCTTCGGCCTGGGCTGCGAACAGCGCCATTTCCGCTTTAATAAAGGCTTCTGACATCACTTTTGCGTAGCCGTCACCGCTGCCCGCCTCTTCTTCGAAGTCCAGTTCCAGGAACTCCGCACCCATACTTTTTACCTGTTCCTTCACTTCAGGACGGGTATCAAAAGCACGGACGATAGCGCCGAGGCTTCCTGCTGCGCCAATGGCAGCCAGGCCAGCCACACCGGCACCGATGATCATGACTTTCGCCGGCGGCACTTTACCCGCAGCAGTGATTTGCCCGGTAAAGAAACGACCAAATTCATGGGCGGCTTCCACAATCGCGCGATAACCCGCGATGTTAGCCATTGAGCTCAGAGCATCAAGAGATTGTGCGCGGGAAATACGAGGCACAGAATCCATTGCCATTGCCGTCACCTGACGGTCAGCCAGTTTTTGAATCAACTCAGGGTTTTGCGCAGGCCAGATGAAACTGACCAGCGTGGTGCCTGCTTGTAATTTATCGATTTCATCGTTTTCAGGCGCATTCACCTTCAGCACGATATCTGATTGCCATACATCATCGCCGCTGACGACAGATGCACCCGCCAGTTCATAAGCTGCATCGTCAAAGCTGGCTAATTTACCGGCTCCCTGTTCGATAGCGACCGTAAAGCCGAGTTTAAGCAACTGTTCCACCGTCTTCGGCGTGGCTGCAACCCGGGCTTCATTGGTCAACCGCTCTCTTGGTACACCAATACGCATAGTATTCCCTTCACCCTTTTCATTGATGATTTATGTCATCGTCATAACAATTCAACTTCACGCCTGCCGGTTGATAGTAAGCCCCGGTTTGTATTTTTTCAGGCCGCTTATAACCTACTGAATATCTAATCAATAATCTACGTATCACAGCGATAGTCAGACAATTAATAATAAAAAAATTGATATGGGCCGCAAACCTGCTGCAAACCTGAGTAAACAGGCCTTTAATCCACCTGATAACCTGCTTTAAACCCGATCTATCACTGAGAGTTTCTCTACCTTAACCCGCTCAGAACGGGCATAAAAGTTAGAAAATAGTGAATAATTAACATTTATTTCACTACTTGGATTATTCAACAAACTTATATAAGTTATACCTGGTAAAAAAAGTCGCTGTTATCGTCGGTGGCGCACGCATTATTGCCATAAATTGCTGAGACACTCGGCATTGTTACATGCAATAATCGGCCGCTAACCTGTTACACATCAAGAATTCAGCACGTTTCAACATTACTGCGCAAGGTGAAAGGATTTTTTATGAAGCTGACAAAAACGATCATCGCATCGGCCCTGTTTTCTGTTTCTGCGCTGTCGGCTGCACATGCCGCGCAGGAAATTAGCCCACAGAAAGCTGCAGCCATTAAGCCTTTTGATCGCATTGTTATTACCGGGCGTTTCAACACGCTGGGCGATGCGGCTGATGCCGTGTCCCGCCGTGCCGATACGCTGGGTGCAGATTATTTTTATATTCAAGATACCAACAGCACTAACAATAGCGGTAACTGGCGTGTAGTGGCAGATATCTATAAAAAAGATGCGCCGGAAGTGAGCAAAGATCCCCATTATCGCGTCATTAATGGCGTGGTAGAGCTGCCGAAAGACGTCGCTTATGGACTTGAGCCTTTTGATACTGTGACTGTCAGCGGTTTCTATCGCAGCCAGCCAGACGTTAACGATGCCATTACAAAAGCGGCCAAAGATAAAGGGGCTTATTCCTTCTTCATCGTCCGCCAGATTGATGCCAACAGCGGCGGCAACCAGTACATCACTGCGTTTATTTATAAGAAAGATGCGCCAAAACGCGTGGTTCAGTCACCTGATGCTATTCCTGCCGATTCTGATGCAGGCCGTGCAGCACTGGCAGCCGGTGGCGCAGAAGCGAAGAAAGTTGAGATCCCAGGCGTGGCATCTTCCGGCAGTCCAAGCCGTGAAGTAGGCCGTTTCTTCGAAACGCAGTCGTCTACTGGTAAACGTTACACCGTCACAGCAACCAACGGCGCGAAAATTCAGGAAGTGAATGACGTGACCGCCGCTCAGATGGTGCCGTTTGACTCCACGACCTTCACCGGTCACTTCAACAGCACCACGGATGTTTCACAGGAAGTGGCAAACCGTGCAGCTGCCAAAGGTGCCAAGTTCTACCACATCACTCGTCAGTGGCAGAACAAAAGCGGTGGCAACCTCACCGTCAGCGCAGACTTCTTCAAATAAGTTTGAGCCCGAAACAGCAAAAAGGCAGCCAGAAATGGCTGCCTTTTCTTTTGCCGCGAACATTTTTCCCGCAACCTTACTGCCCCCAGGTGCGTTCCAGCACATTAATCCAGTTCTTGTAACAGATTTTCTCCAGCAGCGCCTGGCCATACCCCGCTTTACGCAGTGCCTCAACTAACACCGGCAAACCGCGCACGTCCTTCATAAAGGGTGCCATCGATGCTCCGTCAAAATCCGAACCGAAGCCCACGCCATCCTCACCCAGATGTTCAACCAGATAATCCACATGACGCACCATAATGTCTGTGCCGGTATCGTCGCTGCGTTTGCCGTCTTCACGCAGGAATGGCACAGCAAAATTGAGCCCGACAAAACCGCTGCTTTCATTGATTGCGCCAAGCTGTTTATCAGTGAGATTACGCGACATCGGGCATATGCTGAACGCATTGGAATGGCTGGCCACCAGCGGCGAGTCGCTCAGTTCAGCCACCTGCCAGAACCCTTTTTCGTTCAGATGTGACAAATCAATCATGATGCGTTTTTGGTTACAGGCTTTGATCAGCCGGATACCCGCATCGGTCAGCCCCGGCCCGGTGTCCGGCGACGTCTGGTATTTGAATGGCACACCCTCGCCGAAAATGTTCGGGCGACTCCAGACTGGCCCGAGAGAACGCAGCCCCATGCTGTAAAGCACATCCAGATTATATAAATCCTCATCTATCGCTTCCGCCCCTTCGATATGCATAACCACAGCTAATGCATGGTTATCTATCGACTGTCTGATTTCCTGCGCGGTACGACAAATTTTCACCTTTCCTTGCGACTGTTCTTCGATTCTGAGCAGGAACGCCATCATGCCAAATGTGACGTCACGTGCAAAATCGAAAGAAGGTGTCGGGGAAAAATCAGGATGCTTTTGAGTACCTTCCGGCAGAAAACGGGTGTCCACAGTACGATCAGGCACGCTAATTGCTAGATCTACTTCAGGAGTAGGCACCCAGGCGGCGAAAAGCCCGCCGGCAAAGCCTGCGTCACGACAGCGCGGCAGGTCTAATTGTCCGCTGGCGGGTCCCTGAAGGAATGACTGTGCAGGATCCTGACGATGTTCGTTCCAAAGTTGTAGCAAAACATCGTTATGTCCATCAAAAACCGGCATTAATTCTTCAGTTCCGTGCGCTACGTTATTCATAAAAAAGGTCTACCTTTGATTGAGCATGGCTAAGACAACGGAGATATGTTCCGACAGGGTGCACTCACCGCGTGAAATTGCACCAGCAAAGAACAAGCACAGTACGCTTCACATTAGTTTTTTCGATATGAAACGTCGGGATGTGTAAAGCAACGGTTTTTCATTTAAGCCAGTTGCCCGGAGTTAAGTCAAGGGTTGGCCAACGTAATTTTTAATTTTACTTTTATATATCAACACGATGGGAGTAGTTATGGTTACCAGGCGTCAATTTGTTACCGGTTTTTCCGCAATACCTGTTCTGTCCTACCTGAAATTCGATGCTGTGTTTGCTGCCACACCAGCCTCAATTCTGGTGATGGCTATCCAGCTTGATATCATTACCAGCCTTGATCCGCATGAAAGCTTCGAGTCCGTGGGCAGTGAAATTACCGGCAATATGTACCAGCAACTGGTGAAACCAAAACTGACCTCCCCTGATGAAATCGAAGGCGATCTGGCTGTTTCATGGACCGCTTCCGACGATAAAAAAACCTTCACGTTCAAACTCGATCCGAAAGCAAAATGGGCCGACGGAAAACCTGTCACTGCCGAAGACGCCGCATTTTCCCTGCAGCGTGTGGTGAAACTCGACAAGAGCCCGGCCTACATCATCAACCAGTTTGGCTATACCAAAGATAACGTCGACAGCCTGATTACCGCGCCGGACGCCGAAACGCTGGTGATCCAGACCACTGAACCTGCTTCTGAATCCTTCCTGCTGTATTGCCTGACCGCGAACGTGGGCAGTATCGTGCAAAAATCTGCCTGCCTGGCCAATCAGGCGGGTGATGATTTGGGTAACGCCTGGCTGAAGAAAAACAGCGCCGGTTCCGGTGCTTTCAAACTGCGCGACTGGAAAGTCAGCGAATCCGTGATTCTCGAAAGCAACAAAAACAACCCGCACGCAGGCAAAATCCAGCGCATCATCATGCGTCACATCATCGACCCTTCTGCCCAGTTGCTCATGTTGCAGAAAGGCGATATCGATATTGCGCGTAACCTGACTACCGAACAGTTACGTCCTCTGTTGAAGGACAAAAACTTCACGCTGGTACAGAAAGGCATTGCCGGCACCTTTATGCTTTCTGCCAATACCGCGCATCCGAATCTTGCCAAACCGCAAGTCTGGCAGGCGATCAAATGGGCAATCGATTACGAAAACATCCAGCAGCATATCGTGCCGCTGACCCACAAAATCCATCAGAGCTTCCTGCCGGAAGGTTTCCCTGCGGCGGTGAATACCATTATGTACAAACGTGATGTGGCAAAAGCCAAAGCGCTGCTGGCCGAAGCCGGTTTCCCGAACGGTTTTGAAATCACCCTCGATCACTACTCCGCCTCGCCTTCTTCTGACATCGTGCAGGCATTGCAATCGAACCTCGCCGAAGTCGGGATTAAAGTCACGCTGCTGGCTGCCGAAAGCCGTCAGGTGCTGACTAAAATGCGTGCGCGTCAGCAGCAACTGGCGATGACCCAGTGGGGGGCGGATTACTTTGACCCGAACTCCAACGCAGAAGCCTTCTGCAGCAACCCGGATAATACCGACAAAGCCAAGAGCCGCACGCTGGCATGGCGTTGCAGCTGGCAGGATAAAGACATTTCAGATCTCAGCACCAAAGCGCTGAAAGAATCGGATCCGGCCACCCGCATCAAACTCTACGAAGAGTTGCAGACCAGACATATGGAAAACAGCCCGTTTGCCATCATGTTGCAACCCACCATGACCGCCGCCTGCCGCAACGTGATTTCCGGCGTGGTATTAACAGTAATGAGCACCAGCCCTTACGAGAAGGTTGTTAAAGCGTGAGCAAGAGACTCAAAGGATTTCTGAGTACCTGCATCAGCGTTTGTCTTACTTTGTTTGGTCTGTCGGTGGTGACTTTTTTCATCGGTCGCGTGATGCCGACAGACCCGGTTCTGGCTGCGGTTGGCGATAATGCCCCGCAGGCAGTCGTCGAACGGGTTCGTCATGAAATGGGGCTGGATCAGCCCCTCTGGATGCAGTTCTTCCATTATCTCAGTCAGGTATTTCACGGTGACTTAGGCCGTTCTGCCCTGACCTCCAATCTGGTGACGACCGATATCGCGCGCTTTTTCCCGGCAACGCTGGAACTGGCGACGGCGGCCATTATTATCGCCGCTATTGTCGGTATTCCGCTGGGCGTCTGGGCGGCAACGCGTCAGGGCAGCTGGATTGATCAGACGATCCGCGTGGTATGTCTGGCCGGTCACTCCCTGCCGGTGTTTGTGCTGGCGCTGCTCAGCCTGCTGATTTTCTATTCCGCGCTGGGTATCGCGCCGGGGCCGGGACGTCAGGACATCATCTATCAGGACATGATCCCGCAGGTCACTGGTTTGCTTACCGTGGATTCGCTGCTGGCCGGTGACATGGGCGCATTTTGGGATGCCCTTGCGCATATGGCTCAGCCGGTGCTGATCCTCGCGTATTTCAGCATGGCTTACATCACCCGCATGACCCGTACTTTTATGCTCAACGCACTCGGCGGGGAATATGTGATAACGGCCCGCGCCAAAGGGCTTTCTGCGCAACGCGTCATCTGGAAACATGCTTTCCCGACAGTCGGCGTGCAGCTGATTACGGTGCTTGCACTAACGTATGCCGGTTTGCTGGAGGGCGCAGTAGTGACTGAAAACGTCTTCTCCTGGCCCGGCCTCGGGCAATACCTCACCGTCTCGCTGATGAATGCGGATATGAACCCGGTGATCGGCTCCACGCTGCTGATTGGCGCGATTTACGTGCTGCTTAACCTGCTGGCCGACCTTCTCTACCGACTATTGGATCCCCGCGTAAAATGAGCACTCTTCCTGTCACACCTCAACCCCGTGCGGGCAGCCACGCCTGGCTGCTGGCGGATACACCACATACACGGACACAAGCCGTCTGGGGCCGTCGTTACCGCATCTGGCTTGGTCTTCGCAAAAATCCGCTGGCCGTTACCGGTCTGTTCACCGTGCTGATCGTCCTGCTGATTTCCATCTGTGCGCCGTGGCTGACCAGTTACGATCCGGGTGCGCAGGATCTGGCACACCGTCTGGCAAAACCGTCTTCCCTGCACTGGCTGGGTACCGACGAACTGGGACGCGATACCCTGAGCCGTATTCTTTATGGCGGACGTATCACGCTCGGGATGGTGATTATTGTGGTAGCGATTGTCGCCCCGCTCGGCCTGCTGATTGGCTGCGTGGCCGGTTACGCGGGCGGATTGCTTGACCGTATTCTGATGCGCATCACCGACATTTTCCTGGCATTCCCGCGTCTGATCCTGGCTCTGGCCTTTGTGGCTGCACTCAGGCCTGGTATCGAAAGTGCCATTCTGGCGATCGCCCTTACTGCCTGGCCGCCTTATGCACGCCTCGCCCGCGCGGAAACTATGCAGGTGCGCGGCACAGATTATATTGCCGCCTGCCGCCTGACCGGCGCGACACCGGCGCGTATTGTGCTGCGCCATATCATGCCGTTGTGCGTACCCAGTCTGGTGGTGCGCATCACGCTGGATATGAGTTCGATCATTATCACCGCTGCCAGCCTGGGTTTTCTGGGGATGGGCGCTCAGCCGCCGTCGCCGGAATGGGGCGCAATGATTGCCACTGCGCGCCGTTTCCTGTTCAGCGAATGGTGGGTGCCGCTGATCCCAGCCATTGCGATTTTTGTCACTTCACTGGCGTTTAACTTCCTCGGCGACGGCCTGCGCGACGTCCTCGATCCTAAGGAGAAATGATGCTGGTTGATATCAAAGATCTGCATATTACCTTTCAGACCAACAGCGGCAGTTTCGACGCAGTTCGCGGCGTATCACTGTCACTGGGTAAAGAAAAGTTCGGAATTGTCGGCGAGAGCGGCTCGGGGAAATCCCTGACCGCACGTTGCCTGATGAACTTGCTACCTTCAAGTGCAAAATGCCGTGCTGAAACGCTGTCTTTCGACGGTATTGATTTGCGCAACGCCAGTGAAAAGCAGATGCGGCAGATACGCGGCAAACGCGTCGGATTTATTTTGCAGGATCCGAAATACTCGCTCAATCCGGTCATGCCCATTGGCAAACAGGTGGCGGAAGCGTGGCAGACGCATAAAGGCGGTTCGAAAAAACAGGCAATGAACGCCGCCATAGAATTGCTGGATCAGGTGCGTATCCGCGACCCGCATAAAGTCGCCGAACGCTATGCGCATGAAGTGTCCGGCGGTATGGGCCAGCGCGTAATGATTGCCATGATGCTGGCGCCAGATCCCGAACTGATGATTGCCGATGAACCGACCAGCGCGCTGGATGCCACCGTGCAGGCCGAGATTTTGCGTCTGCTGGATGATCTGGTTTCCAGTCGCGGCATGGGACTGATTCTGATCAGCCACGATTTACCGCTGGTATCCAAATTCTGCGACCGCGTGGCCGTGATGTACGCAGGCCGTATCGTCGAAACATTACAGGCGGGCGACCTGCTGAAAGCGCAACATCCTTACACCCGCGGGCTGCTGGAATGTCTGCCGTCGCTGAAACATCCGCGTGACAGACTGCCGGTTCTGGTGCGTGACGAAGCATGGAAAACCTCATGACTGACCAATCCCCTCTTTTCTATCAGGATGCAGATAACAGCAAAATTATTCTCAACAATCTGCGGATTGCTTTTGGCGAGACCGAAGTGGTCAAAGGCGTCAGCTTCAGCGTTGCGCCGGGCGAATGCTTCGGGATTGTCGGCGAAAGTGGCTCCGGAAAATCCACCATTTTACGCGCGCTGGCCGGACTGAATCAGTCGTGGTCAGGAGAAATGGTGATCGGCGGTGAAGATCAGCTGCCGGTACGCCAGAAACGCTTCTTCCGCCGCGTGCAGATGGTGTTTCAGGATCCGTACGGTTCGCTGCATCCGCGCCAGACCATCGACCGCATTCTCAGCGAACCTTTGATCGTGCATGGTTTTCTTAACATTGAGAAGCGCATAACCGATGCCCTGAGCGAAGTGGGTCTGCCGCAGGCGGTACGTTTTCGTTTCCCGCATCAGCTTTCCGGCGGACAGCGTCAGCGTGTCGCCATTGCGCGGGCAATGATTTCGGAACCGGAAATTTTACTGCTCGATGAACCGACTTCGGCGCTGGATGTGTCGGTACAGGCGGAGATCCTCAACCTGCTAAGCGACCTGCGTGAACGGCGGAAACTGACTTATATTCTCGTCAGCCACAATCTGGCCGTGGTAACGCATCTTTGCACCAGCATTGGCGTAATGATTGGTGGTGAAATGGTCGAGCTTCTGAGCGCAGACGATTTACGGACGGGCAACGTCACCCACCCGCATACAGCAGAATTACGATCGTTAAGTCTCAGTTTAGAGGAGCCCGAATAACCGTTGCATAAACGGACATTATTCCGGTCTCACGGGCAGTCCGGCTGCCCTCTTATTCACTGATAGACAGTCTGTGGAGATTCTCATGACCTCTGATTTACAGTGGCAAGCCGCTGAGGCGACAGCAAAACGCATTACTCAAAACTGGGATAAACCCGGCGAGCCCGGCGGGGCAATCACTCTTTTCGACAGTCAAACACTGCGCGGTTTCGCCACCGGTGGCCTGGCCAATCTGACCACTTCGCAGCCCTTCAGCATTGATTCCGTGGTTCGCTATGCTTCAGTCACCAAGCATATTTTCGCGGCGCTGGCCTTACTGAAAAGTGATGCCGGACTCTCAACGCAAGACCGCCTCGGTCAGTATCTGCCTGACCTGAAACCGCCGATGTCTGAAGTGACTGTCGGTCAGGCACTGGACATGACGGGCGGGTTGCCAGATGTACGCGAAACGCTCTCCCTGCTGGGGATTTCGGTTTATAACGTCAGCGATGCGGAGGCGATTATGGAATTTCTCGCGCAGGACGGCGCGCTGAATTTCCCCGCTGGCACCGAGATTTCCTACAGCAATACCGGTTACCGGCTGGTGGAAGAAATCCTCAGGCGAAAAGGCATTTTGTTTGACGATTTGCTGGCGGAACACATCGCGCGTCCGCTTGATGTAGCCTTCCGCGCGCCGGAAACCTGGTTTGATATTGTGCCCAATCTGGTGCCCGGTTACTGGCAGGACACGAGCGGCTGGAAAACAGCGGTCGCCGGATTACATCTTTCGGCTTCCGGCAGTCTGACCGGCAGCGTACGGTCGCTTTCCGTCTGGCTGCAAAGCCTGCTGGCGGACAGCGGTCCCGGTGCAGGCGTGCTGAAAGCACTGACCGCACAACGTCATCTGCACGGCAATATCCCTTCCGCTTACGGGCTGGGAACCACCTCGTCGCAAATCGGTGAACATACGGTTTACGGCCATGGCGGTTCCCATGCAGGATACAAAACCTATTTCCTGCTTCACCCGCAACTGGATGCTGGCATCGCGCTGGTGTCTAACCGTGAAGATACCACTGCCTATACGCACGCACTGGAAGTGATGTCCGCATTACTCGCATCACCACTTCCCGCCCGCAGCGACGCCCTGCCGGACGGTTTGTATTCCAGCATCGCCGATCCTTACTGGCTGAAAGTCAGTAACGGCACCGCCAGTTATCTCGGTTCCGCCGATAACTTGTATCAGGGCGAAGATGCCGGTGAGGCCATTACACTTTCGGCGCATATGCCGATGCGCTTGCGCTGGAATGGTCATGCCATTGAAGGGGAAATCGGCCACGCGCCACGTTACTTCCGGCCAATCGAGCCCAATGACTGCCTGAAGATGGTCCAGGGGCGCTGGTATCATCCTGAGTCAAAAGCCGCCTTTAATATCGACGGCGACAAACTGCGAACTGGCGTTGGCAGTCAGCGCGCCAGCGGCCAGCTAACCTCGCTGGGGGCTGGCCGCTTGCTGGTGGAACTTCCCGACGGGCCTTGGAAGAAAACCTTCTGTCTTTATTTCCAGGGCTACAACGTCAAACTCGTCTCGAACCGCAGCCGCGTTCTGAGCTTCCGCCGCGATGAATGCCGCAGCAGCTGGCAACCGGGGCAGTAACACCGGACGATTTACTGCAAAGCCTCCCGTCGCGGAGGCTTTTTTTTGTTAACTTCATCACATTTCATTAATACAAACGGATCATCTGGTACATAACCGCACAAAATGTTCAGTCCTTATTTAACAAGGCCTGCAAGCCCGTTTTGCCTGAAATATCCTCACAACACCTCCTGAAAATTAGTTGCCATACGCAACCGTCACTTTTTCATGCTTGTTAATTGAATTAACATCTGGGAAACAAAATTCAATACCCGCTTCATCTGTATGGCATTAAGAAACACATCAAGTGTTCAGCTTATGACGCCGTTGAATTTTAAAGATATTGATTTAATGCAACTATTTTTCCAGATCTTTTTTAAGCAATGTTTTGCTACCGCTACAAGGGATGAGTCTATGTCTGTTAAAAAACATACAGCACGTGCTGTAATTTGTGCTTCCGCTTTATTATTCTCCGCCACTTCTGCTTTCGCCGCCGGGCATCCTCAGCTCGATAACGCGCAGACTGCTAAAGTCATCGACAGCGTAAAAGCGACCATTGCTGAGCAACACAGCACCGGTTGCGTTGCTGTTGTTGATGCGTCTGGTTCATTACTGGCATTCCAGCGTCTGGACGGTTCTCCTGCCGGATGCGTTGAGGCCTCCATCGGTAAAGCACGCACTTCAGCGCTGTATCACGCTCCTTCGCTGAAATTCATGCAGCGCCTGCAAGGCGGTGAAACTACCGTGCTGGCAATCCCGCACGCCGTGGCACTGGGTGGCGGCTTCCCACTGACCATTGACGGTGAAGTGGTCGGTGCAGTCGGTGTCAGCACACCGAAGCAGGACATCGATAATCAGTCATCAGAAAAAGCGGCCAGCGTCCTGAAATAACAGGCACTTTTAATTACTCCTTCTTGTTGACGGCCACGCCCGTGGCCGTTTTATACGGAACATTTACGGACTTTCAGCATGATCAATCTCTCTCGTCGCCGGTGGATACTCGGCACTGCGGGCGTCATGGTTGCGGGTATCGGTAGCCAGATGCTGGGCGGTGGCGTATTTGCCACCCTCGCCCATGCCGCGCCACCGCTGGCTTCTGCTGTGACAATGCCTGACAGTTTTATGGCACTTTCTAAACAGCTTACCGGCATGGACTCGCTCGAACCGCACCTCGCTCAGGCGCTCTACAGCTGGCTGCATCAGTCACAAAATAATCAGTCATCAAATAATGCCCAGCTCGACACGCAGCTGGATGCCCTTTCGGCGCTGATCACCACGCACAAAAATGTGGTCGGCGATGATTTGCATCAGTTGCTGGCCGCGCAACCGGCAGAGCTGGCGCAGCTGTATCAGCAACTGGTCAGCGGCTGGTATCTCGGTGTGGTTGGTCAGCCCGGCAGCCAGAAATGTATCGGATTCGAAAATATCGTCAGCTATCAGTTGCTGAAAAATAACCTGCTGCCGCCAAGTTATGCGCCGGGTGAACCGAATTTCTGGGTCAACAAGCCTGCTGCACTGCAACAAAATTTCACGGAGGTGATTGCTCATGGCTGATGCACTGAATGCAGATGTCGTTGTTATTGGTGCGGGTATCGCCGGTTCGCTGGCTGCGCTGAAAATGGTGAAAGCCGGCGTTTCCGTGCTGATGCTCGATTCAGGGCCGGTGATTAAACGCGATGAAGCGGTAGAACTGTTCCGTCAGTCACCGCTGAAAGGCGATTTCACCGAGCCGTATCCGCCGAAACCCTGGGCTCCGCAACCGAAGTTCCAGCCAAAAGATAACAACTATCTGATCCAGAAAGGCCCGGATCTCTATGCTGCGCAATATCTGCGTGGTGTCGGCGGCACGACCTGGCACTGGGCGGGACAGGCGTTCCGTTTGCTGCCAAACGACATGAAGATCAAAACGCTGTATGGCGTGGGTCGCGACTGGCCAATCAGCTATGAAGAGCTGGAGCCGTATTACACCGAAGCGGAAATTCAGATGGGGGTTTCGGGTGATGATGCGCTGGACTCTCCGCGCTCGCAGCCTTATCCGCTGCCGGGTATTCCGCTGCCTTACGGGTTCGACCGTATCAGTAAACGCATTGCCAAACTCGGTTACATTTTGGGTATCGGCCCACAGGCGCGCAACAGTATTCCTTACGATGGCCGTCCTGCCTGCTGTGGCAACAACAACTGTATGCCGGTCTGCCCGATTGACGCGCAATATCACGGCGGTATTTCCGCGCGCAAAGCCATTGAAGCCGGTGTACGCGTGATTGCCAACGCCGTAGTGTACAAAATCGAAGCCAATGACAGCGGTGAAATCGTGGCCGTGCATTATCTCGATGCTGACAAAGTGACCCACAAAGTCACCGGCAAACGCTTCGTGCTGACCGCCAACGGCATCGAAAGCCCGAAACTGCTGCTGATGTCCACCAGTGACAAATACCCGGACGGCATCGCCAACAGCTCCGGTATGGTCGGCCGCAACCTGATGGATCACCCGGGCACTTCCGTTGAATTCTATGCCGATGAACCGGTTTATTTCGGTCGCGGCCCGATGCGTCCGGGCAGTATCAATAATCTGCGTGATGGTGATTTCCGCCGTGATCGCTCTGCGTTACGTATCGACGTCGCCAACACCTCGCCGGTGCGTTATCTGACCGAGCGCCTGGTACGTCAGGGATATTACGGCAAAGCGCTGAACGACAAACTGACCTACCAGTCCGAGCGTTTTATTCAGCTGAAATGCCTGCTGGAAATGCTGCCGGAACCTGAAAACCGTGTGGTTCTGAGTAAAACCGAAAAAGACGAATGGGGGATCCCGCGTCTGGAAGTTCACTACAAATTCCCGGACTACGTTCACCGCGGCTATGACCAGTCGATGCTCGACTTCCAGAAAATCGTCAAAGAAATGGGCGGCACCGAAGTGGTGTACAGCAAGCGTGGCGTTTACGACAACAACCAGCACATTACCGGCACCATGATCATGGGCAGCGATCCAAAAGATTCCGTGGTGGATGGAAATTGCCGTACGCATGACCACCCGAACCTGTTCATCGCCGGGACCGGCATTATGCCTTCTGCTTCGACAGTGAACTCCACGCTGTCCGGAACCGCGCTGGCATTACGTATGGCTGACGCGGTGCTGAAAAGCCTGGCCTGATTGATTTTCTGAGGATTGAGCAATGAAAATGAAATTCGTGCTGGCGGCGCTGCCGTTAATGGCAGCAGCCGGCGCCTGGGCTGATGATGCTGCAGGCAATGCGGAGATAATTAAACGCGGTGAATATCTGGCAATAGCCGGTGACTGTACCGCCTGCCACACCGCGCCGGGTGCAGATAAAACCGCGAAATTCGGCGGCGGTTACCCGCTGGCATCCCCTTTCGGGGTGATTTACGGCACCAATATTTCTTCTGATAAGGAATTTGGTATCGGCAGCTGGAGTGATGATGAGTTCGTCCGCGCGGTGCGTGAAGGCGTCGGCAAAGACGGACAACAGTTGTATCCGGCAATGCCTTACGATTCATTCACCAAAATGAAGCGTGAAGACGTTCTGGCGATCAAAGCCTATCTGATGTCGCAACCAGCAGTACATTCCGCCGGGCCGCAAACGGATTTGTCTTTCCCGTTTAACCAGCGCTGGGGCATGCGCGTGTGGAAGATGTTTAACTTCGACAAAGGTGAGCTGAAAAACGATCCGTCCAAATCAGCGGACTGGAATCGCGGCGCGTATCTGGTGGAAGCACTGGAACACTGCGGCACCTGCCATACGCCGCGCACGCTGACCATGGGCATGGATACCGATAAAGCGTTTTCCGGCGGTGATTTAGGCTCGTGGGTAGCGTTTAACATCACGCCGGACAAAAACGCCGGGATCGGCAACTGGTCGCAGCAGGAACTGGTGACTTACCTGAAAACCGGTTTTGTGGCGGGCAAAGCGTCAGCTTCCGGTGCAATGTCTGAAGCCATCGAGCACAGTTTGCAACATCTGACAGACAGTGACCTGAACGCGATTGCGACCTATATCCGTTCGGTTCCGGCGATTGGAGATGACAAGCAAACCAAACCGCGCGATGCATGGGGCCAGAAAAGTCAGGACGTATATCCGCTGCGTGCTGAAGGTCAGACAATTGACCAGTCAGCCGCCGCCCTGTTTAATGCCAGTTGCGCAGCCTGTCACGGCAAAGGCGGTGAAGGCAGCGGCGAGGGATTCCATGCGTATCCGTCGCTGTTCAGTCATACCAGCACCGGTTCTTACGAAAACAGAAATCAGGTTTCCGTTATCCTTAATGGCGTGCAGCGTCATATGGATAAGGGCGAAATCATGATGCCGTCGTTTGCCAATCAGCTGAATGACGAGCAGATTGCAACACTGAGTAATTATGTCAGCACGCAATTCGGAAATCCGGCAGCGGCGACTGTCACCGCCAAAGATGTCGCAAAAATGCGTAAAGCGGCTGATCTGAACTATCCGCCGAAAATTGAAGAAGGCACACAGAAGTAATCTGCTTTCTGATAACAAACCCAGGGAGCCTTTTAAGGCTCCTTTTTTACATTCTGGGATAATGACGTTTCGTCCCGAGCGTAGACAGGGTCAGGATCGAGCTGGCGACCACGCGGTTTTTGCCCTGCCGTTTGGCCTCATATAATGATAAATCCGCCAGTTTTAGCGACTTGCGGATAATCATTCCCGGCAAATACAATGACACGCCCAATGACACCGTCACTTTAAGTTCCCTGCCATCTTCCAGAATGATCACGCAGTTTTCGACTTCCTGGCGAATGCGTTCCGCTATAGCCAGCAGCGTCGGCGGGTCATAAGCCGACGTCATGACCAGAAACTCCTCGCCGCCGTAGCGCCCGGCGAAATCTTCATTGCGTGTCAGGTGGCGTAATAAACGTCCTACTTCAATTAATACCCGATCGCCCGCCAGATGCCCGAGGGTATCATTCACCCGTTTGAAGTTATCGATATCGAGCAGAATTAAGCCGCAGGCTTCCCGCTGCGTTTGCCGCTGCGCCAGCCAGTAATCAATACTGGCCCGGTTGTTAATTTGCGTCAGTTCATCAGTCGCCGCTTTCACGCGGATGGTGAACACTTTGCTCATGTAGATTTCTTTATAATTCAGCGCGTGATAACAAAGGATCATGCAGAAAGCTGCCACCAGCTGATAACAAATCAGCGCCGTCCACGGCACCTTAATGCCATGCAATCCTGAAACCAGCGCCAGACGGAAAATACCGATCAGCACAATAGTAATGTAAAGTTCACGGTGTTTCCGCCGTTGCCAGACACGGAATAAAAACAGGGTGCAGAGGATTATTGCGATAAAGAGATTATTAAGCGTGAACATACCGCTGAAGAAAAATGCCACGACATAACTGGATAGCCCACTGAGCCAGCCGCCGAAAAAAGTCACTAAAATCATCGGCAACATTTCAAAACTAAACGAAAGGCTGTCCGTTAGCGCCAGCTGATTGCCCCGCAAATAGAGCGACGTGATGCCCGCCACCAGGCCGAAGGCCAGCCGTTTCCAGTACGACCCTTTGAAGGTAAAAGGCTCACTGCGGCTGAGGACAAAAAAGCTGACCGAAAGCGTGGCGTACGTGACACAAATATCCGCATACAGGCTGGTCAGCGAAAATATATCCGGCATAATTAAATGCGACCTCTCACGCTATTACCTGTCGATTCACGGGTATTAACATAAATATAGATGATGAATGCCTTCATCGTATTCGTATGTGAAATAACTGGCGGCACATCACATTGCCACCCGTTACAATAAAACGAAGACTACGCAGGAAAGTGTTATCGAGTCTTGATTTATATCTACGTAACCCGAGTCAGACCGGCGTAGGCTATGACTTTTCCGGTGACGGAATACCGGGTTATTATCAATTATTCTCCCCAGGTGGTTTACGCCCTATGAATATCTCAGGAAGTCGCCGCATCAGACTTTTCAGTGCTCTGACCGACGCCTGTTTTCGTGAAAAATATACCTTTCAACGTTTACTCAAAGACGCCATTGCGGGCGTAACTGTCGGGATTATCGCTATCCCTCTTGCGATGGCGCTGGCCATTGGCAGTGGCGTTCCGCCGCAATACGGGCTTTATACCTCAGCGGTAGCCGGGATAATTATCGCTATCTTCGGCGGCTCTCGTTTTAGCGTATCAGGCCCGACCGCGGCATTCGTGGTGATCCTCTATCCGGTTTCGCAGCAATTCGGCTTATCCGGCCTGTTGCTGGCGACACTGATGTCCGGCTTTATGCTGCTGCTGATGGGGCTGGCGCGTTTTGGCAGGCTGATTGAGTATATCCCGTTGCCCGTCACGCTCGGGTTTACCTCCGGCATTGCGATTACCATCGGGACGATGCAGTTCAAGGATTTCTTTGGTCTGACGATGGCGACGGTACCTGAACATTATCTGAGTAAAGTGGCCGCGCTGGTGATGGCATTGCCGACGCTGGATATGGGTGATGCGGCGATTGGCATTGTGACGCTCGGGGTCTTAATCCTCTGGCCGAAACTGGGATTGCGCGTTCCCGGCCATCTTCCGGCGCTGCTGGCAGGTTGCGCGGTAATGGCGATTTTCATGCAGGCCGGACATCCGGTTGCGACTATCGGTTCCCGCTTTCATTTCCTGTTACCGGATGGCTCGCAAGGTAACGGCATCCCGCCTATCTTGCCGCAATTCGCCCTGCCGTGGACTCAACCCGATGGCAGCGGACTGAGCTGGTCTCTGGTGCAGGCGCTGCTGCCCGCTGCGTTCTCCATGGCAATGCTCGGCGCAATTGAATCGTTACTGTGCGCCGTGGTTCTCGATGGGATGACCGGCAAGAAACACCATTCGGACAATGAGCTGATCGGTCAGGGTATTGGCAATATGGTCAGCCCGTTCTTTGGCGGCATTACCGCCACGGCAGCCATTGCCCGATCCGCCGCTAACGTTCGTGCCGGTGCGACATCGCCGGTGTCTGCGGTGATCCACTCGTTGCTGGTGATCCTCGCCCTGCTTATTCTCGCGCCGCTGCTTTCATGGTTACCGCTGGCAGCGATGGCCGCGCTGCTGCTGATGGTGGCGTGGAATATGAGCGAGGCGCATAAAGTGGTGGATATCCTGCGCCGCGCACCGAAAGACGACATTCTGGTGATGCTGACCTGCATGAGCCTGACGGTGCTGTTTGATATGGTGATTGCCATTACTGCCGGTATCGTGATGGCGTCTTTACTGTTTATGCGTCGGATAGCGAAACTGACGCGGTTGACGGAAGTCCCTGGCGAAACGGCGGAAAATACGCTGGTACTGCGTGTTAACGGTCCGCTGTTCTTCGCTGCGGCTGAGCGCCTGTTCAGTGAATTACAGGCACGCAGTTCCGGTAAGCAAGTGATTGTCTTGCTGTGGGATCGTGTGGCTGTTCTCGATGCCGGTGGTGTTAACGCGTTGCAGCACTATATCGACGGCTTACCGGAAGGTACCGAACTGCGGCTTGCCGAAATCCCCTTCCAGCCCCTGAAAACTATGGCCCGTGCCAGAATGCATCCGGTTGAAGGAAAACTCAGTTTCTATAGTTCTCTGCAGGATGCCCTTCACAATCACCACTAAACGAAAAAGGCGACCCGAAGGTCGCCTTTGTTTTATCTGGCTGAGACAGATTATTTGCTGGTATCGAGTGCCGGGAAGCTTTTCACCAGATCGTCGATAGCTTTCATTTGCACCAGGAACGGCTCCAGTTTGTCCAGCGGCAATGCAGAAGGACCGTCGCATTTCGCGTGTTCCGGATCTTCGTGCGCTTCGATGAACAGGCCTGCAATACCGACCGCCATACCTGCGCGTGCCAGTTCTGCTACCTGAGCACGACGACCGCCGGATGCTGCGCCAAACGGGTCACGGGTTTGCAGAGCGTGAGTCACGTCGAAGATGACCGGATGACCGCCAGTGGCGTTGATCATTACGTTCATGCCCAGCATGTCGACAACCAGATTGTCGTAACCAAAGTTGCTGCCGCGATCGCACAGGATAACCTGATCGTTGCCGCCCTCTTTGAATTTATCAACGATGTTACCCATCTGACCCGGGCTGACGAATTGTGGTTTTTTCACGTTAATGACTGCGCCGGTTTTCGCCATGGCTTCAACCAGATCAGTCTGACGCGCCAGGAACGCTGGCAGCTGGATCACGTCAACCACTTCAGAAACAGGCTGTGCCTGCCAGGATTCATGAACGTCAGTAATGATTTTTACACCGAAAGCTTTTTTCAGTTCCTGGAAGATTTTCATGCCTTCATCCAGGCCCGGACCGCGGTAAGAATGAATAGATGAGCGGTTGGCTTTATCGAAAGACGCTTTGAACACGTAAGGAATACCGAGTTTCTGGGTCACGGTGACGTAATGTTCACAGACGCGCATCGCCATATCGCGAGATTCCAGTACGTTCATCCCGCCGAACAACACAAACGGCAGATCGTTGGCGACTTTGATGTCCTGAATGCTAACCACTTTATGTTTCATACTTTGGCCTTTTAGTAAAAAATCCTTCATCTGAATCTGCCACAACTGGCTGTTTTATCAACATTTATCAGATGGAACGAGAGGTAATTATAAATTAATGCAGTGTCACTTGCTTGTGCTCAATCGAGTGGATCTGCACTTTAATCACTTCTGAAATCGGGTCTTCCGGGCACTGTTCAACGAAATAGTTAAGATCGTTGATCGCCACATGATCACATTCCAGCTGGGCGTAAATCAGCCCACGGTCACGGATTTCATACGGGTCTTCCGGGTCGAACTGTAATACGGTTTCACTGGCACGAAGAGCCAGTTCAAACTGTTTTTCTTCCATCAGTGCGGCTTTAAGCGTGTCGAGCATTTTACGCACGATAAGCGTGTTTTCCGCTTCATCGAGATCATCATCTTCGATTTCCGCCGTCACGCCCAGATTGCCTTTCAGCCACACATTGAGCATGTGTTCATTGAGCGTGTCGCCGTTGATAGGATTGAGCAGCCACATTTCTTCATCGAGCCAGTCGGCACGCATGATAAGTTGTGTCGGGAAAATAACCGGCATTAGCGGCAGATCAAGCTCATGCGCGATATGCAGGAAAATCACCCCCAGCGAAACCGGGGTTCCCTGGCGTGATGACAATACTTTGTCTATCCATATGGCGTCAGACAGGCGATAAACGCCCCCCGCGCCACCAAAACCCCAGGTACGGTAAAACAGTTCAATCAACACTTCGAGCTGCTGATCCTGATCAAGATCCGCAGGAACGACGCTGCGCGCTTCATCAACCAGCAATTGCAACTGATGGCGAACTTCGTCCGGATTAAAATCAAAACGCACGGATTCTGTTACTTTGATCACCCCGGCACTGAGCCGGGCGGTGTTAAATTCAAAATCAGCAAGGGTACTCATAGTTATCCCATTAGCAGCGGTATTTTCGTCAGCGCCAGTTTAAGAATCACATACAGGCAAGCAAGCGCCAGGATAAAGGCCAGCCAGCGGGTTTTCTGACTCACTGGTCGCTTGCTCAGGGCTACAAAACCCAACGCAATATAGATAATAACGCCAAAAATCTTTTCGGTCAGCCAGGTTCCCTGTGGGCTGAACGGATAAAAGTGTGTGATGAAGATAAGCGAAATACCACTTAATAGCAGTAAAGTATCCACAATATGTGGAACAACCTTCACCCAGCGTTTCTGCATCATAGCAGAACCCGCCCATTTCCAAAAAAATCGCAGGACAAACAGCGTAATGCTCAGCGTGATTGTCAGCAAATGCAGATTTTTAATCCAGACATACGACGCCATTGTCTGTTTCCTTTCTGTCAGTTGTTCTTAAAGAGTGATGTTCTTAGAAATTGATGATGCGTCGTTATGGCTGCCATTGTCCGAGGCTGACACGATCATTCCCGCCATAATCTTTGATGGTCATCACCTGCTGATAGCCGGCATCCAGGAAAAGTCTTTGTACATCCGCCGCCTGTTGCCAGCCATGTTCAAGCAATAACCAGCCGCCTTTCTGAAGATACGCGGGTGCAGCGGCAATAATATGTGCGAGATCAGCCAGACCGGCATTATCTGCCACCAGTGCGCTCGCGGGCTCAAAACGCACATCTCCCTGAAACAGATGCGAGTCCGTGGCATCAATATAAGGGGGATTACTGGCAATCAGCGCAAAGCGTTCTCCGGCAACCGGCGTAAACCAGCTGCCCTGCGAAAACTGCGCATTCAGGATACTTAACTTCTGTGCATTGTGTTGCGCCAGACTGACAGCATCGGGTTGCAGATCAATCCCGGTGACCTGGCAGTCAGGCCGTTCACTGGCTAAAGCCAGCGCGATGGCACCGGTGCCGGTTCCTAAATCGAGAATACTGACAGGTTCAGACGGCAGACGTTCCAGCGCCTGTTCGACCAGACATTCGGTATCAGGACGAGGAATTAATGTGGCAGGAGAAACAGAGAGAGGCAGCGACCAGAATTCGCGTTCTCCGGTCAGATACGCAACCGGCTCACCCTGCTCACGTCGCGCCAGCAGGGTTTCGAGCTGTTGAAGCTGTTCAGCAGAAAGCTGTGTTTCACCAAAAGCTATGATGAAAGTTCTTGCCCGACCAGTCACAAAGCCGAGCAGGATTTCAGCATCACGCTTCGGGCTTTCACCCGCAGCCAGACGACCGGTGGCGTCACGCAGCCAGGACTGAAAATCCATCAATCCTGCTCTGAAAGTGCGGCGAGCTGATCGGCCTGATACTCCTGCACGATCGGCTGGATAAGACTGTCCAGTTTACCTTCCATCACTTCATCCAGACGATAAATAGTCAGGTTGATACGGTGATCGGTAACGCGACCCTGCGGGAAATTGTAGGTGCGGTTACGGTCTGAACGATCGCCACTGCCGAGCAGGTTACGGCGCGTTGAAGACTCTTCAGCCTGACGTTTCGCCATTTCAGCAGCACGGATACGCGCTCCCAGCACTGACATCGCTTTGGCTTTGTTTTTGTGCTGAGAACGTTCGTCCTGACATTCCACCACGATACCGGTGGGAATGTGCGTAATACGGATAGCCGAATCGGTGGTATTAACGTGCTGACCGCCCGCGCCCGATGAACGGAACGTATCGATACGCAAATCACCGGCGTTGATTTCTGGCAGTTCGGCTTCAGGTATTTCAGGCAACACCGCCACGGTACAGGCGGAGGTATGAATACGCCCCTGAGATTCGGTTTCCGGTACACGCTGAACGCGATGACCACCTGACTCAAATTTGAACTGGCCGTAAGCACCTTCGCCACTGATTTTGGCGATCACTTCTTTATAACCGCCGTGCTCACCTTCACTGGCGCTCACGATCTCTACACGCCAGCGACGCATTTCGGCGTAGCGGCTGTACATACGGAATAAGTCACCGGCGAAAATAGCCGCCTCATCACCGCCGGTTCCAGCACGAATTTCCAGGAAACAACCGCGTTCATCGTCCGGATCTTTTGGCAGTAACAGAAGCTGTAATTTTTCTTCGAGTTCTTCGATATTGGCTTTGCACTCTTTGATCTCATCCTGCGCCATTTCGCGCATTTCTTTATCATTAAGAGCAGGATCGTTGAGCATCATCTCAGCGGTTTCTAAATCTTCCTGTGCCTTACGCCAGGCCAGAAAACATTCAGAAACAGCCGTTAACTGTGAATATTCGCGGGAAAGACTGCGGAATTTATCCTGATCGGCAATGACGCTGGCATCGCCAAGCATCGCCTGCACTTCTTCGTGGCGCTCTTGTAACGCTTCCAGTTTGGCAACAATAGAAGGCTTCATGCGTGGTGTTTAACCCTGTGAGAAAAGGAGAACTATTGCTGACCCAGCCCGAGGCTGTCGCGTAAAATTTGCAAACGCTCCACATCACCGTCGCTGGCTGCCTGTTGCAGAGAACGGGTTGGCGCGTGAATAAGGCGGTTTGTCAATTTATGGGCTAATTCATGGATCACCGCTTCGACGTCAGCGCCCTGCGCAATGGCGGCGAGAGCTTTTGCTTGTGCGTCGGCGCGAATAATATCAGCACGTGAGCGATAATCACGAATAATTTCAACGGCTCCCTGCGAACGCAGCCAGGCCATGAAGTTTGAACTCTCCTGCTCCACGATAGTTTCAGCCTGAATGGCCGCCGCTTTGCGTTGTGCAAGATTGTTTTGAATAATGCTGTGCAGGTCATCGACGCTGTACAGATAGACGTTCGCCAGTTTGCCGACTTCCGGTTCGATATCACGCGGAACGGCTATATCCACCATCAGCATTGGCTGGTTACGGCGGGCTTTTAATGCACGCTCGACCATACCTTTACCGATAATCGGCAACGGACTGGCGGTGGAACTGATTATGATGTCGGCTTCAGCGAGGCGGGAATCGATATCCTGCAGGCTGATCACTTCCGCGTTCACTTCCGTCGCCAGCGACTGCGCACGTTCGCGCGTACGGTTGGCAATCATCATGTGACGCACATTATGCTGATGAAGATGACGCGCAACCAGTTCGATGGTTTCACCCGCACCGACCAGCAACACATTCACATCTGAAAGGGATTCAAAAATCTGACGCGCCAGCGTACAGGCGGCAAACGCCACAGAAACGGCGCTGGCACCGATATCCGTTTCAGTACGGACACGCTTGGCCACCGAGAAGGATTTCTGGAACAGACGTTCAAGTTCACCGGAAACGGCCTGACCGTTTTGCGATTCCGCAAAGGCTTTCTTCACCTGCCCGAGAATTTGCGGCTCACCGAGAACCAGCGAATCCAGTCCGCTTGCGACGCGCATCAGATGGCTGACGGCTTCATTATCATGATGCCAGTAAAGGCTTTTGCGGACTTCATCTTCACTCAGATGATGGTAATCGCATAACCACTTAACCAGCTGTTCCTGCAGATTTTCCTGCTGCTCAACGCTGAGATACAACTCAGTGCGGTTACAGGTAGACAACACGACTCCGCCCTGCACCAGCGGTTGCTGGAGCAGACTGGAAAGCGCCTGATCGAGAGTCTCGGGTGAAAATGTTACCCGTTCACGCAGAGACACCGGGGCTGTTTTGTGGTTGATACCTAATGCAAGCAGGGTCATATCGGGAGCGGTTATCGGCTTATACTTTATAATAGTATGGGTTTACGTCTGCTGCGCATTCTACAAGATGCGCGAGATCAATAAAAGGCGAACAGCACCTTCGGTTAAATATGATGTGGGTTTATTTCTGATTAAGCCGCTGTGATGACCAAAAAGCTCGTACGTGCTGCCAGCCACTTAGGAAGCCCAACCGGAGAATCAAGTGCCGGACAGCAGTCGTAAAATTATCTGTCAAGCATTTCCGCTAATGCCTAAAATCGAAATATTCATACAAATTATTTTTCAGTTCCCCTAACATCACCTCATCAAAACCAGAACTGAGACCTACCATGGAAACAAGCGGTCTGAACCGGACAGTAATAAAAATTTTCTTTGCGGGATTTGTTATCGCCGTTGCCTATCTAAACATCAGCGGCATTCATCACCAGTCCGATGATTTTTTCTTTTCGCAGGTGGCAAAAGAATCAAATACCCTTAACTGGCTTATTTTCCGCTACCATAACTGGTCATCCAGAACCGTGATTGAATATGCTTTAGTCACAGTCATCAATCATAAAATAGTCTGGTCCGTATTAAATTCTTTGTTTATCGGATTAACTTTCAGCTGTGTCGCTTACCTGACATCTGCTAATTCCAGACAAGCACTTGCCTCATCGGCAGTATTCCTGTTTACCTTGATGTGTGCATTAAAGAAAGGTTTTCTTAAAGACGGGGCGTTATGGATGACAGGTTCCATCAACTATCTTTGGCCTGTCGCATTGTCATTGCTTGGTTTTTCATTAATAAAATTCTTTACTACTCAAAAACAAAGCACCCCCGTCCTTTGGGTTGCTTCACTGGCCTTTTTCCTTTCATCATTTAACGAACAGGTCATTGTCGCAAATGTGATTTTACTGGTATCTGTACTGGCACTTCGTTTCGAACGTACCCTGAAAATCACCTTGCCATCGCTTATTTTGACACTTCTCGTTCTGGTCTACATCCTGACCTGCCCGGGCAACGAGGTGCGTTTTATCTCTGAAGTTCATAATCAGTACCCTGATTTTATGAGCTTAGGGTTAATCTCAAAATTATTGCTTGGGATTAATCTCTCATTCGATCAGCTAACTATTATACAGCCCGTCGTTTTCATTTTAATGTATGGCTCATTGTTCTTAATCACAGAAAATAAGACCGCTAAATACCTCGCGCTAATCTTGTTTTTTGTCACAGTATCTTTATTCATGTTGAATCGAGTTATTCCTTTCGTTATGCCTCATACAACGGTGAAAATTTTTACTCCGGTAACAGTACTTGGATTTACGTCTTTCCTGCGGGTCTTTGGTCTCGCGGTTATTTCTCTGCTGACTTGCGCAACCCTTTACCTGGGTCTAAAACAAAATCAGAGAAAAACGTTGTTGATAATCTATATATGCTCTTTTTCAGGAACAGTCATGCTCGGTTTATCTCCGACCTTGTACGCCTCCGGGGAGAGAATTTTTTATACTTCAGCCATCATGATCTCCGCGCTGTCAGCTTATTTAGTGACACAGGCAATTACGACATTGAAACACAATCGCCGATCATCTGCGCTGGGTTGAGATCATCCAACGCTTCTGCTGTGCTAAACTGACGCACGCCACATTTGCCCTGGCATCCCATTTCGCCAAAGCACAAAGGATTTTATCTGTTATGCCAATGCGTAAAGCACACTTTGTCCGCCTTCTTCCACTTGCAAGCTTAGTGCTTGCCGCCTGTTCGATTAACGCGCCGAAAGGCCCGGCGACCAGCCCGACTTCTCCGCAGTGGCGTGAACATGAAGCTCAGGTTAAACAGCTTGAGCATTATCAGACCCGCGGTTCTTTCGCTTATCTTTCCGATAAACAGAAAGTCTATGCCCGCTTCTTCTGGCAACAATATTCCCCGGACAGCTACCGTTTATTGCTGACCAATCCGCTGGGCAGCACCGAAATGGAGCTTAAAGTGCAAAGCGGTATTGCGCAGCTGACCAATAATGAAGGCAAACGCTACACCAGTGATAATCCAGATGACATGATCCAGAAGCTGACCGGCATGTCGATCCCGCTGGCTAATCTGCGTCTTTGGATGCTTGGCCTGCCAGGTGATGGCACCGATTTCACGCTCGACAGCCAGTACCGTCTGTCTCAGGTTAAATTCACGCAGAACGGCAAAGCGGGCACTGTGGTCTATCAGAGCTATGACGATGACGCTAAACCTTCCCTGCCGCAGCGTCTGGAAATGACTCAGGGCGAACAGCGTATCAAACTGAAAATGGATAACTGGACGCTAAACTGAGATGACGCAGCAATTGTGGCCTTCTCCGGCTAAACTCAATTTGTTCCTTTATATCACCGGACAGCGTCCGAATGGCTACCATGATTTGCAGACGCTGTTTCAGTTTGTCGATTACGGTGACAGCCTGAGTTTTAACGTTCGTGACGACGGCGACATCGTCCTGACCACCCCGGTTGAGGGTGTGGCTGCCGAAGATAATCTGGTGGTGCGCGCCGCGCGTTTATTGCAGCAGCATGCGGGCACGCCTCAGGGAGCCGATATTGCGCTGCAAAAACGTATTCCGATGGGCGGCGGTCTGGGCGGCGGTTCTTCTAACGCTGCGACCGTGCTGGTGGCGCTGAATACGATCTGGAATTGCGGGTTTTCCGATACTGAACTGGCGCAACTGGGTGTAACGCTGGGCGCGGATGTGCCGGTGTTTGTGATGGGCCATGCCGCCTTCGCCGAAGGCATCGGCGAGATTTTACAGCCGGTCGAACCGGCGGAAAGATGGTATCTGATTGCACATCCGGGCGTCAGTATTCCAACGCCGGTGATTTTCGGCGATCCCGAGCTGACCAGAAATACACCAAAACGCCCTGTTAATGTGCTTTTGGACACGCCTTACGCAAATGATTGCGAACCGATTGCGAGAAAACGTTTTTACGAGGTTGAACAGCTACTTTCTTGGCTGTTAGAATACGCGCCGTCGCGACTGACCGGGACAGGTGCTTGTGTGTTTGCAGAATTTGACACAGAGTCTGCCGCCCGTCAGGTTTTGGACAAAATGCCATCGTGGAGTCGGGGTTTTGTCGCGCAAGGTGTTAATATCTCGCCGTTGCACCGTTTTCGCGAAGTCTGGTTGAGAACTGCGGGCAAAGCGTAGAGAGTCACAGCAGTTTTGTGTCTGTTCTTTGCCAGCCAATTATTCAACAGATTTAAGTAGTAAGATTTAGAAGTATCGTGAGCATAATGCTTTGGTACCGCTCACCGCCCGGTGGTACCAAAAGCCAATGTCTTCCCTGGACGCAAGCCTGAGGTTCTTCTCGTGCCTGATATGAAGCTTTTTGCTGGTAACGCCACCCCGGAACTAGCACAACGTATTGCCAACCGTTTATACACCAGCCTTGGTGACGCCGCCGTCAGTCGTTTCAGCGACGGTGAAGTAAGCGTGCAAATTAACGAAAATGTACGTGGCGGAGATATTTTCATTATCCAGTCCACCTGCGCGCCTACTAACGATAACCTGATGGAACTGGTCGTCATGGTTGATGCCTTACGCCGCGCCTCCGCTGGTCGTATCACAGCCGTTATTCCTTACTTCGGCTATGCACGTCAGGATCGCCGGGTGCGTTCTGCCCGAGTGCCAATCACCGCTAAAGTTGTTGCTGACTTCCTGTCGAGCGTTGGCGTTGACCGTGTTCTGACTGTAGACCTGCATGCAGAGCAAATTCAGGGCTTCTTCGATGTACCTGTAGACAACGTGTTCGGCAGCCCTATTCTGCTCGAAGACATGCTGCAACAAAACCTGGAAAACCCGATTGTGGTTTCTCCGGACATCGGCGGTGTTGTTCGCGCCCGTGCCGTAGCAAAACTGCTGAACGATACCGACATGGCTATCATCGATAAACGTCGTCCACGCGCAAACGTTTCTCAGGTGATGCACATTATCGGTGACGTAGCTGGCCGTGACTGTGTACTGGTCGATGATATGATCGATACCGGTGGTACGCTGTGTAAAGCCGCTGAAGCACTGAAAGAACGCGGTGCTAAACGCGTATTCGCTTACGCTACCCACCCGATTTTCTCCGGCAATGCAGTGGAAAACATCAAGAACTCCGTCATCGACGAAGTGATTGTGTGCGACACCATTCCGCTGTCCGCAGAAATCCGCGCACTGAAAAAAGTGCGCACCCTGACCCTGTCAGGCATGCTGGCTGAGGCTATCCGCCGCATCAGCAACGAAGAATCCATTTCTGCGATGTTCGAGCATTAATCATCACGCCCCTGTTTCAGGGGCGTTTTGTTTTGCCTGAATGCGTTTTGCCATTAACAGAAATGCAAAAAACCGTTATCGCGTGAGCGACAACGGTTTTTTTATTCTTTATAAAATATTGTTTATAAAACGTTGTTTATAAAACTTTGTTAACTTTGTTTAGGAGACTCAGGAATGGCGATGCGATTTGCTGTTCGCGCAGCGCGAATCAAAGTGGCGTACCCACCAGTAACGGTCTGCGACGCGTTCATGCCCGCCGACTCTCGCTCCTGCCACCCATAAAATAGCACCGACGAAAATACTGCCGATCGCGCCATGGGCCAGAAATTGCGGCAACCCGAGTTCAGGCATCTGGTTCAAAATCGAATAACCAACACCACCGACCATTGTGAGTAAACCGAGTCCCATCAGGCCATTGCCGATCATTCGTGCGGTTTTACGTTTCATAAGTCACCTCCAATTGTCGATAGTCTTAGCATCATTGCTGTCTTGTCTTTTCCTGCCTTTAACTATAGACGTCCCATCCGGTTCACTTTGCGGCAGCGATCACAGAGAGAGAACATTGACCGACAAAACTTTACGTTTTCCAGACATATAGGTTCGAAAGGTTAATAGTCATCACAATGAACTATTCAATATTTTGCGTAACTGGCACGAATTATTCTTTGTGATGTTTGGCACAGTGAAACGCGACAGGTAAACTAGCCCGCTAAACCTCACCGGATAAAGAAGCGAAAATCGTGAGCAGCATTAAATTGATCGTTGGACTGGCCAATCCCGGCGCAGAATACGCCCAGACCCGCCATAACGCAGGCGCCTGGTATGTTGATCTTCTCGCCCGCCAGCACAACCAGCAACTGAAAGAAGAAAGTAAGTTCTTTGGTTACACCGCGCGTCTGTCGCTGGCAGGTCAGGACGTCCGTCTGCTGGTGCCGACCACCTTTATGAACCTCAGCGGCAAAGCGGTTCTGGCGATGGCGCAGTTCTACCGCATCGAGCCGGATGAGATTCTGGTCGCGCATGACGAGCTGGATATCCCGCCGGGCATGGCGAAAATCAAACTAGGCGGTGGTAATGGCGGTCACAACGGTCTGAAAGATATTCAGAGCAAATTCGGTAACAACCCGAATTTCTACCGTTTGCGTATCGGAATCGGCCACCCGGGCGATAAAAGCAAAGTGGTGGGATTTGTGCTGGGCAAGCCGCCAGCCAGTGAACAGAAGCTGATTGATGATGCGATTGATGAATCATTGCGCTGCACTGAATTGCTGATGAAGGAAGGTCTTGAAAAAACCATGCGTCGTCTGCACACCTTCAAAGCAGAGCTTTAACGCGCGTTTCCGGCAAGCAAGATGACCGACCAGCGGGCGCAACCTTTTGCGCCCGTTTTCTTTATATGAACAGAAGAACAAAATCCAGACGTTCAGAGCGGCTCGTCGAAACGCAATAACCGCCCTGCATTACCCAGCACCAGCAACGTGCTGAGGTTATGCAGCAATGCGGCGATCAGTACGCCCGCCACGCCGAGCAATCCCATTGCAGCAGCAGCCATCACCACCAGCGTCCAGCCCAGTCCGATGAATACGTTGATTTTCAGCGTCCGGCGGCACGCACGGCTCAGGCGCACACACGTGCCGAGACGACGTAAATCGCTGCCGATCAGCACCACATCGGCAGAGGCCAGCGCGATATCACTGCCGCCTGCGCCCATCGCAATCCCCACCACGCCAGCCTTCAGCGCCAGAGAATCATTGATGCCGTCACCGACCACCATCGGACGGTAGCCCTGGGCAATTTCAGCGGAGACCTGATGCAGTTTATCTTCCGGTAAAGCCTGAGCGACCACATCACTAATGCCCAGTTCACCGGCAATACGATGCGCCACACTGGCGCGATCACCGGTCAGTAAAAGCTGTCGTCGCAGCCCCAGCTGACGCAGTTCGGCTAACGCAGTCTGCGCTTCAGGCCGTAAAGAATCTGCCAGCAGCAACCAGCCAAGAAAACGCCCGTCCAGCGCCAGACCGACCAGCGGCCCGTCATGCTCAGGGACATCACTCACTGCGACGTTGTTCTGACTGAAAAACGCCGGACGACCCAGCAATGCCTCGCCCTGCGCAGTTTGCGCCCGCACGCCCATGCCCTGCTGTTCTGAAAACTCTTCCAGTGGTAAATATTGTTCGCGAGGAAATATCTTCGCCAGCGCGCGGCTGACCGGATGGCTGCTGGCCGCGCCGAGACTGGCCGCCAGAACAAGCGCCGCGTCCGGGGATTCGTTTTCTTCCAGCACCGTTTGTTGCAGATGCAGTTCGCCGTGCGTCAGCGTGCCGGTTTTATCCACCACAATGGCGTTGAGATCGGCCAGTTCTTCCAGAAAAGCAGAGCTGCGAATCAGGATCCCGTGACGCGCCGCGACAGCAATACCGGCAATTGCAGTGGCGGGTGCGGAAAGCACCAGCGCACATGGACAGGCCGCCACCAGCACCGCCAGCATGGCGTGTGCATCGCGCGTGATGAACCAGGTCGCCGCCGCGATCAGCAAAATCAGCACCAGATATTGCCCGGCATAACGCTCGAGCAGACGGGTGATCGGCGGTTTGGCATGTTCAGCTTTTTGCATCAGCGCAATCACTTTACCCAGCGTGGCATCCGCGCCGGTTCGCGTGACTTCAACAGACAGTAATCCGTCGAGATTAATGGCACCACCAAAAACATCGTCTCCTGCACGGGCTTCCTGTGGCACGGATTCGCCAGTGATAGGCGCGGTATCCAGACTGGCACTGCCGGAGATGATACGCCCGTCGGCGGGCAGCCGGTCGCCAGCTCGGACTTCAACCCGGTCGCCGGTTCGCAGCTGATGGTTGTCGATCTCTTCAATCTCACCATCGGGCAAAATCCGCCGTGCGCGGCTGCGGGTCAGACGGCTGAGCGCATCAATGGCTTCCTGCGAACCGATCACACTGCGCTCTTCCAGAATATGACCAAAAATCATAATGCCCGGCAGCAATGCGGCGGTCATCAGGTCGCCGGTCGCCCACGCGCCGAGCATCGCCAGCGCAATCAGCTGATCGGTAACGCCGTGCAAACTCGGGCTGCGCAAGCTGTAAATCGCCGAACGCAATACCGGCACCGCCACCAGCAAAGACGCCACGCCGAACAGAATCTGCCCGACATCGCTTTGCTGCGGGAACAGCCACTGCCAGATCCAGCCGCACAGGAGCAAACCGAACGCGGTCATCGCCAGAAGCAGCTGCACCGCCATGCTCCGCTGTTCATGACGCGTCAGCAGCACGCTTTTCGCTGCCGGTTCTTCAGAAGTAAAAGAAGTCACAGGGCAAATACCTCAGGGTTGAGAGGATGGACGGTCTGGCCCCGGCAGGATCAGATGCGCGTCGTCATGGGGGTCAACCGCCGTCACGCTGCCGGCATGAGCCAGGATCGCAGGTATCCGCTCGCGCCACAAACGCCACAACAATTCAGGAGAATGATCGTTTGCCAGTTGCACAATCGTCGCGGTATCGGTGGAAGCCCGCGCAATCTGTTCACTGGCTTTGGCCTGTGAAACCTGTAAGGCGCGATCTGCCGACTGAACAGCGTCCTGATGCACGCGGGCCGCCTCATTAGTGGCGCTGGCGATATTTTGCTCCGCCTGCTGACTGGCAGTCAGAACGGCATTAAATGCATCAACCGCCGCGGGCGGCAAAGAAGACTGCACGTCAACGCGCATGACTTCGATACCGGTGCTGCTGCCCGCCGTATTCAGCGCGGCGAGTTGCTGATTAATACCCTGACGCAAATCACCGCGCAGCCGCTCGCGTCGTTCGGCGATATTGCTACTGTTACCCACCATTTCTGGTCGTGCGACCAGAATCGTATCAAGGTCGCGTGAAGCACAAATCGCCACCGCAGCGTGTTCGGTTAAGCGATCCAGCGCCGGTAATACGTGCCCGCCCTGTAACACAAACGCCACCGGATCGGTGATGACGTAATACACCTGCACATCCAGCTGGACCACGCCGGAATCACCGGTCAGCAAATATCCTGCACCGGCAACCGCGTCACTTTTCTCGCCGCCGGTGTTGGTCCACGCAGGCACAATGTCTTTTCTCAGCAAGGCTGTAACATGGTGTTCGATCACCCTGTCGGCGGCGGGTAATATTTCCACCTGCTCCAGCGGTTCGGGCCACGCCAGCAGCAGGCCGGCACCTGCCGTGCGTGATACAGCCCCGAAGCGCATCACCACCGCGCGTTTGTCCGGCTCAATCTGGCGGACATTGGAGAACAGCCAGCTGGCGGCGGCAATCAGCGTTATGGCAAACAAGGCCAGATACGCCATCCTTCCCGCCTGAAACCAGGCATTGCCCTGAAAACGGGCCAGCGGATTCATGGATGTGGCTCGTTATTGGCGGCGGGTAAAACCGGCGGGCCTTCGACCAGCTGTCTGAACGGTGCGGCATCGGTACGCAATACAAGCTGCGTGCCGGGCGTGATCACGCTGTTGAGCGTATCGAGCGAGCGCAGCAAATCGTACAACGGGGGATTACCGGCCCACGCTTTGGCGTAAATCGCCGCACTTTGTACCTGCGCCTGCGCTTCAATATTGGCGGCGTTAACCGACGCATCGGCCTTTATCACGCGGGCATCGCGCTCGGCGGAAGACCGGATTTCGGCCGCCTGACGTTTGCCTTCAGCAGAGCGCTGGGTGGCGATAGTTTCGCGTTCAGCACGCATACGATCTACGGTTGCATCCAGTGTCACGGAAGGCAGCGTCAGGCGCTCAACGCCAACCTGCACCAGTTCGATGCCATAGCTGTCGAGTAACTGGCGGGCAATCTGGTCATGCAAATGCTGTTCAAAACCGGAAAGACGAATTTTGCTGGCGTCGGTATTCACCAGATCAGCCAGCGCAAAACCGCTTGTGGTGGTTTCCAGCGCCGAGCCGATAAACGTGCGTATCTGCGCGGCAGCCATATCCGGCTGGTTTTGTACCGCACGGATAAAACGCTGCACATGCTGGGGATCGTTTTTCACCTGCCAGACGGTATACGCCTGCACGATGATCCGCAGGCCGTCGCGCGTGCCGACATCCTGCAAACCGCTCGACGTGGTACGAATGCGTAAATCTACCGGAATGGCGGTTTCCAGCGGCACCGGCAGATGCCATGCCAGCCCGGGATTCAGCAGCACGCGCACCGGATCACCAAATCGGGTGATCACCATCGCTTCGCCGGAACGCACCTGTACCAGACAGGCAGACGCGGCAATCAGCGCCACCAGCACGATGGCAACCGATGCGCGCCGCCAGAATTTCGGCGCAGCGGGTCCTGAATGCGCGTGGTGATGATGGTGATGTCCGCCACCGTGATGATGCCCGTGTTGGGCACCGTGGTCATGGTCGTGGGATTGAGTATGTTGGGGATCACTCACCGGGTAGTCTCCGCTTTAACAGAATGCGCCGCTTTATCCGCTCCGGGCGTAAATGGCAGGGTGAAATTTCTCAGATCCAGAACCGGCGGCGTTTCGCCACCAATACGGCTGTCGACAATCAAAACTTTAGGATGTTGTTGCATCGCCAGCGTCAGCTGGCTGAAATAACGCTCATTCAGGAACGACTGCCCGCCAGCCTGATACGCCTGATTTTCCGCGTTAAACCGCAAGGCCATCACCTGCGCCTGATCGAGATTTTCATGACTTTGTGCCTTGGCAGCATCCAGCGCCAGACGGGAAAATTGCTGCGCGGCATTCAGCTGCTGCGCGGCCTGTCCTTTCTCACCGGCAATCGCACTTTGTGCCAGGATCTGCGCGGCCTGTACGCCATGATAAGCATCCGCTGCGCCCGCTGGCGGATGGATGGATTCAATCACCGTCGCCAGCAGCTCCACACCGCTGTGGAGATTATCCAGCTGGCGTTGCACTTTTTGCCCGATAGCGGCGGCAAGGCGAGTCTGTTCGCTGCCCAGCAGATTGTCGAGCGTGCGGGAGGAGAAATCATGCACCAGCACCTGATTGGCGATACTGCGGATCAGCACCGGCATATTTTCGGTGTGATACAAACTCGCCATTGCTGCGTCATCGTTCATGCCGATGCGGTACACAAACCGCACGTCCATATCCATGATTTGAAAGCTCTGCCGGTCATTGCCCGCGCTGGCGATAATTTGTGATTTGTCGCTGCTGTGGCTGGAATCCCATAACCGGTTGGCGCTTTCCGGCGCGGGGCCTTCGGCGGTATCGGCAACCTCGACCGGCGAAGTCGTCGCCGGTTCTTCCGCGCCGGTGGTGAGTTCATGCACTTCGCCGTTGTCGACCATTAGCGTATGCCCGAAAGGCCACGGCAGACCGAGATGCAAACCGGGTTGCCTGACCGCGACCGGTTTCCCGAAAGATTCATAAACCCCCCGCTGCGTCAGCGGGACTTCACTGACGCCGGTCAGCAGCCAGCCCGTCAGCAGTAAAAATGCGGCCAGCGGCAACAGCGCGCGGCGGATAAAATGGAATGCCCAGATCTGGCGCAGATCGATGCCGAAATGCTGATGCAACTCGTTCTGCACAAACTGCAGCGGACGAGGCGGCCAGCAAATTTGTGCCGCCAGCAGACTGCCCGCGATAAACTCCGGCTCTTTGTCCTCACGCGGCGGCGAAAACAGCGCCATCAGCGCGCGCAGGAAAAGTTCCAGCGCCACCAGCGCCGGTAATATTCCGGTGAGCACCAGCAGATGCACAGGCCAGACCGCCGTGCCACGGGCAAACATCACGGCGGCGGCACTCAGTAGCAAAACGCCAATCAGCATGCGCAGCAGCGGTGCCAGTCTTGCGGCTTCCGGCCATTCCTGCGGATTTTTTAACGTCCAGTGACGTTCAAGTACCAGCACCGCAAAGGCGCAAAGAAGGAAGAATGATCCGGCAAAATACCCCGCATCCCCTGCTTCGTTAGCAGGTAAAGGCAGTTGCCACAAAAGAAAGATGAGCAGTAATGCGGCTAATGCTGGAAGTGCCTGAAAGAACACGTGCGCATCGACATAACGCAACAGCGGGCGCACGCGGGCTGAAGCAGTCAGACGATGGAGAAAAACGGAAGGTTTTTCCGGCAAAACGGGTTCAGCCGGAGATGCAAACTGATGCCCGCGCCAGCGGGTAATGCGTCGCGCACATTGCAGGGAGGCGGCGCAAACCCACAGGGCAGCCATAATATTGCCGGTCACCCACGGCCAGACTGAGTCAGGGGAAACCATATACAGCATCAGCAATATCAGATACAGCACGCTGCTGATCACCATAATGGCGTTGATAAGCCCGGTCAGCCAGCGTGTGTGGGAGGCGGCGACCTGAAAACGCAGAGGTTTACCGGCGTCATCAGTCCGGGATGCCTTGTTTGTGCTCATGTCTGCTCCGGCAGAAAAAAAATAACCCGCAAGGCGGGCACGGAGCCAGCAATTACGCAGTCAGATGAGCGTAACCGTATAACATTACAGAATTTTCAGCGATATGAATTTGGCCGTTTTTTTGCCACGAATTGTAAGCATTTATCAGCAAGGCGGGACGGCCGGCAGATTGGTTTTCTGCCAGCCGTTTTTATAAGGAAAGTCAAAGGAAAGTCACATAAGAGGTGCGCCATTTTCAGGCGACACCATGATGATTTCAGAGAGTATCTTCCGCGACATAATATTGCGGATCGTCGAGTTCATGCGAGCAGAACGGTCCGGCTTTCTTAAGCAGACTTATGCAGTCATGACTCAGATGGCGCAGGCGGATACTTTTACCGGCTTCAAGATAACGCGTCGTCAGCTTATCAATCGCCTCCACCCCGCTCGAATCCATCACCCGCGTACCGGCAAAATCCAGCACCACGTTTTGCGGATCGTTTTCAGGATTAAACAGCTCGGCAAAGGTTGCGGCAGAGCCAAAGAACAGCGGCCCGTCCAGTTTATATACCGCCAGGTCGCCTTTGGTTTTGTGCTCACGAATACGGATACGCGCCTGCTGCCAGGCGAAAACCAGCGCCGAAATAATCACACCGCTGATCACCGCCACGGCCAGATCGGTGAAAATGGTAATGACGGTAACAATCAGCATCACCAGCACATCGGCTTTAGGCATACGGCGCAAGCGGCGCAACGAACTCCACTCAAAGGTGTTGTAGCAGACTACCAGCATAATCCCGGCCAGCGCTGCAACCGGCAGCAGACCGATATATCCGGAGAGACTGACCACGAACAAGATCAGCAAAATAGCGCCCACCGTACCGGAAATGCGTCCGCGACCGCCGGAAGTGAAGTTAATGATCGACTGCCCGATCATTGCACAACCGGCGAAACAACCAAACAATCCGCAAATCGTATTCCCTGCACCCTGCGCAATACTTTCACGGTTACCGTTACCTTTCTGATTGCCCATTTCATCGAGCACCGTCATGGTCAGCAGCGATTCAATCAGACCGACCAGCGCGATGACGACCGCATACGGCAACACGACTTTCAGCATTTCAGCATTGAACGGCGCGACCGGCAGGCTGAAATGCGGCAACGCGCCGGAAATATCCGCGAGATCTCCCACACGTAAAGTCTGCAGATTAAAGCCAATCGCGACGGCGGAGACCACAATCAGCGCAGCCAGCGAAGACGGAATGATTTTGGTCAGTTTAGGGAACAGCACCACCACCAGAATCGCCAGCAGAACCAGCCCGTACATCAGCGGTCCCTGCCCGGCAATCATGTGTAACTGCGCCAGCATAATGACAATCGCCAGCCCGTTCACAAAACCGTGAACCGCAGGCAACGGCACCAGACGGATAAATTTACCGAGGCGGAAAACGCCAATCAGGATCTGAATGATCCCCGCAAAAATCGTCGCCCACAGGACGTATCCCATGCCGTGCTGCGCAGCCAGACTCATCAGCACCACCACAATAGAACCTGCCGCGCCGGAAACCATGCCCGGTTTGCCGCCGAACAGCGCGGTCACTAACCCGATAATAAACGCCGTGTGCAGACCGACAATCGGCGACAATCCGGCCACCAGCGAGAACCCGACCGCTTCCGGGATCATCGACACCGCCACCACAAATCCGGCCAGCGTTTCATTCTTCACTTCTGACAACTTCAAACCACGCGGGCTAAACATAAGACATCCGGTATATTTCCAACTCAGTTAAAAAATTGTGACAAGTATCTAAAAATGACGGAACTGAGGCAAGGTTTAATCCGCAGCCTGCACCACCTGGGATCACAAGCGGATCGAGATAAATGTCGTTTACGTGTATAATGCGGGGAATTATGGTCATTACATCGTGCGGTTAGAGTTAATCGCTTGATAACTAAGCTATTAAGGTGAGAAAAACATGGGATTCAAATGCGGTATCGTGGGCCTGCCCAACGTCGGTAAATCTACTCTGTTCAATGCGCTGACCAAAGCGGGTATCGAAGCAGCAAACTTCCCGTTCTGCACCATCGAACCGAATACCGGCGTGGTGCCAATGCCTGATCCGCGTCTCGACAAGCTGGCCGAGATTGTAAAACCGCAGCGTATTCTGCCAACCACCATGGAATTCGTGGATATCGCAGGTCTGGTAAAAGGCGCATCTAAAGGTGAAGGCCTGGGTAACCAGTTCCTGACCAACATCCGTGAAACCGAAGCGATCGGCCACGTTGTACGTTGTTTCGAAAACGACAACATCATCCACGTTAACAACAAAGTGGATCCGGCTGACGACATCGATGTCATCAACACCGAACTGGCGTTATCTGACCTCGATACCTGTGAGCGCGCCATTCACCGTGTGCAGAAACGCGCTAAAGGCGGCGATAAAGATGCCAAAGCGGAACTGGCTGCGCTGGAAAAATGTCTGCCACAGTTGGAAAACGCGGGTATGCTGCGTGCGCTGGATCTGACCGAAGAAGACAAAGCGGCCATCCGTTACCTGAGCTTCCTGACGCTGAAACCGACCATGTACATCGCGAACGTCAACGAAGACGGTTTCGAAAACAACCCTTACCTCGACGTGGTGCGTAAGATCGCAGATGCCGAAGGCTCCGTGGTTGTGGCCGTCTGTGCAGCGGTTGAGTCTGATATTGCTGAGCTGGAAGATGCTGACCGCGAAGAGTTCATGGCTGAACTGGGCATTGAAGAGCCCGGCCTGAACCGTGTGATCCGCGCCGGTTACGAACTGCTGAACCTGCAAACTTACTTCACCGCTGGCGTGAAAGAAGTCCGCGCATGGACCATCCCTGTCGGTGCTACTGCGCCACAAGCTGCAGGTAAGATCCACACCGACTTCGAGAAAGGCTTCATCCGCGCACAAACCATCGCGTTCGAAGACTTCATCACCTACAAAGGTGAGCAAGGCGCGAAAGAAGCCGGCAAAATGCGTTCTGAAGGTAAAGACTACATCGTTAAAGATGGCGACGTGATGAACTTCCTGTTCAACGTCTAAACCGCACTTTAGTTTCTGCATTAACTTAAAACCCACGCATTGTCGTGGGTTTTTCTTTTTATGATCAGGCTGCTGGCGCCCGACTCCCTCTTTCATTTCGCCTCTCCCTCATTACGCGATATATTAGAGGCATTCTCATAAAATTTTCTCTTTGTAACAGGTAACATCTCAATGGCACTGATCCCAAAAAACTACCAGCGGCTGGAAAGCGGCTATCGTGAAAAAGCGCTCAAAATCTATCCGTGGGTGTGCGGCCGCTGTTCGCGGGAGTTTGTGTATTCAAACCTGCGTGAGCTGACGGTTCACCATATTGATCACGACCACACCAATAACCCGGCAGATGGCAGTAACTGGGAGTTGTTGTGTCTGTATTGCCATGACCACGAGCATTCAAAGTACACCGAAGCCGACCAGTACGGTTCAACGGTGGTGGCCGGTGAGGATGCACAAGATGATGTTGGCGCTGCCACCTATAACCCGTTTGCCGATTTACAGGCGATGCTTAATAAGAAGAAATAGATTCAATTACGCTCCTTCAGCAAAACTAAAAACCTCGGCATTAACCAAAATCCACGCGATGCCGTGGATTTTTTTATGATGTACGGGGCGATTCCAGCCAAAAAAGTTAGTCCCCTAAGATTTTCCTTGCATCCCAAATTGTTGTAAGCATAATCGCAAATCCAAATAATAATGATTCTCAGTCCTTTTTACATCAGGGTTACATTATGCGCGATTCAGTTACATTCACAGGGTTCAAACCGAGCCTGCTGGCACTCTTTGTCAGCGTCACCTGTATACCGGCGATGGCGGCGACCGCCCCTGCTCCGGCGACCTCTTCGACAGCAGCGTCAGGCGATACCATGACCATCGTCAGTACGCCAGATAATGAATTCAAACCAGGCGGAAATGATCTGGTTCCGGCTTATCTCGACGGACAGGTGGCGCATGGCGGCCGTCTCGGTATGCTCGGCGAACAAAATGCGATGGATGTGCCGTTCAACGTGATGAGCTTCACCTCGAAACTGGTGCAGGATCAGCAGGCAAAAACCATCGCTGATGTAGTGCGTAATGATGCCACCGTCCAGAACGTGCAGGGATACGGCAACTTTGCTGAAACCTACCGCATCCGTGGTTTTGAACTCGATGGCGATGACATGACCTATGGCGGACTGCCGGGCGTCGTTCCCCGTCAGGTGATGGATGCCTCGTTAATCGACCGGGTAGAAATTTTTAAAGGTGCCAACGGATTGATGAACGGCGCGGCAGCGACCGGCGTCGGCGGCATGATCAACCTCGAACCTAAACATGCGGACGACACGCCACTGACCCGCGTCGGTGTTGATTACACCTCCTCTTCTCAGGTCGGCGGCACATTGGATCTGGGGCGTCGTTTTGGCGATGACAACCAGTTTGGTGTCCGTCTCAATGCCGTTAACCGCGAGGGTGAAACCGATATTGATGGCGAGAAAAAACGCACCACGGCAGCGTCACTCGGGCTTGATTATCGCGGCGATCGTCTTCGCACTTCCGTGGATATGGGCTATCAGAAGAAGACCTTCCACGACGCCCGCCTTGGCGTAAATATCAGCGGTGTAGATTTCATTCCGAAAGTGCCGTCTAACAGTCACAACTACAGTCAGGACTGGATTTACAGCAACATTGAATCTGAGTTCGGGATGGCAAAAGCGGAATACGATGTCACCGATAACTGGACCGTCTATGGCGGTGTTGGCGCACAGCATTCGCGGGAAACCGGCGACTACGCGTCCCCTGCGCTGAAAGATGAAGATGGAACGGCGACGATTGGCCGTCTGGACACTAACCGCATCATCAACAACTTCAGCGGTATGGCAGGCATTCGCGGCAATTTCGATACCGCATTTATCACTCACAAAGTGAACTTCGGTTATTCTGCGCTGACATCACGCAATAACACCGCCTGGCGTATGGCCTACGGTGCCAACGCAGAAAACACCAATATTTATGACACCCCGAATGTCCCGAACCCGATACCTAATCTGTCAGGCGGCAATTACAACGATCCGCTGACGACCGGACGTAACCGCACTCAGGGCTATTTACTCAGCGATACGATGGGTGTGCTGGATGACACCGTATTGTTCACCGTCGGTGCCCGTCATCAGAAAGTGGTTGTGCGTAACTACAGCAATGCCACCGGCGCAGAAGACGTTTCAACGCGTTACGACGACAGTCGCTGGATGCCGACGTACGGCGTGGTCTATAAACCGTGGCAGGTACTTTCCCTCTACGCCAACCACACCGAGTCTTTGCAGCCGGGCGATATTGCGCCGGATACCGCGAAAAACTACGGTACAACCACCGGGATTGCGCATTCAAAACAGAATGAAGTGGGCGTAAAATCAGATTTTGGTCGCATCGGAGGTTCACTGGCGTTATTTGAAATCAAAAAACCTTCCGGCATCCTGAACAGTGATGGCTATTACGGCATGGACGGTGAACAACGTAACCGTGGCGTAGAGCTGAACGTGTTTGGCGAACCGGTGCTGGGCCTGCGCCTGAACGGCAGCGCGACCTGGATTGATCCGAAGATGACTAAAACTGAAGACAATACGTACAACGGTAAAGATGCGATTGGTGTGCCGCGATACAATCTGGTGCTGGGCGCAGAATATGACATCAAACCGGTGGAAGGCCTGACCGCAACCGCGCTGATTAATCATTCCGGATCACAATGGGCTGATTCTGCTAACACGAAGAAAATTGACTCGTACACCGTGCTGGATCTCGGCGTGCGTTACCGGACTAAAATCAACCAGAACGATATGGTCTGGCGTGCTGGGGTGGATAACGTGACCAACGAAAAATACTGGTCAAATATCGACAGTACCGGCACCTATATCTATCAGGGCGAGCCGCGTTCTCTGAAAGTCTCCATGACTTACGATTTCTGATCCTGAACGTAATGAACAGCGGGGATGCAATCTGCATCCCCGTTTTTTATGTGGTCTTAACCCTCAAACTCCCTGCATCGGTTTTGGTGATGAGGTAAACGGCAGATACTGATACATCCAGGTTTCTGACAGTGTTTTATCGCCGGATTTGAGGTAGAGCCGGAGTTCAACCGGTTCTTTGCCGTCGACGTGCAAATCAAAAAATGTCCGCCAGTGGCCTTTATCTGAAGGGAGTTTGTTCACCTTAATATCTTTCAGCGTGCCGCGTGATGCGCTGACCACCGCATCAATATGTGCATCTGCGGGCAGTTGCTCCAGTACGTCGCCGTGGAATTCAACCATAAATTTGCGTGCCGCAGGATCGGTATAAGCGCCGGGATTGCCCCCTCTTCCCAGCCGGGTTATCCCACAGCGCGCCAGTTTTGAAGGATAAGGCTCATCGGCCAGCCAGTGCATACGATAACTAAACTGATGTTCACTACCGGCTTTGGCTTCCTGCTCAGGTACCCACATCGTAACAATGTTATCGAAAATCTCGTCGTCGGTAGGGATTTCTATCAGCTGTACCGAGCCTTTGCCCCACTCACCTTTCGGTTCAACCCACAAATCCGGGCGCCGCTCATATCCGGCTGAGCCAAGATAGCTCTCAGGATCACGTTGTTTCTGCATGAGGCCAAAACCCCGCGGATTATTGTCACTAAATGCTGAGACTCTGATTTGCAAAGGATTGTTCAGTGGCCGCCAGATATGTTCGGCACTGCCGGTCAGGATCGCTAAACCGTCGGAGTCATGGACTTCAGGTCGCCAGTCGGAAGCGGATCCTTTCGCCATTTCGGAAAACCAAAACATCGAGGTTTGCGGGGCGATACCCAAACGACCCACGTCACGGCGTAAAAACAGGACGCAGTCGACATCCATCACCACGCCTTTGGTGCGCTGCAGGTCAAAACGGTAGGCACCACAGACACTCGGCCCATCCAACAGTGCATAAACCACCAGACGATCGCTGTCTTTCTCCGGAGATTCGAACCAGAAATGCGTGAAGTCGGGGAACTCTTCTTTGGTGTCGCCAAAAACGGTGTTAATTGCCACGCCGCGTGCAGACACCCCAAACTGGCCGAGTTCGCCCACAGCACGGAAATAAGACGCCCCCAGAAATGATACCCAGTCTTTCACTGGCGGCTTGTTAAGGGGTTGCCGATGCTCCAGCACGCGAAAGCCGCTGAAAACGTTACCTTTCACGGCAGACAGTGCACTTTGACTATTATCCGGGAAGGTAAAATAATCCGCATTCTGGACGATTTCCCGGGCGCGTTTGTTTTCAACCACCGCCATTTTTACCGGCAATTTATGCAAATTGCTGACGCTAAAGAAGGTCACCGGAAAACGACTGACGCCCTCATTGAAAAGCGCATATTCCGGCTTATACATGACCTTGCTGTAGATGTCGTAATTGATGCTGGCCACTGAACTGTCGGGCACCTGTTGGGGCGCAACATAAGGACTTTTGGCGCTTTCTTTTGCCTGTTGGATGAGCCCTTCGAAGCTAAAAGGTGTATCAGTTCCCAGTTTTAAACCTTGTGCTGCAAAGACGGCTGGCGTGAAACCCAGCGCGGAGAGCACCATTGAAAATGAAGTATAGGTAATCAAGTCACGCCGCGTAACCATAAACAGCACCCACTTATGTTTGAGAATAATTGTTCTTTTAAGTAAGTCTTATCAGAAAGTAAGAAGCTATTTACCAGACAAGTTGTGCTTCAATTCTAGAACACTTTCTCAGAAAAAATAGGCGCGGAGACACAGACAAAAAATCCACGCAAGGCATGGATTTTTCTTCTCATCAGGCAACCGGTGTTAACAATATTCTCCGGAGCAGACTTTTAGGGTTTAAGAATGATTTTGCCACTGAAACTGCGGGTTTCGAGCAAACGGTGAGCCTGTGCACCGGACGATAATGCGAATTCGGTGACAGGCGGCAGTGTCACCTTTCCTTCTTCGATCAGCGCAAACAGACGATCTGCGCGACGCTGGCGCTCTTCACCGGATGTCAGATACGTCCACAGATCGGCACCCAGTATGCCGTGCGAATTTAGCTGAAGGCGTGAGGGATCACATGCAGAAAGCGCGCCGCCTGACATACCGAACAACACCACCCGCCCGCCGTCTTTGAGCGAATCAAGACTTTCGGTGAGCGTTGTACCGACAGAATCAAACACGACGTCAAGCCCCCCGCCCTGCCATTCCCTGACTTCTTTAGCCCAGGTATCGTAACCGCCAGCGGCTTCTGCGCCGAGCTCCAGACAGGCAGCCTGCTTGTCCTGATTCGACGCGACAGCAAACGCATGTATGCCCTGATGTTTCAGCATCTGCAACAGCAAGCGGCCAACGCCACCCGCCGCCGCCAGTACCGCGACGTGCATTCCTGCACGCAAGGGCAATACATCGTGCAGCAGATAATCGGCGGTCAGCCCCTGCAATAACACCGCTGCAGCGTCAGATTCTGACAACCATTCCGGCAGACGGATAGCGTGTTCAGCGGGGACACGAATGTGACTGGCATGTGCCAGAGGGACATCAGCGAAACCGACGCGATCGCCGGCTCTCCATCCTTTTACGTTTTCTCCGACGGCAATAACCCGCCCGGCACCTTCATAACCGGCGATATACGGTGAATTGCCTGCCAGCGGGTAGCGCCCCTGACGACGATAAATATCGGCGAAGTTCAGTCCGGCAGCGGTCACCGCCACCAGCAGTTCATCAGCGGCCGGAATTGGATCCGCAGCTTCATGCATGTGTAACACCTCTGCCGTACCTGTACTTTCAAAAACCAGTGCCTGCATTGCCGTTCCTTAACATTAATTTTTACGGGTATGGCGGCGATTATCGGCATGTGGACAGCGCAGATAAAGTGATGTCTGCTTTATTAATTCGATAATAAAAATTTATAATGTGATTCTTTATTCTCACCGGACGAAACAATGGATTACTTAAAGTGCATTGAATCCTTTATCAGCGCGACAGAGTCCGGCAGTTTTACCGCAGCCGCCGATAAACTGGGCATTACGCCAGCGATGGTAGGCAAACATATCCAGATGCTGGAAAAACGCACCGGCTGCGTGCTGATCAACCGCACGACACGCCGTCAGGGGCTGACAGAAGCCGGGCACCGCTTTTATCTGTACGGCGTGCAGATCCTCGCGACGGTGGAAGATGCGGATTCACTGGCGCGGCATCTCAACCAGGAAGTCACCGGTCTGTTGCGTATCAGCGCACCGGTCTCGTTCGGACAGCGGATCCTGACGCCGATATTGTCGACCTTTTTGCAGCGTTATCCTGCCGTGAATGCCTGTCTGGTGCTGAGCGACCGGCGGGTGGATATGATTGAGGAACGCTTCCAGATAGCCATCCGCATTGGCAGTTTGCAGGATGAAGGCTATATCGCCGTGCCGCTTCCTCCGTATGAAATGCTGCTGGCGGCATCGCCTGCGTATCTGGATAAACACGGCACACCCGTGACTCCGGCTGATTTATCCGTTCATAACTGCATCAGTTTCAGCCAGTGGCGTGCTGATCATCTCTGGTCGCTTAACGGACCGCAGGGGCTGGTTGATGCACAGGTTTCCCCGAGACTCACCGTCGATTCTGGTGAAGCTATCCGTCAGGCCGCTTTATCCGGGCTGGGGATCGTCATGCATTCCTGCGTGATGTTGCAGGAAGATATCGATGCCGGAAGGCTGCGCCGCGTGTTGCCTGATTACGCGCCGGTATCCAGAGCGATGCATTTGTTGCGATTGCCCAACCGCCCGGCGCCTCTGGTTTCCGCTTTCTCTGAACACTTTATGGAAGCGCTGGCTAAGCCCTGAAAAACGTGGCGAAATCTTATTGAGCTCAGGGCTCAAATCCATAAAACTGTGGTGCGCGATCATGCGAATATTCACGCCTGCACACTTTCACGGAAATAAAATATGACGACCTTAAATGAACGCCTTGAGTGGCGCTATGCCACCAAAAAATTTGATGCCAGCAAAACGGTAGAAACTGAAAAACTGGAACGCATTCTCGAAGCCATTCGTCTGGCACCGACATCCAGCGGGCTGCAACCGTTCGAACTGTTTGTGGTCACTAATCCGGATGTCCGCGCCAAAATCCGTACCGTTGCCTGGGGTCAGGCGCAGGTCACCGACTGTTCTCACCTGCTGGTATTCGCGGCCTGGGACGACATCACGCCGGAACGCGTGAACATGATGTTTGACCTGACCAATGACGTGCGTGGTTTTAAAAATGAAGGCTGGGAGAACTACCGCCAGATGCTGCTGGGCATCGTGGCTGAACGCGGTACCGAAGCGAATTACCAGGCCGCCGCACGCCAGGCCTATATCGGTCTGGGCGCCGCGCTGATTGCTGCCGCTTTTGAAGAAGTCGATGCCACACCGATGGAAGGGTTTGATCCTGTCGCCGTCGATGAAATTCTAGGTCTGAAAGAGAAGAACCTTCGCAGCGTCATCATATTGCCACTGGGCTACCGCGCCCACGAAGGCGACTGGCTGGTGAACCTGAAAAAAGTCCGTCGCAGCCGGGAGAACTTCGTCACTGAGATTAAATAATACACACATCGGTCCCATCTTTTGTAGCACCGCCTTATTATTACATGGCATTGCGAAAGGTGGGATTTACCTCTCTTCATCTAATTAATAAACTTAATTGACACGCCCTCCCCCATTTTTAATTGCATCCTTTCCGTACAATTATTTAATTCCTATTTAAAATCCGAATTTGGACAATTATGAAATTGCTATGGCTATAACATCAAACTGTCCCTATAGTTAGCAAGCTCTTTATAATATGTATTTATTATATTTAGACAGGTAAACATTCCTTATACGGATAGATACGTCGGGCATTACTCGTAAATTAAAGGATTAAATATGAACAAAAAATTACTTCCTGTATCCATTGCAGCATTAATGATGATTGGCGGTATTAATACTGCCTCCGCTGCAACTATACTTTTCACCGGTTCAATAGGGGCAAGTAGTTGCATCCTGGATGTGAATAACAGTGGTTCTACGGTAGGCGACGTGGATATGGGCAGCATTTCGGTTAGTTCGCTGACCGCTAATGGCGGCGCAACTTCGGCTGCCGTTCCGTTCACTATAAGCCTTAAAAATTGCACTGGTGGTTCATCTTATTCAATTGAATTTGCTGGAGCCAGCTCCTCTTTCAATGAAAATTACTACACTGCTCCGGAGTCAATGGGCTCCGGTGTATTCTATGAAATCAAAGACAGTGAAGGTCGTAACGTCAAATCTAAAGAGTTAATCGCAACCAATATCTCTAAAGATGAACAATCTGCTGATATGCATTTCACTGTAAACTTATTGGCAGTAAACCAAATAGTTAATCAGGGTAGTTTCGTTATGCCTAATGGTATAAATGTTCATTATGAATGATTTTTGATGCAGATTTTTCCACTACGCATAATTAATTAACATTAATAAACATCACCAATATACGGATATATTATGAACAAAAAAATCATCGCAATTCCCTTGAGTATCTTACTTACTTTGGGCCTAATGGAAACTGCCTCGGCAACCGGCACCGTTAATTTTAAAGGAAATTTAGCAGGCAGTGTCTGCACAATTGATGTCAATAATACTGGCCAGGACAGTAGCAATATCGATCTGGGGACTATTGAAGCTAATACTCTCAGTACTGTAGGTGCAACTTCGCCGGCAGTTAATTTCAAAGTCAATATGACAGGTTGCCCATCAGGTTATTCCAGTTTTCAGTTCCAGTTTTCTGGTGATGAATATGCTTCAACGGGCGACTTTGCTGTATCGCATGGAGAGGATGACGGCATCGTTATTGAACTGAAAGACAGTAATGGCAGCCAGATATCACCTAATACCCCGATTCAGGTGGCAGCACCGGCCAGTAGCGATGCAAAAATAGAACTGCCTTTCACTGCAAATATTCGCTCTACCAAAGGTGAAGCCGCAGTCGGTCAGTTTGTTATGGCCACCAATATTTCTGTTCTGTACGAATAACAGATAGCCGTAAATAATGGTCGTTTATGAGACAGCCTGAAAAGGATGTCTCATTAAATAAGGCTCACTATTTTTTTCAATTTGTGGATCTCTTTATGTCATTTGTGAAAAAGGCCCTATTGCCTCTCATTCTATTAACCCAATCATCATTCGTTTTTGCGGGTATTCAAATCGGCGCAACACGTGTTATTTATGAGGAGCAGAGGCAGGATTCAGTCATAAAGATATCAAACCCAGACAAAAGCAACAATTATCTGATCCAGTCATGGGTTGAATCATTATCAGACACCCCTTCCGCAACAGATGCCATAAAGAAAAAATCAAAATCTAAAGTTAAATCTCCTTTTATCGTGACTCCTCCACTCTTCAGCCTTTCTGCCGGCGAAGAAAATGTGTTGCGTATTATTCATAATGGTGCCGCCCTGCCCGCAGATCACGAGTCCGTCTTCTGGCTGAATATTAAGTCCATACCTGAGACTGAAAAGAAAGAGTCGAATACGATGGTTTTTTCAGTCAAGTCAACGTTGAAACTTATCTATCGTCCTGAGGCGCTCTCCGGGGATAAAGCAACCCGTGCCTATCAAAAAATCACGTTCAAAAAGCAGGGAAACCAACTCGTTGCGACGAATCCGACCCCGTATTACCTGACATTTTCCTCGCTCAAGGTTGATGGCAACGAACTGGTGATTAAAAACAAAGCAATGCTTTCGCCAGCTTCGTCATTGACTTATGACTTAGGAAATTCGTCAAGCGCAGCAACGGTCTCATGGACAACGCTGGGCGATCAGGGCCAGACAACACCTGCAGAATCATCGAAACTCTGATTTTTAAGTTAATTCTTCCATGCCGTCCACATTTACTGATGAGGACGGCATTTTGTTTTTTGTGTTTTTGCTTAAGAAGTCTCACTGACCAGACGTAAGAATTGCTCCCTTTTTATTCATATCTCAGGAAGGCGCAGCTGTAAGATTAAAGGATTGATCATGTCAACATTGTTCTACCTAAAAGCCGCAAAAAGGCCAAAATATTCCTGGAGTAAAATAGCCTGCATAACGTGTGCTGAATTATTGATCATCCTGAACCCGACGTTGGCCTTAAGCGCAGAAAAATATTATGACGCAAGCGCACTTGAATTAGATGGTCCCGAGGGTGAACAGCAGGTAGACCTTTCTCGATTCAATACGCCGGGTAAACAGTTACCTGGTATATATCACGTCGAAATATTTATAAATGAACAAAGCATCGGACAACATGAAATTAATTTTGTAGAGAATGAAAAAGGAGAATTAGAACCAGAGATCCCATTGAGCCAATACCGTAAAGCAGGTGTTAAAATTGATGAAATTCCTGCATTTTCGCACATTAAAGACGATAGCATCATTGTAGATATTGACAAGAAAATTGAAGGGGCATACGCAAAATTTAATTTCAAACAACAACGCGTTACGATTAACATCCCACAAATTTTAATGAAAAATATTCCTTCCGATTACATTGATCCAGAACAATGGAGTCAGGGACTGACAACTGTTTTTACCAGCTATGACTTTAGCGGTGCCCAGACCCATGATAAAAATATGGGTTCTGAAGAAGGCGACCAGTATCTTAATTTACACAATGGCGTAAATCTCGGAGCATGGCGATTAAGGAATTATACAACCTGGAGTCATAATTCCAGTGGTGATAAGTGGAATAATATCAATACTTACCTGCAAAAGGATATTGCCACACTAAAAGGTAAATTAACTCTGGGTGACGATTCAACCCAAAGTGATGTTTTTGATAGTTTAGCCTTTCGCGGGGTGGAACTTGCCTCCGAAGACAGAATGATGTCAAGCCGGGAAAGTGGCTTTGCTCCTGTTATTCGCGGCATAGCGAATACCGCAAATGCTCAGGTTACGGTCAGTCAGGGTGGCTATGTGGTTTATCAAACCTATGTGCCGGCTGGCCCGTTTGAGATAACTGATTTATTCCCCAGTACGGGTGGTGGAGACCTCGACGTTACCGTTAAGGAAGCTGACGGTCGTGAACGCAAATTTACGCAAAGTTTTGGTTCAGTCCCAGTCATGCAGCGGGAAGGACATTTGAAATACGAAGTGATGGCGGGTAAATATAACAATGACAGTGGATCCGCTCAAGATCCTAATGTTGCTTTAATTACCGGGCTTTATGGTTTACCACATGATATGACCGTATACGGTGGCATAACTAACAGCGATAAATATACAGCGCAACAGCTTGGCTATGGCCTCGGATTAGGATCATTTGGTTCTGTGTCTTTTGATGCGACACATTCGGAAACGCGCACTGACGGTAAAGTTTTTTCAGGAGAGACATACCGCTTAAAGTATGCAAAATCTCTTATCAGCACGGGAACACAAATTAATTTATCCGCCTTTATGTTTCCGGATAAAAATTATTACTCTTTTGAAGATGCGCTGGAAATTATCAGTAATGATTCAAATTCATCAACTGGCAAAAAAAATAACCGGTATGAAGTAAGCTTTAACCAACCACTGAAAGATTATGGTTCCATTTCAGTCTATGCCTACAGACAAAACTATTGGGATCAGGAACCCGATAATTATTTTTCAGTTTCCTATAGTGGTAGTTATGGTGCTACGACGCTAAGCATTAACTATAACTATACACAGAGCGAAAACGGCAAACCGGATAAACAACTCGCCTTAAACCTTCAGATACCTTTAGAAAGTTTATTGCCGCAAACCTGGGCGACATATTCTATGACATCAGACAGTTCCAACCACATTACCCAGACGGCAGGAATCAATGGCACCCTTCTTGAAGACAACAACCTGAATTATGGTATCAATTCCACTGTGGGAAACGATAGTGATGGCGGCAGCATTAATGCGGTCTATAAAGGATCATCTGCTGAACTGAGCAGTAATTACAGTGAGTCGTTATCAAACAGACGCTTAAGTTATGGCATCCGGGGGGCCATACTGGCACATCCTTATGGGGTAACACTCTCCCAGCCATTATCTTCCGATGCGCCTATTGCATTGGTCAGAATACCTGATCAGGAAAATATTTCGATTACAAATGGTGTCGGCATCAAAACCGACAGCCGGGGATATGCCGTCGTGCCAAATATACAGCCCTACAAGGTCAACGCAATTGGGCTCGACACTGATACTCTGGGCAGTAATTTAGAGATTGCCACAACGATGAATAATGTCATCCCTGCTGATGGTGCATTAGTATTAGCTGACTTTAATGTCCGAGCAGGTGAACGTGTATTAATGACATTATCACGCCCTGACAATCATGAAATTCCTTTCGGCGCGACAGCCACAGCAGGTGAAAACAGTGGCAACAGTATTGTTGCGGATAATGGCTTAGTGTATTTAATTGGTATGCCAAAAAAAGGAATAGTGACCGTAAAGTGGGGAGATGAAGAGGATGAGCAATGTCAGGCAGCGTTTGAACTTCCCGCTCTTCCCAAAGACAGTAAAGTAAAAAAATTCTCAATGGTTGAAGTAAATGGATTATGTGTTTAGGAGATAAATAATGTTACACCCAGGAACACCAAGAAAGCCAGTGACAAAAATGTCATTATTACTCACGACTACAGGGGTGTTTTTTCTCTTCTTTTTTCCTGTACAAAGCCAAGCTCAATGCACATCGACTGAGCAAGCGCGTGAATTGACATTTACCCCCGGACACATCGTGATCCCGCACAATCGTCCGGCGGGCTACGTACTTTATGAACAAGTATTGACCGATCCTTCCAGTGGAGGAGTCAGTAAGATACTCAACTGTCAGGGGGGCGGTAAAATAAATGCCAGAATTAATTTAGGCAATTTATTAAAAAACAACATTTACAGTACAAACATTCCGGGTGTCGGATATCGTTTATCATTAACTGAACATTCATTTCCCTGGGATCTTGATTTGAAATGTGACAGTACGAGTTGCCAACGAGATATCCCGGTTAATACACAATACAAACTAGAGTTAATCAAAACTAATGACCGTAAGACAACGGCAGGCATTTTATCCGCAGGGCGTTATGCTAAATTAATGACTGACGGCGGGAGTGATATTACTCACATTAATATTGGCAGTACCATAATCGCACCCTCTGCGTGTACACTTTCCGATGAAAATATTCACGTTGATTTAGGGCGCTTTGATGTTAAAGATTTCAAAGGGCCGGGTAGCAGCGTAGGCGAGCGAAATTTCAGAATTGATCTCAATTGTGATGCCCAAATGCAATACAGTATTGTATTTGATGGCACAGAGCCGGAAGCAAAACCTTCCAATGGACTGATTGCATTAGATAAAACCTCAGGCAGTGCCGAAGGGATCAGTCTAAGAATCAAGCATAACAGTCAGCCAGTTGAGTTGAGGAAAGATATCCCCTTCACATCGGACGTGATGGGTACAACCTCGTTATTATTCAGTGTTGAATACTACCAGATGATGGAGAAAGTGGTTGCGGGTAAAGCCAATGGTAAGGCGACATTTAATATACGCTACGATTAATATTTTATGAGGGAGTCATCGGTGATTCCCTCATAAGTCATCAGTATTTCTCAGGGAGTTTATTAATTTTTATCAGCTTGCCTCTTTTTATTTCAACATATCCGCCCTTACGCAGATCAGAAAGAATCTTCATTATTCCACTTCTGCCAAGATAACATCTTTCGGAGATATATTTTTCAATACTGTAATTTTGGATTATTTCATCAGGCTCATTGTTCATTTCGAGCAATAATGACTTAATCACCAGATAGCTACTTCTATGCGAAATATCATAGTACCGGCTGGACAGGAAACCGACCTGAAATGCCAGAAAATGCGCCAGAGAACTCCAGCATTGTTTTTTTGAGATGATTTCAATGGCCAGCTCACTTTCTAACCGATAAATCACACCATCTGAAATATGCTCAATAGCCAAAAGACCCATTTGTTCCGGATATAACCCTTGTGCCATACCAAAAATATAAGGTGCTGATACTGTTTTAATGCTCATTCCTACAGAGAGGTCTTTGACGAGGAAATGTCCAGACTTCACTAAATAGACAAATGAGATATTTTTATCATCAGTATACAAAAATTCACTGTTATCCGTCACTGCCAGTTTGGTCGAATATGGAATAAGAGAGTCAAATATTATTTTAATATGCGCGTTGAGGATATCTCTTTTTGTTTCAAAATGCATTATTTTTAGAGTCCCGCACTAAATAAAAATGTGATTATACTCTTTAAGAGAGTAGATCGGCACTCTATTTTATTCGCTTAAACACAGTGTCATCAATTAATTTAATTCAAAAGTTAAATATTTTCTCCGCTGACATTTTGATGATGAATACCATCACTGCCTTTCACGAACGCAGAATAAAAAGGTAAACGCCTTCGTGGTGACAGCATCACAATAATATTGAGGATATGTTTTATGTGACAACATAATCTTCATGTTTGTAAAAGAAAAACAAACCCTTTGCATAAATACAGTGAAGTTTATTCATGAATTCTATACATAACGTTTATGCCATTTCACCTGATTATCCCCCATCCATTTGCCGGTAACATCGCTTCTTCATCATCTTCACAAGAATAATCATGTTTGCGGTCAATATTGCCGGTTCAGCTTCTGCACTGATGAGTTCGTTGCAATACGGCAGCGGGATTATTTCTTCGACAACTGACTGACAGCGCGATCAGCTCGTCCCCCTGCGAAGCGGGACGAGCAAGGTAAAGCCCCCTCTTTTATTTTCCGGCGGGTTTCGGTCTTACCGCCCTTTCCAGCGCTGCCTTTAATTCATTTTCCGTCATCCGCACACAATAGGTCGGCATGCCTCGCTGGAAGCGCCAACCTTCTGTAAGTGCGCCGACGTCAACAGCGTCAAAACCAAAGGCGTCATACAGCGCAATCACTGCCTTTTTCGTTTCCGCATCATCACTGGCGACGGGCAGCGCGCGACGTTGCGGATCGCCAGCAGGCAAACCGTCGCTCTCGAGATCCGTCATCTGAATCGCATTGAACGCTTTGGTGATTTTGGAGTGTGGCAGAAAATCGGCGAGATATTCGCTGGTAGTCGTCGTCTGATCATCAAGTTCAGCAATCTGACCGTCGCGTTCAGGGTAATAATTCACTGCATCGATTACCGGTTTTCCGCCGATTTCCGCCACCGGCAGTTGCCCGATAGCCGTCAGTGGCACGGCAATCAGCACAACATAGCCAAAAGAAGCGGCGTCTGCCGCGGTACCAATTTCACAGCCGATCATCGGCTTCAGGCTGAACAGCGTCTGAGGGCCGCGTGAATTACTGAGCATAACCTGATGTCCGGCCTTGATCGCCAGTTTAGCCACCGCCCTGCCCACAAACCCTGCACCAATAATGCCTATTTTCATGATTCTTACCTTTCATTTTGTTGTCGATAGGGTAAGAATAATTCCACACTCATTATTGATAAATCGCCTTCACAGACATAAACAAACAACAAATAAGAGGGAATCGTGGATCGTTTAACCAGCATGAATGTGTTCGTCAGAACTGCCGATCTGGGCTCTTTCGCGGCGGCGGCAGAAGCATTACGCATTTCCCCGCAGATGGTGGCGAAACATATCGCGCGCCTCGAATCCCGTCTGGGAACAGCGCTGATTAACCGCACGACGCGGCGTCAGCACCTGACAGACATCGGGCGCAGCTATTATGAACGCTGTAAGATCGTGCTTTCTGAGGCCGAAGCGGCGGATGCCATCGCGCTGGAAATGAAAGTCACGCCCTCCGGCACCTTGCGCGTGAATGCGCCCGTGACTTTTGGCACGTCCTCGCTGGCACCGTTTATTACGCAGTATCTGGCGCAATTTCCCGAAACGCAGGTGGAGCTGACGCTCAGTGACCGGATGGTCGATCCGGTTGAAGAAGGTTACGAAGTGATCCTGCGAATTGGTGAACTCAGCGACAGCCAGATGATTGCCTATCCGCTGCGACCCTACCGGCTGATTGCCTGCGCCTCCCCCGGTTATCTCATGCAAAATGGTGTGCCTGAAACACCGGCGGATCTCGCCGCCCATTCCTGTCTGGTTTACGGTATCTGGTCCCCTCAGGCACCCTGCCGCTGGCAATTTTACCAGGATGGGAAAATGCAGGAAATCCAGCCTGCAGGCCGTCTGCGCTCCAATGACTGGCGGGCATTGCTGCACGCCGCCGTGAGCGGATATGGCGTCACGCTGGGGCCGGAAGATGTGCTGAGTGAAGAAATCAGGGCGGGACGACTGGTGCAGGTGTTACCGGATTACGACGGGCCTTCACGACCTATGCATGTGCTGACACCGGCAGGATTAAGGCAAACTGTGAAAATCCGCAGTTTTATTCAGGCAGTGCGTGAGACATTTGGCTGAAGCATCCCTTCTCCATAAAAAAACCCACGCTCACGCGTGGGTTTTCGCATTTATAGCCTTTCACATTCTGACGATTATTGCCTCGCCAGCGCCGCCGCATTCTTACCGGCGAGAATGCCGAAGATAATAATGTCGGCGACAGCGTTACCACCGATGCGGTTCGCGCCGTGGATACCGCCGACCACTTCACCTGCGGCCCAGGCACCGGTGATCATCTGTTTTTGCGCATCAAGCACGGCGGTATCCGGATTAATCGTCACACCGCCCATGGTGTGATGCACGCCCGGCGCGATGCGGATGGCAAAGAACGGTCCCTGATTGAGCGGATGACGCAGCGCGGTGGTACGGCCAAAGTCTTCATCCTTTTTCTCCACCACAAACAGGTTGTAGCGCAGCAGGGTTTCAGAAAGTGTCTGAGGATCCATATTCAGTTTCACCGCCAGTTCTTCCGGCGTTGGTGCGCTGATCACAAAGCCTTTGGCGATATATTCATCGGCCGCTTTGTTATTCGACCGCACCTGTTCGTCGAAAATAACCCACGCGCTTTTTTCCGGTAAGGCGATGATTTCAGCAGACACTTTGTCGCGGGTTTCCATCTCGTTGTAGAAACGCTTCCCGGCCTGACTGACCAGGATCGCCCCGCCGCCACGGATAGCTTCGGAAATCAGATAGGACGTGGTTTGCTCAACCGTCGGGTGGATCTGAATCTCGCCCATATCCACGGTGTCTGCGCCCAGTTTTTGCAGCATGGCGATACCGCTGCCGGTCGCGCCCGCGTGGTTAGTGGTCACAAAACCATCGAGTTCAGGGCGATATTTCACCACCATCTCACGGTTAGCACTGAAACCACCGGTGGCGACTATCACGCTTTTCGCATTCAGGATGCGGCTGTCGTTATATTCATCCACCACTTTCACACCTGTCACGACGCCATTATCAGACAGGATTTCCGCGACTGACGTTTCAAGCAGCACTTCGATTTCGCGCTTGTTGATGTTTTTCACCAGACCGCTGATCAGGAAGCCACCGACAGCGGAACGATCCGCCGGACGGTGCGTACGGTCGATGCTCATCCCGCCGGTGATGGTGATGTCGTTCAGTTCAATTTCTTTCGCTGCCAGCCATTCGACGGCTTCCGGTGCCAGTTCCACAAACTCACGCAGCAAGACCGGGTTGTTTTTGAACTTGCCGCCTTTCAGCGTTTCGTCATAAAACAGCTCTTTACTGTCTTCAATACCTTTCAGTTTCTGGAAACGCGTTTCTGCTGCATTCATCCCGACTGAGGCTTTGATGGTGTTACCGCCGATGGTCGGCATCTTCTCGATAATCACCACATGCGCGCCTTCGTCATGCGCCTGAATCGCCGCGGCCAGACCTGCGCCGCCGCTGCCGATGACCACAACGTCAAAGTTTTGCGGCGCCTGCGGATTGCCGCCTTCTTCAATCACATGCTCTTTGCTGGAGGTCGCCAGTGCGCGGGAAACGGCTTTTTTCAGCGCCTCACTCTGGGTGGTCGCGCCGGTGATCGCATCAACGTGTGGACTGTTGGCGACCAGCATACGGGTACGCAGGCTCTCGAACGTGGTGGTGAAATCGACGTCCAGCGAATCGTCTTTGACCAGTGCGATATCGGTAATACGGTCGGTGTCGAGCGTGACGCTGATTTTCAGCTTCAGCGCTTCGGCTTCGACTTTCTCCTGATAAACGCCCGCTTTGTATTTACGGCCGGTAACGCTGGTGTCGCGGATCATGGCGTCAACCAGTGAGAAGCGCCACAACGGTTCAGGGATATTCAGTTCTTCGCGTTTGTGGCTGTCGATAAACAGCTCGAGATGATCGTTATTAACGATGCGATCGGCCCAGTCCGGATAGGCGATGCAGGCTTTACCGACGGCAATCAGGTCAAAACCGTATTCCAGCCCTTTCTCGGCATCGGCTTTGTTGATCACGCCGCCGACGCCAATTACCGGCACTTTGGCCAGTGTTTCAGAACGCATGGCGCGGAATTTGGTGATCAGCGGGGTCGGATCCTGCGTATCGACGATGGAAGGACGCAGCAACTGACCGACAGAGAAATGCACGTAGTCCAGCCCGCGCGCGGCGAGTTTTTCCAGCAGATACATGGTGTCGTCGAAGCGGATGCCCGGCACTTCCAGCTCTTCCGGCGAGAAACGGTAGCCGATAATGAAAGAGTTGTCGGCGAAACGTTCAGCCATCTTATGGGTGATTTCCAGCACTTCCAGCGGGAAACGGGCGCGTTTGTCGCGGTCACCGCCCCATTGGTCGGTGCGCTGGTTGGAGTTCGGCGAATAGAATTGCTGGATCAGATAGGTGTTAGCGCCGTGGATTTCCACGCCGTCGAAGCCTGCTTTAATCGCACGGTTAACGGCATCACCAAATTTGGTGATCATGGTTTCTACTTCTTCACCGGTCAGTTCTTTCGGCTGGGTTGCGCCTTCACGCGGAGCAGCGATAGCACTTGGCGCGACAGGCGTACGGCCGCCGATCAGTTCCGGCTCCACCATTCTGCCGCCGTGGTAAATCTGCAAAATCGCTTTCGAGCCTTTGGATTTAATGGCATCGGCAATTTTCTTCAGACCGGAAATTTTGTTGTCGCTGTCGATAGCGATAGCGCCGGGGAACGCCGGGCCCATACGATCTATGAAGCAACATTCGACGATGATGGTACCGATGCTGCCGGCACGATCGCGGTAATATTCCACCAGTTCACTGGTGACGGTACCGTCATAAAAGCCGGTACAGGTGGTCATGGGTGCCATCAGCAGACGGTTTTTCAGTACCGCGCCGTTAGGAAGCGTGAGCGGATTTAGAACCGGGGTCAGCTTATTCATTATGATCAACTCCGAAATATGTAAGTCTTGAATTTTTCCGTAGCCGCATTACTTATCGTTAGAAAACTACCGATTAATTAAGCAATCCGAAGCAGGCGAATATAGAAATCTGTTGGCTAATTTATTTGCATCAGGCGATGAAATTGGCGTTATAAACGTGCTGGAAGCAGGAGTTGTTTATTTACCCGACATGAAAACCAATACCACCTTCAAGTGTTAATGATGAGTTGACAAAAATCAACTTTAGATTAACATAAAAAATCTCACCTGCAAAATCAGCAAGTTGGATTGAATGTTGGCGTTTACTCAAATTTACTCTACATTCACATAAGCGGACTCTTTCAGGAAATAAATAACCACAATTTTTGTAATGACATTCATTTAAATATAAGTGAATGGCTCGTGTCATTTATCTTAAGAATAATAGTAATGTCTTAATTGCTTCACAAAGGCTGCATCATCGTTACGTACCGCTCAACACATTTCTGATAAAGCATAATAAAGGGTTCGTTGAACCAAGACACGATAACCGGGGCATCAGGCTCACTCTCAATTACGGGCAGATAAAATTTATGAAACCCACATCCACGCTGAATGATCCCGCCAAGGCCGCACCGCCTGCCGCGAGTCAAAAAAAACATCTGATTATGCTATTCCTGCCGGTGCTGGTGGCGGTGCTGTTACTGCTGACGCCAGTGCCTGCGGGGCTTGAACCTTATGCATGGCACTTCTTCGCCATCTTCGTCGGCGTGATTGTCGGGTTGATCTTCGAACCCCTGCCGGGCGCGGTAATTGGCCTGACCGGTGTGGTCGTCATCGCCCTGTTCAGCCAGTGGCTGTTATTCAGTCCGGAAGAAATCGCCAACCCTAAATTTAAGATGCCCACCGAAGCCTTCAAATGGGCGGTGAGCGGCTTCGGTAACTCAACGGTCTGGCTGATTTTTGGCGCGTTTATGTTTGCCGCAGGGTATGACAAAACGCAGTTTGGCCGCCGTCTGGCGCTGATCCTGGTGAAATATCTCGGTCGCCGCAGTCTGACGTTAGGTTATGCCATTACCTTTGCGGACCTGTTGCTGGCGCCCTTCACGCCGTCCAACACCGCGCGCAGCGGCGGGACGATTTACCCGATCATCGCCAACCTGCCACCGTTATACGGCTCCAAGCCCAATGACCCGAGTGCGCGTAAAATCGGTTCTTATCTGATGTGGGTAGCGATTACCGCCGCCTGTATCACCAGCTCGATGTTTCTTTCTGCACTTGCGCCGAACCTGCTGGCGCTGGCGTTAGTTAAAAGCATCACCGGCTTTACCATCTCCTGGGGCATGTGGTTCCTGGCATTCCTGCCGCTGGGCGTGCTGTTGATCCTGACCATGCCGCTGCTGGCCTACTGGTTCTACCCGCCGGAAGTGAAGATCAATGATGAGGTACCGCGCTGGGCGAAAAGCGAACTCGACAAACTGGGTAAGCTGTCACGCAACGAAATCCTGCTGCTGATCTTCGTCTGTTCTGCCCTGCTGATGTGGATTTTTGCTGCATCGTGGATTGAACCTGCCATGGCTGCGCTGCTGGTTGTCGTGCTGATGCTGTGGACCGGCGTGCTGAACTGGAACGATATCACCAGTAATAAACCGGCCTGGAACACTTTCGCATGGTTTGCCACGCTGGTGGCACTGGCGGATGGTCTGGCCCGCGTCGGCTTTATCGCCTGGCTGGGTAAAGAAGGCGGACAACTGCTCAACGGATTCGACCCGCAGGTGGCGGCCGTCATGCTGCTGATTGCGTTCTTCCTGCTGCACTATTTATTCGCCAGTACCACAGCGCACACCACCGCGCTGTTACCGGCGATGCTGACCATCGCCGCAGCCATTCCGGGCATCAACATGCCGGTTTACTGCCTGATGATGGTGACATCGCTGGGTGTAATGGGGATCATCACCCCGTACGGCACCGGCCCGAGCCCGATTTACTACGGCAGCGGCTATCTGCCAACCAAAGACTACTGGCGTCTGGGCACCATCTTTGGTGCAATCTTCCTCGGCGGCATGATGCTGATTGCCTATCCGTGGATGGTATTGATGTTCTGATATGCTTTCTGAAAAAGCACAACCGGCCTGTGGATTACCGCTGGCCGGTTTTTTTTATCCTGGTATTAATCGCGCATCACACCTGCGCCATACCGCCGTCTACGAACAGCTCAGTCCCGTTGATAAAGCTGGCAGAATCGGAAGCCAGAAACGCCACCACTTTACCAATTTCTTCCGGCTCACCCAGACGCCCCAGCGGCACCTGTGCGCCCTGCTCAGCCAGTTCTTTTGCGCTTGCCAGACCAATACCGCTGGTGCCGCCGGTAACCAGTGCAATTTTTCCGCTCAGTAATTTGCTCATTTTCATTACTGAATATCAGTGGAGTTTCGGTGAGCCGCGTTTGCGGCATGGACTTACGGTAGTCCTGCGCGGTTTATTGAAAAATAGTGGAAAACGAAGTTGCGCAATCAAAAACTGAATGCCATGCCGATACCATAACCCGAGGTGTTATTTCCGAACATGTAGCGTGCGACCACGCGTGTACGACTGATCACAATATCATACTTGCTGCTGTCGAGTTCCAGCCCCAGTCCTAACGAATTTAAGCTATCAAAACCCAACTGACCTCGTTGATTTCCAAGGTATTCTGTACGTGCACCTTCCATTACATACCGTACTGGTTTACCCAATAGCGTCCAGTCGGCTATTGGTGCTCTACGGCGCAGATATAACCCGATATTTTCCGCGTCGGCGTTGCCGCTGACAACGTCCGGGCTATTGGCGAAACTTTGCAAATGCTGATAGGAATAGCGTAATTCCAGGTCAATATCCTGGGTCTTAGAGAACAGTTCGTAGTCAAGCATCAGTGCTCCGCCCAATCCGTAGGCATTAAGGCGTCCACCGTCGAGGAAGTCGTACTCACCGCCCCTTTGGCGTTCAAGCGCCCGGGCGCCGATGCGTAAATCGCTCGCCACGGTACCTAACGAAAAGTTAGCGATGGGGCGTAATACCAGGTTACCCCCCAATTTATCTTTAAGCAGGCGGATGTCCCAGCCGATGCCCCCGGTGGCAGTCACGCTATTCCATTTGACCGGGATATTACGACTCTCGCTGCCATTGGAGACAACAAACTGCGGATCGTATCGGCTATATCCCAGAACACCTTCCAGATAGATGGGGACCGTTTCACTCAACGTAGCTCCGCCACCGATCTGGGTGAGAGAGAGCGCCGTACTCTCGTTGGATGTATTGCGGATATTGAGGTCGCTGGCGGTGATATCAGGCACCACCGTATAGGTCATCAGTGAAAGAACCGCATCGGCCCGTTTCTTGATGAGGTCCCCACCGGCGGAAAAAGTCTTCGCGTTTACCAGTAATAGTATTAATAAGATGACCATTTTGAACTGATAAATTGCGAACCGCATCACCATACTTGGCTCCCTTAAAACCCTTTGCTGGTGGAATATAGTTATATTAAATGTTTTTTCTTCAAATAAGTGCTGAGAAAGCACTATGAAAAGCAGTCCATCTTTAATAAAACAGCATTAATTTCATGGATTTAAATTTAAGTACTCTGTCAACATTCAGTATAGTGTATTAATGCACAGAAAAAAAAGGCGGCAATGTTATTTAACGTCTATTATTTACTCAACACCACTTATTAAGGTTCCAGGCCGCTATGTTCCTGAATTATTTTGCGTTGGGTGTCCTTATTGTAGTCTTCCTCATTATCTTCTATGGGATTATTATTCTTCATGATATTCCTTATCTCATTGCCAAATCCAGAAATCATCCTCATGCTGATGCTATCCACGTGGCAGGCTGGGTGAGTTTATTTACGCTACATGTTATTTGGCCGTTTTTATGGATATGGGCCACATTGTATCGTCCCGAACGCGGATGGGGCATGCAAACTCAGGAAGCTTCCTTGACCCAGTTGCAGCGACGGGTCACGGAATTAGAACAAAAACTGGTAAACACCAACATTCCTCCATTGGAGTAACACGATGGATTTACTCATTATCCTGACTTATGTCGCCTTTGCGTGGGCAATATTTAAGATTTTCAAAATACCGGTAAATAAATGGACAATACCCACTGCGGCCTTAGGTGGCGTTTTTTTAATTGGCGCGCTCATTTTATTGATGAATTACAACCATCCCTATACAGATTTGGCGCAGAAAGCGGTTATTTCAATTCCTATTACTCCTCAGGTAACGGGGATTGTTAGTGAGGTAACCAATAAACAAAATACGTTAATGAAAAAAGGAGACCTTCTTTTCAGGATCGACCCAGCCCGCTTCCAGGCTCGTGTTGATAAATTACAAGCTGATCTGGTGACGGCTATTCACAATAATCAGGTACTCAAGGGACAATTAGAGGGCGCTATCGCTAATACATCTCGCGTCAGTGCCGAACGCGATCGTTTATATAAAGACTATCAACGTTACCTTACCGGGAGCAAAGCGCGTGTAAACCCTTTTTCTGAAAGCGATATTGATAATGCCCGGCAAAACTACCTGGCTCAGGATGCGCTTGTGAAAGGATCGGTTGCCGAGCAGTCACAGATTCGAAGTCAGTTAGACAGTGTGCTGAACGGGGAGCAATCGCAAATAGTGAGTATCAGAGCTCAGCTAGCAGAAGCTAAATATAATCTTGAGCAAACCGTCGTTCGAGCCCCGAGTAACGGTTATGTAACTCAGGTATTGATTCGACCTGGAACTTATGCGGCTTCCCTTCCGCTGCGCCCGGTAATGATATTTATTCCTCAGCAAAAAAGGCAAATCATAGCTCAGTTCAGACAAAACTCGCTGCTACGACTGGAGGCTGGCGATGAGGCTGAAGTTGTATTCAATGCACTCCCAGGGCAAGTATTTTCTGGAAAATTAACCAGTATTCTTCCCGTAGTACCAGGAGGGGCATATCAGGCTCAGGGCGCCCTTCAGTCACTGAGTAACGTCGCGGGCAGCGACAGCGTGATTGCCATCATTGAACTGGCGCCAAACAATGAAATTGACGTTTTGCCTGATGGTATTTACGCACAAGTGGCCGTGTACTCAGACCATTTCGCCCATGTTTCAGTGATGCGTAAAGTACTGCTGCGTATGACCAGTTGGATGCACTACCTCTATCTGGATCATTAGTGAAGTGGTCGCTAAAAGTTGGCCACTTCTTGAGGTGGCCATCTAAAACCCCTGTAGGTCCGCTTCTGGCGAGATAACCGTCAAATTTACAGACCCAACTCCGACAGACCGGGATGGTCATCCGGTCGACGGCCCAGGGGCCAGTGAAACTTGCGGTCACCTTCTTTGATAGGCATGTCATTGATACAGGCGAAGCGACGGTGCATCAGGCCATCTGCTTCAAATTCCCAATTTTCATTCCCGTAAGAACGAAACCAATTACCTGAGTCGTCACGCCATTCATAAGCGTATCGAACAGCAATGCGGTTACTACCGAACGTCCACAACTCTTTAATGAGACGATACTCAAGTTCTTTGTTCCACTTACGTGTGAGGAATTCTTTGGCTTCTTCACGATTATTTGCAAACTCTGTTCGATTCCGCCATTTGGTCTCCAGTGAGTACGCCAGCGATACTTTTTCGGCATCGCGGCTGTTCCAGCCATCTTCAGCGAGCCGAACTTTCTCAGTCGCCGATTCGTGAGTGAAAGGTGGAAGTGGCTGGCGAATGTGTGTATCGGACATGGTAAAACCTCCCGTAAAATTGGAACTATAAATAGAAACAGTTTTGTTACTCAGGCCTAAGGAGAGACCTGTTCCAGCAAACGTTCCGCAACTTCCCTTGCACTGTCGGCGGCGCTGCTATCGCCCATCACATAGGATATGGTGATTGCGCCCTCTATCAGAATCAGCAACTGTTTGGCCAGAACGACAGGTTGCTCAATGTTTAATTGCTCCGTGAGATCGAGCGTGTAATCCAGCAATTTTTGTTTATGCAGCTTTGCTATCTGACGAATGGGGTCGTTATGATCACCAACTTCTCCGGCTGTATTTATAAAAGCACAACCACGAAAGCCTTCTGAATCAAACCAGCCCCTGAGCACACTGAACATATTCAAAATGCGCTTCTGAGGAGTATCACCTTTATCAGATTCAGTTCTGAACCAGTGCATCCAGCGTTCATCACGTTCTTTCAACGCGGCTGCTGCCACGTCATCCTTGTTCGCGAAATAGCGATAAATACTTTTTCTTGCTACGCCTGAGGTCTTGACCAGAAGGTCCATGCCTGTGGCATGAATTCCATTCCTATAAATCAATTGCTCAGCGGTAGTCAGGATTTTTTCGCGGGTATCTGTTGGCTTCTTGTTCATGAGATGAAGGTAGAACGATCGTTCTCCATGGTCAACAGTTTTCTTAAAAACAAGTATAAAAATGAAAAAATACAGTCTTTGAAGGTTAAAGAATGGGTAGCCATTTATGAATAGAGCGAGATTTGAAAATGTCCCCTTTTGGCACAAAGTTGACGGGCAGCTATGAGCGAGGAGCGGACATTGTGCCTGAAAATGCTGCCGGACAACTGCGTTTGGATATACTTTATTCCCAAGGTAAACCTTGCTCCCAGCTTTCCACAAGCAGGTCAATAAAGGCCCGGATTCGCGGGGATAAATGTCGTTTACTGGGATAAATGAGTCGAATAGGTTCCGGAGGGAAAGGATACTTCTCAAGCACCGGTATCAATTTACCGCTACGCAAATCTTCTCCAAGCATATAGGTGGGTAAGTGAACGATACCGAATCCGGAAATTGCCGATGCCCGCATGGCTTCCGAACTGTCGAGGTTTAACCGCCCGGGTCCTTCATACACAAAAGTGCCTTCCGGTGTCGCAAACCGCCAACTGCGTCTCTTTTCTGCACTCAGAAGAAAAATAGTGTCATGCCTGGTTAAGTCTGCGGGTGTTTCCGGAACGCCCCGTGAAGATAAGTACTCGGGGGATGCACAAGTGACAATATGCTGCGAAGCAATCGTGCGGGTAAGAATACGTGAGTCATCGCGAGGTTCACCTATACGAATGGCAATATCAAAGCCTTCCTCTATCAGGTCAACAAACCTGTCGCTAAAGGACACTTCGGCACGAATTTCCGGCCACTTTTTCAGATAAATATCCAGAATGGGAAGGATATGTCGCTGCCCAAAAGAAAGCGGCGCACTCAGCCGGAGAGTCCCCGTTGGCTTACCCCTGCGCATGGCCATGGCGGCATCGACTTCTTCCAGGTCCTCAAGTATCTGGCGGCAACGATCAAACATGACCCTCCCTTCATCGGTAAGACTCAGACTTCGGGTGGTACGGTTAAGAAGACGAACCCCCATACGCGTTTCGAGCCGGACGATACTTTTACCAATCGCAGAACGTGTAAGCCCAAGGGAACTTGCGGCGTGTGTGTAACTCCCGGCTTTTACAGCCGCGACGAACGCGGCGATATCACCAATGCTGTTGATCTCCATACTATATTTTCTCATCCAATATGGTCGTTGTTGTACCCTTATATGGGAAGCACATTCCCTAAATGTTGTTATATTATATATTCCTGTTCCAATTTAGCGCAAATACAAACAGGAATACCGATGATGAATCAACAAACAAAGAAAGCCGTAAAAGAATGGTCAGAAAGCCTGGCCGGTCTGGGACCAATCCTTACGGGTGAAGATACCGTAACGCCAATGAGTGAAGTGCGTGACGCCTATACCCGTATGCTGGCTAAAAATCCTGCACCTGCAGGTGTTGGCTTTACTGAGGTCAATATGGGGGGCGTGCCGGGAACGCTGGTGACTCCTGAAAATCTTAAAACCGATGCCATCGTCATGTACATCCACGGTGGGGCATACATTGTCGGTGAATCTGCTGGCTATCACGGTATTGGTGGCAACTATGCCAGCATGCTGGGCGCCCGGGTTTACATGCCAGATTACCGACTGGCACCAGAGTATCCTTTCCCTACGCCCGTTACCGATACCGTTCGTGCATATGAGTGGTTGATTGAACAGGGATTTGACGCCAGTAAAATCGTGCTGGCAGGCGAGTCTGCGGGCGGCGCGATGGTGGTTACCGTTATGGTTGCTGCACGCAACAAGGGCCTGCCACTTCCAGCCGGCGGGGTCGCTATTTCACCCTGGGCTAACCTTGAGCACACGGGTGTCTCTATGACCAACAGAGAAGGCCTTGATCCTCTGAACACCAAAGCGGGTCTTGATTTTCTCGCACGTACGTTCCTCGGCGATGCATTGCCTAACCATCCAATGGCATCACCGGTGTTTGCTGATGTAACGGGCCTGCCGCCGGTGCTCGTTCAGATAGGTGAAAACGAACTGATGCTGACCGACGCGATGCGTCTGGCAACTCATCTGGGGGATAACCGCGTACGCGTAAATCTGGAAGTCTGGCCGGGCATGTTCCACGCCTGGCATTTCTTCTCCACGTTGCAGCCAGAAGCGGTACAGGCGCTTGAGAGTTCAGTCGCCTTTATTGAAAAGGCTCTACGTGATGCAGCGAAGTAATCATCATTGATGATTGACTAAATAACGGGCGCAGCTGACTGCGCCCGTCAGGAGTGAAAATGCCCCTCTACAGACACAACCAACCTATACGTCGGATCTTGCCTCACATAGCGCATATAAGCGCCTATTACGCCCGGGTAGCGATTCAGGCGAACGTCACGCATTACCTTACTCTAGGTGCTATGTGACTTATATTATACAAGGGCTGGGTATTAATAATGATTTTGTGGGTCAGGAAACCAGCGACATTGTCCGCTTCTGGCACAAAGTTGACGGGCAGCTATGAGCGAACAGCAGACATTCCGCATTTAGAGACCATTGTAACTCCGGGACTCTCTGTGGCTGTTTAATGTATCCTCAGGTCGCTAAGGATGTATTGCTCAAATTCTGATGTATGTATTCAATAAGCGCTCGTGTTTTAGCGGGCAAATAACGCCTGTCTGAATAAAGTGCGAACAATTGAAGTGGGGCTGGCGGTTGTTCAAACTTAATCTCGATCAGCCGTCCATCGTCGATGTAGGGTTGGCAGGCCTGTTTTGATAGAATAGCAAAACCTACACCCGCTACCGCTGCGCGTCCTGCCATCTCTCCGCTGTTTACCCGGTAATGGCCTTTAACCTTAATCGTCTCGAATCCCCCCTTTTTATTCACAAACTGCCAGGGAGCACCTTTAAGTGCATTTACCGTGGTTATACAGGGTAATGTTTCAAATTGCTGTATACGAGAAGGGATGCCATAACGCTGAATAACGGAGGGGGCTGCAACGATGGTGCAAGGAATAGTTACCAGATGACGGGCTATGTAATCACTGTCATCCAATTGGCCACGGCTCACAATAATGGCTAAATCCAGATCGTCTCGCAGGGATTCAAGACCAGACAAATTTGTGACACAGCTAATTTCCAGATCCGGGTGCTGGCAGGCGAAATCGGCAATCACAGAACCCAGCAGTGCAGGACCTATTTCATTGGGAATACAGATACGTAGTGGCCCCTTGATCTGCATCTGCCGCAACGTTAATTCTGTTTCAGTTTGTTCAAGCGCTTCCAGTAATGGCTTCGTCCGGGTATAGAGCAGGTGCCCCGCTTGTGTGAGTTTCATATGTCGGGTGCTGCGCTCAATGAGCTGAAGATTCAGTCTGTCTTCTAACTGAGAAATACAACGACTCACGTTTGATGTCGGCATTTCGAGGACTTTAGATGCCCCAACAAAACTGTCTCTTTCAACCACCGCAATGAAAACTTTCAGGGTATTAAAATCAAGAGCTGGGCGCATGAATTATCCCATATATGATAAAAATAAGTGCCATTTTTACCATCTAATCAACGCTATTGATAGCAATTAAACTCGGATATCTTTCATCCATAGGGTTGCTTGCTATGCCACTGGTCACACAGACGTTTAATCATAAAACACTCACGCGGATAGCCGTTGTAATGGCTTTTATCCAGTTCACAAATGCACTGGAATATATGATGTTCAACCCTGTTTTTGCTTTTATGGCAGCAGACTTCGCCGTTCCCGTATCATTCTCAGGCTACGTATCCGGCATGTATACCTCCGGGGCGGTCCTGTCGGGAATTATCGCCTTTTACTGGATTGGTCGTTTTAATAAGAAACGTTTTTTAATCGCCAATATGGCACTACTCTGCCTACTGACACTTTTGACGACATTTACCTCCAGCTTTAGCCTTCTTCTTGCATTACGATTCTGCGCAGGACTGGTAGGAGGCACAACAATGGGGGTGGGTATCAGTATATTGATAAATCTCGCCCCGGCTAACTTGCGAGGAAAAATGTTGGCGACGGTCATTGCATCTTTTTCGATGGTAAGCATTGTCGGAACGCCCACGATACTATTTGTGTGTGCTCATTACGGCTGGCATGTCGCTTTGTGGTTAATCAGTACGCTGTGTTTGTTGGCATTGCCACTGATTGTTTCCATCATCCCTAAGGATCCAGTCTCTTTCGACACACCCCACGCAATGCCTATCGACGTTAATACTTTACTGTTCGCTTCCAGTAATGCGCTGGTACAGTTTAGCCCGATGCTGGTCATTCCTGTTCTGGTACCATTAATGACCCAGCAACTGGAGGCCTCTCAATACCTGCTGCCATGGCTATTTTTCGCCGGGGGCGTTGCAGGATACCTGTCAACAAAAATGACAGGCGCGTTAACTCCGCATTTTTCTGCTGTGAGTCTGGCTACAGGGTCAACTTTCGTTTTTTTACTCGCTTTGCTAATACCTGTTATGGGCTATTCGCATCCGGCGCTATTTATTATTTTATTTCTCGGTGCATCTTACAGTCGTCTGGTTTCCTCCTCGGCGGTTAGCATTCAGTTTCCTGATGACAGGCAGCGAGCGGGATTCTCTTCATTGCAGTCATCAATAATGTACCTGATCACAACGGTCGCATTTTTTCTGTCTGCTTTTCTATTACCTGGGCACGCCATAGCACCACAAAATATGAACACGTTGCTGGGGGTTTGTGCAATATCCGCATCAGGGTTCCCCATCGTCGTTATCATTCTGCAAAAGAAACTGGCTAAGCGTACGCTCCAACCGAATCATCTCATCAATGTTTAGCATAACGTCCGTTCCTGGCACACAGCAGACAAACACCTGATGCTGAAGGTCTGCTAAGAGCGAACAGCGGACGTTATGAGTAGCTTGCTAGTTAAGTTTATTAAGTTAAGATATTGTGTCGCTGCAGTAGTTTGCTTAAGTGAGGAACGCAAAGTTCCTGCTCGAAATGCTGGGAACAAGGTTTTAGTAGGTTAACCATATAAACTAAAAAATTTAACGAGGTTAGAATGAGGCGATTTTGTACTGTACTGGTTTTATTAAGCATGGCTTATTTCATTATAGGTGGTTTGTTTGCGTATTTAAATAAATTGGAACTACCAATTTATTTAAATGGGATGGCTACTGTTGGTTTTGTAATGACTATTGTTTGCATCTATTCATTGTCTAAGCCTGCTATTACACAGTCAGATTTAGAACAACTTGAAGCCACTTCATTAGAGTCCATAACTAAGACTATTAGTGAGTTAAAATCCCTAAAAACGAATAAAAACTCAACTCAAGAAGAAATCTTAGATCTTGAGAAAAAAAGAAAGGAAATGGAGCTTTTAGTAAAGAAAGCCAGTATGGCATTGTTTTTCCGTGAGCAACTTAACTACCATGAAAGACGTATACTTTCAGAAATAAAGGGAAGTGAAACCCTCAACCATAGTTTGTCAGAGATAAAAGAAATAAAAGGCAAGCTTAAGGCATTGGATGAAGAAATCGCATGTGATCCCGAAGTTGAGTTTCTGCGTTCAATTCTTTTGGAAGCAAGCAGGCGAACGCCAACACTCGATGAGCTAACAGAGGGTATGCCATTTATATTTAGAATTATGGCTCGCTCAACACAGTTAATTCTGGGGAAGAAGATATAAAAACCTGTTACATACATTTATATCACAATTGCTCATAGTTTCATCTCGAGCAATTGTGGATAAAAATCATTCATAATCAATTAGTTGCTTAGCGCGGGTATCTTGAGCCTTACACTCTGCTAACCAGATAAATTCCTAACTCATCGGTCATTTTTTAGTACACCCCAGTCAAGATGATTATTCGGCGTTAGAATTTTTGATGGCTCAACATAATCGGCATCAATCCCCTCATCACCAATTCCAGTACGGCAAAATTCAATCCCCATCGAGTTGCATATTATATTCATGGCTTCAAATAATGCCAAAGGCATTCTATGCCCTGCTATTACTCGTCGAACTGGATTATCTAAGTAAAACCACTCATTCGTTTGCAAAATTCTAACTTCCTGTTCGTAATCCCATTCTCGATATTTAGAGGATAAAACTTGGTTAGCAAGTTCATCAGGACTATAAGCATTGGGCATTGCTAAATTTGCAAATACACCTCTATATTCAATTTGTTTAATGCTGTGATGATTGTCTGGGATTTCAATTTCGATAGCGCAACCATCAAACCCCCCAGCATAGTGAGCCCAAAGTAAATGAGACTCATATGTAGCTGAAAGGGAACAAACCTTAAGTCGTTTCTTTTCTTCTATTATCTGCTGAATTTCCTTTTTATAGTCGTAACCATCAGATGTTTGATGAGAGAAAACAAACATCCCTTCCATTGGATCATTCAACATTTTCCAGTCAGAGCAAAAAAGCCTACGATTAAAAATTATATCTAGGGTAAATGCTATTTGAGAAGCCGACCTAAATTTATATGCTCTCATGATTTTTTGATTCCTTATCTAATACTAATAACTGAGATAGGTGGGGAATTTAAAAAACAGTAGATGATATCATATAGACTGACATTTTTTGTTGTGTATTAGATAATGTTAGCAATGCCCGCTTCTGGCACAAACCGGCCCCTCAGAGTGCAACACCGGTTTTACGCTGCCCTCAACCCATGCAGCGTAAAACCTTTTCCACCGTCACACCTCAAACATCTCCGCCCCGATATAAGAGCCCTCTTTCGGTGCCGGTGGCACGAAGAAGATCCCTGAACCGATATGCGAGATGTATTCATTCAGCGCGTCCGATGCACCGAGTTTTGTCTGCAAGGCTTCGAACTGCGCCGGGTCTTTCTGATAGCTGATGAACAACAATCCGGCATCAAGTTGCGCCATATTATTCAGCCCGTCGGTGTAATTATAAGAACGGCGCAGGATTTTAATCCCGCCGTTGTTTTCATGTGCCGCCAGACTGATATGCGCGGTTGCCGGAATAACTAAGTTGCCGTCGGCATCTTTTTGGGTGAAGTGCGGGGTATCAAACTCTTTGGTGCCGGTCAGCGGCGCACCCGAAACTTTATGGCGTCCGAACACGTTATTCTGGTCACTGACCCGGTCTGTATCCCAGCTTTCAATGTGAATTTTGATTTTCCGCACCACCTGATAACTGCCCTGCTGCTGCCACGCCGGACCGCCATCGTTGATCCAGACATACTTATCAAAATCTGCTTTCTCGGTGATGTTACGGGTGCCGTCTTTAAAACCGAACAGATTACGCGGCGTGGACTGGCCTTTACCGGCAGATGCTCGGCCAAAGCCCATCACCGTCCAGCGGGTCGCCGCCGCGCCGGTGCTTTTGGCGATACGCACTAAATCGCGGATGGCATGATACGCCACCTGTGGATCGTCGGCACAAGCCTGCAACGAGAGATCGCCACCGGTCAGTTCCGGCTGCATATCATCACTAGGCAGCTTCATCAGCTCGCGCATGAGGGGTGGTTTTTGTTTCGCCAGCCCGAAGGTGTCGGTGAACACGCGCGGGCCTAGTCCGACGGTAACGGTCAGTGACGCCGGACCGAGATCCATCGCCTCTCCGGTGTCCATTCCCACGCCGCTGTCACGCGCCGGTTCCACCTGACCGATAATGCCGCCTTTCATTAACTGCGCAATCGCCGATGACCAGCGTGCCAGCAAGACCTGTAAATCCTGACGGCTGGTGGTGGTCAGATCGAAAGTCATGTACATAATATGGCGCTGCGGCGGCGTGGTGATGCCGACCTGCCCGCCGTCACCATAGAACGGATACTGACGCGACAGGTCGATTCTGTCTTCAGGATCCTGTGCCGCCACCGCCTGACCGTGCGCGTGGGCAACGGTCGGGATCGCCAGGGCGCTGGCACCGGCTACCGCGCCTTTCAGTACATCACGGCGGGAAAACTTACCGGCCTCCCTGGCCGGTTCGCGTTGTTCACTCATTCATCAGGCTCCCTTATTAGCCGCCACTTTCTCACCGATTTTAGACAGGGGTTCCTGCAACGCCTGAATAGCACGGCTCAGCTTCGCAGCATCAGAGGCTTTGAGTTCAGCAGTGTAATATTTGTATCCGCCAGGGACGCTGGCATCACGGTAGGTTTCCAGCAGCGTATGAACAGCTGCGAATTGCGCGGCGACCTGCTTCGTGAGCGCCGGATCGATTTTTTCCAGGCCCGGTTGCAGGAAGGCAAACGCCTGTTGTGCGCCTTCGACGTTACCGGCGAAATCCACCAGATCAAAGTGGCTGAACGCTTCTTCTTCACCGTTGATTTTTGTGTTCTGCACTTCTTCCAGCAGGTCTGCTGCGCCGTTGGCCAGATCTTCCGGTTTATACGTCAGGGCTTTGGTCAGCGTATCGAGTTGTGCGACGTTCTTCTGCAATTCAGCCGCCAGCTGTTTGGTTTCAGGGGTAATTTTTCCCTGACCGAACAGGTCACGCTCGATGGCGTGGAAACCGTGCCAGCCCGCCTTCGGATCGAGATTTGAAGCACGCATGTCGATCAGGTAATCGAGGTTGCCGGCGTTATCCGTCGCCTTAAAGCCCGGCAGAATAAAACCGTCCACGTCTGATTCGATACGCTCATAGAACGGACGCGCTTTGGCGTAATCCGCTTTGGCCGTCGCCAGGTCGCCAGCATCGATGTCGGCTTTCAGGCGGTTAACCGCCACCACCATCGCATCCACCACGCCATTGACGTAGGTGGCGTAATCTTTGGTGCCCTGCGCCAGAATGGTTGCGGTGCTGCCCGCCGGTTGCGCGGCGCTTTTACCGGTCACGGTGAAATCCGTCATCTCATGTTCTGCGCCCGGACAGTAAATCTGATATTTGCCGCCATCCAGCGTCAGGGTGAATTTGACCGCCGGAAGCCCCGGCGCCAGGTTCTCTTTTTCGCCCAGAATCCGGTTGTTGCTCAGCAGTTCCAGTTCGGTAATGGCCGTCGCGGTTTTATTGACCACGTTAAATGTCACCGGACCGGCTTTTGCCGAAGTATGTTCCACCACACAGGTGCCGCCCTTGTCGCCGGTCATGGTGATATTCACCTGCGAAACGCCATTCGTCACCGGTGCCTGTGAGGCACTGGCTGGCGCATCAAGCGAAAACATCAACATTGCGGTCAGGCCCGCGGCGGTCATCAGCGATTCTTTTTTCTTAAAATTCTTCTTACGCATGAATTACTTATCCTTTATTTTTTGGCAAATGTTTGTGTGGTTGGGAACCGAATGACAGGTCATATTCCCGGCTGACAGATAACCGTTCATGACGGAATTGCAGTAAAACCCGCAGTGCAGATACAGCAAAAATCAGGGCCAGCACCGCCAGCAAAGCAGGCAGCATGTAAGCCCGGAAACGATAAGTGTCCTGATAAGTTTGTCTTTGTTGCAGAGCATCAGAAACGTGCTGCTGATACGCGTTGCTCACCTGCCAGTTGCAGGCAGAAACATCGGCAGTGGGTGTGCGCACCGTGACCGTGCGCGGCGATTGCAGGCCGCTGCCCGAAAGCGTGATGACTTCTTCCGCCTGCCCGCTGGCGTCGAGTAACCTGTCACCGGCAGCAGACGCCTGAACGTTGCAATGCACCGTCCACTGCGCCTGATAAGGCCCCGGATGCATGGCCGGATTCAGCCCGATGGGAATACGGTTACCGTAAAGCGCCACCACCTGATCCAGCGAGACGACATCCGGCGCACCGGCGGGCGTCAGCGACGTTTTGGTGTTCCATTCACGCGTCGGTAATCCTGCGCGTTCACCCGTTGTGGCTTTTTCCACAGGCAGCGCTATCTGCGTTATCTTCCCGGCGGCGGATTGCAGGCTGAGCTGATAGCCGTTACCGGCGGTGACCAGAAGTTGCACCTGACCGGCAGGCGTTTGCTGCGCGTCGCTGACCAGCGGCGCGTTGTCCGGCAATTGCAGGGTAAACGGGGGATAAAACAGAAACAGCCCCAGCGCGGCGAGCGCCATCACACCGGCGAAAGCCAGAGAAAGACGCGCTGCTTTTTCCGGTGCCGGACGACGATGTGCTGGCCAGTAAACCCTCACCGAAACTATGCCGATATACAGCAGCCACGCCACAGTCTGGATCTGATTTGGATCGGGAGGAATGCCCAGCACGCCGGTGAACAGTGCGGAACGGATAGTGCCCGGCGGCACCAGCCACGAGAGATCCGCGATACGCTGCTGGCCGATATTCAGCCAGCCCGCCTCGTGTGCGGTTTGCAGTGAAGTGATGATCAGTCCGCCTGCCACGAGGATCAGGAACAGACCGGTATAGCGGAAGAAACGCGATAAGTTGATGCGGATACCGCCAAAATATATTCCGCAGCCGATGATCACCGCTACGATAAGGCCGATCACTGCGCCGGCCGCGGCCCACATCGCGGACTGCGCCACCGAGAACGTCGCCAGCAGAAATACGCTGGTTTCAAAACCTTCTTTCAGCACCGCCAGAAACGCCATACTGGCCAGCGCCCAGGCGCTGGACTGGCTGATGGCCTCGGCGGCGTCGCTTTCCAGCTCTTTTTTCATATTGTGAGCGTGGGTATTCATCCACATGATCATACCGGTGACAAAGAACACCGCGATCGCGCCGATAACCGATTCCATCCCTTCCTGACTGGCCTGCGGCAAAGCGCGCTCTGTCACTTCCAGCGCAATACCGACTATCACGGAGAGCACCAGCGCCAGCACGACGCCCACCCACATTGCAAAAAGACTTTTGCCGTTTTTACGTAAAAAGGCCGCAATAATGCCGACAATCAGTGCGGCTTCAAGACCCTCACGCAGACCGATAATAAAGGTGGCTAACAAAGGTGACTCCAGCAACAAGAAGCATTATCAAATTATTAATGATAATTGATATCAGTTGGCGCTATAGCTGGAAAGGACTGGAGTATGTGGATTTGCAACAGATTGCGTGAGAAATGTAAATTTGCTGAAAAACTGGGGTGAATTGTAAGCAGACGAAAATCAACGCGTTTATTGTTTTGATTTCAGCCAGTTCACGATCACTCCGCCCGCCACAATCAGCAGGATGAAAGAGGCGTAAAGGAGCCAGTTATTCACTTCGGCAAGGATATCGCCGAACAACCAGCCAATGGCCAGCAGAAACAAGGTCTTGGGAATGGCCGCAATAATGTTATAGAACAGAAAAGGCACCAGCGGCATACGCGCCATGCCCGCAGCGGTCAGCACCAGCGCGCCAGCGGAATGCGTCAGTTTACCCAGCACCAGCAATCGTCCGGCTTTGCGTTCAAAACTGCTCACCACTTTTTCCAGCCGTTCCTGCGTCAGGCCGAGACGGATAAGCCAGCGCGGTGGTTTGCCGTCCGCGCCAATCACCCAGCGCCCCAGCGAGTAAAAAAGCAGATCCCCGAACACTTCCACGGCCATGACCACAGCAAAAATCCCGGTTAAGCTTAAATAACCGAGACGTGCAAAATAACCGGCGATGACCGTCACTACCGGCCCTTCCAGAATAGCCAGCGGCGTCATAATCAGCAGCCCGTGCGCTCTGATCAATGCTTCAAGAGATTCAAGTGAAAACATACTTTCCTTATTAATCTGACTGCTGGCGGGCAATGACTGACACCGTACCAAATCAGGTAGCATAAAAAGCCAAAAAACGCACTTATCGCTAAATATTTTATTTCAGCCTTGAAATTATTAACTTCCTTGCCTATTACTTAATATTAGCGATAAATCGTTGTTTTACAGCAAGGTTTGTCGCCAACAGGGTATTTATAAATTCGCTTATGGCAAGTACATTTTCTTCCCTTAACGGGCATTCTGACATTTGAGGCATACATGAAAAAAATTAGCGTCGTTATCGCAGTGGCTCTGGCCGGCTTGATTTCTTCCAGCGCTTTTTCTGCTCAGTTGATGAAAAAGGCCGACTTCGAAAAAGTAGAATCTCAGTACACCAAAATCGGTACGGTCAGCACCTCGAATAAAACGTCTCAGTCTGGCGCGCTGGAAGATCTGTCCAAAAAGGCAGATAAAAAAGGCGGTGATGTTATCGTATTAACCTCAGGCAACACCAAAAACAAAATTCACGGCAATGCTGACGTCTATAAGAAAAAATGAGTAAGAAAAAATAAGTCTGCCGCTGCGCAGTAACTTTAAGCATTAAACAAAAAGCCCGTTTTGATACGGGCTTTTTGTTGGGCTTTTTTTCGTCCCCTCAACGCAATATAAAATCAAAGGGCATCCTTGCCCTGCCATCAGAAGCGGATTTTTATCCCGACCGTGCCGCTCACGTCATTGGAAATTTGACTTTTCGAGCCGCCGTTCTGGTAGCTTTTACCCACTTCGGTATACGCCTGCACTTCACTGGTCGCCGCCCACGTTGCACCGAGCGCCACTTCCGTACTGCTGTAACGCTGATCGGACGTCAGTGACGTTTCACCGGCGTTGTTGCTGGTATTCACGTAGGTGGTGGTGTCGCTGCCGTCTGACAATTCCTGCCACAAGTTAACCCGCACATACGGCTTCACTGTGCCGTGTTCGGTGTCGTATTGCGTTGTCAGACGCACGCCGAGACGGCCAATTACCGCATCGTCCGCACTGACTGAGGCACGGGTTTTGGCATCGCCCGGAATGATCACGCTGTCGAAATCACTGTGCTGCCAGATAAGCTGCGCCTGCGGTTCCAGCGCCCAGCTGCTGTCGCCCAACTGATACGGTTTACCCACTTCGACCGATGCTATATAGGTATTGCCGTCGGGACTCAGCGAATCGTGACTGCCCGGCATGGTGAGATCAATGCTGTGATTGCCGTACTGCAACACGTTATCGACGTAGAAACCGTTGTCCGCCGTCCAGGTGGCGTACCCGCCCAGATAGAACGCAGTATCCGAAGTGTAACCCGCCGGACCATAACCGCCGGAATTCGCGCCCTGATAGTTGGTATCGATATCCAGCACCGTGGTGTAAACCCCTGCCCGCCAGCTCTGATCCTGATACAAATCGACACCAGCCTGCATACCGTTCATCCGCGAATCCGACTGGGTAGACGTCGCATCGTTAAGACTCTGATGGGTGGACTGCGCGATATAACGCGCCCAGAAACGTCCCTCCTGATCTTCCGGCGTGTTGGCGTTATACGGTTTTTCGTCGCCGACGCGCTGATGAAGTGTGCCAAGCACCGCGAGGTCTGCCTGACGGGCCATACTTGCCAGACCGTCAAACACCGGCACTTCAGGACGATAACTCGCCCGCAGGAACCAGTCTTCGCCCGCGCCCTGTGCGTTAGCGGCAAACAGACGGTACTGGAATGCGCCCGCATCGAGATGATCGGCACCCAGCGTGAAGGCATCTTTGGTGGTCTGCGCGGTGGTGGTCGCGCCGTTCAGCGCTTCAACCACGGTAATACCGTCACCGGTGGTCTGCTCCCCGAGCTGGCTGACGTCGATATCCAGACGCGTCACGCCGGTCGCCGACCCGCCGTTGATCACCAGACGGTCAGCCACACCCGGACTATGCTGCTGCGCGGCAATATTCAGCACACCGTTCATGCCGACATAATTGCCGTTAACGGTGAGCGTAGATCCCACATCGCCGCCACGCAGGTTAATGGTGCCCTGGTTAATGACAGAACCGACCGTCTGGCTGGTGCCGCCGGTATCGAGCAACGCACCGGCGCTGACAATATGGTCGGATTTGGCGCTCAGGGTATTGGTGCCGTTCGCCTTCAGAGTGCCGCTTTGCACCAGCGTAATACCGGAATAGGTATTGCTGCCACCCAGCACCGTTGTGCCGGATCCCTGCTGCCAGACCTGACCGGTGCCGGAAATATTGCCCGGCAGCGTCAGCAGATTGGATCGGTTAATCTGCAAGATGGCGTTATCGACGATATTGCCGACGATGCTGCCCTGTTCGCCGCCGTTACCCAACTGAAGGTTCCCCCCGCTGAGGGTGGTCACGCCGGTATAGGTGTTGTCGCTGTTCAGCGTTAAGGTGCCGCTGCCGGTTTTAGTCAGCGCGCCGTCGCCGCTGAGAACACCGTTCATCGCCACATTATTGCCGTTGGTGTCCACCGTGCCGCCACCGCTTTGCAGGTTCACTGCGCGGCCGGTATCAAAGGCGCTGCCGTAACGCAGCGTACCGCCGTTGAAGGCAAGACCCGTGCCGGATTGCCCGAGGTTATTATCGGCGGAAACCTGCAACGTACCGGCGCTGATTTGCGTGCCGCCGCTGTAGTTGTTCGCGCCATTGAGAATTAAGGTACCGGCGTCGGTTTTGTCGATGCCGCCGCTGCCCGCGATTTGTGAATTGATGGTCGCCACATACTTAGCGCCTTCCGTGGTGCCGTCGCCGACGCGGATTTGCGTGTCCGCCGTGCTGGTGGTGATCACGCCATCGTTAATCACATAGCCGTCGGTGGCAAACTGTGCGCCGCTGATCGTCACTGCACCAAGGCTGTTATCCACCGTGACATTGCCTTTCTCGCCGCCAAAGACTGCGAACGAGTTATCGCTAAACGGCGCGTTGAAACGCCCGTCCGGATTGGTGACATCCGTTGACCAGTTGTCATTGCCGGAACTGTTCTGCCAGGTTCCGTCGCCGCCGTTGATCTGGCTGTCGTTTTTGTTGGCACTGTCCGCACCGTCCCAGAACCGCAGGATAACGCCGGTGCGGTTCACCAGATTGACCTGATTCGCCACCGACGTCTGCACATACATGTCATCTGCCGCCGCCGGAGCCGTACCTATATCCAGTGTATTGTTGGTCAGCGCGCCGGTGTAATTGATGACGCGATAAATACCGACATCAAATGTCCCGCCCGGCGTCTGGGTGATATTCAGTTTGCCGTTCAGATTCAGGTCACCGTTGACGTTTATCAGGTCATTGAGACTGCCGCCTGGGGTGAAGGCCTGCCCGAACTGGAAATCAAGTTGCGAGTCCTGGTTCAGCACCAGCCCGCCAGTGGTCAGCACGCCGACACTGTTGAGATCAGCCCCCGCCGCCAGATGGCCGTTATCTGCCACGGTGACATTGCCGCCCAGCGTGCCGTTACCGCCCAATGTGGCACCTGATGCCACGCTGACTGCGCCGGTCGCGGCCTGCTGATTGCCATTGACCAGCAGAACACCCTGCTGCACAGCGGTCGCACCGGTGTAATTGTTGTCGCCGGTCAGCGTCAGAGTACCGGTGCCGGTTTTGGCAAGGCTGCCGTTAACGCCGCTGATAATGCCGCTGATGCTGTCATTGAGATTCAGCGCCCCTTCAATCAGTTGCGCCGCACCCAGCACCACATTCCCCGCACCGGAAAGCGAACCGACTGAGGTACTGTCGCTGACGTCCGCGATATTCACCACGCCACCCGCGTTGTTAGCGATAGTGCTGCCCGCCGCCGTTGCCTGACCGGCAAAGGTTACCAGCCCGCTGTTGTCGATGGTTGAACTGCCGCCGTCTGCCTGACCGCTGAGGTTCATTTGCGTGCCGGAGGCCAGCGTAAACTGCCCGTTGCCGCCATTCGCATTATCGTTCAGCCGGACTGCCGCCCCGTTGGTGGCATTGATTATGCTGTCTGCTGCCGACGCGGTGTCATTGAAAGTGAGAATGCCGCTGTCGAGCGCGAAGCTGTGGGTTTCGGCGTTCGCATCGTTATTGAAATTGACGGTGCCTTGCTGGTTAACGGTGATCAGGCTGTTTGCCGTGCCGAACACGCCGGTGGTATTGGCATCGACAGCGACGGTGGTTGCGCCGTTAGTGCCGGTAACGGTGGTCGGCCCCTGATACGTATTCGCCTGATTCAGTTCCAGCAAGCTGTTAGCTGTGGCGGCAGAATCCAGCACCGTCAGCTGTCCCAGCCCGCCGATCACGCTGGTTGGCGTAAAGGTGTGACCGTACAAATCGAACTGACCACCACCAAGACGACTGAGGAAAATCAACCGGTCAGTGGTGAAGTTATCGCCAATCTGTAGCGTCGAGTTGTTGTTTATCAGTATCGATGTGCCCGCTATCCCGAGGTTCTGGTCGGAGGAAACATTCAACGTACCGCCGAAGATTTCAGTCCCACCGGCGTAACCGTTATTACCGGTCAGGATCAGCCTGCCCGGATCAGATTTAAACAGTTTCAGAACCTGACTGCCCGGCCCGGCGGTCACGAGATTGGCGTTGATGGTAGCCGTATCTGCGGCACCGGCACCGCCCGCGCCAACGCGGATGATGAAGTACGCATCCGCCGCCGTTTCGCCCTGATCCCGGTAAGCCGAAACCGGTGTGAGGTTTGTGGAACGGAACATCGTCAGAGGGTCACCGTTAAGGACGTAGCCGTCGCTGTCGAACTGCATCCCGGCGGTGAGCACCGGGTTAAACGCATTACTGACCGTCACCGTGCCCGCCGTGCCCTGGAATACCGCGAAGGATGCCTGGCTCCACGGGTCGTTACCAAAGCCGGTAGACGTGGTCCAGTTGTTGGTGTCGCCCAGCGAACGAGACTGCCAGACGCCGTTGCCGCCATCGACCTGATTGTTACCCGAGGTGCCGTCGCCGTGGTTGGTGCCAAGCAGATCGCCGTCCCAGAATTGCAGCGTAGAGTTTGACTGCGGCGCACTCAACACCAGGTTGACCTGAGTCGGGATTGACGTCTGCACGCCATACGTACTGTCGCTGCCCGGTGGCAGTGTCGTGACTTCCAGACCGTTATTCGTCAGCGTGCCGCCATAGCTATAAAGGCGATACAGCCCCGGCAGGAAGCTGCCGCCGTCGGAAACCGTAACATTCAGTTGTCCGTCCAGCGTCAGGTTTTGGGCAACATTCACGAAGTCATTCAGCGCACCGCCTGCGGTGGTGAACTGCCCCAGCTCGAATTTATTATTGGTGGTCGGTGAAAGATTCAGACTGCCGTTGATATTCAGCGTACCCGCGCCGCCGTCACCCGGTGAAAGCGTGCTGTCCGCGCCGAACGTCACGTCGCCGCCAATCGTGCCGGTCCCGCCGAGCGTTGCGCCGCTGGCCACCGTGGTTGCGCCGGATGCGTCGCGCTGATCACCGTTGACCAGCAACGTGCCGCCGTTGACCTGCGTCACGCCCTGATAAGTATTCGCGCCACTTAACCGCGTGGTGCCGCTGCCGGTCTGATAAAACGCACCGGTTCCGCTGATCACACCGCCCAGATTAACAGTATCGGACTGATTAATATTCAGCACGCCGTTATCAGTAATGTTGGTCAGCTCAGACAATGCGCCCGGTGCACCGCCGTTGCCAAGTTGCAGCGTGCCGCCGCTGTCAATCAGCGTATTCCCGGTGTAGGTATTTTCACCGGTCAGAATAGTCGTGCCGCCGCCTGCGCGTTCCAGTCCGCCGGTGCCGCTGATAATACCGGAATAGGTTTGCGTGGCGGAAAGGCCGTTAAACACCAGCAGACTGTCCGCGCCGTCGGTGCTGACGTTGTAATTATTGATGCTGGAAAGCGTGGTATCCGTGACGTTGTCACCACTGCGCAGTGTGCCGCCGCCGGTGACCTGAATCAGCGGCGTGCCGGAAAGTTGCAGATTATCCACCACCTGCACGTCCGCGTCGGTGCCGGTCACCGTCAGCGTGCTCCAGCCGGTACCAATATTAGTCACCGGCAACGCATCGGCCGCCAGCGAGCCAATCTGCGCTGAACCCGCGCCCGCATGAGTATTGGTGAACGTCAGCGTGCTGTTGCTGCCGCCTTCGCTGAGAATATGAGAAGTGGTCGTCAGATCGACATCGCCGATACTGGCGCGGTCGTTACCGTCTGCACCGGTGAAATCCACCGCACCATCAAGCGTGCCGCTGTTCCAGGTAAACGTATCCGCGCCCGAGCCCAGATTAATCAGCCCGGTGGTCGCCTGCGTGCCGGAAAGCGTGACGTTGTCACTGCCACTACCGGTCAGCAACGCCGTTGCGGTATTGCTGGCCGCACTGAGCGTGCCCTGATTGGTGACGCTATTGCTGGCCGTGCCGCTGGCGTCAATCACTACAGAGTTCGGGCTGGCGTCGGTAATCGTTCCGGTATTAAGAATGGTGCGGTTCGCCGCCGTCCCGTTGATGCGGATTAAGGCCAGCGGGTTGATCGCACCGGTGGCATTGATCGTGCCGTTGTTGGTGAACGCGCCCGCATTGGTGGCAAGGACCGAAGTGTTGGTGTTGCTGCTGGTCTGGATGTTGCCGTTGTTAGTGACGGCGCTGGCATCCACCGCCGATATCGCCGCGCCGCCGGTCGCGCCCATGGTGATATCGGCACCGGAGGTCACGCTACCGTTGGTTTTCGCCAGAATACCGTTACCGTTCGCGCCGGTCACATCAATGGTATAACCGGTGCCGATAGTCAGATTACCGGTGGTATTGCTGCCGTCGGCCTGTTCAAACGCAAAGCCTGCACCGCTGCCGGACACGTTCAGCTGGTTGCCGGAACCCTCGGCATCGAAGGTCACGGCGGTACGGATTGCCGGGCCGTCAGCGGCATTGATAGTGACGCCGGTCAGGTTAATGTTCGAGGTATCGGCGTTGTTGTTGATGCCCGCGCCGGTGCCGCTGATATCAATTTGCGTATTGCTTGCCGTCAGCGAAGAAGAGCCGACGTCCATCAGGATACCGTCCGCCCCGTTGCTGGCCGTAATATGGTTATTCGTGCCGCTGATCGCCAGCGACGCGCCATCGCCCACCAGTTGCACCGCCGCCAGACCGCCATTGGCCGTTACGTTACCGAGTTGCGTGACCTGCGCGCCTGCGCCCTGAACTTTCACCCCCACATTATTACTGCCAGCCGCACCTGTCACCGTAATATCACGCAGATTGTTCAGCGTCCCTTTATCCTGAATGTACACGCCGATATTGTTAGTACCGCTTACGTTGATGGGCGCGTTGTTTTTGGCTATCCCGCCATCGTGGAGGTAAACCCCGATATTGTTATTACCCGCAAGATCAGTGCCATCACTTTCGATATCCACATTACCCAGCCACGAAATATCGTAGGCTTTAATGCCGCTTTGGCTGGCGGTAGTGCCGATATCCACTTTTGAAAGCACGTTCGTTGCCAGCGCATCCGCACCGTCGCCTTTGGTGCCGTCAATGGCATAGTTGCGACCATCCACCACCACGGCGGTGGCGTCGTTATGTTCCAGCAAAATGCCGCCGTTATTGATAGTGCCGGTCGCGCCGCCCGTTATTTTTACCCCGACCGCATTTTCGCCGCCGACATGAATGGTCGCCTGACCGGTATCGAGCGTGGTCAGCGAATCATCGCCACCGCCCGGCTGACCGTCTGCGCCGGTATCGAGACCATTAGCAAATACACCGGTTGAACCGGTACCGGTCACTGTTAGCAGATACGGACCGGCATTACCGGAATCACCGTCAAACTGCGCGCCGTGGTCGATAGCAAACAGGATAGACCCCGCCTGTTCATTGTCTTTGATGATGGCGCTGCCCAGATTGATTTTGGCATTCTCGCCATAGGCGTAATAACCAATCTGATTGGTGTTAGCGAAATTCAGGAGCGCATTAGTGCCTACGTTGATGGTCGTCTGTCCGCGCGCATGCACACCAATCGCCCCGGCAGATAGCAGGTTTATCGCCGAATCAACCGTAGCCGTCGCCTGATTGCCGTTCAGCCCTTCGGCGTAAACGGCATAGTTACGGTAGGTATACGGGTTATTGTCGCTGCCGCCATTATCGCCTGCCGCCCCGACAGTAATCGTTCCTGCACTGGAGGAATTCACGGTGGCGGTTGCCGTTCTGGCCAGCAGGTTGATCGCCACGTTATTTTCACCAAACACGCGGATAATGCCGGTATTGGTGACGTTGGTGGTGTCGGTAGCGGATAAGCCATAGTTCTGAGCCGCCGAACCGTTTGCCAAAATTTGCCCGAGCACGTTAATAGTGCCGGTGTTCAGTACCGCGCCTGTGCCGCCATTAACCAGCATGCCGACCGCATTTCGCGTCAGTGTACCCAGCGTGATGGTGCCGTCGTTGGTCACATTGCCGGTGCTGCTGGTGCGGATACCGGCGGACTGCACCGCACCGCCGACCATAGTGGTCGCGGAAGGCGCTGCGCTGGCGGTCACCGGATCCGTCCCGACATAAATATTGCCAGAAGTGGTGTTAGTAAACGTCGCCGCGCCGGAGATATCTGCACCGTAGCCGCTCGCGCGCCCGTCAGTGTTATGTGTATTACCTGTCACCGCAATGCTGCCGCTGTTGGTGGCGGTGGTGGTGCCTTGCGCCTGCATACCGGTTGCGCCATCGGTGGTGCCATCGGTCAGCGCAACGTTGATATAACCGGTGTTAGACAGTTGACTCGCGCCCAGCCCCTGCATGGCGATGCTGCCCTGATTACTGACATTCTGGTTGGTGCCGTCTTTTTCGAGGAACAGTCCGGCGTTTAACGTGCCGTTGTTAATCGCGGTGGCGTCGGTCGCCATCATCCCGACGCCCGCCGGGCTTGAGCCGTTGCTGCGCCAGATATTGATGTTACCGTCGTTGGTCAGTATCGCGCCGTTGTCGCCACGCATTACCGCCGTTGCGCCATCCACCGCCAGACTGCCGGTGCTGGTGACCGTGCCGGTGGCATCCGCACCGGTGGCATAAATCACGTTCAGGCTGCCGGTTCCCAGCGTGGCGTTATTGGTGTGGGCAAGCATGTCAGACCACACGTGATAGGTCAGATCCACACGGTTCTGCTGCTCGGCACTGAGTAAACTTTGAATGATGGCGTTATAGGTATTTTGCGCGATGACCGGCGAATCAATCACCGCTCCGCCGTTTTGTGGCGGTAGCGTCACTCCGCCGGTCAGCCAAAGCTGAACCTGACTGTTTTCCCGGCTGGTCCCCAGCAGGAAATCGTTCACGGCAGCAATATCTGCCGCCGAGTTAATGGTGAAAGTTCTGGAACCTGCCTGTATAACCCTTCCGGCTACCAGCACATAGTTCGGTAAAGTAATCGAATCGTTATATTGCGAGCTGACCGCTGTTTCATTTTGCAGGTCACCGGAAATCACCGCTGCCGGTGCGAAATGTACGTAGTTATCAGACTGCCAGTTCACAGCGCTGGCAGCACCGGCACTGCCATCCGCTTTAGCCAGCGTGGAGTTTTTCGCCAGCAGTTCGAGGGTGTTCGCCGCAGCGGCTATCGGCGTGGTGCCGCTGGTGTCTGCGCCGATATTAATATTGGCGGTGCCACCGGTGGAAGCCACGCTGGCGATACCGAAATTATTGTAAATATGGAACGAATTCGGGTCGTACACGTTCAGCGGTAAATCACCGACCAGTGAAGTGCCGGGCGCGGAAAACGTTGTGGAATCATACACTTTTATGACGGCATAACTGCCATCCAGCCCCGGCACGACAACGTTCAGCTCCTGATCTTGCTGCGGAACCGCCTGACTGGTCGAATAGCTGAAGGTATCGATATTGGCGGAGGTGATCGGCGTGACCAGATTATTAGAATCCGTCGCCTGTATAACGGTGATGCGCCCCGGATCCGCATCGGCACCGGTGCTGTCAATCAGCCCGTTGCGCACCAGCAACTGCGTGGCGCTGCCATTGGTTCCTGCGGCAATCGTCGGGATCGGTCCCAGAATATTGAGCGTCGTTCCGGCGGCATAATGCGTGGCAGTGGCGGTATCGCCATCAAGGGTGAAAGCAAAACCCGTTTCCCGCAAAACATCATAATTAGTCAGTGGCGGGAAATTATAGGTCGGATAAACATCTGCCCAGTTCACATCATCCGCCAGAGCGGGCGCTGCCGTCAGGGCCAGTGCCAGAGTCGCCGCTAATTTTGTGCGTCCTGCTCCTTTGCGATGCCCTTTGGTTGTTTCAGGCGCGGCAACCCACGCAGACCTGATTTCACTCCACACCAGACGATAGATCTTATTCATCAGTCAGTTCCATCAAGAGAATTTTATAAGGCGACCGTTGTGGTCAGGCGCAACGTAAACAAGTTGAACAAGAGAGAGCAAAAGGGAGCGAGGTAATATTTCCTTACCTCAAACTTAATTTTAAATATTCTGAAATTTCACTTACGAATTCCTAACATAAAGGTAAGCTACACTTACAAAAACACAACTTTTTACTGATGAAATAGTGACTTCGCGTTCATTGCGCCTGAACGCCATATTTAAAATGAATAAAGGGAAAAATTATGCTGTTATCCGCCCCGCTGATGCTGGTCATCATTGGTCTGGGATCCTTGCTGGCGCAGTGGCTGGCGTGGTTATTAAAAATCCCGGCCATCCTGCCTTTACTGTTACTGGGCGTCGTACTTGGTCCGGTGACGCATCTCATCCAGCCTGATGCCCTGTTTGGCAATTTGCTGTTTCCGCTGGTGTCAATTTCGGTTGCTATCATTTTGTTTGAAGGCGCGCTGACGCTGCGTGTGGACGAAGTGCGCGGGCTGGGCGGCGTGGTGCGTAATCTCGTCACCATCGGGATGCTGGTGACGTTCGCGGTGATCAGCCTCGCCTGCTGGTGGCTGCTTGGTTTTGAGCCGGAACTGGCCGCACTGGTCGGCGCGGTAACCGTGGTGACCGGCCCGACGGTGATTGCGCCGTTAATGCGCGTGGTGCGTCCGAATGCAGCCATTAATCAGGTGCTACGCTGGGAAGGGATTGTGATTGACCCGGTGGGCGCGATTTTCACCCTGCTGGTGTTTGAATTTATTACCCTGCGTGAACACGCCGAATCCCTGACGCACCTTATCTGGACGCTGGGCGAAACCGCTGCCGCCGGGCTGATACTGGGTTCAGTTTTTGGTTACATGCTGGGCGTCGCACTGCGCCGTGTGTGGATCCCCGCTTATCTGCAAAACCTCGGCGTACTGGCGGTCATGCTGACCGCGTTCGGGCTTTCCAACGCCCTTGCCGATGAATCCGGTATGCTGACCGTCACCGTCATGGGCATCTGGCTGGCGAATATGCGCGATGTCGATACCACTGACATTCTGGCCTTTAAAGAAGAACTTTCGGCGATCCTGATTTCTGCGTTGTTTATTATTCTGGCGGCGCGGCTGGATATTCATGCTCTGGTGGAAATGGGCTGGCCACTGATTGGCCTGCTGCTGGTGGTGCAGTTTATCGCCCGCCCGCTGTGTATTGCTGTCTCGACGTGGCGTTCTTCCCTGCACTGGCGTGACCGTCTGCTGCTGTGCTGGATTTCACCCCGCGGCATCGTGGCGGCGGCGGTCAGCTCGCTGTTTGCCCTGACGCTGCAGCGGATGAATTATCCGCAGGCCGACAAACTGGTGACCGTGGTCTTTGCCATTATCATCGGCACCGTGGTGCTGCAAAGCCTGACCAGCCGGGCGATTGCCCGTGCGCTGCGGGTACAGCAGAAAACGCCGCGCGGCGTGCTGATCGTCGGTGCGAACAGCGTGGCACGGATGCTGGCGAAAGTGCTGATGAAGCAGGATATTCCGGTGCGCCTCACCGACAGCAGCTGGGAATATTACCGGCAGGCGCGGATGGACGGCATTCCGGCCTATTACGGTAATGCGTGGTCAGAACATGCAGAAAACTTTCTCGATCTGAGCGGCGTATCGCAGGTATTGGCGCTTTCACCTAACCGTCATCAGAATGCGCTGGCGGTGTATCATTTCGGCCATATTTTCGGCCGGGAAAAGGTGTTTGCCGTGCGCTCCGGGCCCGCGCTGAAAGGTGCCCGCTCGCAGGAAAACAGTCGTTTTCAGCGTCATGAAGTGCTGTTCAACAGCGACGCGACCTACTCGAAGCTCAGCTCTTTGCTGGCGAAAGGTGCGGTGATCAAAGCCACGCAGCTGAATGCAAGTTTTGGCTGGATAGATTACCTGGAGAAAAACAGCGGCGTGCTGCCTCTGTTTGCGGTGCGGGAAAACGACACGCTGGTGGTGCTCAGGGACGGCAATACCCCGCCGGTGCCCTGCACGCTGATTGCACTGGTACAAAACGAAGCATAAAAACCCGCGCCGCTGGTTCATCTTAAGGAGCAGCGGCGCGGGCAGTTTCGGTACGGGTTACGCCAGTTCCGGCCAGCGTGCGGTCGGGTACAGCGCCATACGGATGTTGAACAGATGGAACAGCGGCGTGAACAGTTCGATGTCCGCACGACATAACGCTTCAAGCCTGAGCAGCGCCTGATTCAGCGCACTGAGCAACGAATCCGGCGGTCCGATGTAGATATTTTTCAGCCGCATTTTGATGTAATTATTAATCTCATACATCAGCACTTCCGTTTCAACGTTATGATTTTTCAATACGTCCTGATGCCGGGCATAAAAATCATAGCAATTCACGCCCAGCCAGATTTCAGTGATCAGATTCCCGCCCAGCGCCACTTTAGGTGACGGATCCGCTTTGTTGCGCGGCAAAATAATGTTCACTTTATCCAGCATACTGGCGACGTATTGCTGCCGCCCGCGCAGCGAAGACGCATTGATTTTGATTTCGCTGGTGAACTGTAATAGCTCTTTGATGCCTTTGCGCAGCGCACGTTTGGCCGTCCATGAAGGCCGCTTGTTACGGATAAGCGCGGTGGTCAGCAGCGCAATCATTATCCCGACAATCGTCGAAATGGCCGCATTCACAATCACCAGCACGTCAGGTTTAAAATCATGCCCCATGCCGATAAAGCCTGGGATCTGCGTGGCGATAATCAGGCCGATAAAATTGGTCGAAGGATTAGCAATGACCAGCCCAAGCGCCAGCAAACCGGGTGCCAGACAGATAATCAGCGACTCAAAGGTGATCGCCATCGGGATAAAGATCACCGCGTAAATTACGCTGATGACGATGGCGATCAGCACCCCTTTCAGAAAGACTTTCATCGAGGCAATCGGGCTGTCGAGCGAGGCAAAGAACGAACAGATAACCGCTGCCATCATCGGTGCAGATGCCCCGTCGCGCCAGCCGGTGCCTATCCAGAACAGGCAGCCAATCATGGTGGCGGTGAAAGCGCAAAACGCCGAAAGCAGGATCATCCCTTCATCGATATGCTTTCTGAGCCCCAGTTTTATTTTGCTGCGCTTTTTTTCTTTACTGAACTGCGTTACCCGCTCGGTTACGCCGTAATACGATTCAGTGATGTGAACAAAGTTTTGCAAACGCTCAAGCAGGCCGGTGAACAGCAGCCCTTCTTCCGGTGTCATTTCACCACTTTCATAAAGATTTTTGATGCGGGCCTGCGAGGCACGGATTTCTGCCTGAATACCTTTCGCGTTGCCGCTGAGTTCGGCGCTGTTCAGCCACAGCAGGAACTGGCTAAACGTCTCTGAGACAAAATCAGGAAACGGGATTTGCTGTTCGGCCAGCAGATTCAGACGCTTTTCGATGGCCGTCAGCGTGGGGATCAGATACGACAAATGCTGATACTGTGCCATCACCAGACGGATCAGCCTGCGGGCGGAATCCCCTTCAAACACGCAGTGCGTAATCAGCGTTTCCACGCTAAGCGGATAGTTAGCCATCTGCACCAGAATATGTTCCCGCTCCGGCAGGGGATCTTTAGCGGTGACGGTCAGCAATTCATTGCACAGCTTTTTGGCACTTTCGTACCAGTTGTTGACGCTGTTCTCCAGCAAATTGCGCATGCGCACCGGAAACACCAGCATGTGGATCAGCGTACTGCACACAATCGCCACGGTGATTTCTTCGACACGCGAAATCACCGTATAAGTGATCGACATCGGGGTATCGACGTCGGCAAATCCCATGATCGCCGCGCTGTAGCCCGCCAGCATAAAAACGTAGCCTTTGGGCGTGCGGTCATGCAGCGAAAGATACAGGCAAAACGCCACCCACAGCGACACGCTCAGGCTGAACAGCACCGGATCGGTGACCGTAAACGGATAGACCAGAAAGATAAAAACGCCGCCCAGCACGGTGCCGAGAAAGCGGTACGTGGCTTTGGAAAGGGTTGACGCAGAATAAAGCTGTGAGATGACGTACACCGACACCATCGACCAGGCCGGTTTATCGAGATTGAGTTCAAGGGCTATATATAAGGCTAAAAATGCCGCAATACAGGTTTTGACTGAGAACAAGAGCGCATTTTTTGTTAACCATTTCATCGTTAAATCAACAGCTCAGCGTGTTTCAAAACATCATTTTATACGCTGCCAATTCTTGCACCAGATTCAAGATTGTAACAAAACATACCTGACTATTAATCACCACTGATAATCTGTACCTCCCTACATAAAAAAATCCACGCGTTCACGTGGATTTCCTGCTCTGCCATCTGCCTGACTTTTTAAAATCAGAATCTTAGAAAGGCCGGATGATGGCCATAATGCCGATGATGATGACGCCAATGACAATCACGGTTCCGGCTTTGCGCACCAGCGCAAAATCTTTAGCGGGCTGACCGCTGGCGAGACGACGTAAGTTGCCGGAAAGCAGACCGTGCAGCGCGGAAAGCACCAGCACCACCACCATTTTGATCAGCAACCAGGCGTGCGGGAACTTGCCGTGACTGACAATCATCCAGATCCCCGCCACCCACAGCAGGATCATCGCCGGACTGGTAATACAGCGGTTCCATGTTTGCACGGTGACGGCCAGCGCCCGCAGCCCGTCGTTTGCGCCGGTTCCCGCACTGCGAAACACCACGCTGACCAATGCCAGCGCCAGCAACCCGCCAGTCCATAACATGCCTGCAATAAGATGTAAGGTGTTCAGCCATTCATGAATCATTTTTCTCTCCGAAAGTTAACGACAATGCTGCCCGCCGGATGAGTCCAACCTGCTGTCTCTCCACGGCTTTTGCCGGATTATGTCCCTTTCCCACAATAAAGGCACGGGCAAAATCGTCACTTTCTCTTATCATTCACTGACTTTACAACAAGTAGGTAGACTGGTATACCTACCGCAAATTCATTGTGACGAGAAAGCCTATGTCCGCATCAGACTCTTCACCGCAAAGCGCCCGCGACCGCCTTCTGGGCGCAGCACGCGTACTGTTTTATAACGACGGCATCGCCGCCACCGGTATCGACGCCATTATCAAAAGAGCCGGAGTGGCGAAAAAAAGCCTCTACAACAATTTCGAATCCAAGGCCGAACTGGTGGCAACGTACATTGAAATCCGCCACGACGAATGGTTACAGCTTTACGCCAGCAGACTGAAAAACGCGGTCACGCCGAAAGAGAAAGTGCTGGCCGTTTTTCAGGCTTACGACGATCACGCGGAGTTTTCTTACGAACGCGGATTCAGGGGCTGCGGATTGCTGAACGCCGCGGCTGAACTCCCCGCCGGTGCGCCAGGACGCGTTGCCGTACGCGGACACAAAGAACAGGTGGAAGCGATCGTGACCGCGCATCTTTGCGAACTGTTCCCGGCTGATGAAGCCAGAGCGCAACTGATGGCGCGTCATTTTTCGTTTCTGCTGGAAGGCGCGATCTCCCGTGCCGGACTGGAAGGCAATGGCCGGTGCGTGCGTCAGGCAATGGCAATGGCCGCTGAAATGATGGAGGCGTCATGATCGTCGCCCGCAGGGAACGCATGCTGGGGATCCTCGCCGTTTTGTTCGCATCCGTTTTATGGGGGTCGACCGGAACCGCCGCGACCTTTGCGCCAGACGTCAGCCCGCTGGCGATCGGTGCGGTGGCGATGGGGCTGGGCGGATTATTGCAGGCGCTGATTTCCGCCAAAGGCATAATTGCCACCCGCCACCGGTTTCGCCAGAACTGGCGCATGTTACTGACCGGCGCACTGGCGGTGGGTATTTATCCGCTGGCATTTTACGCCTCTATGCATCTGGCCGGTGTCACGGTGGGTACGGTGATTTCTATCGGTTCCGCCCCGCTGTTGTCGGCGCTGATTGAGTATTCGCTCGACGGGCAACGTCTTTCACGCCGCTGGATGACCGGCGCTGCCATCGGCGTGGCGGGCATGATTTTACTGTGCGTGGCCGAAAGTGCCGGTCATGCGGCAACCGGTCAGGGTTCCGGCGTCATTGCCGGGATCGGGCTCGGGCTGCTTGCCGGTCTGACTTACGCACTCTATTCCTGGGCGGCACGCCATCTCATGCAGCGGGGAATAAGCTCCCGCGCCGCGATGGGCGCCACTTTCGGACTTGGCGGCCTGTTCCTGATGCCGGTGCTGTTTATCACCGGCGGCCCGCTGCTGGCGTCGTGGAATAATGCAGCGGTCGGCGTTTACATGGCGCTGATCCCGATGTTCGTAGGGTACGTCTGTTTCGGCTATGCGCTGGCGCGGATCCCGGCGAGTATGGCGACCACCATCACCCTGCTGGAACCGGTTGTGGCGGCAGTACTGGCGGTGCTGATTGTCGGCGAAAGATTGCCTGCGCTGGGCTGGACGGGTATCGGACTGGTGGTGCTGTGCCTGATTTTCATCACCGTGCCGCTGAAAAGACGCGGATCGCTGCCCGTTTCTGCATAAAAAAATGGCTCCTTATTCAGGAGCCAATGTTGTTTCTGTTACTGCTCAGTGATCCTGCTGATCAGACTGTCGCAGGGGCATCCAGAGAAGCCATATCAATCACGAAACGATAACGCACGTCCGCTTTTTCCATGCGCTCGAACGCTTCGTTGATTTCATCCATACGGATCATTTCACAATCCGGCAGAATGTTTTTCTCAGCGCAGAAATCGAGCATTTCCTGAGTTTCGCGGATCCCGCCGATTGGCGAACCGGCCACGCGACGACGACCTAAAAGCAGCGGAACGGTGTTGAACTCGTCCATCGGTCCGACCTGCCCGACCAGCACCAGCGTGCCATCCACATCCAGCAACGGCAGGTACGGCGTGACGTCATGTTTTACCGGCACGGTATCGATGATTAAATCGAAATGATCGTGTGCCTGCGCCATGGCGTCGCTGTCCGCGCTGACCAGCAGACGGTTAGCACCCAGGGCCAGTGCGTCGGCTTCTTTGGCATTCGAACGGCTGACCACGGTGACATCCGCACCCAGACCGACCGCCAGTTTCACCGCCATATGACCCAGACCGCCCAGACCAATCACGCCCACACGGCTGCCCGGTTTGACGTTCCAGGTTTTGAGCGGCGACCAGGTGGTGATCCCGGCACACAGCAATGGCGCAGCTTTGGAGAGATCTAACCCCTCCGGCATACGCAGGCAGAACTCTTCGCGCACCACTAAATGCTTGGAATATCCGCCCTGTGTCGGCTCTTTGGTGAAACGGTCATAACCGGCGTACGTCCCGGTATTCCCTTCACGACACAGCTGTTCTTCGCCTTTTTTACACTGATCGCATTCCTGACAGCTGTCCACCATGCAACCAACCGCGACATGATCGCCAATCTTGTACCGGCTGACCTGGCTGCCAGTCTGCGTTACGCGTCCGACAATTTCATGGCCGGGAACAATCGGATAATAGCTCCAGCCCCAGTCATTTCTCGCCGTATGCAAATCTGAATGGCAGACACCGCAGTACAGAATTTCCATTGCCACATCGTTATCACGCAGGCCGCGACGCTCAAAGGCGAACGGGGCAAGCGGTTTTTTAGGATCGTAGGCCGCAAATCCAACAGTTTTCATCAGTCAGCTCCTGAAATGTTAATGACCCATTTACTATAGATTTAAAGCCCGCAGCAGCAAGCCACAGTTCTCTTTATTTCTTGCCTGATCCTGCCAACTTGCCTGAGCAGGGTTTTCGTTCCGGGCGGTCTTTATCAGGCAAATCATGCCGCAGAGACGCGCTGCGCTTTAAGCCGCTCCTGTAAAAAGTCCAGAAACACGCGGGTGACTTCGCTGCGCTGGCGGTGCTGCGGATAAATGGCATGCAGATCCAGCGCGCCGGGGTGGAAATCGTCCAGCACCCGCACCAGTGCGCCATACTGCAACGCCGGTCCGACGATGAATTCTGGCAATAACACCAGCCCGAGTCCGGCCACGGCTGCATCGCGCAGCACTTCACCGTTGTTGCTGACAATTGGCCCCCGCACCTCGAATAACCGGCGCTTGCCGTTATGATCCAGCTCCCAGCCCGTCTGCCCTTCACGGCCATAACGCAGACACTGATGTTGCAGCAGGTCTTCCGGCGTTTGCGGCGTCCCCATGCGTTCCAGATACTGCGGGCTGCAACATATCACCCGTTTCAGCTCACCTAGACGGCGTGCCACCAGCGAAGAATCGGCCAGATTGCCGATACGCAGCGCAATATCAAAGCCTTCACCGACCAGATCGACATACCGGTCCACCAGATCCACCTGAAACTGAATGGCCGGATGCTGCCCCAGAAATTCAGCAATCAGCGGTGAAAGATGGCTGATACCAAATGACATCGGAATACTCAGGCGGTAAGAACCCTGCAACACCTGGCGCTTTTGCGACACCGCCCGTTCTGCTTCTGCTATATCGTCGAGGATGCGCTGTGCGTGTCCGGCAAACAACTGACCGGATTCGGTCACCGACAGTTTGCGGGTATTGCGGTTAAGCAGACGGGCATTCAGCCCCGCTTCCAGTGCGGCCATGCGGCGGCTGACGTACTGTTTCGACAACAACAGCTGTTCGGCAGCGGCAGTGAAACTTCCGGCTTTTATCACCGCGACGAAAATACGAAGATCTTCTATCTGCATCACTTCTCCCTCTCTTTTGCACGCCGCATTATTGTCAACTGAAACGTGACAGTGATAGTCAAACCACCGCATTGTTGAGCAAATTAGTTTACGTGTATTCTCTGTTCATCGGAAGCGCAAACGCACTTCCTCCCTGACACACTGAGGAGTACACCATGATCGAACAACGTCTCTCTGAACAACGCGGCTTAGGTGACCACGGCTGGTTGCATTCCCGTCACACCTTCTCTTTCGCCAGCTACTGGGATCCAAAACAGGTCGGTTTCTCAGACCTGCTGGTCATCAACGATGATCAGGTCGCAGCCGGACGCGGCTTTGGCGCACATCCGCACAGCAACATGGAAATCATTTCTTACGTGCTGGAAGGCGCACTGGCGCATAAAGATTCAATGGGTACCGGCTCAGTGATCGTCCCGGGAGATGTACAGCTGATGAGCGCAGGCTCCGGCGTGACGCACAGTGAGTTCAACCATTCCGGCGACGACAGCGTGCATTTCCTGCAAATCTGGATTGTGCCAGCGGAAAACGGCACCGAACCAGGTTATCAGCAGGTGTCTGTGCCTGAAGCGGACAAACGTGGTCAGTTCCGCCTGATCGTTTCGCCAAAAGGTGACTCAGGCTCGCTGACCGTTCGTCAGGATATGAAGATTTACGCCGGTTTCTTCGATGGCGCGGAACAGGCGACAGTTAATCTTGACCCGAACCGTTATGCCTACATCCATGTGGCTCGCGGTAGCATTAAAGTGAACGGTATTGAGTTCAGAACCGGTGACGGTGCGCGGGTTCGTCAGGAAGATAAACTGACCTTTACCGACGGAGATCAGGCAGAAGTATTATTGTTTGATTTGCGTGCGGTAGAAGTAAATCATCCAACCCGCTGATAGCAATGGATACAGCCTCCCCTGATGCGGGAGGCTTTTTTTGCTATTAGCTGAACAGCTAAAAACCCTAATTAAATCAACATTTATGCCCGTTTTTATCCGCTTGGTTTACGCTACCTATTTACGCTATAGTGGATTTGCTACGGCAAAATCCGTGGCCGGGATTTGCACCCCGGATGTCACAACGTCGATATATATACTTTACGTTATATGTCGAGGCCTTTGCACACCTGTTGCATATTACGCTTTCGTGTAATATGCACGTCTCAATGGTGGCTCAGAGGGGGCAGTCTCCGGACTGGCCGGCATCCGTTGTGCCCGGTAGTGCAAACTCCGTCTGAGCTATCACCCCCCAGAGATTTGCACCTCTTGTGATAGCTATCTCATCGCTTTGCAACGGAAACTGCGAAATGACCACAAACTATCCACCCAAAATATCTTTTCCTTTTCAGGACTGGCATCCTGCCGACATCATTGCGGCACTGCGCAAAAAAGGTACCACTTTGGCCGCAGTATCACGCGCGGCAGGGTTGGGTTCATCCACTTTGTCAAATGCCTTGTCCCGCCCGTGGCCAAAAGGCGAATTGCTGATCGGTCAGGCAATTGGAGTTCCTCCCTCCACGATTTGGCCTAGTCGTTACTTTAATCCAGTCACAATGGAGTTTGTTGATAGGCCGTTAAGGCCTGCATACAAAAGAGCGGCTACCTCTGAATAGCGGGTTAATCCAGGGCGCAGCAAGTGCGCCCTTCTTCGGATATCAGGTTTTGCAGGTGAGCGACCTGAGGCGCTCTGGAATTTAAAATCGGATTCAAGGTCGTGGGCTCGCAGCCCACACCGACAACACCTTGGGTTGCCACCCAAACTGGCCTCAACGTCAAGACCTTGGGTTGCCACCCAAACTGGCCCTAAGAGGCGCCTATCGCCGCGCCTCTTAGGAATCTCCGGCTCTTTCACTGCGCGCTCCGCTCGCTGGCTATGTTTCAGTTGCCGCGGCGACAGGCTGGAAATCTTGCCGCTTTGCGGTTCCTTCTCTCGGTCCTGGAGCCTTTGGTCTCCAGGCCGCTCCGTTCAGCAAGCTTTCTGAATCGCCCGCACGATCTTAAATTCAAAGGCAGATTGTTTTTCATCTTTTAGAAAAGTTGACTGGCGTGCTCAAAATTCAGCTGAACGGAG